>JAJPJG010000023.1 GCA_021324395.1 Spartobacteria bacterium | reverse complement strand
CGCGCTGTCGCAGTTTTTCATGGCGTGGATCATCGCGGCGCTCTATGTGCGGGCGGCGAATCGTTTCGACAAGGCGGCGGCGGATATCCTCTCAAAAATCGCAAAGCCGAAATCCAAAATCTAAAATCCGATGTCCACTCCGCTGATCATGTTTCTGTTGTTCGTGGGGGTGACGCTCGGGATCACCTACTGGGCCGCGAAGCGCTCGCGCGGGACGGCTGCTTATTTCGCCGCGGGACGCCGCATCACCGGCTGGCAAAACGGCGTTGCGGTCGCCGGCGATTACATGAGCGCGGCGTCGTTTCTCGGGATCGCGGGGATCATCGCGTTCCAAGGCTACGACGGTTTTATGTATTCCGTCGGCTGGCTCGTGGCGTATCTGACCGTGCTGCTCGTGGTCGCCGAGCCGCTGCGCAATACGGGCAAATACACGATGGCCGATGTGCTCGCGTATCGGCTCAGTCCGCGGCCGGTGCGCGCAATGGCATCGCTGAGCACGCTGACGGTTTCGACCTTTTACATGATCGCGCAAATGGTCGGCGCGGGAGCGCTGGTCGCGCTGCTTTTGAAAGGCTCCGGGATCAACTACACAACGGCGGTGATCGGCGTAGGTGTGCTGATGATCATTTACGTCATTTTCGGAGGAATGCTCGCAACCACCTGGGTGCAAATCATCAAGGCCATCCTGCTTATCGCCGGAACGATCCTTTTGAGCCTGCTGGTGCTCGCGCATTTCGGATGGAGCTTTGCCAACTTTTTCGCCGCGATCTCGCACGTGACTTATCACGATAAAGGCGTGGAAATCACCAAGGATTTCCTCACGCCGGGGCTGCGCTTCAAGCCTCCCTACGGCGCGCTCGACCTGATCTCGCTCGGCCTTGCGCTCATCTTTGGCACGGCGGGGCTGCCGCATATCTTGATCCGCTTTTACACCGTGCCCGATGCGAAAACGGCGCGCATCAGCGTGGTCTGGGCGATGGTGCTGATCGGCTGCTTTTACATCATGACGAC
The DNA here is from genome assembly GCA_021324395.1 of Spartobacteria bacterium. Classification (GTDB taxonomy): domain Bacteria; phylum Verrucomicrobiota; class Verrucomicrobiia; order Chthoniobacterales; family Chthoniobacteraceae; genus JAJPJG01. The sequence continues at coordinate 111,543 of JAJPJG010000023.1, read as the reverse complement.
GTTCCTCGGCTTCGGCGCGGCGACGATTGTCGGGCCGGATAAAATCAAAGCCGGCGGCGGAACCAACATGAGCGCTCCCCTGCTCGCGCAGGCATTGGGCGGCGATGTTTTCTTCGCGTTCATCTCGTCGATCGCGTTCGCGACGATCCTCGCAGTGGTCGCCGGCCTGACCATCAGTGCGTCGACATCCTTTGCGCACGATTTTTACACCAACGTCATCCACCATGGCCGTGAGCAGCGCGCCGGCCAGGAAGTCCGGGTCGCGCGGATCACCGCGTTTGTCGTCGGCGCAATCGCCATCAGCATCGCGATCCTTCTCGGGCCGACGGCGAACGTCGCGTTTCTCGTCGCGCTTGCATTTGCCGTCGCGGCGTCGGCGAACCTGCCGGTCGTGGTGCTGTCGATTTTCTGGAAGCGCTTTAACACCACCGGCGCGGTGCTCGGACTCGCGACCGGTCTTGTCGCATCGCTCGCATTGATTTTAGTCGGACCGAGCATCATGGGCATCGACACTGCGGCGACCGCGGCAAATGCGCGGCACCTCCTCCAGCGCCCGCCGATTTTCCCGCTCGAAAACCCGGGCATCGTCAGCATTCCGCTCGGTTTTCTCGGTGCGATCGTCGGGACATTCCTCCGGCGCGAACCATCCGCCGAGGCGAAATTCGCAGAGCTGGCCGTGCGCGCAAATACCGGCCTCGGCGCGGAAAAGGCAACGCCGCACTAGATCGAATTTAATCACGGATAAACGCGGAGCAACACGGACAACCGGCAGGGAAGCCGCATGGACGCGGATGAAAAGGAATGTTATTAAAAAGTCCACGGCAAGAATCCGTGTCTCATCCGCCTTCATCCGTGGCTAAAAATCCGATTCGACATCTCTACGTCCACATTCCGTTTTGCGCGAAGCTTTGCCCGTATTGCAGTTTCCACGTCGAGACGGCGATGCGGAACAAATCGCAGCGGTTTCTGGACGCGCTGCTGATCGAGATCGAAAGGCAGGCTGGCGCTTTCAAGATCGAGCCGGAGACGATTTATTTCGGCGGCGGGACACCGAGCGCACTCTCGCTTTCGCAGCTCGAGTTTTTGCTCCCGCGCTTGCGCGAACGATTCGACCCCGGCCGGCTCGTGGAGTTCACTTTTGAAATCAATCCCGCGACAGTCTCCGCGGAAAAAGCGCGCCTGCTCCGCGCGCTTGGAGTCAATCGCATCAGCATGGGCGTGCAATCGTGGGACGATTCCGTTTTGAAAACGCTCGGGCGTGCGCACACCGCCGCGCAGTCGCAACGGACGTTCGACACCTTGCGCGAGGCCGGATTCGACAACATCAACATCGACCTGATGTTTGCGATCCCCGGCCAGTCGCACGAGCAATGGATGCGCACGCTGGAAAAAACGGGCGCGCTCCAGCCGGAACACGTCTCGGCGTATTGCCTCACTTACGAGGAGGACACGGAATTTTTCCGCAAACTGCAGACGCGCGAGTTTGCGCAGGATGAGAATCGCGATGCCGATTTCTACGAGATCACGATGGATGCGCTCGGCGCGGCCGGCTACGTGCATTACGAAGTTTCCAACTACGCAAAACCGGGGCGGGAATCGCTCCACAATTTTGCCTACTGGGATGGCCGGGATTACCTCGGCATCGGGCCGAGCGCGTTTTCCACCGTCGGTGCGCAGCGCTGGCAAAACGTGCCGGATTCGCGGGACTATGCGGATCGGATTTTTGCGGGCGATTCCACGGCATCGTTTACCGAGCAGCTTTCCGATGCGACGAAGCTCGGCGAAACGCTCGCGTTTGGCTTGCGCACAAATCGCGGAGTTCCAGTCAGCGCGATCACGCCCTGGCGGGAGCAGATGCGCGAATTTCGCGAGCTCGGACTTTTGGAAAACAGCAACGGCCGGCTCGTGCTCACGCGCAAAGGCAAGCTGATGGCGGATGCGGTGGCGGAAGCGTTTGTTTAAAACGTGGCGCATACTTACGATGTCGCGGTGGTCGGCGGCGGGCCTGCCGGCTCGACGTGCGCCGCGTTTTGCGCGGAGTCGGGACTAAAAACGCTGCTGCTCGAAAAGGCGATTTTTCCGCGCGAGAAAGTCTGCGGCGATTGTCTCAATCCGGGTTGCAGGCCGATTCTCGACCGGCTTGGACTAACTGAAGGCGTGCTCACATTGCCGCACTCGAAGCTCGCGGAAGTAGAATTCATCGGACTTCGCGGGCAATCGGCAAAGTTTGCACTGAACGCAAACGAACACGGAGAGATCGCCGTGAAGCGTTCGCAATTCGATCATCTGCTGCTGCAACACGCGGGAGAATGCGGCGCGGAGATTCGGCAAAACGCAGCGGTAACATCAATCGAGCGCGGCTGGAGAATTCGTGTCGGCGACGAATGCATCAGCGCAAAAAAAGTCGTCGCAGCCGATGGCCGCAACTCAACGGTCGCAAGATTGCTCGGCCTTTTGCCATCATCGAAAAAAGACCGCGTCGCACTGCAGACGCATTTGCCATTACCGCGCGATTTTGGAAATCGCGTTGTGCTTCGTTTTCTGCCGGATGGTTATTGCGGCATGTCGAGCGTCGGCAACGATCAACTCAATCTCTGTCTCGTCGGAAAACCGCATCACATCGACGCGCTGAAGAAATGGGCTGAAGCGCAATTTGCGATCGCGCCGGATCATTCCTGGCGCACGATCACTCCCCTCGCCCGTCGTGCGATCGCGCCCGCGCACGAAAATCTTTTCTTCATTGGCGATGCCGCCCGCGTGGTCGAGCCGTTCACCGGCGAAGGAATTTACTACGCGCTCGCATCCGGTGAACTCGCCGCGCGTCACCTCATCGCGCATTCGCCGCCTGCCGATTATGCGCGCGAACATGCGCTGCTTTATCGTGACCGGCTTTGGGTCAACGAAATCGCGAAGCGTGCCGTGATGCAGCCGCGCCTCGGAAGTTTAACGCTTGATTTGCTACGGTTAAATCCAGCGGTGTTGCGATTTTTGACCGGGAAAATCGTCGGAAACGCGCTGCGCTAATGCCCGAAATATTTGGGGCCGGGCGCGTCGGGAGCCTGCTTCACATTTTGATCAGGCCGCTCAATGCCGGTGCGCTCCTCTTTGACTTCGCCGTCCGGCTCGGTGCTCCGCTCGTGCGATTCCTCGAGCTGCGTGAGCTCGGCAACGTGGTGCTTTTCGCACGCAGTTCCGAACATCGCGATTGCGGAGAACAAAAACAGAGTCGGCCATTTCATAGCGCGGCGGATGCTAGCGTCTCGATGAGCGCAAACAAACAAAATTTTGCCCGTGTGCTGAACAAAATCTGTGTTCATCCGGGTTCGTCTGTGGCTTTTAAAAAGGATGCTTTTCATCGTCGGCCCGACGGCTGTGGGAAAAACGGAAATCGCCGCTGAAGTCGCCGCGCAAACAGGCGCGGAAATCATCAGCGCCGACGCGTTTCAGATTTATGCCGGGCTCGATATTTTGACGGCGAAGCCTGATCGCGAAACACTCGCAAAGGCGCGCCATCACTTGATCGGCGAGATTCCGTTGACGGAAAAATTCGACGTGGCGCATTTCGCGCAGCTCGCTTCCGCACGGGCTCGGGAAATTGCCGCGCGCGGAAAGCGCGTGCTGGTTTCCGGCGGCACGGGCTTGTATGTGCGTGCGCTAACGCACGGCTTGTCCGATTTGCCGAATGCCGATACCGGGTTGCGCGCGGAACTTTACGCAGCTTCGCTCGAGGAGCTGCAAACGCGCTACGCCGCGCTCGATCCGGACGGCTCTACGTTGATCGACATGAAAAATAGACGCCGGCTCGTGCGCGCGATTGAAGTCTGTGTGCTTACCGGAAAATCGTTTTCCTCCTTTCGCGAAGCATGGGCGAACCCGCCGAAAAACAGCTCCGGTTTTTTCCTCACGCGCGACCGTGATGAGCTCTACGCACGCATCGACGAGCGGACAGAACAAATGTTTAAAAAAAGACTGCTGGACGAAGTGAGCGCCCTTGGTGAAGTAGGCCCGACAGCGGCCCAGGTGATCGGTTTGCGTGAAGCCCGGGCGTGCTTGCGTGGGGAAATTTCGCAGACCGATGCAATCGCGCAAATTCAGCAGGCAACGCGGCGCTACTCGAAACGCCAATTGACGTGGTTCCGACGCGAACCTACTTTTGAAGCGCTGAACTTGACGCATCTCCCTTTCGAATCCGCCATCGCGATCATCGTGCAGAAAGCGCGCTCGCTTTCCGCCGCACAGAATGTTTGACACCAAACCGCACCAAAAGGAAAAGGCCCTTTTGATCGGCCTCGAACGCGATGGCGTCAGCAAGTGGGACCTGCGCGAGTCGCTCGACGAACTCGCCGAGCTCGCCAGCTCCGCCGGCGCAGAAGTCGTCGGCACCGTCACGCAGCGGCTCGACCAGCCGACCGCGCCATTTTACATCGGCAAAGGCAAAGCCGAGCACGTCGCCGAGCAATGCCGGCGCGACGATGTGACGTCGGTGATTTTTGATGACGAGCTCTCGCCCGCACAGGGACGCAATTTGGAAAAACTGACGTCGCGCAAAATTCTCGATCGCACGCAGCTCATCCTCGACATCTTTGCGCAGCGCGCGCGTTCTCGTGAAGGCCGGCTGCAAATCGAGCTCGCGCAATTGCAATATCTGCTCCCGCGCCTCACGCGGATGTGGAATCACCTTTCGCGCCAGAGCGGCGGCATCGGCACACGCGGGCCGGGCGAGACGCAGCTCGAAGTCGATCGCCGTCGTGTGCAGGAGAGGATCGCGAAACTTGAGCGCGACCTGGCGGAAGTGCGAAAGCACCGCTTGATTCAGCGCGAAGGCCGGCGGCGGCATCACTGGCCCGTCGCCTCCCTCGTCGGCTACACGAATGCGGGCAAATCGACGTTGTTAAACAAGCTGACGGGCGCGGATGTTTTGGCGGCGGACAAATTGTTCGCGACGCTCGACCCGACGACGCGGCAGTTCGTGCTGCCGAACAAACAAAAAGTGCTGCTCACCGACACGGTCGGTTTCATCAAGAAACTGCCGCACACCGTCATCGAGTCATTCAAAGCGACACTCGAGGAAGTGCACGAAGCCGACCTGCTGATTCACGTCGTCGATTTGAGTCATCCAAATTTCGAGGAGCAAATCGCTGCGGTGAATGCGGTCGTCCGCGAGCTCGACGCGCATGGAAAGCAGACGTTGACCGTTTTTAACAAAGTGGATGCCGTCGAAAATCGCGAGCTGATCCGGACGCAGCTTAGCGCGATCCCAAACAGCGTCGCGATTTCGGCGCGCACCGGTGAAGGCATGGCTGAAATGCTCGCCGAGCTGGAGCATCAGCTCAGCGCGTGGCGGCTGCGGGCGGCCTATCGCATTCCTGCCCGCCAATCGGCGTTGATCGCCGAGATTCATCGCGTGGGGCACGTGCTGGAATTGCGCTACGAAGAGGATGTCGTTCACATTCGCGCGCACGTTCCGCCGGAGCTCGAAGGACGGCTCACGAGTTATGCGGAAGCGGACTCGGCGCCGCAGCCGGATTAGCCGACCTCGACCGCCTGCTGAATCAGCGGCCAAGCCGCCTGGAAACTACCTTCGTCACGAGCATGGACGATCAGCAGTGGCTCATCGCGCTCGACTTTTGTGCCGACTTTTTTAATCGCGCTACAGCCAACGGCGAAATCAATCCTATCGGTTGCCTTCGCTCTGCCGGCGCCAAGTTGCACACATGCTCGACCGATCAACTCAGCATCCATTTTTGCAATGATTCCGCTGCGTGGTGCGCCGATCAAATGGCGCGACGGGGCGCGATGAATCTCGCCGATCTTTTCAAGCACGGAAGCATCGCCACCCTGTGCTTCGACCAGCGCGACAATTTTTTTCCACGCAGTTCCGTCGTTCAGCCATTTTTCCAAAGTCGCGCGCGGCGCGTTCGCAACACGTTCGCTCAAATCGAGCACGAGTTCTACGAGATCCGCGGGGCCGCGTCCTTGCAGCGTTTCCACCGCTTCACGCACTTCGAGCGCGTTACCGACCGTGCCGCCGAGCGGCTCGTTCATGGGCGAAAGCAGATAGGTAATCTTTACGCCAAGCGGTTCGCCGACGGCGGTCATTCCTAGCGCGAGTTGCTCCGCGTCCGCGCGTGTTTTCATGAATGCGCCCGCGCCGAATTTCACATCAAGCACGAGCCGGTCGAGCGACTCGGCGAGCTTTTTCGACATGATGCTCGCGACGATGAGCGGCTGCGATGGCACGGTGCCGGTCACGTCGCGCAACGCGTAAAGTTTTTTGTCCGCCGGGCAAATGTCCGCAGTCTGCCCGATCATGAACACGCCGATTTTTTCGAGCTGCGCGAGCGCCGTTGCTTCGTCGAGGTTCACGTTGAAACCGGGAATGCTTTCGAGCTTGTCGAGCGTGCCGCCGGTGATGCCGAGTCCGCGCCCGGAAATCATCGGCACCCATACGTCGTCGCACGCGAGCAACGGCGCGAGCACGAGCGAAACCTTGTCGCCGACACCGCCGGTGGAGTGTTTATCGACTTTTAACGGTGTGTTTTCAGTATAACGTAGCACGCGGCCGCTGTTCATCATCGCCCGGGTGAGATGCGTCGTTTCCACCGGCGTCATGCCGCGAAAGAAAATCGCCATCGCGAGCGCGCTCATCTGGTAATTCGGCATATCGCCGCGCGTGAAGGCGCCGATGACGAAATCGATTTCCGCGTCGCTCAATTCGCCGCCTTCGCGTTTTTTTTCGATGAGACTCGGGACGTGCATTTATTTGCGCGGACGAAAATGGCGAACGGGTTTCCGGTTGAAATCGAAGAACGATTTTCCGACGGGCCATTTTTCCTTGATGTGGAAAAACTGCGCGAGCGTCGCGGCGACATCGGCGAAAGTCTCGCGCACGCCGATGGGACCGGTGCGTCCGTCGCTGATCGCGATGAGCGGCACTTCCTCGCGCGTGTGATCGGTGCCGCGAAAAGTCGGGTCGTTGCCATGATCGGCAGTGATGATCACGAGATCCTCGTCCTCGACCTCCTCGATGAAATCGCGCAGCCACTCGTCGAATGCGACGAGCGCGTGTGCATAGCCCTGCACATCGCGGCGATGACCGTGGAGCATGTCGAAATCGACCAGATTCGCAAAGATCAGTCCTTCGTGCGTCGAGTGCCAGAGCCGCTCGATCGCTTTCATACCCTCGTCGTTCGATTTCGTCGGATGCGCATGCGTCACGCCGCTGCGCGCAAAAATATCGCCGATTTTTCCGACGCCCTCGACGACAAAACCCGCTTCGGAAATGGCGTTGAGCACGGTGCGCGGCGGCACCATCGAGTAATCGTGCCGGCCCGCCGTGCGCACGAATTTGCCGCGCTTCCCGGTGAACGGACGCGCGATTACCCGACCGATTCGGTATGGATTACAAATGCGCCGCGCGATGCGGCAGATTTCGTAGAGGCGCTTGAGCGGCACCACGTCTTCGTGCGCGGCGATCTGGAGCACGGAATCGGCGGAGGTGTAGAGAATCGGCCTGCCGGTCTTGCAATGCTCCGCGCCGAGTTGATCCAGAATCACCGTGCCGCTCTGCGCGTAGTTGCCGATGAATTCCACCTTCGCCTCCGTCTCGATCGCCTCGACGAGACGCGCAGGAAATTTTTCATAGACTGTGAACGGCTCGTCGAGAATCACGCCCGCGATTTCCCAATGCCCGGTCGTCGTGTCCTTGCCCGCCGAGCGCTCGCGCATGCGACCGTAGCTCGCGCCATAACGTTTGCTCGCGCCGTCATGAACTCGGCCCGCGAGAATCTCGCCGAGCCCGAGCGAAAAGAGCGTCGGCAGCGAGAGGTCCGTCTTGTGCGCAAAGATGTGCCCGAGCGTGTCCGCGCCAGCGTCACCGTAGTTTGCTGCGTCAGGCGCGTTGCCGACTCCCACCGAATCGAGGACGATCAGCAGAGCGCGCATTCGTTAGAGACCGATCGGGTGCCACGCCGTCTTGAACTCGACGGTGTCCAAAATCCAGTAAGGATCCTCCGCTTTTTCCGAAGCCCAATCGCGCGCGGCGAGCGTGCGGCGCGTGCAGCGCTTGAGGTTCGTCGCCGTGCCGAGCTGGAGCTTCTGCGAAACATCGGCATCGCCCGAGCCATCGACGATTGCGTTCACATCCATGTGACTCGCGAAATGCGGCGCGAGCTCTGCGCGCGTGCCGGTGAGGATGTTCACCACTCCGCCCGGCAGATCGCTCGTCGCGAGGATTTCGGAAAACGTAATCGCCGGCAGCGGCATCGCCTCGGACGCCAGCACGATCACCGAGTTGCCACTCACGATCGCCGGCGCGATCAGCGACACCAATGGCAGCAGCGCCGGCGCATCGGGACACACCGCCACGACCACGCCGGTCGGTTCGGGCGTGGTGAAATTAAAATGCGAACTCGCCACCGGATTCACGGCGCTGAAAAGCTGCGCGAACTTATCCGTCCATCCCGCGTAATGCACCAGCCGGTCGATCGCGAGATTCACCTCCGTCTCCGCATCACCGCGACCCGAGCGTCGCACCTCCTCCACCAGCTCCGCGGCACGATTCTCGAGCATTTCCGCAGCGCGATACAAAATCTGCCCGCGCAGATACGCGCTGCTCTTTGCCCAGCCCGGCTGCGCCTTGCGAGCCGCCAGCACCGAGTCGCGGAAATCCTTGCGCGACGCGTTGCAGTAATTCGCGAGAATGTTTTTCCCGTCCGCACCGCGAGCGGCGAGATACCGTCCGCTTTCGCTGCGCGGAAATTTTCCGCCGATGTAGAGCTTGTAAGTCTTAAGAACGCCGAGTCTCTGGGTGGTTGCAGGCATGAGGATATTTACGGCGAGTCCGTGCATTTGGAAACGGCAAAAATGCGCGCGTCGATTTGTTTGACGCTCGCTGCTACCGCGCGCATTTTTAACTTCACACACTTTGCCGAACGAACCGATCTCCACTTCAAAGCCGGTGCGCGTTTTGATCGTCGAGGATAATGCGGGCGATGTGCGTTTGCTGACGGAGATCCTGCGCGAGGCGCAGACGAAGTTTGAAATCGAGAGCGCAGCGCGGCTCGATCACGCGCTCGAGCGGCTGGCGGGACACGAGATCGATGTGGTGATCACCGATTTGTCGCTGCCGGACAGTCAGGGGCTCGATACGTTTTTGCGCATTCACCAAACCGCGCCGGAGGTGCCGGTGATTGTGCTCAGCGGGCTCGACGACGAGACGCTGGCGGTGGAAACGGTGGAATGCGGCGCGCAGGATTATCTGGTCAAAGGCCACGTCGATGCGCATCTGCTCGTGCGCGCGATTCGCTACGCGCTCAAGCGTGCGGAGGGGGAGAAGCAACTCGCGGAGGAGCGGAATCTTCTGCGCAATGTGATCAACAATCTGCTCGACTCGATTTACGTGAAGGATCTCTTCGGGCGTTATCAGCTCGATAACATCGCGCACCAGCGCTCGCTCGGCGCTCACAGCATGGAGGAGGTCGTCGGCAAGACGGTGTTCGATTTTTTCCCGCACGAAACCGCGGTGCGATTCCAGGCGGACGACCAACTGGTGATGCGCACGGGCAAGTCGATCGTGAACCGCCAGGAGCCGGTGAGCGGCAATGGTGTCCGGCGCTGGCTCTCGACGACGAAAGTGCCGCTGCGCAGTCGCGACGGTGAGATCGTCGGCATCGTGGGAATCGGGCGCGACATCACGGAGCGGAAATTGCAGGAGGAGCAACTCGCGATTTACAACGAGGAGCTGCGCTCGAAAAACCTGCAGATGGAGGACGACCTCGACATGGCGAGCGAAATCCAGCAGGCGTTTTTGCCGCAGCAGTTCCCGGCGTTTCCGCGCAACGCGAAACCTGAGGAAAGCGCGCTGCGTTTTTACTCGAAGTATCTCCCGACGGGTGTGGTCGGCGGCGATTTTTTCCACGTGCTGCCGATCTCGGATACGCAAGCGGGCGTGTTTATCTGCGACGTGATGGGACACGGTGTGCGCGCGGCGCTCGTGACGGCGATTCAGCGCGCGCTGATCGAGGAGCTGCACGGCGTGGCGGATGATCCGGGCGAGTTTTTGACGCGAATCAATCACGCGCTGCTTTCGATTTTGCGCCGCACGCGGACGCCGATGTTTGCGTCGGCATTCTATTTGTTCATCGATGTGAAAACGGGCGAGATGCGCTACGCAAACGCTGGCCATCCGAAGCCGCTGCACGTGCGCCGCGCGGCGGGCGTGGTCGAGCCGCTCGCGTCGAAGGAAGGCCGTCCCGGTTCGGCGCTCGGAGTGTTCGAGGATGCGCGCTATGAGACGCTCACCTCGCGCGCGGAGCCAAACGACATCGTGCTGATGTTCACCGACGGGCTTTATGAGGTGGAAGGCGATGGCAGCGAATATTTCGACCAGCCGCGTCTGGTGGCGGCAGTGCAGCAGCGGCTCGCGATTCCCGGCGCGAAGCTGCTGGATGAATTGCTCGGAGAGGTGCAGCAGTTCTCGCATTCGCGCGGGTTTGTGGATGACGTTTGCCTCGTCGCGGTGGAGATCGGGCGATTCATTTCCGGGGAAAAAGCGAAAGTTACTGAAAGTTCTCCGGGATTTGGCTAACCTCCTTCGCGCATGAATTCCGAACGCGTCCGGCCCGTCGAAATCTTGCTCGTCGAAGATAACATGGGCGATGTGCGGCTCATGCAGGAGGCGTTCGGAATGGCCGGTGTTAAAAACCGCGTCAACGTTGCAAAAGATGGCGAGGAAGCGATCGCGTTCCTGCGCCGCACCGGCGAGTTTGCCTCGGCGCCCCGCCCCGATTTGATTTTGCTCGATCTCAATCTGCCGCGCAAAGACGGCCGCGAAGTGCTCGCAGAGATCAAGGCAGACACGCAATTTCGCCGCATACCCGTAGTTATTTTAACGAGCTCGCAGGCCGAAGAGGACATCCTGCGCGCTTACAATCTGAACGTGAATTCCTACATCACCAAGCCATCGGATCACGACCATCTCATGAATATGGTGCGTGGTATCGAGGAGTTTTGGCTCAAGGTGGTGAAGCTTCCGAAGGACTAATTTCCCATGGATTCAAACAAGGTAAACGTGCTGCTCGTAGAGGATAACGATAAGCACGTTCGTCTTTTGCAGCAGATGCTTTTCAAGACGGGCGATGCGAATTTTCAAATCATCCGCGCGAGCACGCTGGGCGAAGGCATCGAGCGCACGGTGCTGCCGGGCGTGCAGTTGATCCTGCTCGATCTCAGCCTGCCCGACAGTGAAGGGCTCGAGACGTTTTCCAAAATGCACGAAGCCGCGCCCGATGTGCCGATTATCGTGCTCAGCGGGATGGACGACGAGGAGCTCGCGATGGAAACCGTGCAGCGCGGCGCGCAGGATTATCTGGTCAAAGGCCACGTCGACAATCGCTCGCTGATTCGCGCGATGCGTTACGCGCAGGAGCGCAAACGTTCGCAGCAGGAATTGCAGCGCGCGCATGGCGAGCTCGAGCGCCGCGTCAACGAGCGCACTGCGGACCTCGTGCAGGCGAATGAAAAATTGCAGCGCGAAATCGTCGAGCGAAAACGCGCGGAGGACGCGTTGCGCGAGAGCAATCGTCAGCTCGCCGAGGCGATGGCGAAATTGCGCGAGCAGCAGGAGCACGCGATCCAGCGCGAGCGGCTGCATGCGCTCGGCCGCATGGCGAGCGGCATCGCACACGATTTTAACAATGCGCTCGCGCCGATTTTGGGCTTCAGCGAATTGCTCCTGCTCCGCTCCGAGATGCTAAGCGATCCGGAAAAAGTGAAGAGCTATCTCGAGATGATCCACACCGCCGCTCAGGACAGCGCGAATGTCGTCTCGAGGTTGCGCGAGTTTTATCGTTATCGCGAGGAAGCGGAGGTTTTCGCGCCGGTTCCGCTAAACGATTTGCTGAATCAGGTCGTCTCGCTCACGCAGCCGAAATGGAAGGACCAGGCGCTCGCGCTCGGCGTAAACATTCGCATCAAGACAGAGCTGGAAAATATCCCGACGATCTCCGGCAACGAAGCCGAGCTGCGCGAGATGCTGACGAATATCATCTTCAATTCCGTCGACGCGATCACCGGCAGCGGCACGATCACGCTGCGCACATTCAAGCGCGGCGGCTCCGCGATTTTGCAAATCATCGACAACGGCATCGGCATGACGGACGAAGTTCGCTCGCGTTGTCTCGAGCCATTTTTCTCGACGAAAGAAGAGCGCGGCACCGGGCTCGGGCTCGGCATTGTTTACGGCATCGTCCGGCGTCACGACGGAAAAATCGACATCGAGAGCGAGCTCGGCAAAGGCACCGCCGTCACGATTTCGCTGCCGCTTTACAAAGAGCAAAAGCCGGTGGAAAAACCCGCTGCCGCCGAGATGCCCGCGAAACCGCTGCGCATTCTGGTTGTCGAGGACGAGCCGCTCGTGCGCGAAGTGATCGGCGTTTATTTGCGGGAGGATCATCACACAATCGAGACGGCGGCGAATGGCCGCGAAGCGCTGGAAAAATTCCAGGATGGCGCCTTTGATTTGGTGTTAACGGACCGCGCAATGCCCGAAATGAACGGCGACCAGCTCGCCGCCGAGGTGAAAAAAATCAGTCCGCACATGCCCGTGGTATTACTCACTGGCTTCGGCGATTTGATGAGCGGCATGGGCGAACATCCCGCTGGCGTCGACCTCGTGATCAGCAAGCCTTTTACTCTCAACACGCTTCGCGACGGAATTGCGCGCGGTTTACAGAACGCACCGCACTGACGTGCGAAAGTTTTACTTGAGCTTGCGTTTGGTTGCTCCGCAAAAAATCACGAAACCGGCCGCGCGTTTGCGGCTTTCGCGCGTCGCGTTATAGTTGAAAGCAAGGTCATGCAAGAAAACGAACCCACCGGCAACGAGAGCCTGACCGCTCTCGAATTGCTCGAGCGCACCATCGCCTCGTTTCCGCCCGGCGACCCGCTGCGCAAAGATTTGATCGAGCTCCGCGCGACCATCGCGGAGCAGGAAGACACGATGAACGAGGCGCGGCAGGCCATCGAAAAAATGGAGGGGATCATCAAGAAAGTCACCTCGCCCGCGAACCGCATCGGCACGTTCCTCGGCGCGCCGAACAAGGAAACCGCGCAGATCGTCGTCGGCGGCTCCGATTACTACTGCAATGTCGATCCGCGCGTGCCGATCACCCGTTTGAAAAAAGGAACGCGCGTGCTCGTGAACGAGGCGTTCGCCATCGTCGGCGACCTCGGCTACGACAACACCGGGCCGGTGACAAAAGTAAACGAAGTGATCGGCCCCGACCGTTTGCGCGTCGGCACGGAACATGGCATGCAGTCGATCGTGCTTCAGCGCGGCGCGGATTTGCTCAAGGAAACACTGAAAGCCGGCGACGAAGTCCGCGTCGATCCGAACTACCGCATCGCCATCGAGCTGCTCACGCGCCCGCACTCGCAGGATTACTATCTCGACAATGTCCCCGAGCTTCCGTGGGAAAAAGTCGGCGGACAGGACGAGGCCTTGCGCGCGATCAAGGACGCCATCGAGCTCCCGCTGTTGCACGCCGATTTGTTCGCGAAATTCCAGCACTCCACGCCGAAAGGTTTCCTGCTTTACGGCCCGCCCGGCTGCGGCAAAACGCTCATCGGAAAAGCGACCGCCTACAATCTCACGCAAAAGCTCCAGGAGCAGACCGGCGAAAAGATGCACGAGTATTTCATGCACATCAAAGGCCCCGAAATCCTCAACATGTGGGTCGGCGAATCGGAGCGAATGGTGCGCGAAATATTCCAAACCGCGCGCGAAAAACGCCGCGAAGGTTTTCTCCCGTTTTTGTTCATCGACGAAGCCGAGAGCATCCTCGGCACCCGCCGCGCCTCGCGTTACTCGAATATTCTCTCGACGCTCGTGCCGATGTTTTGCACGGAAATGGACGGCATCGATTCGCTGAACGAAGTGGTCATCATCCTCGCGAGCAATCGCGCCGACTTGATCGACCCAGCCATCCTGCGCCCCGGGCGCATCGACCGGAAAATCAAAGTCAACCGCCCGACGAAGGAAGGCTCGCGCGACATTTACAAAATCTACCTGACGCCCGGCCTGCCCTACGATCCCGAGCTGGTGAAAAGCGCGGGCGGCATTCCGCAGGCGATCGACGCGCTCGTGGACACGCTCATCGACCTGCAGTTCGCGCATCGCGACGAAAACAAATTCCTCGAAGTCACACTCCGCAGCGGCAAACGCGACATCCTTTATCGCGGCGACCTCATCAGCGGCGCGATCATCGCGAGCATTGTTGAGCGCGCGAAAGGTCTCGCCATCAAACGCGCCATCGCCACGCAGCAGGAGGAAGGCATCAGCGAAGCCGACCTGCGCCTTTCCCTCGAGGCCGAATACGCCGAGAACGACATCTTTCCACCCACCGACATCACCGAGGACTGGCTCAAGCTCATCGACTACGACAGCGAAAACGTCGTCAAGGTTTCGCCGATCCGTCCCGGCTCGACCGGCAAGCCGCACGTCGGCGGCGGCATCATCTGATCTTCAGGCAATCGTCCGCAGCGCATCCGCAATCGCACCAGGCAACATCCGCGCACCATCGCCGCCGAGTTGCGTGTCAATCATCTCGAGCCTGTGAATGAGATCGACCACGTCGCCCCGCGCGTAAGGACCACCGGCGGCTGCGCAAAAATGCGTCCGGCATCCGAACGGACGATCGGCATAAATCAAGCACCGGCCCTGTGCATCGAGCAACGGACAGGCTCCATCCCCGCGCTCCGGCAAACTCTTCCGTCCGCTCGCGCGCAAAGCCTTTGCCGCCACGAGCGCCTCCCCGCGCGTCAGGAACGGCGTCCGCCCCGTCATCTTGAAATGGCAGCAGTCCGTCCGCCGCTCGCACGCCCGCTCAATCGGCCGCTGCGCCAGCTCCGCATAAATCGCACGCGTCGCAGCAAGCGCGTCGGTATATTTGTCAGGAGTCTTGGCCACACCGAACCTTCGCAGAGATTCGCCCCGGCGCAAAGCGCGCTGTAGAGGCGGCTCAATGGAATTGGTTCTTTTCGTCGCTCGCGGAATTGCGCGCGAGGGGCAGGCGGCAGAAAGGTTGGAGCGCGCAGGAGCAGTTCCGTAGCGGTGGGAGTCGCGACCGTTTACTCGTCCGGCGCGAATCCGCGTCGCAGCACGTTTTCCGTGACGACACGCGGCAGCATGAAGTGCTGGAGGTAATCGCGTCCGCCGGCCTTGGTGCCGGTTCCGGACATCTTGAATCCGCCGAACGGCTGGCGCTTCACGAGCGCGCCGGTGATCGGGCGGTTGATGTAAACATTGCCCGCGACAAGCTCGCGTTTTGCGCGCTCGATATTCGCCGGGCTGCGCGAGTAAAGGCCGGCGGTGAGGGCAAATTCGCTGTCGTTTGCGAGCACAAGCGCTTCCTCGAAACTCGCGAGTTTGAAGATGGAAAGGACAGGGCCGAAGATTTCCTCGCGGGCGATGCGGGAGTCGGGCGGGACATCGGTGAAGATGACGGGCGGAACGAAGTAGCCGCGCTGCGTTTTGTTTGAATCGCCCCCGAACGCGAGCGTCGCTTCGCCTTTGCCGATCTCGACGTATCCCCTCACCCGCTTCGACGCCGCTTCGTCGATAATCGGGCCGATGGTGACTTCGGGATTTTCCGGCGGGCCGACTTTCAGGCTGCGCGTGGCGTCGATGAGGCGCGAGAGAAAGCGGTCGTAGTTTTCCTCGAGCACGATCAGGCGGGAGAGCGCGGAGCATTTCTGTCCGGCGTAACCGAACGCGCTCGTGATCACGCTAGTCACGGCTTCGTCGAGATCGGCATCGCTGTCGATGATCATCGCGTTTTTTCCACCCATCTCGCAGATGGCTTTTGCGAATTTTTTGCCGGCGGCCTCGTGGATTTTCAGGCCGACTTCCTTCGAGCCGGTGAACGCGAAGAAATCGACCTGCGGATTATGGATCAAAAATTCGCCGATCTCCTCGCCAATGCCCGGCAGAAAACCGAGCACGCCACGCGGCACGCCTGCTTGCGCGAAAATTTCCGCGAGCCGATATGCGATGACCGATGTCTGCTCCGCCGGTTTCATGATGACGCAGTTGCCGGTGACGAGCGCCGCCGCTGTCATGCCGCACAAAATCGCGAGCGGGAAATTCCACGGCGCGATGACGACGCCTGTGCCGCGCGGAATGTAGTGCGCGAAGTTCATTTCGCCCGGCACATCGTCGGTTTCGCGGGTATGACTGAGCCGTTGCATCTCGGCAGCGTAGAAGTTGCAAAAGTCAATCGCCTCGCACACGTCTGCATCGGCTTCGGCCCACGGTTTGCCGGCTTCGAAGATTTCCAGCGCGGCGAGTTCGAAACGGCGGCGCTGCATGATTTGCGCGGCCATTTGTAAAATGAACGCGCGCTCGCTGGCGGGTGTGTCGCGCCATTTCTGCTGCGCGTTTTTAGCGACGGCAACCGCGCATTCCGCTTCTTCGCGCGTGGCTTTGGCGATGTGTCCGACGATTTCATCCGGTGCCGCTGGATTGCGCGAAAGCATGGTTTCCGCCGTGGTGATTTCCTCGCCGTCGATCAGCAGCGGAACGCGGACGGCAAACTGCGCGCGCACTTTTACAAGAGCGTCGCGCATCTTTTCGCGATTCGATTCCACAGAAAAATCGAGCGGCGGCTCATTGCGAAACTCGAGCTTCGGCGCGAGATCGAAATGCGTCGGTGGCTCCTCCTCGATGTGATCGCGCGGATCGTTCAGAAGCGTGGCTGCAGGCGTGTGCGCTGTGAACGCCGCGCGTAGAAAACCTTCGTTGGAGGTGTTCTCGAGCAACCGCCGCACGAGATAGCCCATGCCCGGAATCAGTTCGCCGATCGGCGCATATTCGCGAACGGCGTGGCCCATTTGGACAAGCGCATCGACGACCGGCTCGGCCATTCCGTAAAGCAGTTGAAATTCGTAATCGCGCGCCGAAAGGCCCATCGCTTCGGCGCAAACAATCGCGTGCGCAATGCTGCGGACGTTGTGCGTGCCAAACGCGCAACGAATGATCGCGTGGCTCTGCAGCATCCGCCGAGTGAGCCGCTCGTAATTTGCATCGGTTTCCGCCTTGCTTTCAAACACCGGCACGGGCCAGCCGCGCTGGCGCGCGACGACGCGCTCGTAGTCCCAGTAGGCGCCTTTCACGAGCCGGATCGTGAACTGGCCGTGACCCGTCCGCGCCCAATTCAAGAACTCATCGAGATCGCGTTCGCTGTCGCGCAAATACGCCTGGATCACGATGCCGAGCCGGTTCGTGCTGAATTCAGACTCGTCGAGCAGGGATTTGAAAAGCGCGAGCGTGAGATTTTTCAGCGCGTAATTTTCCATGTCGAAATTGACAAACACGCCAAGCTCGCGCGCCCGGCGCAGCAACGGACGCAGCCGAATTTTCAGATGCTCGATCGCCTCTTCCGGCGCGGTCGATTTGATTTGTGAATAAAGCGCGGAGATTTTAATCGAGATGTTCGGATCGGGAATTTCGCGTCCGAGGGTTTCGATGAGATGAAAATAATTCAACGCGTAATCGTCGGCCTCGCGCTCGCTGACGACCGTCTCGCCGAGGATATCGACGGTAAAATTCACGCCGTGCTGCCCGCGGTTTCGCAAAGCCGGCAGCGCGTCCTCCGCATTGCGACCGGCGATGAAACGATTCGCCATCGCGGTGACGTTGCGGCGGACGATCCAGCTCGCGAGCGGCGGCGCGGTTTTTGCGAGCTGCAGCAGTTTGTGTAACACCGGCGCGAGACGCAGATGCGGTGTATCGAAATACTCGCGAAGATGCCGGACGACTTCGCCGGGCGAATTCAGCGCCGGCAGAACGTCGACAAACCGAAAGAGCTGCGTCTTGAAAAGCTCGTCACGGATGGCCCACTCGACGGCGCGTCCCGACCAGCCTTCGAATCCCGACACCTTTTGCCCGGCGATGCGGGCGAAGATTTCGTCGCCCTTCGCCTCGATGCTCGGCTGCAGGCCGTCGAGTTTGTCCACAGGAAACTGTCGCGGTGGAACGCGCGCTTTTCAAGTCGCGTGCTTGCGCGTTAGCGCGGGCGCAGATGTGCGAGATTGCGGACGACTGCGACGAGTTCGGACGCATCGATCGGCTTGGCGACGTGCATTTGAAATCCGGCGCGAAGAGCGCGTGTGCGATCTTCGCTGCGCGCGAGCGCCGTGAGCGCGACCGCCGGAATCATGCGTCCGTTCGGCAGTTCGCGAACGCGGCGGATCAGCTCGAATCCATCGTGAATCGGCATGCCGATGTCGCTCAACAGCACGTCCGGCGTAAACTCGGACAAAACAGCCAGCGCATCTTCCATCGAGCCGGCGGTGCGCGCTTCCGCGCCGGCGCGCTCGAGAATTCGGCGGACGATGCCCACCGAATCGGGATCGTCATCGACGGCAAGCACCTTGATGCCATGCAGGTCAGCCTCCATCGGCATTTTGTCCAAGTCCGCATTCCGCTCCTCGATTGCGATACGATCCGGTTCATGCCGCACCGGCACGAGCGGTAACGTAACGATAAACGTCGATCCTTTATCCACACCCTCGCTACGCGCGCGGACGGCGCCGCCGTGCAACTCCACAAGATGTTTTACAATCGAAAGTCCGAGCCCAAGCCCGCCATGGCGGCGCGTTGTCGACGAATCGACCTGGCTGAAGCGCTCGAAAATGTTTTCGAGAAATTCATCCGGAATGCCGATGCCGCTGTCGGTAACGGCGATTTCCACGTGCGAATTGATGCGCTCGATCGTTACGTGAACGCGTCCCTGCTTCGGCGTGAATTTGATCGCGTTGGTCAGCAGGTTCCAAACAATCTGTTGAATACGGTTGCGGTCGCCCATGACCACTCCTTCCACGCTCGAAAACGCGCATGTCAGCCGGATGCCTTTCACCTCGGCGGAAGGCCGCACCGCATCCATCGCCGCGCTGACCACCGCCGGCAAATCAAGCCGCTGAATGTCGAGAATCAGCTTGCCCGCTTCGATTCGGCTCATGTCGAGCAGGTCATCGATGAGTTGCGACTGGATGCGAACATTCCGCTCGAGCACTTCGAGTCCCTGCTCGAGTTCGGATGCGCTCGGTTTTTCTCTTAAAATCTGAATCCAGCCGAGAATCGCCGTCAGCGGCGTGCGCAATTCGTGGGAAAGCGTGGAAATGAATTCCACTTTCATCCGATTCGCGCGGCGCAGTTGCTCGTTTGCCTCGGCGAGTTGCCGCACGGCGCGCTTTTGGTCGGTAATGTCACGCGCGATTTTTGAAGCGCCAACGACGACTCCTTCGTCATTTTTAATTGGCGAAATCGTCAGTGACACATCGATATAGCGTCCATCCTTTCGCACCCGGACAGTCTCGTAATGATCAACGCGTTCGCCGCGCCGCAGCCGCTCGAGAATACGCGTCTCCTCCTCCTGCCGGTCTAGCGGCAGCAGCTTCAAAATAGGCTCTCCGATCATCTCCTCGGCCTCGTAACCAAAAATCCGGCGCGCACTTTTGTTCCAGCTCATGACGATGCCGTTCAGGTTTTTGCTGATGATGGCATCATCGGATGAGTCGACGATTGCAGCCCAGAGCGCTTCCGGGGGCAGAAAAGGCATCGGGCTTTTTGTTGCTGTCGTGGTCGCAGAATCGGGCATGTCCGAGGAAAAGTAGAATGTTCGTAATGCTCTTCTCTTTGTCAACTTACCCGCTCTAAGATTTTCCCTGAGAGCAGACTCATCGGCAGAAAACGCTCAGCTAAACGTCTGCGGTTGATGCGGCGTGAGACGTTCCTGATATTTCTGCACGATTTTTAACACAATGAAATAACTCAGCAATGCGAGAGGCAGCGCCAGCACCATTGCGCCGAGAAACGTGGGCCACCACACAAGCCGGAGCGTTTTCCAGTGCAGCCAATGTTGCGCCCATCGGTGAATCCATTCGCTCATCGTGAGATGCTCGTTCACCACGCTGAGATGCTTTTGGAGCGATGGCAATTTAGGAGGCAATTTATGCGGATGCGACAAAATCCAATAACCGATGATGTATTGCCAGCGCAGCACGAGCGGCCACACGGGCAGGACGACGTCGTGACAGTTTACGCCGATCACCGCGGAGAGTTTGCTGCAGCGAAAAAGCCATGCGAGCAAAATGCCGAGCAACATTTTCGCCGGCACGAACGGCACTAGAACCGGCAAAAATCCGATGAACAATCCGAGCCCCAAACCGCCGGCGATCGCGTGCGGCGTATCGCGAATCTGCATCAGGTTGTGATAGTGCTTTGAGAACCAGGCGCGAATTTTCTGCATGTGCCGAATGCGCATTAAGCGCAACGTCGTTTCGAATACGAGCCTCAATTTGCGCCGGTGTTGAGTCGCCGGGGCGCTCGTGTATCGTGTCGGTGCGATGGATTACATGAGCTACCAGTCAAACGCGGCCGAAGTGCCGGTCATGCGCAAATGGCTGTTGCGAATGTTTGTGATTTCGCTGCTCCTGCACCTCGCACTGATTGCGTTTTTCCGGACGAAAAAACTCGACCGTTTCCATCCGTTAACCGAGCGTTTAGTCCCGCGCGCGTTCAGCGTGCAGCGGCTTGATGTCGACCCGAAGCTGCTCGAAAGCGACGAAGCCGAGCCGCCAAAACAGCTCCCGCAGAAAATGCCGGATGTTAAGCCGGTTGATCTGCCGGATGAAAAACCGAGCGTCGAAAAACTCGACGATAACACGCGCGTCACACCGGTCGCTCCCGAGCTGACAAAGCCAATCGCAATGGACAAGCCGCGTGTCGAGGCCGCGAATTTGCAGGCACTCGCCAATTCGCAAAACAGCGCTGCCAAGGAGATGGACAACGACCTAAAAGCGCTCACGAAAAATTTGATCCAGGACAAACCGAAAGCGTCGTCGCTTTTGAAATACAACGCGGATTCGACGATCACTTCCGGCAATGCCGATGCGGCCGGTATGGCAGCGGCGTCCGGGCGCCTCGACGAGTTGCTCGGCCGCGGTTTGCAAAAAGGTGACGCGCCGGTGTCGCTTCCCGGCGGCGCACTGTTTGAATTCGGCAGCGCCGACCTGCGCCAGGAGGCGAAGATCGCACTCGGCAAACTCGGTCAGCTCATCAAAAAAAGTCCGCGCGTGATTTTCCGCATCGAAGGCTACGCCGATTCATTTGGTAGCACGGCGTTTAACGAACAGCTTAGCCAGCAGCGCGCCGATGCCGTGAAACGCTGGCTCGTCGAAAACATGGAGGTTGATCCGTCGCGCATCGAGACGATCGGCTACGGCAGCACCGGTTTCAAAGTGGCGCCGCAGCAGTATGACCCGAAACATCAGGCATCCATCGACGCAGAGATCGCGCGACAGCAGCCAAATCGGCGCGTGGAAATTGTCTTTCGTTTTCCGCAGGGCGGCTAGTTGATCGCGTCGAAAAAAGCGCTTACGCCGGAAGCCGTCGCCGATCACTACGACGAGCTGGATCATTTTTACCGCGAAATTTGGGGCGAGCACGTGCACCACGGTTTGTGGAAACGCGGCGACGAACCGAGCGAAACAGCCGCGAAGCAACTTGTGGAGTTTGTCGCTGAGCGCGCGCAGGTCGGACGCGACACGCGCGTCTGCGACATCGGTTGCGGCTACGGCGCGACCGCGCGAATGCTCGCGCGCGACTTTGGCGCGGATGTGACGGCAATCACGATTTCGCCGGCGCAGTTTCGTTTTTCTCAATCGACTACAAACGGCGAACACGTTCGCACCGTGCTCGGCGACTGGTTGCGCAACGACTTTCCTGACGAAAATTTTGACACCGCAATCGCGATCGAAAGCTCCGAGCACATGCCGGACAAAGCCGCTTTCTTCGCGCAAGCGCATCGCGTTTTGCGTCGGCGCGGACGACTAGTCGTCTGCGCATGGCTCGCGCGCACGCATGCATCCGTCGCGGAGAAACGGTTCCTGCTCGAGCCGATCTGCCGCGAAGGCCGGATGCCCGGAATGGGCACGGAGCTAGATTACAAGCGGCTTTGCGAGCAGGCGGGTTTCGTTTGCGAATCGTTCGAGGATGTGACGCAGCAGGTGAAAAAAACGTGGCCGATTTGCGCAGGACGCTTCGCCATCGAGCTTCTGCGCAAGCCGCGTTACGCGAAATTTTTGTTCAATCGCCATGCACGCAACCGGATCTTCGCACTCACGATGTTCCGCATCTGGCTCGCCTACAACATCGGCTCGATGCGTTACGGCATTTTGACTGCGCGAAAAATCTAGTGCTGCGCGACCAGCAGCTCGATGCCTTTACGTTTATACCGCGTTTTGTAACCGTTCCGTTGCGCATAATCACGCAGCGACTCTTCAACTTCCGGCAACTCGAATCCGAGTAAAATCGCGGCAGGCGGATCGCTGTCGAGAAATGCGCTGATGTCGTCGCGAGCGACAACATGCAACTTCGCGCGACGCTCCGCCGGCACTAGATGCGCGAGTCGCGACGCAAAGACACCGGTCGCAAACTCCGGATAAATCGCCGCGCCTCCTTCAACTGGAAAAATCGGCGCAAACGTCATCACCTTCCCCTCACCAGCGAGTGTCTTGATCTGTTCGCCGAATCGATACGCGGCAATCGGTTCCCATTGGTCGACCTGCGCGATTTTCATAATCGCATGGTATTCGTGCGCATTTTTCGCGACTGAAAAAAACGTCAGCGCAGCGACAAAACCGAATGCGATTTTTCGCGAACGCGGCCAGCTCCAGTTCGCGAGCGCGTGAGTGATTGCGAGCACGAACAACGGCACGATGAGATAGAAGTGCTGATATTGATAACGCGTTGGCGCGAAACAGCCAAATAGCACGAAGGGAATTAGCAACACGAAAAACAAGCTCTCGAAATCGCGCGTCCTTGCTCGTCGCAACAGCACCGGCGCAGCTACGGCGAAGAAGACGAGGACGATACCCGGATTTGTGACGGCGATTTCTTTGACGAAAAAACGCACCTTGCGCCAGAGCTTTACCGTTTTGTGAGCACGCACGTCGTCGGGATCGAGCAGTCGGAGGCGCGGATACTCGAAGTTGCCGAAAAGAAATTGCTCGCGCGCGAGATGCACATACCAAAACACTGGCAGCAGCGCGGCCGCAACTGCCGCCGAAAAAAGCGCCGTGAGGAAAAACCGTCGTCGCAGCGTTTGCGGAAACAAAAAGATCGCGACAAAAAATGGCGCGACCAGCGGAGCAAATGTCAGTCGCGAGCCGACGGCGAAGCCAACGCAAAGTCCGCTCACGAGCACGCAAAGCACCGGCGCAGTTCCTCTCGCCGCACGCAGGTGCAGCAAAATCGCCACGACCGTCAGCAGCACTGGCAGGTCGTGATTCCACGCTTTACCGGTCGTCACGATGAAAAGCGGTGAAAACAGCATCAGCGCAGCCACGCCGCCTGCAGACATGAGGCGTTTTCCCGGCAGCGACGCGCCCGTCTTTTTCCACGCATAACAAAACACAATCCAGACCGTCGCTGTCGCGCAGCACACATTGAAAATGCGGGCGCACAAAAACGGATGACCAAACACGCTGTTTAACGCTGCAAAAATGAGCGTTAGCAACGGAAGATGAAACAGCGGAAAATCACGATACGGCTGCAACTTCCCGAGCAGCACCGCCGGCGCGACGAATTGATGCTCGTCGTGATTCAATCCGTCGAACATCGCCTTCGCAAAAACGAGCAGGAAAATCGCCGCAAAAATCACGGCGATCACAGCGAAAATCCAGCGGGGAACAGCAGGGCGCGAATCGTTCACGTCAGCGCGGTGAGTATCCCGCCGTTGGATTTGCGGCAAATCAAAACGAAATGCGTGCCGCACAAAAAGCGGCCACGCCTGAACAACAGGTGTGTAGTCCGCGCGCCTGCCGTCGCGGATGCTTCAACGCATACGATGCCAATCGCAACTACCGCTCCACCAATTTTGAAATGCAGCGGCGATTCCTCCGCACCACACCGAGCCATCTCGTGCGGAAGTTCGCGGCAACGTTTTCTCGATGCCTGCGCGTGCAAGGCTGTGGATCGTCCGCCGGTCTGGCTGATGCGACAGGCGGGGCGTTGTCTGCCGGAATATCGCGCACTGAAGGAAAAATACTCGTTCGTCGAACTCGTGCGCACGCCGGAACTCGCGACGGAGGTGACGCTGCAACCGATCTGGCGTTTCGGATTCGATGCGGCTATTTTGTTTAGCGACATTCTCGTGGTTGCGGAGGCGCTCGGGCAGGGCTATCGCTTTCGCGAGCACGGCGGCGGGATCGAGATGGAGTTCGCGCTGGATTCGGCTCGCGCGATTGAAAAGCTCGATGAGCACGCAATCCACGAGCGATTACGCTATGTTACCGATGCACTTTCGCTAACAAAACAGGCGCTCGATGGCAAAACTGCGCTGCTCGGTTTTGCGGGGTCTCCGTGGACGTTGGCAAATTACAT
This sequence comes from Spartobacteria bacterium, assembly GCA_021324395.1. Taxonomy (GTDB): domain Bacteria; phylum Verrucomicrobiota; class Verrucomicrobiia; order Chthoniobacterales; family Chthoniobacteraceae; genus JAJPJG01. Next base: position 87,098 of record JAJPJG010000023.1, on the reverse strand, counting down.
GATCGAAGGCGGCAGCGTGCGCGAGTTCACGAAAGCGAAAATGCTTTTTTACTCCGAGCCGCTGCTGTTCGAGCGGTTGATGCACAAACTTACAGACGCGGTCACTGAGTTTTTGCAGATGCAAATTCGCGCCGGCGCCGATGCGGTGCAGATTTTCGACAGCGCGGGCGGCACGCTCGCGGCGAGCGCGTTTGAAGCAGCGTCGGCACGTTGGATCCGCGAGATCATCACGTCACTGCGCGGCAAAGTGCCGGTGATTCTTTTCTCAAAAGGAACGCACGGAAGCTGGGATGTGCTCGTCGACACGGGCGCGAACGTGTTGAGCATCGATTGGACGTTGCGCATCGCCGATTTTCGCGCGTTGCTCCGAAAAAGCATCGCCGTGCAGGGAAACCTCGATCCCGCATTGCTGACGACCGAACCGGAGATCGTCGCAAAAGAAACAGCGCGCATTTTGCGCGAGATGCGCGGCGAACGCGGTTTCATTTTCAATCTTGGCCATGGCGTGCCGCCGGGGGCGAAACTCGAGTGCATCGAAGCGCTCGTAGACACCGTTCGGAACTCCGCGAGCCAATGAGCATGCTGCACGTCGATCTCGATCTCGTCCGCAAATACAATATCGCGACGCCGCGCTACACCTCGTATCCACCGGCGACGCAGTTCGGCGAAATGCCTGCGGAGCAAGTGCTGGAGCAGATTCGCGCGAATAATGAAAACTCGCATCGGGATATTTCGCTTTATTTTCATCTGCCGTTTTGCCGCAGTCTTTGTTGGTATTGCGGTTGCACGACCGTTATCACGACGCAGCAGCGTCAAAGCACGACTTATCTCAACTATCTCAAGCGCGAACTTTCGTTTATGCGCGAGTTTCTGCACCGGGAACGCGAAGTCGTGCAGCTTCATCTCGGCGGCGGCACGCCGACATTTTTTCCGCCCGATGAACTTCGCGAACTCAGTCACGTGGTGCGCGAGCAGTTTTGCGTCGCGGAAAATCTCGAGGCTGGCGTCGAAATTGATCCGCGCAGTTTGACGCACGATCACGTCGCGGCTTTGTCTGAAGCCGGTTTCCGCCGCGCTTCAATCGGCGTGCAGGACTTTAACCCGCTCGTGCAAAACGCGATCAACCGCTTTCAGCCAAAAACGATGTCGGAAAACGCAATCACGCTTTTGCGCGACGCGGGATTTGATTCGATCAACATCGATCTTGTTTACGGCCTGCCGCATCAAAGCGTTCGCTCTTTCGGCGAAACACTCGACGCTGTAATCGCGTTGCGCCCAAATCGGCTTGCGGTTTTCAACTACGCCCACGTTCCATGGCTGAAACCGGCACAGCGTTTGTTGCAATGGCTTCCCACACCGGAAACGAAACTGCAACTGCTCAAGCTCACGATCGAAAAACTCACGAGCGCGGGCTACGTTTACATCGGGCTCGACCATTTCGCGCTGCCCCATGACGAACTCGCGATCGCGCAACGCGAGAAAACATTGCAGCGAAATTTCCAAGGCTACAGCACGCGCGTGAACGCAGACATCTATGCATTCGGCATGTCGAGCATCTCGCAGGCCAACGGCACCTACTGGCAAAATCACAAGGATCTGTCGCGTTACTACAGCGCGCTCGATGCGAAGACAGCGCCGATCGCGAAAGGCTACGTGCTCACTGCGGACGACAAAATCCGACGCGAAGTAATCATGCGCTTGATGTGCGACATGGCACTCGATTTTGACGCTATGTCAAACTCGCTTGGCGTTATCTTTACCGACTACTTTACCCGTGAACTGGCTTCACTAAAGGGTTTGGAGGCCGATGGCTTGATCGAGGCGGACGATCATGGATTCGCTGTGACCGATCTCGGCCGGTTGCTGATTCGCAACATCGCAGTGCATTTCGATGCGCATCAGAACGAAAAGACACGGCAATTTTCAAATAGCATTTGATGAAAACCGTCGCAATTATCGGTGCAGGGATCACCGGACTCACCGCAGCGTTTCGGCTTCGGCGCGAAAACATCCCGGTCACCATTTACGAGTCGGGCGCGCGTGTCGGCGGCGTCATCCAGACAGTTCGCGAAAATGGATATCTCGCTGAATTTGGCCCGAACACGATTCTCGAAACTTCGCCGAAAATCGACGAGCTCGTTCATGATTTGCGACTCGAAACGCGGCGCTGCGAAACGAATCCGGCGGCAAACAAGCACTACATCATTCGCGACGGGAAACTCGTGTGTCTGCCGAAATCGCCACTCGGCTTTTTGACCACGCGGCTTTTTTCGACGCGTGGAAAATTGCGCGTGATGTGCGAGCCGTTCATTCGCAGATCGCAGGAGACGGACGAAAATCTTCAGCAGTTTGTTTTGCGCAGACTCGGTCGTGAGTTTCTCGACTACGCGATCAATCCATTTGTCGCGGGCGTTTTCGCTGGCAATCTTGCGCGTCTGTCGGTGCAGCACGCGTTTCCGAAGCTCCACGAAACCGAGCAGCGCTACGGCTCGCTCGTGCTTGGGCAAATCCTCGGCGCGCGCACACGAAAAAGGAACGGCGAAATTTCAAAACAGGAGGCAAAGAAATTTTCGTTCGACCATGGTTTGCAAGTTCTCACCGATGCGCTTTTCGCCGAACTCGCGCATCTCGTGCAGCTTCGCACGGCGGTGGTTAAGGTGCGTCAGGGTTTTAACGGCTGGATGGTGACATCGACCTGCAACGGAAACGAATTCGAGCACGAACATGGCGCCGTTGTTTTCGCGGCACCCGCGCACAGAATCGCCGGCATTGCGTTAGAAAACAAAAGTGAGATCAGCCTCGCGAGTTTGCGCGAAATCGAGCATCCGCCGGTTGCGAGCGTCGTGCTCGGATTTCGTCAGGAGGATGTGCCGCATCCACTAAATGGCTTTGGTTTTCTCGTGCCGGAAATCGAGCGATTCAGCATTCTCGGCACGACATTTTCGTCGTCGATTTTGCCGAATCGCGCGCCTGCCGGACACGTGACGCTGACAAGTTTCATAGGCGGTTGCCGTAATCCGGAGCTGGCGCTGCGCGATGCGGAAACGCTGATTGATTTAACGCGCGCCGACCTGCGCCGTGTGCTCGGCATCACCGCAAAACCAATGTTTGCGCATCACGCGCTATTCTCGAAAGCAATCCCGCAATACAACGTCGGCTTCGCGCGTTTCAAGCAGCTCATGGACGATGCGGAAACCAAACTGCCTGGCGTGTTTTTTGCCGGCACCTATCGCGACGGCATTTCGCTCGGAAGCGCGATCGTTTCCGGTGACAACGTCGCTACGCGCATCCGCAATTTCATCGAGAGTCAGCACCCCAGCAGCATCGCGGCATGAAACAACAACGCGGCGTTTTGCTGATCAATCTCGGCTCGCCCGACTCGACGTCGGTGCGCGATGTGCGCAGCTATTTGCGCGAGTTTTTGATGGATGAGCGCGTCATGGACGTTCCGTTTTTCACACGCGCATTCATCGTGCACGGCTGCATTTTACCGTTTCGTCCAAAGCAATCCGCGGAAGCTTATGAGAAAATCTGGACGCGCGAAGGTTCACCGCTAATCACCACGGGCCGCGCCGTTCAACAAAAGCTCGCAGACCGTATCGGGCTGCCGGTTGAACTCGCGATGCGTTATCGCCAACCGTGCGTCGAGCAGGCGCTGGCGAATCTGCGCAAGCAGGGCGTTGAGGAGTTGCTCGTGATTCCGCTCTTTCCGCACTACGCGATGTCGAGCTATGAAACCGCGGTTGAGCACGTGCGAAGCGTCGCCGCGCGAGTCGCGCCGCCGGTGCGGCTGAAAATCGTGCCGCCGTATTTCGACGAGCCGAATTACATGCGCGCGCTCGTCGGCAGCGCTGCGGATTTTTTGCAAAACGATTACGACCATCTGCTGTTAAGCTTTCATGGACTTCCCGAGCGGCAGCTTCGCAAAATCGATCCGACCGGTTGTTATTGCCTCGTCGCGAAAAATTGCTGCGAGACTGCGAGCCCTGCGCACCGCACATGTTACCGTGCGCAATGTTTTAAAACCGCACGCGCTTTTGTGGAGCAAGCCGGCGTGCCGCATGAAAAATGGTCGGTGGCATTTCAATCGCGGCTCGGACGCGATCCCTGGATGCGGCCTTATACGGACGAGGAATTGACGCGACTCGCCGCGCGCGGAGTGAGAAAGCTGCTGGTGATTTGTCCGGCGTTCGTCGCCGATTGTCTCGAGACGCTCGAGGAAATCGCGATGCGCGGAAAGAAAACTTTTCTCCACGCCGGCGGCATCGAGTTCATCCAAATCCCCTGCCTCAACGAACACCCGCTCTGGCTCGATGCGCTGGAAGAAATGGTGTGCGCGCACTTTTCGCCATTGGCGGAAAAATGTAACTGACAGATTCCAATATGACCTCAATCGAATGGACCAAAGTCATCTCCGCCGCGATGCTGCCGGTGGTTTTGATCTCCGCGTGCAGCCTCATGTCACTCGCGTTTTACAACCGGCTCGCCGCGATCGTCGCGCGGCTGCGCGCTTTCCAACGCGAGTGCCTCAATGAAATCGATGCGCTCAAAAAAAATCCCGACGACCCGCACATCGCCTCACGCGCACGTGCATTGATCAAAATGCAGACGGCGCAGACCGACGGCGTGCTGCGACGCGCGCGGCTCCTGCGCTCCACGCTCATTTGCCTTCTCACCGGGATCGCGCTGCTCGTGCTCAGTTCGATCGGACTCGGCATCAGCACCGCGACAAACACTCTCGTCGCGCCCGCGACATTCCTGTTTTTTTGCGGCGCGTTTTTCGTGCTTGCCGCGGTCGCCTTCGCGCTCGCGGAAATTAGCTCGGCACTCGGCCCGATCGAGATGGAGAGCGACTTCGTCCGCGAAATGACGAACGCAACACTTCCCGAAAACGATCGGCGTTAGCGCGCTATTTTCTCAAAGGATTGCTTCATCGACATACGTGGGTTGCGCGGACATTCGCAAAAAAGGGCAAAGCCCCGCCAATCGCGGGGAAGCGGTTTGCGCGCGCGGTGGCGATGGTGTGCGCAGATTTTTCAAAACTTTATGACGACAAAACTCGGACGAAAAAATTGCGACAATCCCGCGGTGCTCGCGTGGGTGGAAGAAATGGCACATCTCTGCAAGCCCGACCAGGTGTTCTGGTGTGACGGGTCGCAGCAGGAATACGATCAGCTCTGCGAACAGCTTGTCGACGCCGGCACGTTCAAGCGGTTGAATCCGGAGAAGCGTCCGAATAGTTATCTCGCGTGGTCGGATCCGAGCGACGTGGCGCGGGTCGAAGACCGCACATTCATCTGCTCGAAAAATCGCGATGACGCTGGTCCGACAAACAACTGGCGCGATCCGGTGGAAATGAAGGAAACGCTGCGCGGGCTTTTCGCCGGCTGCATGCGTGGCCGCACGATGTATGTCATTCCGTTTAGCATGGGACCGATCGGCTCGCCGATTTCTCACATTGGCGTGGAGCTGAGCGACTCGCCTTACGTGGCGGTGAATATGCGCATCATGACGCGCATGGGCAGCGCGGTCTGGACTGCGCTCGGCGACAAAACGAATTTCGTGCCGTGCATTCACTCCGTCGGCGCGCCGCTTGCACCGGGGCAAAAAGACGTCTCGTGGCCCTGCAACAAGGAAAACAAATACATCGTTCACTTTCCCGAGGAGCGCTCGATCTGGTCGTTCGGCAGCGGCTACGGCGGCAATGCGTTGCTCGGCAAAAAATGTTTCGCACTGCGCATCGCATCGTGCATGGCGCGTGACGAAGGCTGGCTCGCCGAACACATGCTCATCGTCGGCGTCGAGTCACCCGCGGGTGACAAGAGCTACGTCGCCGCGGCATTCCCGAGCGCGTGCGGCAAAACCAATTTTGCGATGCTCATTCCGCCGACGGAATTTCGCCGCTGGAAAATCACCACGATCGGCGACGACATCGCCTGGCTGAAACCCGGCGCGGATGGACGGCTCTACGCGATCAATCCGGAGAGCGGCTATTTTGGCGTCGCGCCCGGCACATCGGAAAAGAGCAATCCGAATGCACTGAAGTGCGCGGAGCGAAACACGATTTTTACAAACTGTGCACTGACTGATGACGGCGATGTTTGGTGGGAAGGTTTGACCGACGAACCGCCGGCGAAGCTCACCGATTGGACGGGCAAGGAATGGACGCCTGGTTGCGGCCGTCCCGCCGCACATGCGAATGCGCGCTTCACTGCGCCGATGCAAAACAACCCGGTGCTCGATCCCGCCGTTGACGATCCGAACGGCGTGCCGATCACGGCCATCGTGTTTGGGGGACGCCGCGCGACGACCATGCCGCTTGTTTTTCAGGCGTTTAACTGGATACATGGCGTTTACGTCGGTGCAACAATGGGCAGCGAAATGACCGCCGCTGCTGCGGGCACGCTCGGGCAGGTTCGCCGCGATCCTTTCGCGATGCTGCCGTTCTGCGGTTACAACATGGGCGATTACTTCAAGCATTGGCTGCGGATGCGCAAACACATCAAGCGCCCGCCGAAAATTTTTCATGTGAACTGGTTCCGGAAGGACGAGAATGGCAAGTTCCTCTGGCCCGGATTCGGCGACAACATGCGCGTGCTGAAATGGATCATCGATCGCTGCGCGGGCCGCGTTTATGCGGAGGAAACGCCGCTCGGCTGGATGCCGTCCGCGGATGATATCGAGATTCATGGCGTCGAGAAATTCGACTGCAACCAGCTCGAAAAAGCGCTGGCGATAGATGTCGCCGGCTGGAAACGCGAAGCGCTTTTGCAGGACGAACTCTTCATCAGCCTGCATGACGATTTGCCGAAAGAACTGCTCTTCCAACGCGAACTGCTAATCGCGCGCTTGTAAAACACCATGCATACCATCCCCTCCCCCGAAAAGGTGCGCGGCACGCCGCGGACAAAAATCTCGTCGCCGGCTCTGTCGCGCACCTTTCTCGACAACGAATTCGTCTATTGCGTCATTTCGCAGCGCGGCCGCGGCCTGTCGATTGGCGTAAACATGAACCCGGACAAGCGCTGCAATTTCGACTGCGTGTATTGCGAGATCGACCGCAGCAATCATCACCACGGCCCGGCCCGCGTAAAAATCAGCGCCATGATCCATGAACTGCAGCAATTGCTGACGCTCGCGCATACGCACCAGCTCCGCGAACATGGATTCGACCGCGTGCCGGAGGATTTGCTGCTGCTGAAGGAGGTCGCGTTGAGCGGCGATGGCGAGCCGACGCTGTGCCCGAATTTCACGGAAGCGGTGCAAGCCGTCGCGCATCTGCGCGCGAAGCGGATCGTGCCGTTTTTCAAAATCGTCCTCATCACGAATTGCACCGGACTCGACCAGCCGGAGGTGCAGACCGGCATCGATCTGCTCACGCGTGATGACGAAGTGTGGGCGAAGCTCGACGCGGGCACGCAGCACTACATGGCGGCCATCAATCGCACCGAATTCCCACTCGACCACGTGCTCAAAAACATCCTCGAGCTCGCGAAAAAGCGGCCAGTGATCATCCAGAGCCTCTTCGCGCAGGTGAACGGACACGAGCCGCCCGAGAGCGAAATCGAGGCGTATGCGCAGCGTTTGCGTGAGCTGAAAGAAGCCGGCGCAAACATTCCCCTCGTGCAAATTTATTCGGCACATCGGCCCGCGGTGAATTGCGATGTCGCGCACCTGCCGCTGCGGACGCTCTCGCGGATCGCGCGTCACGTGCGTGATGTGTCCGGGCTGAAAGCCGAAGTGTTTTGAGCGACTAAGAATTTCCCCTATTGGCGGTAAGCCGGCACGGCAAAGCGCGAATGGGATTTGGCCCAATTGTGGAGAAATTCAACTCCACATATTTTGTCCACATGCACAGCAACAATTGCAAAGCCGCTCGCGAGAAGAACGCGAGTCGGTTTCTCCGCATTGCGCTGTGCCATTTGAACAACGCTTAGAAACCAACTGCCATGTTTGCCAATTCAGAACTCGTCGAGACACTCACCGCGTCCAAAATTTACCAGGACTACGAACGCGCCTTTAGCGAAACGACCGGATTGCCGGTCTCGCTGCGCCCGCTCGAATCGTGGCAAATGCCGCATCACGGCAAAAAATTCGAGAACCCGTTTTGCGCGATGATGGCGGACCACAGCCGCACGTGCGCCGCATGTTTGCGCACGCAGGAAAAGCTCTCGCAATGCGCCTGCGACGAAGCGCAAAGCGTCATCTGTGAGATCGGCATGACCGACACGGCGGTGCCGGTGAAGGTCGGCGAAGAGCTGATCGGTTTTCTACAAACCGGCCAGATTTTCCGCAAAAAACCGAGCGCTGCACAATTTACGCGCGTGGTGAAGCAACTCACCGATTGGGGAATAGAGCTCAATGAGGACGTTGAGAAAATCTATTTCAAAACGCGTGTGCTTCCCGCAAAGCAATACGAGCAAATGGTGAAACTGCTCACGATTTTTGCGCAGCACCTTTCGATTTTGAGCAACCAAATCCTCGTGCAGCGCGAGAACTCCGAGCCACCAATGATCAAGCGCGCGAAGGAATTCATCCGCGACAATCAATCCGAGGATCTCTCGCTCGGCCAGGTGGCGAAATCGGTAAACACGAGCACGTTCTACTTTTGCAAGATGTTTAAAAAAGCGACCGGCCTGAACTTTACCGAATATCTTTCCCGCGTTCGCGTAGAGAAAGCGAAGAACCTTTTGCTGAACCCGAATCTGCGCATCAGCGAGATCGCTTATGAAGTGGGATTTCAGTCGCTTACGCACTTTAACCGCGTGTTTAAACGCATTGCTGGGCAGTCGCCGACCGAATTTCGCCAGCAACTTGCGATTGCCGCGTAGTTTGCGCCCTGTGTTAGATTGCGCGCGTGAGCAAATACGCGCACTTGAGCAAAGCAGAACTCGCCCGCAAGGTCATCGAATTGGAAACCAAACTCGCTGCCGTCTCAAAATCCGAGCAAGCTGCGCGCACCACCGAGCGACGTCTCGCCGCGTCCGCATTGCACGATAGCGCGGAGCGCATTCGCGGCATTTTGCACACTGCCGTCGAAGGCATCATCACGATCGACGAGCGCGGAATTATCGAGTCGGTAAATCCGGCTGCGGAAAACATGTTCGGCTTCAAAGAAGAAGAGTTGATCGGAAAAAACGTAAGCGCGCTGATGCCATCGCCGTATCGCGAAGAGCACGACGGCTACCTTGCGAATTATCTGCGCACCGGTCGCGCGAAGATCATCGGCGTCGGGCGCGAAGTCGTCGGACAGCGTAAGGACGGGAGTATTTTCCCAATGTATCTGTCGGTCGGCGAAGTGAATTTAAAAGGAAAGCGCCTGTTTACAGGAATCGTGCGCGACATTACGGAACGTAAACGGCTTGAAGAGGAGATTCTCGAAATCGCCGGACGTGAGCAGCGCCGCATCGGCCAGGACTTGCACGACGATCTCGGCCAGCAGCTCGCCGCGATTGAATTAATGAGCGAGCGCTGTGGTCGTAAGCTCGAAAAAAAATCGATGCCCGAAGCGGCCGAAGTGGAAAAAATCGCCGAGCACATTCGCGACGCTATTTCGCAAACACGCATGCTCGCACGCGGCCTCTCGCCGGTTGAACTCGAGGCAAACGGGCTGATGTCGGCGCTGACGCAACTGGCCGAAAATACCGAAAAACGCTTTCACATTTCGTGCGAATTTCGCTGCGATGAAACGGTGCTCCTCGATGACAACGACGCGGCAACGCAACTTTATCGGATCGCGCAGGAAGCAATCAGCAACGCGCGACGCCATGGCAAAGCGAAGCACATCGTCATCGAGCTTCACGATTCAGCGCAAACAATCGAGCTCGCGGTCACCGACGACGGTGTCGGTTTTCCAAAAAAGCCTGCCACCGACGGCATGGGTCTGCAAATCATGAAATATCGCGCCGGCGTGATCGGAGGCACGCTCGATGTGCGCCGCGTCAGCCCGCGCGGAACGCGCTTGACGTGCCTCTTTCGGAAAGTGAGCCACAGCTAAACATGCCCACAAAGAAAAAAAAGCGCGTTTTTATCGTCGATGATCATCCGATGATGCGGCAGGGGCTCGCGCAATTGATCGGCGACGAGGTGGACCTGGAAATTTGCGGCGAGGCCGGTGACGCGGGCGCGGCTCTCGATGCAGTCGGCAAACTGAAACCGGATCTCGTCCTCGCCGACATCACGCTGCCGGACAAAAACGGCATCGAGCTCATCAAGGATTTGCAAGCGGTGCAGCCGGGCCTCGCCATCATCGTCATTTCGATGCACGACGAATCGCTTTACGCCGAACGCGTGCTGCGCGCGGGCGCCCGCGGCTACATCATGAAACAGGAAGGTGGAAAAAAAATGATGCAGGCGATTCGAGAGGTGTTAAACGGCCGCATCTCGGTCAGCGAAAAAATATCGGCGCGCATTCTGGAAATATTTTCTGGCAAACGAACCGAAGCCGATCGCTCGCCTATCGAACGATTGACCGATCGTGAATTTGAAGTATTCCAGCAACTCGGCAGCGGCAAAAGCACGCGCGATATCGCGCAGCAGCTTCACGTGAGTGTGAAAACCGTGGAGGTTCATCGCACGAACATCAAAGAAAAGCTCGGTTTGAAAACCGCAGCGGAGCTTATTTCCTACTCTGCGCGCTGGGCGCAGACGGAGGACACGAAATAACAAGATCGGTGCAGCAAAAAACAGCCAAGGGCAGTCATGCCGCGCGCAAACATGATAGCAGTAGGCAAGCCTCGATGAAGATATCATTCCTCGAAACCGAAATCTGCGAGCATGAGTTTTTCACGAATGAATTGTCGGAGCACGATCTGGAGTTTGTTTATTCGACGGACGATGTCGCGGCCGATACCGAAGCGATTTCCATTTTCATCCACTCGAAAATGGATGCGGAATTTCTCGACGCGCATCCGCGGTTGCGACTCATCGTGACGCGCTCGACCGGGTTCGATCATATCGACCTTGACGCATGCCACGAGCGCGGCATCGCTGTTTGCCTCGTGCCGAGCTACGGCGACAACACAGTCGCCGAGCATGTGTTTGCGCTGATTCTCTCGCTGTCGCGCCGGTTGAACGAAGCTGCCTCGGCGAGCGCGAAGCATCATTTTTCTTACGCAAAATTGCGCGGGTTCGAGATCAAGGGCAGAACGCTGGGCATCATCGGCGCGGGACGAATCGGGCTCAACGTCATCAAAATCGCGCGCGCTTTCGGCATGGAATGTATCGCGTGCGATCCGCATCGGCAGCCGATTTTGCAGGAGTTGCTCGGCTTTCGTTACGTTACGTTTGACGAACTTCTCGATCGCTCGCACATCCTCACGCTGCACCTGCCGCTCACGACCGGCAGCTTTCATCTGCTCAATCGCGAAACGCTCGCAAAATGCCGGCGCGGCGTGATCGTCATCAATACCGCACGCGGCGCGTTGATCGATACCGACGCGCTCATCGATGCGCTCGATATGGGTCAGGTCGGCGGCGCGGGACTCGATGTGCTTGAGGACGAAAGCGTGATGCACCAGGAAATGCAGCACATCATCGCGGATCAAATTTTGCAGCACTTGCAGACGTCGTTTCCAAAAAGCGAACTGCGAATGCGCGATGAACGCCGCGTTAAAGAACTGCAAGCGCTGCATCAAAACGCTTCGCTGCTCTCGCGCCCGAAAGTCGTCTTCACGCCGCACATCGCGTTCAACAGCACCGAAGCCGTCGAGCGCATCAACCGCACAACGGTGGAAAACATCAACGCTTTCGCTAATGGCAAACCGCAGAATCTGATTTCCATTCTCGAGCCGCAGCACGTGGGATGACTGACGAAAGCCCGGCAGCCGGAACGCCCCAAATCGCGAAGCCGCACACAAATCTGAGAAGCAACCGAATGCCATCGTTGCGCTGTCTTCGTGATTACAACGCGCAAACATTTCTCGCCGATCTCGCCGCTGGCGTGACCGTCGGCATCGTCGCGCTTCCGCTCGCCATCGGCTTCGGCATCGCATCCGGCGTGACGCCCGCGCAAGGTTTGTGGACCGCGATCATCGCCGGTTTCCTCGTCTCTGCGCTCGGCGGTAGCAAAGTGCAAATCGGCGGACCGACCGGCGCATTTGTGCCGATCCTCGCCGCAATTGTCGCGCAATACGGTTACGACGGGCTCGCGCTCGCGACGATCATCGCGGGTATGGTGCTGTTCGCAATGGGAGCGTTGAAGCTCGGCAACCTCATCAAATTCATTCCGTATCCCGTCGTCGCCGGTTTCACGAGCGGCATCGCTGTGATCATTTTCATCGGACAGCTTAAGGAATTTCTCGGACTGCGCGTCGCGATGCCACTCCACACGATTCATCAACTCGCGACACTCGCGCAGCACATTTTTGAAACACACGCACCGACAGTCGCGCTCGGCGCACTTGCTTTGGCGCTCTCGTTTTTCTGGCCAAAAAAATGGCGCGCGATTCCGCCGTCGATCGTCGCGATCGTTGTGCCGACGGTGCTCATTGCATTATTGCATCCGCAAGGCGTGCAAACAATCGGCACGAAATTTGGCGGCATCCCGCAAACCTTCCCGGCGCTGCATTTGCCGGTCGTCACGTTTGCGCGCGTGCAGGAATTGATGATGCCGGCGCTGACGATCGCGATGCTCGGCGCGATCGAATCGCTGCTCTCCGCGATTGTCGCCGACGGCATGATCGAGTCGCACCACGACTCAAACCAGGAGCTGATAGGACAAGGCATCGCTAATTTTTTGTGCCCGTGGTTCGGCGGCATTTCGGCCACCGGCGCCATCGCGCGCACCGCTACAAACGTTCGCAGTGGCGCGAAAACATCCGTTGCCGGAATGATCCACGCGCTCACACTACTCGTCGTCGTCCTCATCGCCGCGCCGCTTGCAAAATTCATCCCGCTCGCCGCACTCAGCGCCGTGCTCTTCGGCGTCGCGTATCGCATGGGCGAATGGGACAACTTTGTCACGCTCGCACGCGGCCCGCGCAGTGACTATCTCGTGCTGCTGATCACTTTTTTGCTCACGGTCACCTTCGATTTAACCATCGCCGTCGGTGTCGGCATGCTGCTCGCGGGCGCTCTGTTCGTGCGGCAGATGGAGGAAATCACGCATATCAAACTCGTCACCGATCAAAAAGACGTGAGCCTCGGCAGCGACTCGATCCACGACAAAAACGTGCCGGAAGGTGTCGTCGTTTATCGCATCGAAGGCCCGTTCTTTTTCGGCGTCGCGGAAAAGCTCGAACTCGCCCTCACCGGCGCGCGCGCAATCCCGCGCATCGTCATTTTGCGCATGCGAAACGTCCCAGCCGTCGATGCAACCGGACTGCGTGCACTTGAAATTATGCTCGAGCGATTCCATCGCAAAGGCACGCAACTCATCCTAAGCGGTGTCCAGGCACAACCGATGAAAGTGTTTTTCGAGTCCGGCTTCGTCGACAAAATCGGCCTCGACAACATCTGCGCAAACATCGACGCATCCCTCGCCCGCTCCTTGGCGATGACACAGTGAATTGAGCAGCGAGTCAGGACTGCTTCATTTGGTAACAAAGCGATTTACAGGGGACTCTTACACAATTGGGCGGTGCGGAAAATGTGGGACGGGCAGAGAATGCGATAATTTCCTGTTTGCAAGAGCTACTGATTTTTGAACTTTTGCACGCCTGCAATGTCTTCCCCTCTCTCATGGAATCGCGTGATATTCTAAAAAAAATCCGGCACCTGGAGCTGCGCACGCGCGGCCTAGTGAGCGCTGCGTTTGCGGGGCAGTATCGCAGTGTGTTTAAGGGGCGCGGCATGAACTTTGAGGAGGTGCGTGAGTATCAGCCGGGCGATGAGGTGCGCGCGATCGACTGGAATGTGACGGCGCGGCTCGGCGAGGTGCACGGGAATGCCTACGTGAAAAAGTTCACCGAGGAGCGCGAGCTGACGGTGATGCTGCTGGTGGACGTGAGCGCGTCGGGGAAATTTGGCAGCGTGCTGCTGAGTAAACGCGAGCTGGCCGCGGAAGTGGCTTCAGTGCTGGCTTTCAGCGCGATTCGCAATAACGACAAGGTGGGGCTGATTCTCTTTTCCGATCACGTCGAGCTGTTCATCCCGCCGAAGAAAGGGCGCATCCACACGCTGCGGCTGATTCGCGAGATTTTGTTTTTCGAGCCGAAGGGGCGCGGGACGAATCCGGGGGCGGCGTTGAATTATCTGAACCGGCTGGTGACGCGGCGCTCGGTGGTGTTTTTGCTGTCGGATTTCCAGGCGCCCGATTTTTCGCGGGAGCTTTCGGTAACGAGCAGGCGTCATGATTTGATCGCGATCCCGGTGGTCGATCCGCGCGAGGAGGAGCTGCCGGACGTCGGGATCATCACGCTTGAGGACGCGGAGACGGGCGAGCAGATCGAGGTGAATACGTCGAACCGCGCCATGCGCGATGCTTACGTGCACCTGGTCGAGCGACGCCGGGCGGATTTGCTGCGCAGTTTGCGCAATAAGCGCATCGATACGATCTCGCTTCGGACCGATGAGGATTATCTGCCGGCGCTGCGCAGCTTTTTCCGCACGCGCGAACGGAGGCTGGCGCTGCAGTGAAAGGCAGAATGCAGAAGGCAAAAGGCAAAATGGGGAAGATGCGCGTTGTTGTCGCGACAGCGTTGGTTTCTTCCTTTTGCCTTCTGCCTTCTGCCTTTTCCCAAACCGCGGCACCGATGCCGACGATCCGCGACATCGCGCCGCCGATCGACGTTTTCCCCTACCCGATGTGGATGGTCGCGACCGTGTGCGGTGTGGCGCTGCTGCTGGTTTTGCTGGTAATCTGGCTGGCCGTGCGGGCGATGAGGAATCGTCCAACGCCGCCACCGCCGACGCCGCAGCAGATCGCGCTCGCGCAGCTCGAGGAAGCACGCGGGCGGATCGAGGAGCTCGCGCCTTACGAATTCAGCATTTTGGTTTCGGATATTTTGCGCAGCTACATCACGCAGCGCTACTCGCTGCGCGCGACGCAGCAGACTTCGCCGGAATTTCTCGCGTCGCTGTCGCGCTCGTCGCATTTCACGCATGGCGAAAAAACGCTGCTCGGCGCGTTTTTGGAAAAGTGCGACTTGATCAAGTTCGCGCG
Organism: Spartobacteria bacterium; assembly: GCA_021324395.1. Lineage (GTDB taxonomy): Bacteria > Verrucomicrobiota > Verrucomicrobiia > Chthoniobacterales > Chthoniobacteraceae > JAJPJG01. The sequence continues at coordinate 71,995 of JAJPJG010000023.1, read as the reverse complement.
CATCGACGCGACGCGTGACGACAGCGCGGAACTGCTCGAACAGGCGATTCGTTTCGTCAAAGGCGCGGCGATCAGCGAGCCGGCGACGGCGACCGCGGGGGGCGCGGCATGAATTGGTTTCGCGACTACGGCCTCACCTTCGCGAATCCGTGGCTGCTGCTGCTGCTGGCCGCGATTCCTTTGCTGGCGTGGCTTCGCGGGAATCGCGGCGGAGTTCCGGCGGTCGTGTTTTCATCGACCGCTCCGCTGCGCACGCTCGGGCGCGTGGCCGAATCGCGCGCCGGGAATTTTCTGACGAGCCTGATCTTTGTCGCGCTTGCATCGCTGATTATCGCGCTCGCGCGCCCGCAGCTCGGCCGCACGATCAGCCACGTCGAGGCGAGCGGCATCGACATCATGATCGTCATCGACGTCTCGCGCTCGATGCTGACCGAGGACTACACGATCGGCGGACAACGCGCGAACCGCATTGAGACGGTAAAACAGGTCACGCAGAAGTTCATCGAGAACCGGCCAAACGATCGCATCGGCATCATCGCGTTTGCGGGCCGGCCTTATCTCGTCAGCCCGTTGACGCTGGATCACGACTGGCTTTTGCGAAACCTCGAGCGCGTGCGCATCGGCCTCGTCGAGGACGGCACGGCGATCGGCTCGGCGATTGCCTCGGCGTGCAATCGACTGCGCGACAAGCAATCGAAAACCAAGATGATCATCCTGCTCACCGACGGCGATAACAACGCCGGCAAAGTCACGCCGGAAACCGCTGCGGAAGCCGCGAAGGCGCTCGGCCTCAAACTTTATGCAATCGGCGCGGGCACAAACGGCATCGCGCCGTTCCCGATGCAGGATGTGTTCGGACGGACGGTTTACCAAAACGTGAAGGTCGAGTTTAACGAGGAAGGCCTGAAAAAAATCGCACAGATCGCGAACGGACAATTCTACTACGCGGGCAACACGCGCTCGCTCGAGGACATCTACGCGCAGATCAACAAGTTCGAAAAATCGAAGGTCGAGCTGACGCAATACAAGCAATATCGCGATCTATTTCCGTGGCTGGTTGGCGCTGGTTTCGCGCTGATTTCGCTCGAAGTCGTGCTCGCGCAAACGGCGTGGAGGAAGCTGCCATGAGCTTCGGCACGCCACATTGGTTTTGGGCGCTCGCGCTTTTGCCAGCGCTGCTCGCGCTATTTTTTTGGAATGAGCAGCGCCGGGCAATTTTGCTGCAAAAGCTTGTCGCCACGCGCTTGATGCAGGATCTCGCCGCGAGCGTGAGCGCGGGCAAACGGCGCTTCCGTTTTTTCATGCTGCTCATCGGTTTAACATGCGTGATCGTGGCGCTGGCGCGTCCGCAATTTGGCTACACGTGGCAGCAGACGAAGCGGAAAGGCCGCGACGTCATCATCGCAATCGATACATCGAAAAGCATGCTCTCGACCGATCTCGCGCCGAACCGTCTCACGCGCGCGAAGCTCGCAGCGCAGGATTTGATCAATCAACTTCCCGGCGATCGCGTCGGATTGATCGCGTTCGCGGGCGACGCGTTTTTGCAGGCGCCGCTGACGATTGATTACTCGGCGGTGCTCAGCTCGATCGACGAACTGGACACGAACATCATTCCGCGCGGCGGCACGGATATCGCGTCGGCGATCCGCATCGCGGCGGAGGCATTCGGAAAAGGCGAGAGCGAAAATCGCGCGCTGATTTTAATGACCGACGGCGAGGAACTTGATGAGGACGCCGTGAAAGGCGCGCGCGAACACGCGAACGATTTTCGCATCTACACGATCGGTGTCGGCTCGCACGAAGGCTCGCTGATTCCCGTGCAGGACGAGCAAGGCGGGACTACATTCGTCAAAGACAACTCGGGACAAATCGTGAAATCGAAGCTGGATGAAAACCGGCTTACTGAAATTGCGGAGGCAGCGGGCGGCTTTTATTTGCCGCTCGAAAATGGGCCGGTAACGATGAAACAAATTGTTCAACAAGGGCTGGAACCGATGGGCGAACACGACATCGATACGCGGACTTCGCGGCAGCCGATCGAGCGTTATCAATGGCCGCTCGCGGCCGGAATCGCGCTGCTTGCGTGGTCGCTTTTGATCGGCGAACGGCGGCGTGTGCGCGCGGCAGTAGCGGCGCTGTTTTTGATTTTGCCGCTGAGCGCGTTTTCAGCAAACACGGGCGTCGAGCTTTACAACAAGCAGGACTACAAACAATCGCTCGATATTTTTCAGAAACAGCTCGCGAGAAATCCGAAGTCCGAGGCGCTGCAATTCGATGCCGGCGCGGCGGCTTACAAGCTGGGCGATTACGACAAGGCGCTCGAGGATTTCAGCAAGGCATTGACGGCACGCGACCCCGCGACACACGAAATGGCGGAATACAATATCGGCAACACGCTTTTCCAACGCGGCGCGAAACAGCAGGAGAAAGAGCCGAAGCTGCGCGAATGGCAAAACGCGCTGCAGCATTACGACGAGGCGCTGAAGGTCGATCCGAAAAATGACAACGCGAAAACCAATCGCGAGATCGTGCGCAAATTGATCGAGGAACTCCAAAAAGAGCCGCCAAAGCAGGAACAGCAGAAGCAGGATCAGCAAAAAAATCAGCAGGATCAAAAAGACCAGCAGCAAAAGTCCGAGCAGAACCAGCAACAGCAGCCCCAAAGCGAGCAGCAGAAAAATTCGCGGCAACAACAGCCACAACCGAACAAGGATCAACAAAAAGACCAGCAAGATCAGCAGCAGCAAAACTCGCAGAACCAGCAAAACAAAAGCGCCGATAAGAATCAGCGACCGGAGCAGAAACCGTCCGATTCCGCGCGAAACGAGAAAGATCAGACGGCGCAAAATTCCCAACAAAATCCGCAAGCTGGAAACAGTCCCGCGGCCGCGCCAACGCCGCGCGAGGAGAAACTTTCCGGCGAGATCAAACCGCAGAATTCTGATCAAAAACCGTCGGAGCAACAACAAGCCGAGGCCGTGCCGGTGCGGCCGGGCGAGATGAGCGAACAGCAGGCGCACGCGCTGATTGACTCGCTCAGAAACGAAGACACACGCGTGCAATTGAATGAACGACAACGCACCGAGCCCGTTCTAAAAGATTGGTGATGCATTTCAAATTGCAGATTTCAAATTGCAGATTTTTTGTCGCGCTTCTTGCGTTGATTTTCTGCGCTTCCGTTTTGCGCGCAGCGGATGTCGAAGTGAGCGCAAGCCTTTCGCAAAGCTCGACGGAAATCGGGCAGCCGGTGATGTATCAAATCAAAATCAGTGGTGCCCGCTCGGCGCAACCGCCATCGGCGATCAGCGTGGAAGGTCTCGGCATCAACTACAGCGGGCAATCGACACAGGTGCAGATGAACAATTTCGATGTGACGATGAGCGTCGTGCACAGCTATCAAGTCGTGCCGCAGCGTGTGGGCCAATTCACGATTCCGCCGCAAATTGTCGAGGTCAGCGGGAAAAAATACACGGCCAATGCCGTCACACTCGAAGTCGTCAAAAGTGCGAGCAGCAGCGGCAGCGCGCAAACGGGAAACTCGCGCCAGATTTTCGCTGAAATCGTCACGCCGAAGCAAAGCGCGTATGTCGGCGAAGTAATTCCGGTCGAGGTGCGCTTTTATGTTGATTCGCGAATTCGCTGGAACACGCAGCAGCCGCCGACGCTGAGTGGCGAGGGCTTCACCGTGCAGAAATTCACCAATCCGCAGCAGAACCAAGTGAGCAAAGATGGCCGCGCATATGATCTTGTCACGTTTAAAACAGCGGTAACGGCGGCAAAAGCCGGAAAGCTTTCGCTCGGTCCGGCGCTACTCGAATGCGTCGCGCAAATGCCACGTCCGCGTAGACAACGCAGCGGCAGTCCGTTTGACGATTTTTTTAACGACGATGCTTTTGCCGACGCGTTCGGTTTTGGCCCGGCGCAGCAGGTCACGATGAAAAGCGAGCCTGTGAGTATCGATGTGAAGTCGTTGCCCGCGCAAAATCAGCCGCGTAATTTTTCCGGCGCTGTCGGACAATTTACGCTCAGCACGTCGGCGAATCCGACGCGCGTGAAAGCCGGCGATCCGATTACGATTACTGCGAGCATCACCGGACGCGGAAATTTCGATCGCGTGAATGCGCCGCAAATTTCCAACGAGAGCGGTTGGCGCACGTATCCACCGTCTGCAAAATTCAAGGCGGATGACGACGTCGGAATCAGCGGCACAAAGACGTTTGAAACAGCGGTCATTCCCGACGAGCCGAAGACGAAAACGCCCCGTCTGCAATTCAGTTATTTCGATCCGCTCGCAGAAAAATATGTGACGCTGAATGGCGAGCAGATCGCGATCAACGTGGAAAAAACGAACGCGCCTGCGCCGGTCGTGCGCGCTCCCGCGACTGCGCAAACCAGCACCGCGCCGACTGCGACGCCCGCACCGCAGCCGACCGATATTCTTTACATTCGCACGGATGCGGCGCGCTGGGGCGAATCGTTCGAGCCGATATATCGGACCCGCGGTTTTTGGTTCGCGCAGATCGTGCCGCTTGCCGCACTCGCGACTTTTAGTGCGGTGCAAATCAGCCGCTCGAAACAGCGCGATGCAGCCGCCTCGCGCGCGGCGGAATTGCGTCGCGAAAAGGCGGAGTTGATGAAAACGCTCAACCGACGCGATGTCAGCGAGGCGGAGTTTTACGATGCGGCTGCGCGTTATATCCGGACGGATCTGGCGCTGCGAACAGGGCGGAGCGCTGCTTTGATCGACGTTAACGACGCGTGTAACGCGGTTGACTCAGCAGCCGCGGAAAAGTTGAGATCGATTTTTTCGGCGCAGGCGGAGTTGCGCTACGCCGGCTTCGACTCCGGCGCAAACTTAACAGCGGACAAACGCAGCGAAGTTTTAGATACTATTAAACGCTTCGAGAATCACCATGCGCGCGCTTAATTTCATCGGCCTGCTTTTGTTCGCGCGACTCGCATTCGCCGCGAATCCGTCAGATTTCGATTTCGCGAACCAGCTTTACGACCAGGGCAAATTTGCCGACGCGAAGCAGCACTACGAGTCGGTCACTCACTCCGAAAATTACAGTGCGAACCTTTTTTATAATCTCGGCAATGCAGATGTGCGCCTCGGCGATCTCGGCGGAGCTGCGTTGAACTACGAACGCGCGCTTGCGCTGGAGCCGAATCATCCGGAGGCGCACGCCAATCTCGCATTCATTCGTGGCGAGACAGGCGCAAAAGTCGAAAGCCGGTCCTGGTTCGATTCGCTGTTTTTGTCGCTCGATGCAAATAGTTACACGATCGTTGCCACTGTGTCGTTCTGGCTTGCGGCTGCATGTTTGCTCGGAGTCGCGCTGCGGTCCCGTCGCGAAACGATATCACTCTGGTTTGCCGCATGCGTCGGCATTGCCCTTTGCGCTTATGCGAGTGTAGCGGTTTGGCGAATCGAGAAAAACAATGCGCTTGCAATTGTTGTCACCAAACGAGCGGAGGCGCGCTTCGCGCCGGCTGATAGCGCGACACTCGCGGATAATTTGCCAACGGGCAGTCGCGTGCGGATTTTGAGCGAACGTGGCGCGTGGACTTATTGCGAGCTGCCGAACAGCACGCGCGCCTGGATTGCCGCCAAAGAAATCGAACGCGTGAAGATCGGCGCGTAATGCTGCGCGTTCTCGCTATTTTTTTTGCGCTCATCGATGCTGCATTTGCCGATTGGCAGCAGCAATTGACGCCGACGCGCCCAGGCGATTTTCCGTTGCCGCGCCCGCTGGTTGCGACTTACCGCTGCGGATGGGCGGCGTTTAGCGCGGCGGATCTCGAGACGAATTTCTCGCGCAAGGGCGACGCGCTGCAACTCGACGCGAAGGGCGGGACGTTCGGTTTTGTGCGGACGTTATGGCGTCTGGACATGACGCATACGGCGCACGCGAATGCGACGACCTTGCTGCCGATCGATTTAAAGCAACGGGAGATTTATCGCGGCAAAACAGTGCGCACCGAACTTGAATTTACGCAGGGCAGCGTAACCAAATTCCGAGAATCGAAACCGGGCGATGCAACTCCACCGAAGCGCAAGCGATTCGATTATCCGAATCTTTTCGACCTGCACAGCGCGTTTCTTTTCACTCGAAGTCAGCGGCTGAAAGATGGCGATACGTTAAATATTGTTGTGTATCCGGCAACTGCGCCTTACCTCGCAACGGTTCACGTGCTCGGTCGCGAAACAATCACGACAAAAGCGGGCCATTTTTCCGCGATCAAACTCGATCTGCGCTTGCAGCGGATCAACGCGAACTTCGAGCTCGAACCGCACGCGAAATTCAAACGCGCGACCGGTTGGATCTCGGACGACAGCGACCGACTGCTGCTGAAAATCGAGGCGGATATTTTTGTCGGCAGCGTTTGGGCCGAGTTAACCGCCGTAAAATTTGCGCGCCGTTAGTGAACCCAGATGCCGCGGTAAACGCGGTGACCAACCACAGGTGGCTCGTCGAAAGCATCCGGCGGTGGCGGCGGACCGGGAACATACGTGCGATGGCCCGGAAGCAGGTTCATATCGGAAAGCGTCGCCATGTCGAGGCGTCCGGTCAGCGGAAGATCAGCATCGCGTTGATAACCGCGAATCGCGTGCTCAGTTTCAACGCCGGGATTGCCATCGACTTCTCCGCGATAAAAGCCGTCGTGGAACAAGCGAACTTGCGCGCGACGCAACGTCTCGCGTTGCACGACCGCTGGCGCGCGCTCGTATGGCGTGCGCTGGAAAACCTGCGAATAAGTCACGCCTTCCGACGGCACCGGCGCAGGCGTGACCCGCTCGGCAGGCTCTGCTGGAGCGGTTGGCGGCTGTTGGCGCAGGAAATTTTTGTCGCTCTCGACAATGTTCGGGCGCGGCGTTGGAGTCGATTCCGGTTCAGCGGGTGCCGGGGTTTGGCTTACAATCGTGGGCGGCTCCGGCGTCGCGACGTGCAAAGCGTGAAGTGTTTCGTCGTTCAATTTTCCGGTGACCTCGAATCCGTTACGGATTTGATAGCGCCGAATCGCTGCGCTGGTTTCCGTGCCCGGCTCACCATCGACTTCGCCGTAATAGAAGCCTTGGTCTTTCAACGCCTGTTGCACCTGGCGCAACTGGTCGTCAGCACGCAACGTCGCGGCAAATGCGATCGCAAAACAAAGCACGGTCAGTTTTTTCATCGCGGGATTTCTTATACAAATGACGCTTTGCCGCGCCACTTATTCAAGGTTTAGGCTCGTTTTTTTGCGCACTCGCGAGTTTCGACGGCGGAATGGCCGGATGCGTCGTGCGGATGTAATTCATCACGCCTTCCGCTATCGAGTCGGCGATGCGCTGGCGGTAAGATTCGTCGCGCAGGAGTTGATTTTCGAGCGGATTGCTTATGAAGCCAGCCTCGACGAGCACTGCCGGACAGCGCGTGTGTCGCACTACGTATAACGCTTTGCTATGAATGCCGCGGTTCGTCGCATCCATGCGCATCACGAGTGCAGCCTGAATGAAGCCGGCGAGCGTCTCGCCGTTATCCAACGTTGAATCGCTGTGGCTGAAAAAGCCGACCCATGTCCAGTCCTCGGCTGGCGACAATTTTTGATCGGCGAAAAATGTCTCCGCGCCGCCGACCGTCGCCGAATTCGACTGGTTAAAATGAATGCTGATGAAAACAGCGTTATCAATCTTGTTCGCAGTCGCGACGCGATCGGCGAGTGCGACGTAGTGATCGTCACGTCGCGTAAGCACGACGGGGAAATTGAAATTTAGCAGCGTCTTCTCGAGCCGCAACGCGACATCGAGCGTCATTTCTTTTTCCGCGACATGGTAAAATTTCGTTCCTTCGTCATTTCCGCCATGGCCGGGATCGACGACGATCGTCGGAATCGCATCGGGCGACGGCTGCGGTTTTTCGCGCGATGATGGCGCGTCGTAGTCGGGGACGATAACGAACGTAAAACAGCCGAGAAATACGACGAGACCCACGCATGGAATGCAGCGCCTCATAAGGCAGAGTCTACTCACTTCATGCGAAAAGCCAAGCCGCGTTTGTGCTCAGTTCTGGCGCTGAAACGGCTCCAATTCTGCATTCCCGAGCACGCGATACGTGATCGGCAGCCGAGCGCTCTGCTCGAGCACCGCAGCCTCGATGACGAAATTCGCTAGCTGCTCGGCGCGGTGTTTTGCGATCTGGTCGGGCGCGGGCAATTCCTCGCGCGGCTCCTCGCCGAGCGTAAGATTTCCAACTGTCCATGTGTCGAGCGCAACGCTCAGCGCGTTTGCCAAATCGCCGTCGGCAAAATTGTGCGTGCGCAGAAATTTCTCCATCGCGTTTGTCGATGCCGTCGTGCCGGAGATCACGCCAAAATCTTCGAACGTGCGAAGGTGCGAGCCGCCGTTGGTATGGATCGAGCCGTCGTAATCAATGCGGATGAAAAGATTGCGTTCGTTTTTGCGCCCGAGCTCCGCGAAGAGCATTCGCGCCAAATACGGCGCTCCATACACTTGTTCAAACGCTGTTTTTAACGCCGGGCTAAGCGAATACGTCGCAAGCCGGCGCAGCGAAACGTCGGAAGTGGAGCGCGTGAAACCTTCCGTGCTCGCCACTTCAATCGCCGCCATGCGCAAACGCTCGATATCGCCCGGATGGCCAATGACGCCCATCGCGATGCGGTCATAAATTTCAAAAATCTTCTGCCGCTCGCGGCTAAGTGTGAGAAATAAAATGCCGTCGTTATAAGTCAGCGCAGCAATCGGGCTGCCTGTCGCGAGCTGGTGCTCGATGTATTCGCGGCGGTTCGAAATCGCTTCGACCCATCGGTAAGGTTCTTCGATCATCCGACTTGTTTTTTGTAAATTTTCGCGAGCGTTTTTTCCGGTAACGTCGTGATACCGGCTTCGGTAATTGTTTTAATAATTGGGAACGTCGCGCGCCGCTTATCGACGCCGCCAGTTGCAGTGTCCGCTTCGGCTGCGGTTTCGAGCACCTGCAGCGCCAGCACCACCGCGTCGTCGTGTTTCCATTTTTGCAGCGGCTTTTTGCCCCACGTGTTTTCGTAATACAAAATACTGCGCACGGCCGCCGAGCCGGAGCCCGTCGCCGCATAATCCGCCACCTCGAATTGCGCGCCCATTGCGTCGTAAAAATAAAGCCGCGCGGCGCTGTTCCCGACGTCATACGCCGCGAAGATCGGCACGACAATGCCGACGCCTTGCATGACGAAGCCGAAGTTGTCGCGCAGCAGTTTCGAAAGAGCGCGAACTTTGCCGTCGAGGCTCATTTCCTGAAGCTGGCTGCGCCGGTAAAATTGAAACGAATGCTCGAGCACGCGCGCCATTTCCCATGCGGTCGCAGGCACGCCGGCGATGGCCATCAGGGAGTGCGCGTCGATCTCCAGAACTTTATCTGCGCGATCGTAAACGACGACATTTCCCGCAGTCGCACGCCGGTCGCCGGCAACGAGCACGCCGTCGGCGAATTTGAACGCGAGGATTGTCGTTGCTTGCGTTTGTAAAAAATTCGTTTGCGATGCGGCGGCTTGCGTCGGGAGATTCGGAAAATGCCCCTGCCGTCGCAGCAGTGCTGCAAAATCCTCGGGCATCGGCGTGCGTTGCGGTTCGCCCGCGCGCGCTTCCATCATTGGCCGGTGCGCTGACGGTAACGTTTCGACTGGTTCGGATCGACTTTGCGCATTCGCTTGAGCAAATCGCGCGTGTCCGGTTTCGAGATGTCTGGCGCTTTGGGCCCGCCGCTGTCGCCCTCTTTCGGGCCCCACGGAGCGGGACTCACAGGTCTTTGCGTCCTCTCAGGCATGAATGAAGTCTATGAATGTTTGCGAAAAGCGCAAGCGGCGGAATTGCGATGACATGACTTGCTAAGTCAAAGCGAACATGACATTTGTCTTCGCGATGCCACGTTCCCTCACGGTTTTTTGCATCGTTATCTGCGCATTTTCCTCACGCGCGCAAGATGCGTCGCCGACTCCGGCCGCGGATGACTTGCATACGCTGCGTTTACTTGTTGAGCAACAATCAAAACAGATTGATTCGCTCACGGAGCAGGTCGCAAAACTGACGCAACTGCTCGAAAATACTCATCCTGCCGCGCAATCGACACCGGCTCCGGTGGTAACAGAAATGGCTCCTCAAGCTTCGCCAGCCGAATCGCCCACAGCGGCCCCTGCTCTGCCCGAAGGCGCGGCGCAGCATGTGATTGCCAAAGGCGAGACTTTGATCTCCATTGCCAAGCATTATAAAGTCACCGTGGCAGAATTGCTCAAAGTGAATAAGATTGAAGACGAACGAAAATTGCAGATCGGCCAGACGCTGATCATCCCCTCACCTAAACCCGCCGAATCACCAAAACAGAACAAGCTCTAAAATGGACGAAACGCAAAAATGGTATTTGATGAAACAGGAAGATGGATCGGTTTTTGGACCGATCACTTTTGACCTGCTCCGCCAATGGGCATTGGACGCGCAAATCTCGCCGCTCGACAAAGTTTCCACCGACGAACGGACGTGGACAAAAGCGCCGATGGTGCCGGAACTCGAGATGGATTTTTTGATCGAAGTGAGCCCGGACCAATACTACGGCCCGACGACACTCGGCGCGGTGCGCGAGTTTTTGCAGATGGGCGAAATTACCGGCGATACGTTGATCACGAATTGCAAAGACGGCAGTGACCGCCCCGTGCGCGACATTGCGGAATTGCAGCCGCCTGCGCCGGAGGAGGAACAACCGGTGCGCACGAGCATCCGGCTCAGCCTGCAGCAGCGCATTCGCGATCTTGAGGAAAATTTGCTCGAGGAGCGCCGCGCGCGCGAAGCCGCGGAGTTGCGCTGCGAAAAACTCGAAGCGCGTCTCGCAGAGCTTTCAGCAAAAACCTACTGATTAAACGCCGGCGATCTGTTTTGCGCCGAAGTAAGGTTGCAGCGGCTCTGGAATTTTGATTGAGCCGTCGGCTTGCTGTCCGTTTTCCAAAAGCGCGACGAAGAGGCGCGGAAGCGCAGTTCCCGATCCGTTTAAAGTATGGCAAAATCTGTTTTTTCCGTCGGCGTCCTTGAAACGTAGATTCATCCGGCGCGCCTGGAAGTCGGTGAAATTCGAACAGCTCGAAACTTCGAGATACGCGTTTTGTCCGGGCGACCAGACTTCGATGTCGTAAGTTTTTGCGGCACCAAAGCCGACGTCACCGGTGCAAAGCTCGATAATGCGGTAGTGCAGGCCGAGCAGTTGTAAAACTTTTTCCGCGTCGGCTGTCAGCGATTCGAGTTCGTCGAATGATTTTTCCGGCATGGCAATTTTCACCAGCTCGACTTTGTCGAACTGATGCACGCGAATGAGCCCGCGCGAGCCGACACCCGCTGCGCCAGCTTCCCGCCGAAAGCACGGCGTGTAGGCGACGTATTTTTTCGGCAGCTCATCGAGCGTCAAAATTTCCTCGCGATGAAAATTCGTCACCGGCACTTCCGCGGTCGGTGCAAGAAAAAGATCGTCGCGCTCGGCGCGATAAAGCTGCTCCTCGAATTTCGGCAACTGCGAGGTGCCGATCAGCGGATCGCGCCGGACCAAAAATGGCGGCGACATTTCCAGATAGCCGTGCTGCTCCGTGTGCAAATCGAGCATGAAATTGATCAGCGCCCGCTCCAGCTTTGCGCCAGCACCCGTAAAACAAACGAAACCGCTGCCGCTCATCCGCGTCGCGCGTTCGAGATCCAGCAGCGAGACTTTCTCGGCGATCGTGACATGATCAAAAATCGGATGCGCGAACTGCGGCTTTTCGCCCCATGTTTTCACGACCGGATTTTCGCCCGCATCGCGACCGATGATCGCTTTTTCGTGCGGGATATTTGGCAACTGCAAAAGCAAATCGCGCTGCTTCGTGTCGGCTTCCGCGGTCTTTTGGTTGAGTAATGCAATGTCATCGCCAAAGCCGCGCACCTGATCCTCGAGGTCCGTCGTCGACTCGCCTTTTCCTTTGCGCATGCCGATTTCCTTGGAAATGCGTTTCCGATCTGCGTTGAGCTGCTGGAGCCGCGTTTCGAGCGCGCGGCGCTCTTTATCGCAATCGAGGATTTCGTCGATCATCGACTCCGCGCCGCCGCCACGAGTGGCGAGGCGCTCTTTGACGAACGTTGGATTTTCGCGAATGAGCCGAATGTCGAGCATGCGGCAAACTAACGAACACCGACGCAACGCGACTATCAAAATTTCGCGCTGTTTTGATTTTAACCGCGGCGCACCGTCGCAGTTGAAACGGAACGGCGCTGTGTTATGCTCCGCCTCCGCTCATGAACGACCCGCTTCCCATCGACCGCGCTGCACGCGCGGAGAAAATCATCGCCAGCGCTCATCATTACAAAGTGTGCGAAGGCTGCGATTCGATCGTGTCGGAGCGCGTGGCGACCTGCCCGAATTGCTACGGCTATCGCTTTGACGAGGAATCGGAAAACGTGATCGCGCAGGCGCGGTTGCTCGGTGCACGCGAACAGCGCTCGGTTACCGCACAGGATTTGCTTTGATGACCGTCCGCTGACGCAGCGGCCGTTTTTCAGATGATCATCGATACCCACGCGCATCTCGATTACCCGGATTTCGCAGCCGATTTCGAGGAGGTGCTCGCGCGGGCGCAAACGGCGGGCGTGGAGCGAATCGTGACGATCGGAACTTCGCTGGAAAGCAGTCGAAAAGCAGTCGCGCTCGCGGAAAAATATCCGAATATTTTTGCGGTGATCGGCGTGCATCCGACCTCGGCGGAGGAAGTGGAACCCGAGGTGATCGCGTCGTTGCGCGAGCTGGCAAAAAATTCGCGCGTCGTGGGAATCGGTGAAACTGGGCTTGATTATCATCGATTGCCGGGCTTAGACACTTCGCGGCCGGTTTCCGTGCATCTATTTACAGACCCACGTTTCCTCGGTCACGACATCGAAGATGCAGAGTATAAAGGAAAACAAGCGGCGCTTTTTCGCGCGCAACTCGATCTTGCCGCGGAACTCGGATTGAACGTGGTCATTCACCAGCGCGATGCCTGGGACGACACGCTCGCCATTTTAAAAAATTACACGGGCAGACTGCGCGGCGTTTTTCACTGCTTCGGAAATAATCTTGAACAGGCGCAGGAAGTCATCGGTCTTGGTCACATGGTTTCGTTTACAGGCATCGTGACTTTTAAAAACGCGCCTATCGTTCATGAGGTCGCGACGCGTGTCGGCGCGGAGCATTTCATGGTCGAAACCGACTGTCCGTATCTCGCGCCGGTGCCGTTTCGCGGCAAGCGCTGCGAGCCGGCGCACACACGATTGGTCGCGGAAAAAATCGCCGCGCTCCGCGGAACAACACTCGACGAAATCGCCGCGCAAACCACGAAAAATGCACACGCGTTTTTTCGTTTCGACCGCCGCTAATCGCGCATGAAACATCGCGGCGACGACGCATCTCCTTTCGTTTTTCTCGATCCGCACGGCAAGCGCTGGACGCGGCTGCGCATCGCGCTGCTGATCGGTGGCATTTTGCTTTTCGTCGGCATCGTGTTGTTCGTGCAGGCGCTGTTTGTGCGCCCGGAACTGCAGTTGCCTGCGTCGGTGCGAAAGTTGAAAGGGCAGCTTCGGGCGTTGCAGCAGCAAAATGCGGCGTCGCAAACGGCGGCGAATGCGGAAGCGTGGCAGAAGTTTTTTCCCAAAACGCAAGCCGAACAGGCGCGGCTCGCGAAATTGCGCGAGCAACTGCACACGAAGCCGCGGAAATTTTCCGAGATTCGACTCGGCTTTTACGTCGACTGGGATCCGAACAGCTACAACTCTCTCGAGACGCACGCGAACCAGTTGACGCATGTTTGTCCCGAGTGGATGTCGCTCGTCGATGTGAATGGCACGTTGCGCGTGGAGGAAGACGTCCGCGTGGAGCATCTCGCAGCAAGCAAAGGGCTGGTGCTGATGCCACTGTTAAACAATTTGGTTGAAAATGTTTGGCAACCGGAAGCTGTCGAAAATCTCGCCAACGGGGCGGCCGAGCATCGCAACAAATTCATTGTCGATCTACTCAAAGCGCTCGATGACGCAAAGGCCGGCGGCGTGGTTGTAGATTGGGAGCAACTCGATCCCGCCTATCAAAAACAGGTTACCGATTTGCTCATTAAAATGTCCGATGCGCTGCACGCGGTGGACAAGGAGCTCTGGCTGATGGTGCCCATGGGCGATGAATTCGGCGTTTACGATCTCGAGTCGCTCGCCGATCACGCCGATCACTTCGTCGCGATGCTTTATGACGAAACGACCGACACCGATAAGCCCGGTCCTATCGCGTCGCAGGATTGGTTCGAGGGCTGGCTCAGCGTCATCGCAGGCTACGGCGATCCGCAGCAATGGATCGGCGCAATCGGCACGTATGGCTACGACTGGTCAACGGCCAACAAAGCTGCCGAGTCGATTTCGTTTTGCGATGCAATGAGCCGCGCGAGCTACGCGGGCATTGCGAAAATTGAAACCGCCGCACCGAGTTTCAATCCATTTTTTTCATATCAGGAACCAAAGGGCGATCACACGATCTGTTTTCTCGATGCGATCACGTTTTTAAATCAACTGCGTGCAGTGCGCTGGTCGCAACTCGGCGGTCTCGCGGTCACCCGACTTGGAACCGAAGACCCGCAAATCTGGGGCGTGCTCTCGTGGAAAAACATCGACGATATTCCAGCTGCAGAAATCAACCGGCTAAAAAAAATGTCCGCGACCGATATGATTACGAACGTCGGACAGGGCGAAATCGTGACTGTTGATGATACACGCGACAACGGCGTGCGCGATGTGAGGATCGGAGAGAACGGCCGTTTTGTCGAAACCTACACTGACGATCCCGATCCTCAAAAAGGCTTCCCGACTTATCCGATTTTGTATCATCAAGGCGCCGGCGGCGAACACGAGGTGGCGTTAACCTTCGATGACGGCCCGGATCCGAAATGGACGCCGCAAGTTCTCGATATTTTAAAAGCGCGCGGCGTGAAAGCGGCGTTCTTTCTAGTCGGTCGCCAGGCCGAGCAATATCCCGGGCTGGTGCGACGCGTCGTCGAGGAAGGACATGAGATCGGCAACCACACCTATACCCATCCGAACCTCGCGGAAATTGGCGCGCAGCAGATTCGGATTGAGTTAAACGCGACACAACGCCTGATCGAAAGCATTACCGGTCGGTCGACGACGCTTTTCCGCCCGCCCTATAACGCCGATTCAACCCCGAGCCAGCTTGAGGAACTCGCGCCATTGAAGCTTGTGCAGGACGACCTCGGCTATTTGATCGTGCTCGAAAAAATCGATCCCGAGGACTGGGCGCGGCCCGGCGCCGATGTCATCGTCGATCGCATCAAACAGCTTCGACGCGATGGCAGCATCATTCTTTTGCACGATGCCGGCGGCAATCGTCAGCAAACGATAGAAGCGTTGCCAAAGATCATTGATTGGCTGCAGACACGTGGCGATCGCATCGTGCCGCTGAGCGAACTGCTCGATATTCCGCGCGACGATTTAATGCCGGTTGTTAAAAGAGATGCCGACTCGCTTACCCGCATCGTTACCGGCACCGGTTTTCACATCTGGCATGCAATCGAGCAATTTACGTGGGCGTTTATGATCGCAGCGACCGCTCTCATTTTGCTGCGCACGATCGTCGTCGCGCTACTCGCCTCATTGCACCACCGCAAAAAAGATATAACAAACGAACCCCCATTCGCGCCGCCACTCAGCGTCATCATTGCCGCCTACAATGAGGGCAAAGTCATCCAGGCAACGCTGCGTTCCGTGACCGATACCGACTACAAAGGTGATCTCGATATTCTCGTTATAGATGACGGTTCAAGCGACAACACCTCCGACGAAGTGCGGCGTGCCGCTTTTCTCGATAAGCGCATTCGCCTCATTTGGCAGCCGAACGGCGGGAAGTCGAAAGCGCTCCAGCGTGGTGTAGCCGAAGCAAAAAACGAGGTGCTCGTGTTTCTGGATGCGGATACGCATTTCGATCGCGTCACCCTGGGTGAGCTAGTGCTGCCGCTCCACGATCCGAAACTCGGCGCGGTCTCCGGTCATGCAAAAGTCGGAAATTTGCGCAGCTTCATCGCGCGCTGCCAGTCGCTCGAATATGTCTGTGGGTTTAATCTCGACCGTCGTGCTTACGACGTTTGGAACTGCATCACCGTCGCACCAGGCGCAATCAGCGCATTGCGCAAAACTGCGCTAGAAGCAGCCGGCGGCTTCTCACTCGACACGCTGGCGGAGGACACCGACCTCACCTTGAACTTGCACAGACAAGGCTATCGCATCGCTTACACGCCCGATGCGGTCGCATGGACGGAAGCACCCGAGACTGTCGCGACACTCGCAAAGCAGCGCTTCCGCTGGGCGTTTGGAACGCTGCAATGCCTGTGGAAACATCGCGATCTTGTTTTTAACCCGCAATACAAGGCGCTTGGATGGTTCAGCCTGCCGAGTATCTGGTTCTTCCAAATCATCCTCGTCGCAATCACACCTATCGTCGATGGATTGCTAATCCTATCCCTGCTTACAGGCGGAGGCATGGCAATGTGGTATTATTTTGTAACTTTCCTGGTTACAGATTTTCTTCTCGCGTTGATGGCATGCTGGCTCGATGGCGAGAAGCTGCTCAAAGCCTGGATCATTATTCCTATGCGTTTGATCTATCGCCCGCTGCTTAGCTGGGTTATCTGGCGCGCGCTATACAAAGCTATAAAAGGTGCATGGGTAACTTGGGGCAAATTGGAACGCACCGCTTCGGTGCCCGTGCGAGTAGGATGAAGCGAGCCATACCTTTTGCCATAGCTATTGTGCTGTGTGCTTGCAGCAAATCTAGGCCAGTCGCAGATCCAAATGCGCCGCAGCAGATCGTAATTCCTGCCGAAGGCGCCTACACGGGCGCTTATGTCGATTTTGGCGATACCGAAGACGATGTAACTCTCGAGCAAATAGAAGGCTTCGAAAGTCTTGTCGGAAAACATCAGGCAATCGTCGCCTCATCGAGCTACTGGGGCGAGCAAAGCTTTCCGACGGCAAATGTGAACTTGATCTGGCGGCATGGTTCCGTCCCGATGGTCTATTGGTCGCCATGGGATCGCCCTTACAACGAACTCGACCCTGATATCAATCCGAAGGTGTATCTCGATAAGTTTTCACTCACTAACATTCTTTCGGGCATGTGGGACGGCTACATCGATAAATGGGCGGATGCCGCGCGCGATTTTAAGCAGCCGCTCTTTGTCTCGTTTTGCAATGAGATGAATGGAAGCTGGTTTCCGTGGTCCGGGCTTTTCTACGGTGGCTCGAAAGTGATACCGAATACCAAACCACCTAGATACGAAGGTCCGGAAACCTTTAAAAAGGCGTATCGTTACGTGGTCGATCGTGTCCGCGCGCGCGGAGCGACAAACATCATCTGGGTGCTGCACTTGATGAATTACTCCATCCCGCAGGATACCTGGAATCTCGCCGCGCAATACTATCCCGGTTCCGATTATGTCGACTGGTTGGGGATGAGTGTTTACGGTCAGCAATACGCGGAAGATAAGTGGTCACCTTTCCCGCCGCTCCTCGACTGGCCTTACAAGGAACTCATGCTCATCGATCCGAAAAAGCCAATCATGCTCGCCGAATGGGGCATCGGGGAATTCCCGAATTCCGGTAGCAAGGCCGATTACATCAGGGAAGCATTTGCGACTATAAAGAAGTATCCCAACGTCAAAGCTGCCGTCTTTTGGCACGAACGGTGGCAAAACGAAGACGAGACTTATAGCAACCTGCGGGTTAACTCGTCACCCGGCGCACTCGAAGCCTACCGCGCCGGAGTGGCCGACCCATTCTGGCTCGATCATCCTATTCTAAAACCTGCTACAGCGCGCGGTAAATAATTTCCAGCGTAAGCACGGCATAGGACGTTACAAGGATAGGATCCTTTTCCATCCAACGGCCACTTTCATTTGTCCAAGATCCATCCGGCTTTTGCAGGTCAATTAATTTTAACGCCAGTTCTTTTGGCCAATCTATCCTGTGGCCATCAGCGGCTTCGAGCTCGCGGACGTCATAGGTCGCAAGGGCTTTGGCCATCATGTGGTAGTAGTAATAAAGACCATCGAGCCCCATTCCGGGATTCTCTTCCAAGGCGTAGTGTTTTTGCAGCCACTCGACAACCGCCTTCACCCGTGGATCATCCTTCTTTAAGTCGGCATAAATATAGCTTAACAAACCGGCATAACTCATACTCCCATAGGAGCGCAAGACCTTGCGGCCGTCCGGCAACTGCATCTCGCCAGCCATACTTTCACCGGGAAAATAGACAAAGCCGCCTATATTCTCAGCGTCATCGCTCGCCCACGATTCCTTGTTGTAAGCCGGCAGATTCTGGCACTTTTGGATAAACTCGATCGCCGCCGTCCAGTTCAGGTCCTTCGCATTCGGCAACTCTTTTCCCGCAGCGATCCTGCTATGATACAGCGCATCCAGGGCGATGACTGTATTGGACATATCCGGATGCTGGCGCCCGGAACCGGAAGGCCCATAGCCAAAGCCGCCGTCCATCGATTCGTTTGCGAGTCCTTTTGCCTGCTGACCTATCACAAAGCTTCTCGCGTCGCGAATTATCGCCTGATACTTCGAATCGTTCGCCGCAACAAGAGCGAGAAGTGAAAGCGATGTATTATAGTTAGCCAACCCTTTGCGATAAATGCCGCCGTCCGGCTGCACGGATGAAATCAAAAACTGGTAGCTTCTTTTTATGAACTCTGGCTGCTCATTTCGAAACTTAGCCGATGGTTCTCCCATGAATGCAATCAACGGTAATGCAGTTAGGGCAGGATAATCCTCGAGCGACCATGAGCCATTGCCATTCTGGTGTGCTTGCAGCCACGCCAGTCCTTTATCGATACCTATCTGCACTTCATTGCGTAGAGATAGGTGCGTTGATTGGTGAGGAATCGGTTCTTGAGCCCACGCACAAAGGACTGAAACGAACAATAAGAGTGCAATTCTCATTTCGCAGGTTTTTTCGAAAGCAACTTAATGGTGATTTCCACTGGAGTATCCATCGGCGGAACTTGCGCGGTATTGATCGACCACGCTTGGTCATTGTTGTGACCGGGGCGCGGGTTATTTATAAGAGCTACCGGATCGGTGACCATGGAAACAATCGAACCTTCCAGTTGCGCGAGGAACTTTCCTTCTGACACGATCGATCCTGTATAGATCCATGGCCCTTGCTTGGCGACGGCGCGAGCTTCGTCATTCATAACAAGCTCTTCAGCGCGCACACGCTCTTCTTTATCGTCCCTTTTCCATGTAACGAGCAGGTCAACATTATCGCCTTTCAATGCGGGCGCGCGTTTTAAATACGAAGCATCGATTTGATCAGGCGAAGGCGGCGCATTGTCCTTTGCAGTGGCTCCGAGAAGTAGCATTGCGACGTGCAGCTGCGATGGCTCGACACTTGTCGCGAAGAGACTCTCGTGTGTCTTTCCGCTATTAGTCACGAGCAGGTATTCGATCATTCCCTTACGCATATTCACGGTCGCAGGAAAAGTAACCGTCCTTTGCTGCTTGTCTAATTTCACGTCGCCGATTTGAAAGACGTTCTCACTCACCTGCGTCATCGGTGCCGGCGTCTGCGCGACGATGCGCAGCGCAGGCATCAAAAGGATAAAGAAGATCGGAAGGCAACGCATTCGCTGGAACTTACCGCCAGCGTGCCTGCTCTCCTAGCGAAATTTGCTACGGATTTGTGCAGCGAACGCGATAGAAACGTTGCGTAGCATTTAGCGATGTAGAATCTGTGAATGTGAGTGATAGTTGACCAACACTCGCAGTCACCTGCCCGAGAGATTGCCATAACCCGCCAAGCGAATCGGAGTATTCGATCTGGTAAGTCTTACCCGGACACGATGCCCACGTAATGACACTCGCTCCGCTGGAATCGCGCGTCACTTGACTGCGGAAATCGACGGATGGGTTTAGCCGGTCGTATTTGCCATTTGCAGATTCGTCGCGCAACGCGGGCACAGCGAGTGTAAGAAACTCTGCGGGATCAATGTTGCCGTCACTGTTTCCTGGAGGTCCTTGGGATGCGAGAAGTCCGCCATCTGCCGTTTGATAAGCCGCTGCAGCAATGTAGATCGTCTGCGGCATTGATCCGAATGCTTCAACCAAATCGATTACTCCTTCGAGTTGGCCCGAACTACTAGCTGCTTTTGTTACCTGTGAGCTACCCGGTGCATTGAACCATCCCACATAAGAGCTTTGGCTTTCAGCACCGATGTAAGGCTTGTTCGCCGAAACGGCAATCGTTCCCGCCTTGGCCCACGGCGCCGCCGCCGTTGCTGAGGTAAGCAGTTGATCCGATACAAAAATGAAGTGGTCGTTCGCACCACTGTTGCCCGGCGACCACGTCGCGACATAGAGTTTCGATCCACGCACCGCCGCATAGAGAGTCATGCCTGTGCCGTTTTGCAGATAACCAGTGCAGTCGGCAGACCCATCCATTGTGAAAGGAATTGGCGTAGCTGCGGGTGTTGCTGTCGGTGTAGGCGTGGGCGTTGGTGTCGGTGTGGGAGTAGGCGTTGGCGTTGGCGTTGGCGTAGGTGTGGGTGTCGATGTCGTGCCGGGCGCGACATAGACATGCTGAATCGGGGAATTGTAAATATTGCCGCGGCTATCTGTCGCGGTAACGTAGTAATCAACATAGGTATCGCTCAATCCGGTTACTTTTCCGTAATAGTAATCCGCGATGAACTGCGGAGCGGAACCATAGGCGCTTAGACCACTGACGGGAGCTACGACGCGCTTGGTCATTGAAACGTTTTGCCAACTACCGGTATCAGCTCCGCCGGCGTAAGTCTTAAACTCATCCTGTGTCGGTGGATGACTATTACCGTTTGAGCGATACTTGAGAGTGACATTCCCCATTCCGGACACATCGTAAGCGTAGGTCCAAACCCAGAAGTCGGTAGTTGATGGGATTGTTTGGAGATAGCCATACTGCACGCCGTAGTTTTTTGCGCCCGGATTCCATGGATGACGCTGTGGAATGAATACAGTCGGTGGTGTCGTATCATGGCTTAGGTCGTTCAAGACACTGCCGATTTCACGTTGCGCATTGTTCTGCGCAAGCACCGGGCGCCAGCCTTCATCGTCGTGAACACCGTAATAAACAAAGCCCGAATCAAGCCCGGCAAGATAGTAGTGCCAGGCCAGCTCTACATTGTTCGGATTCGTCGAAAAGCTGCCCGGATCACGGACTTGGTCGATACGAGGAGTAATGCCGGAAATTTGTTGCGCGGTCTTCACTCTATTTTCAGTTGCAATGATAGTTCGCCAAACATCGGCCTTATCACTTACCCCGACACTTGGATCGACGGCGTTAATATTATTCGTGGAAGCATCTTTATGACTTGGAGGCCAGTGCCAGTTGATGAACATAGGCGAACCCATGTCGCCATCGGCGTAAACCCATCCGCCATCTTCGACGTGAACGACGTCGCTTGTATCCGGCGGGTAATCCGCGAGGAACTGTTCCACGGTCGTCGGCTCGTAGCCGCGCGAGTTTGCTTGTGAGGCAAAGTTGTTCACCCACTCCATGTAATAGGAATACCCGCCGCTCCATGCATTATCACCATCGTGTGCGAACATAGCGAGCGCAGGCTTGGAAGGATTGTTCACGGCTTTCAAGCTATCCATTAGACCTAAGTCCCAAGTGCTATAACTGTCCTTCCAACCCAGGGCTTGATCACTTGGGACCACAATTAGCTTGGACTCTGTCCCTGTGCTTGGATCGACATAGCGCGCATAGTGGACCTGGAAAGCGAATGGCAGCGCTGCAGTCGGCGAGCAGCCACGATCGATCTGAATGCGCTTGTAGTTGTTTGCGGCGGGATTGATTTGATCGGCTTTGTTAGGCAGGTCGCAATTTTCGCCTCCGGAACCTATAACGAGCGGAAAGTCGGAACAAGAGCGCGTGAGATGATTATTCGCCACGACACTCCAGTTGATGCCCACTTTTTTCAAAACAGGAATGATGTGCTCGGAGAAGCAGGTCTCTGCTGGAAAGAAGCCTTTCGATGCGGGATCGCCCCAAAAAATCTGCGCCTGTCGCATATGGATGCGCAGCTCCATCTCGAGCGTCTCATCGCTTAGCAAAGGCGCGAGCGAGTGATGATAGGTAAAGTTCGTCATATCCATCCGCGGCTTACCTCCGGAGGTAAGCCAGCCTTTCGCATCCTTGTTGTATTGATACCAGTTACCCACATAACCTAGTTGCCCTGCAACAGCCATGCTTTGCACGTTTTCCATGAGTGCGCCGGAGAAGTTCACCTGCACACCGGCTTTGCCGAGCCAGGTGATGGAACTCAGCGCATTCTGTGGACGCCATTGGTAGGCGTTCACGCGATCATCGAGACCGAAAATTGTGCGTAGAGATTCTCCTGCAAAAGGATGGCCACGTCCGGCATCCTGTTGCTGGATGGTATCCCACGCGTTTTCGTAGTGATCACTCGCCGATCGCTTATCCGGCCAGTAAACGGGCTGGTGCAAATGCCACAGAAAAGTCGTGTGAATGCTCGTATTTTGCGCTGAGGCGAGTTGCGCGAAAAGCAGCGTGGCCGCGCAGGCTAAAGTCCGGGGGTTGGACATTGCTGAAGCTTATCTTTCCCCGAGTGGAACAGCCATCCGTGAAACGACGATTTCCATTAGTCCGTTCAAACGTCTTTACAGAATCTTAACAATTTTCCGGCAACTCGCTCACAACCAATTTACGAAACCGGAGTTAGTTTTCGATATGAAAACGAAACAATTCATCACCCTCATCGGAATCGGTGTCGCAGGCACCGCCTTCGCACAACAACAACAGGACGCCCCTCCACAGAACGAACCACACCATCGTCCGCCACCACCGCTTATCCAGGCTCTCGATGCAAATCACGACGGCTCGATTGACTCGAGTGAAATCAGCAACGCGAGCGCAGCGCTCAAAACTCTCGACAAAAATAACGACGGCCAGCTTACGCGCGATGAGTTGATGCCGCCCATGCGCAAAGGCGGCGGACCCGACGGGCAGAATGGTCCTGGCGGACAAGGTGGTCCCGGAGGTCAGGGTGGAACCGGCGGCGAACGTCACCACAAAGGACAGCAAGGCGGTCAGGGCAACGACCAGCAACAAGGCGGACCCGGCGGAGGGCCCGGCGGTGAACATCATCGTCCGCTCCCGCCTTTGATCCAGGCTCTCGATGCGAACCACGACGGCGTGATTGATGCGAGCGAAATCGCGAATGCGCCCGCTGCGTTGAAGACGCTCGATAAAAACGGCGACGGCCAGCTCACCCGCGACGAGCTGATGCCTCCGCGTCCCGAGGGCGGCGCTCATGGGCCGGACGGACAGGGTGGCCCGGGCGAAGGCGGTCCCGACCAGCACCCGCTGCCACCGCCATCGAATCAGTAAACCAATAACTAAATAACATTCGCGCCCCCGCAGCTTCGGCTGCGGGGGCGCTTTTTTTTGCAAATGAAGTGCGGCTTTTTAGTCACGTGCTGCGCGATTTGTGACTGCCTGCCGGCAAGCTGCCGCACGTTAGATGCGATTTTCCAGAGTAACGCGAGGTTCCCGGTTCGATAGCACGCGACGTGCTTTCCGGCGTTCGTGCAAATCGCCGGCGCTTTGGCGTCAATTCGTGGTTTGGCCGCGGCTCGACAAAAAGCGCTGCTCGTCCTCGTGACTGCAGCGGGCGTCGCGGTGTCGGCGGCGCTTTTTTTCGTCATACGCAGTTGGGAATGGCGGACGCTGCAGGATGAGGTGCACGAGATTAGCGCGGCGCAGGTCGAGCTGCTAAAAATCCAGGTGCTGCGCTCGATGGAAGTGCTGCACTCAATCGCGTCGTTCCAATCGCCGGGGGAACATAGCCGCGCCGATTTTGCGCAATTTGTGCGTGACGCGATTGCGCGCCAGCCGGAGCTGCAGGCGCTTTCGTGGGTGCCGCGCGTGCCGCACGAAATGCGCGATGCTTTTGAGGAAAAGGCGCGCGCGGAAGGTTTCGCCGATTTTGAATTTGGCGAGCAAACCGCCGGCGGCATCGCCACGGACGAAATCCGCGAGGAATATTTTCCCGTTTATTTTCTCGAGCCGCTGACGGGAAACGAAGAAGCGTTCGGTTTCGATCTTGCATCGGAAGGCGAGCGAAAGGCCGCTCTCGATAAAGCGCGCGATTCCGGCTTGCCGACTGCGACCGCGCCCGTCCGGCTTGCGCAGGAGCGGGCGGGCCAGCTTGGGGTGATCGTTTGTTTTCCTGTGTATAACAACGCGAATCCGTTAACGATCGAACAACGCCGCGTTGCCTTGCGCGGGTTTGCCACCGCAGTTTTCCGCATCGGCAATCTCGTCGAAACCTCGCTCAGCGCCGCATCGCAGCGCGGATTCGCCGTGGCAATTCGCGACGAAACAGCAAACAAGCTGATCTATTTTCACGGCACAAACGCAGCGCCGGCGATCCGCGCGCTCGAATGGTCGACCAATCTCGACCTCGCCGGACGCAACTGGCGCATCGAGTTTCAGCCGACCACCGCGTTCATCAAAACGCATTCGCTTTATCAATCGTGGAGCGTGCTCGCGATCGGCCTCGTTTGCACAGGGCTCGGCGTGCGCTGGATTCGCAGTGGCCAGCGCCGCACTGCGGAGATCGAGCGTCGCGTGCGCGAGGCGACCGAGGAATTGCGCGCAGCGCGCGACAACCTCGAAGTGCGCATCAGGGAACGCACGGTCGAGTTGCGCCAATCGAACCAGGCGCTGCTCGGTGAAATCATCGTGCGCCGCCAGGCCGAGGACGCGGCGGAATCGGCGAACAAAGCGAAGTCGGCATTCCTCGCGAATATGAGCCACGAGATTCGCACGCCGATGAATGCAATCCTCGGCTACTCGCAAATCCTGTTGCGCGACGACTCGCTGCACGCGTTCCAGCGCGACGCGGTGACGACCATCGCGAGCAGTTGCAACCATCTACTCAAGCTCATCAACGACATTCTCGATCTCTCAAAAATCGAGGCGGGGCGCATGGAAATGGAGACGAAAGAATTCGATCTCATCGCGCTCGTGCGCGAATTGACGGCGATGTTTCATGCGCGCTGCGAGGAAAAGCGGCTTGGTTTGCGCGTCGACGGACTGAACGGAACACGGCGGCTTTTTGTCAGCGGCGACGAAAGCAAGCTGCGACAGGTGTTAATCAATCTGCTGGGCAATGCCGTGAAGTTCACGAACGACGGCCGCGTGATTTTGCACGTTGCGCGCGACGCGGAAGATGCATGGCGATTCGAAGTCAGCGACACCGGCCCGGGCATCGCGCCGGAATTGCATGCGCAGATTTTCGAGCCGTTTCAACAAGGCGCGGCCGCGCGGAACAAAGGCGGCACCGGCCTCGGACTCGCGATTGCAAAGCGGCAGGTCGAGCTGATGGGCGGAACGCTGACCGCTGCGGCGGAGCCGGGCATCGGCTCGACTTTTTCCTTCGCCATTCCGCTCGCGGAAGTCGCGCAAACGCCCGCGCCGGCAAGCACCGCACGTGAAGTGCTGCGGCTCGCGGATGGCTGCCACGTCAGCGCACTCGTCGTCGACGACATTCCGGAAAACCGCGACGTGCTTTTCACGATGCTTTCGCTCATCGGCTGCGAAGTGACCGCCGCCGAAAACGGTCGGCAGGCACTCGCGTGTGTGGCTGCGACACAGCCTGACATCATTTTCTTGGACATGCGTTTGCCTGAGATGGATGGACTCGAAACGACGCGGCGACTCATCGAGCAATTCGGCGCGGGCGGCGTAAAAATTGTCGCGACTTCCGCGTCTGCGTTCGAGCACGACCGGCGTCGCTCGCTACGCGCGGGCTGCGACGATTTCATCGCGAAACCGATTTTGTCGGAGCGCGTTTATCAGTCGCTGGAACATCTTTTGCAGGTCGAGTTCGAATATAAAAGCGTGCCGCCCGAAACGCGCGAAGCCGCTTCAGCGCTTGATTTGGCGCAGATCATGTTGCCTGAAGACCTCGCGTTGCGCGTGATGATGGCCGCCGAGCTGCACAGCGCCACCGTGCTAAAAAATTGCCTCGGCGAAATCGAGCAACTCGGCGCGTCCGGCCGGCGTCTCGCCGAGCATTTGCGCGGTTTTCTCCAGAGCTACGACATGACGACCATCCTCAAAATCGTCGCGCAGATTCCCGTTAAAAAAAGCGAGCCCGCCCAACCATGAACGCCCCGAAAATCCTCATCGCCGACGACACACCGGCAAACGTCCGCATCCTCAGCGACTCGCTCGAACCGCGCGGCTACGAAATCCTTGTCGCATCGAACGGCGACGCCGCATTGCAAATCGCCGGGCGCTCGCGTCCCGACTTGATCCTGCTCGATGTGATGATGCCGGGCCGTGACGGTTTCGCAGTCTGCCGCGAGCTGAAACGCAGCGACGTCACGCGCGGGATTCCCGTTGTTTTCATCACCGCAAAAACCGACACCGACAGCCTCGTCGAGGGCTTTCGCGCAGGCGCGGTCGATTACATTTCAAAACCGTTCCAGAGCGACGAAGTCCTCAGCCGCGTCGCGACGCATTTGAAAATCGGCGCGCTCACCCGCGAGCTTTTGCAGAAAAACGAAGCGCTCACGCAGGAAATCGAGCGCCGCAAAAAAGCCGACGAGCGCCTTTCCACGCTGTCCGAGCGCGAGACGCAACGCTGGAACGTCGCCGGTTTTATCGGCAAAAGCCGCACCGTCCGCAAAATCCTCGATGACGTGCGGCGGCTGCACCAGTTCAACAACACCAGCGTCCTCATCACCGGCGAGAGCGGCACCGGCAAGGAACTCATCGCACGCGCCATCCACTTCGGCAGCTCGCGCGCGAAGGAGCCCTTCATCCCGGTGAACTGCGTTGCCATTCCCGCCGAGCTTGCCGAGTCGATGATGTTCGGCCACGTCCGGGGCGCGTTCACCGGCGCGACGATGGACCGCAAAGGCTACTTCGAGCTGGCCGACGGCGGCACGTTGTTTCTCGATGAAATCGGCGATATGCCCGCTGTTTTACAAGCGAAGCTGCTCCGTGTGCTGGAGGATGGCTGTGTCACACCGGTCGGCGCGAGCCAGCCGAAGCGTGTCGATGTCCGCGTCGTTTGCGCGACCAATGCGGATCTCGATGAAAAGATCGCCGCCGGTGCATTCCGGCAGGATCTTTTTTTTCGGCTCGCGCGTTATTCCGTGAACCTGCCGCCGCTGCGCGAGCGCCGCAGCGACATCGCGCTGATCGCGCAACATTTCCTCGAAATGTTCGCAAGCGAGATGGGCATGAAACCGCCCGGCATCAACGCCGAAGCCCTCGCCGCGATCGAGGCGCACGATTTTCCCGGCAACGTCCGCGAATTGAAAAACGTGATCGAGCGCGCGCTGATCGAGAGCGGCGGCACACGCATCGAGCTCGCCCACCTGCGGATCACCTCGCGCGGCATTGCCATCAAACCGGCGCACTCGAAAACAAACGAAATCGGTGCCGCGCTGCCGCTAAACATCGACCAGGCCGAGGAAGCCCTCATCCAGCGCGCTCTCGCCCAAACCGGCGGCAACGTCGCCGAAGCCGCCCGCCTGCTCGGCATCAACCGCAGCCGCATCTACCGTCGCATTGCGCAGGAAACGGCGAAAGCTTAGCCGGTCACGCCGGACACGTTCTCACCTGCTTGCGATCTCCCCTTCCCCGTCGTCCCGCTCACGACGCCGCGAAGCATTTGCTTTACTGTAGCTCCGTTTTTAACAATCTCGGGGCGTGAAAGCCTGTCCCCCACGCGCTCTCTTCTGCGCATTCCTTTTCGTTGTCTCCAGTCTCTTTGCCGGAGAGACGCCGGTCGCGATCAAAACCTCCGCGCGCATCGGCGATGGCATCGTTGAGTTCGTGCCCGCGGGTTATGACCGCTTAAAAACACCGTCGCTCGCGCTTGTCGCGGAGCCGCGCGCTCTCGGCGAAATGCCGAACGGCTGGCGCGTTTCGCCAATGTTTTTCAGCGGCGAAAAAAATCGCGCGCGCGTCGCGGTCGGCGCGGACACGAGTCTCTACGGCACCGGCGAAGTGACCGGCCCGCTTTTGCGCAATGGCAAAACGGTCGAGCTATGGAACACCGACAATTTTAACTACCGCGACGCGGAGGGACTCCGCCTTTACCAGACGCATCCGTGGGTGCTCGGCGTGCGCGCGGACGGCTCGGCGTTCGGATTGCTCTTCGACACGACATGGCGCGGCAGGATCACGGCGGCCCATCACATGGTGGAAATGGAAAGCGACGGCCCGCCGTTTCGCGTGATCGTCATCGACCGCGAATCGCCGCTAGCGGTGTTGCGAGGTCTCGGTGAATTGACCGGCACGATGCCGCTGCCGCCGCGGTGGGCGCTCGGTTTCCAGCAATGCCGCTACTCGTATTTTCCCGACGCGCGGGCGCGGCAGATCGCCGACGAATTTCGCAGCCGCAAAATCCCGTGCGACGTCATCTGGTTCGACATCGACTACATGAACGGCTTCCGCATTTTCACTTTCAACAGCGAGCGTTATCCGCATCCCGACGAGACGAATTCCTATCTCCACGCGCACGGTTTTCACTCCGTGTGGATGATCGATCCGGGCGTAAAGGCAGAGCCCGGCTACGCGGTTTACGATTCCGGCGAGCGCGCAGACGTCTTTGTGAAAAAACCGGATGGCTCGGAATATCATGGCGAAGTCTGGCCGGGCACGTGCGCATTCCCAGATTTCACGCGGCCCGAAACGCGCGCGTGGTGGGGCAGCCTTTACAAGGATTTTGTCGCGAAAGGCGTCGACGGCGTCTGGAACGATATGAACGAGCCGGCGGTCTTTAACACAACGCTCAAGAGCATGCCGCCGGACAATCAGCATCGCGGCGGCGGCGATCTCCCGCCCGGCCCGCACGCGGAGTATCACAACGTTTTCGGCATGCTGATGTCGCGCGCCACGCGCGAAGGCATCCTCGCAGCGCGTCCCGACAAGCGTCCATTCGTGCTCACGCGCTCCACATATCTCGGCGGCCAGCGCTACGCCGCCACGTGGACGGGCGACAACGCCGCGACGTGGGAATATCTCTGCGCATCGGTGCCAATGTCGCTCACGCTCGGCCTTTCCGGGCAGCCATTCAGCGGGCCGGACATCGGCGGCTACGCCGGAAAATACAACGATCCCGATTTGTTCGGACACTGGATCGCGGTCGGCGCGCTGCTGCCGTTCAGCCGCGCCCACGCCGAGACCGGTTCACCGAATAAGGAGCCGTGGGAGTTTGGCGGGCAGATCGAAAACGTCGCGCGCACCGCACTCGACCGGCGCTACCGGCTGTTGCCTTACTACTACACGCTCTTCCACGAATCGGCGCAGGACGGCGCGCCAGTGATGCGCCCCGTCTTCTTCGCCGATCCGAAAGACCCGAAGCTTCGCGCGGAAGATCGTGCGTTTTTGCTCGGCGGCGATTTGCTCGTGATCCCGCGCTGGGCGCGCGACGTGAAGCTCCCCGCCGGCACCTGGCGCGACGTCGCCCTGCTCGACGGCAACACCGAAAACGACGGCTACCAATGCGCGCTGAAAATCCGGCCGGGTGCCATCGTTCCGCTCGGCAAGGTCGTGCAAAACACAACCGAAAAGTCGCTCGATCCGCTCACCCTGCTCGTCAGCCTCGACGCCACCGGATCAGCCGCCGGCGCGCTTTACGACGATGCCGGCGATGGATTCGATTTTAAAAAAGGCGACTACTCGCTCGCGCATTTCACCGCGCAACTCGACGGCAATCGCGTGACCATCAAACTCGCCAGCCGCGAAGGCAATCGACCACCGCCCGCCGGCCAAACCGCCGTGCAACTCGTCACCGACTCCGGCGTGCTGAATGCAACCGGCGACATCAGCGCGGGAATCACGCTCGACCTTTCTTCGCCTCACGCCGAGTGACGGATTAGAAACCCGCCGAATTTTTCCGGCGGCGGGCGGAAGTTCCTTCGCCCCTGGAAAAACTTACCAAGTCAACCGCGCCGCAGCAAAGCTCCCCGCTCCACCTGGCAGTTGATGCACGGGCAGCCGTGGAGAAACAGCGGAAGCGACGGCAGCCTGCGCTCTCTCGGCTGCATCCGGCGGCGGAAATGCCTCGCGACTTCCACCAGCCTGCGCGATTGACGCAGCTCCTGCACGCGCACGATTGCCGACGCGCGAGTTTCCACGGCGAGCTTTTCGAGAATCGCGGTGATGCACTTCTTCACCCTCACCACACTTACCTTGAGAATCTTTGCGATCGACTCGTTGTCCTTCCCTTCGCACAACCAATAAAGCACATCGCGCTCGCGCGGCGTCAGCCGGAACTCTTTCAGCCGCATCTCCAGCAACTCATCGCGCGCCGTGATCTGGTCATGAACAAACGAGAAATGCACATAGAGCAGCGCGCAAAAGACATTGAAGACCTCCTCGTGGTCCGCATCTTTGGGGTATCGCGTTTTCTCGTCCCAGAAAAGCACCGCATCCTTGAAGCAATCCAGCAGGTTCTGAAGCGAAGTCGCATCGTGCAGCCGCTGCAATGCACCCGATAAGGCGACCAACTCGAGATACCGCTTCTTCCGGTCCGTTCGCTGCGCCGGTCCGGCTGTATCCTTTGGCGAAGCGCTCAGTCGCGAATTGCCGTTTTTCTGTTTCATAAACGGCGTGGTTGTTTAGCGGAGTTTGCGCAGAGTTACAACTGAAAATTAGCAGCGCTCCTCCGGCATTACCATATGACAAAGGCATAGTTTAGCCTTTGCGATGCTATATTCCAGATCCGAAAACAATTCTTAATAAATTGCTGCCGTCATGTTCCGATAATGTTGCGGGGGGCAAAGTGTGCCCGCTTTTCATCCATGGGCTGAAAAGCAACACACAAAAACCATCATTACAAACAACATGCAAAAACAACATATCCGCATCCAATACGTCATCACCCTCTTGGGCGTTGCCACGCTCGGCACCTCGTTCATCGCGAAGGCTGCTGACAAGGAAGAAACTGTGACAATCGAATCCATTCCAGCGGCAGCGGCCAAAGCGATCAAAGATTCCGCAGCCGGCGCAAAGATCGAAAAGGTCTCGAAGGAAAACGACGAAGGCAAAACTGTCTTTGAAGCGAAAATCACGAAAAAGGAACATGTCGAGGAAGTCAGCGTGAATGCTGATGGGAAAATCGTGAGCGAGGAGAAGGTCATTTCGCTCGGCGAGGCACCACACGCTGTGCGGAAAGCAGTCGAAGAGGCTGCTGCGAGCCGCAAAGTCGAGAAACTGGAACGCGTTAAGGAAAATGGCAACGTAACCTTTGAGGCGTTGATTACCGGAAACAGCAAGCGCGAAGAAGTTGTTTTCTCGGCGGAAGGAAGAGTTGTTTGGCGCGAAGACAAGACCGGAGACAAAGCCAAGGACTAAGCGTCACACGCCGCACACAAAAGCGGCTCCATAGCAAGTGCCGGTGGCGTTACTGTCCACGGCCTTTGTAGCGCAATTCAATCATTTAAAAATGCGTCTCCTTTTTGTGGAAGATTCCGAGCGGTTACAGCGCTACGTCGGCGCGGCACTGAAAAAGGAGGGCTACGCGGTCGATGCGTGCGTTGATGGCGAAGAAGGTCTTTGGCTGGCCGAGACGCACGACTACGACGCAATCATCCTTGATCTGATGCTGCCGAAGCTCGATGGCCTCACGGTGCTGGAGCGATTGCGCGCCTCCGGGAAGCAAACACACGTCCTGCTGCTCACCGCGCGCGACCGCGTAGAGGACCGCGTGCGCGGGCTTCTCACGGGAGCGGATGACTATCTCGTGAAACCATTTGATCTCTCTGAGCTGCTCGCGCGCGTTCATGCGTTGTGCCGCCGCGGGTATGGCGCCAAGGCCAGAGATCTTGCTTTTGGTGATCTAGTCATCGACACCGTCTCCAAGAGAGTCCAGGTGGTTGGCAAGCTCGTTGAGCTGCCGCCGCGCGAATACGCCCTGCTCGAATATCTCGCTTTGCGCAGCGGCGAGGTCGTCTCGCGCAGCGAAATCGAAGCGCATATCTACGATGACCATGTGGGAGCAATGAGCAATGTCGTCGATTCAGCAATTTGCTCCCTGCGGAAGAAAATCACGCCGTTTGGCTCAAAACCCCTGATCCAGACGCGACGCGGACTGGGTTACGTGCTCGATGCGAAGGTGAAAAGGAAATGACGCCAGCCTTGCGTCCCGCTGCATCCAAAAATAGGGCGAGGCTCTGGCTTATCGCCATAGCGGCATGGATGATTGCGCTCATTGCGATCTGCCTTCGTATCGCGTTGAGTCCGCATCGGAATACGGTCTTTATTACATTCGCCACGGGCGGCAGCCATTGGATTCAGGGCACTGCTCTTTACGACAACTACCGCGGATTTGTGTATAGCCCTCTTGCGGCTGCGTTCTTCGCCCCTTTCACTCTCTTGCCGGACGCGGCAGCAGATATCCTATGGAGATTGATCAACGTGGCGGTTTACCTTGGGGCGGCGATGTGGTGGTTAAGAGCAAATATACATGCGACCATCTCGCGGACCAGTTATCCGTGGGTTTTCTTGCTCCTGCTACCCTTATCGATCGGAAATCTCAACAACGGACAAGTAAACCCGCTGGTTATCGGATTGCTGATGATCTCGCTCCTTGCTGCGCACACAGGGCGCTTTAACCTCGCGGCGCTATGCATCGCTATAACTGCTTATTTCAAGATTTACCCGCTTGCCTTGGGACTCGTGCTCGTTGTTCTTTTTCCGAGACGATTTACCTGGCGGCTACTCGTCGCACTTTTGCTTTTAGGTGCGCTTAGCTTTATCCTACAACGACCCTCTTATGTGATGGAGCAATACCGGCTATGGTTCGCCACGCGCTCCGGTGACGACCGCAGGCTCTACAAAATGAACATCGCGCCGCGCGACCTCTGGATGCTTCTGA
Organism: Spartobacteria bacterium; assembly: GCA_021324395.1. Lineage (GTDB taxonomy): Bacteria > Verrucomicrobiota > Verrucomicrobiia > Chthoniobacterales > Chthoniobacteraceae > JAJPJG01. The sequence goes on along the minus strand of JAJPJG010000023.1, from coordinate 39,013 downwards.
GACTGGTCCATATCACGATCAGCGAACGACTCTATACGATTATCCAAATCTTGAGCGGAGCCGTAATCGCGCTCACCTGCCTCATCGGACAAAAGCGAGGCTGGTCGCAAAATCGTCTACTCGCAACGCTGCTTGCTCTCGTAACCGCGTGGATGCTTCTATGCGGGCCGGCGACCGAATCGGCAACCTACATTCTTCTCGCCCCTTCCGTAGTGTTTGCGCTGACGGAAGCCTTCTCGCAATCGCAGTCCACAATCATGCGCGGGTGGATTGTCGCCAGCTATGCGCTCTTATTATTCGGTTTGCAGCTCAATAGCTTTTTCCATCTTAGGAAAAGCGTTTACACGATGTCCATTCAACCCGTGGGCGCTTTGCTTTTTGCAGGTTACATTATCGCAGAAATATTCCGTTACGCGCCTGGACGTCCGCACTTGAGCAGCGAGCATCAGGATGAATCCTTACAAGAAAATTGAAGCACTCGTTTTTAGATTTATGAAAACACTAAAATTGTTCACGATCGGATTGGCACTTATTTGCATTGTAGCCGGTTTTGTTGAAGCTGCGCCTCTTACCCCGGGATCGCCAATCTCTATTCCAAACTCGCATGGCGGATTCGACTTTATCGAAGTCGATCAACAAAACTCACGCTTGCTCGCGCCGCACACCAGGAACGGCACACTCGATGTGTTCGACTCCACCAATGGAAAGCTCATCAAGCAATGTTCGCTCGGAGCAACCCAGTCCCTGGCTGTAGATGCAAAGTCGGGTAAATACTACATCGCTGGCAGCGACAAACCGAGGCTGGTTACGATGGACATCAAGACCCTGGAAATCGTAGGAGAGACCGCGCTTTCCGGCCCCGCTGATATTCTGACATTCGATCCGAAGAACCATGTCGCTTACGTGGGCCGTGATGATGGCATGGAAGTATGGGCTGTTGACGTCGCCTCGAACAAAGTCATTGCAACGATTCCAATTCCCGAGGGCCCGGAAGGCATTGTTTACGATGAGACAAGTGATCGCGTATTTGTAAACATCAAGAAAAGCAGCGTGGTGGCCGTCATTGATCCTGCTGCAAATAAAGTGGCGGCAACATGGCCCACCAAGCCTGCGCAGGCTCCGCATGGCCTGGCCATTGATACCGCGATGCACCGGCTCTTCGCTGCAGGGGCCAACGGCCAGCTTATCGAGATAGATGTGGAAACAGGCGAGGTCGTCAGTTCCGCAAAGATTGCCTCGAGGGTGGATCAAATCGCTTACGATCCGGAGCTAAAGCGCATCTACTGCGCGAGTGGGAGCGGCGTGATGTCGGTTGTGCAATGGAAGGATTCGGGACTGGAAGTGCTCGGTTTTATTCCCACCCCCAAAGGCGCACATTCGGTTGCCGTCGATCTCAAAACTCACATGGTCTGGACAGCCTGTGACGATGCTGAGAAGAGTTACATCCTCTCTTTGAAAGCTTCAAAGTAAATGCGCGCCACGCCGAAGCGATTTCAAATGGTTGTGTTGATTGCGCTCGTCATGGCCCATGCCGGGCCTTTTGCCGGCGCGGCTGCCGAGCTGCCGCCTGCAAGCATTCTGCGCGTGCCGGTGTCGCGGATTCGTCATTCCGATCCCGAGCCGATGACGTTCGATCTGCGCGAGGGGATCGATCCTGACCAGGCCGCTGTGATCGCGGTTTTTTTGAACCCGGCGCTGCGCGCGACGCGCGACAGGCGCGGATTGGCAACCGCGCAACTCATCGCCGCAGGCGTGCTTCCAAATCCGCAGGTCTCCTACACGCGCGAGTGGGTCACCGGCGGAAATACCGTCGATACGGTTCCCACCGCCTACAGCTTTAGTGCGGGATGGGAAGTGACCTCGCTGCTTCCGCTGTTGCCGAAGCACTCCGCAGCGAGCGCAAACGCGCGCTCGGTTGACCTGGACATCGCATGGGAGGAATGGCAGGTCGCTGAGAACGCGCGTCTGGCAGTGTATCGCGTCATCGCTGTGGAAGCGCAGCTCGCCAGCGCACGCGAAGGCGATCGCGCGCTGGCGCAAAATGTGACGACCTTAAAGAAGGCTGTGGCCGCGCACGAAAAAACGGTGCTCGATCTGGCAGCGGCGGAAGCAACCAGCCAGGATGCGCGCGCCAACACGCTCGCGCTGGAGCAGGAGTTCGACAAGCAGCGGCTCTTCCTCAAAAAAGCGCTCGGTTTGCTGCCGGATGCAAAAGTGCGGATTCGTTCCGATGTCCGCCTGCCTTCGCGGCTGGATGTTCCGAGTGAAGAGGAATTTTCGTCGGGCATTGAAACGCGCCGGCTTGATCTGCTTGCACTGCAACAAGGTTATCAAAGTCAGGAGGCAACCGTTCGGGCGGCAATCCTGACTGCTTTCCCGAAAATTTCGCTGGGCGTGACCAAGGCCAGCGACACCTCGGATGTCCACACGACCGGCTTATCCATCACCGTGGACGTGCCGCTTTTCGACCGGAACCAAGGTGTGATCGCGACCGAGCGCTCAACGCGCCAAAAGCTGCTCGATGAATACAACAATCGCATCTTTGAAGCACGTTCCGACATCGCGGTCGCGCTCGCTGACATTCGTTCGCTGAACCGGCAAATCGCCGCCGCCGAAGCCGCGGTGCCGGCGCTGGAGCGGCTCGTGGCGACCGCCCAAACCGCCGCGGAGCAACGCAACGTGGACGTTCTCGCCTATTACGACGCGCGCAATGATCTGATTCAAAAGCGGGTTCAAATTTTCAAACTCAAGCAACAGCTCGTTGAAGCCCGCGCCGCCGTGGAGATCGCATCCGGTCGCTTCCTGCAGACGAAAACGACGCGCTGATTTTCCCATGAAAAAAACGATCCGATTCATTGTTGTCATCCTGGTGGTTATCGCGCTTGCCGCGGGGTGGCGGGCTTTTCACCGCCATCCCGAGCCTGCGTCGGAGGACGCAGCGGGTGAGGCAAAGAAAGACGTCGTCGCCCATGTGCAAGTTGCGAAAATCGCGCGCAAAACGCTTTCGGAAAAAGTGATCGCCTACGGCAGCGTCATCGCGCAGCCGGGCAAGACGCATTCCATTTCCGTGGCGTTTGAAACCCGCGTGCGGCACATCCTCGTGGCGCCGGGTCAATTCGTCGGCGAAGGCGATGCGCTCATTGAAATCGAGCCGAGTCCCGCAGCGCAGCTACAGCTCCAGCAGGCGAAGAACGCCGCTGAATCGTCACAGCGTGAACTCAAGCAAGCCCAGGAGCGATACAATCTAAAACTCGCGACTAATCAGGATTTGAGCGCGGCGCAAAAAACGGCCCGCGACGCGGAGTTGCAGCTCGCGAGCCTGCAAAAGGCGGGAGTCGGAACTGACAATCGCATTCGCTCGGATATTGCCGGCGTGGTGGGAAAACTCGCCATCCAGGACGGTCAGATTGTGGCCATAGGCGCGCCACTGATTGAGATCACCGCAGAGGGTGACATCGAAGCGAAACTTGGCATCGAAGCAGAGGACTTGCCCGCGATTCACAACGGCCAGTCCATTGCCATCGTGCCGGTGAATGATCCGGAAGTCGGCAAAGTGGATGGCACCTTGCGTCTCATCACGCGAAGGCTCGATCCCGAAACGCGGCTCGTGGAAGTTTATGTAACGCTGCCGGCGGGAACAAAGCTGCTTCTCGATGGCTATGTGCGTGGTGAGTTCACACGTTCAGCCGAAAACGCGCTCGTTGTGCCGCGCGCCGCAGTCCTGCCCGAGGGGGGTGGTTACGCGCTTTTCACGCTCCGCGAAAACAAGGCTGTTAAACACAACGTCAAACCCGGCTTGGAAAACGAGCGCGAAATTGAAGTCAGCTCGGATGATTTGCACGAAGGGGACGAGGTTGTGACGACCGGCAACTACGAGTTGGAGGAAGGCATGGGAGTGGAGGTTCAAAAAGGCAAATGAGCTTCACCGGCTGGGCGCAGAGCCATTCCCGCTCGATCGTTTTTCTCCTCGTGGCGCTTGCCGTCGCGGGCGCGGTGAACAGCTTGTGGCTGCCCGTCGCTCTTTTTCCGCAGGTGAGTTTTCCGCGGGTGCGCATCAGCCTCGACGCCGGCGACCGCCCGGCTGAGCAGATGACCATTGAGGTCACCACGCCGGTCGAGGAGGCGGTGCGCGCGATTCCCGGCGTGCGCGGCGTGCGCTCGACCACGAGCCGTGGCAGCGCGGAAATCTCCGTCGCCTTCGATTGGGGCGAGGACATGGTTTCCGCGATGCTTCAGGCGCAATCGGAAGTAAACAAAATTTTGCCGACGCTGCCGAGTGGCACTTCGTTCGACGTTCAGCGGATGGATCCGACGGTGTTTCCCGTGATTGCATATAGCCTCACGTCGGAGTCGCATTCACTGGTCGAGTTGCGCGATCTCGCGCTTTACACACTGCGTCCGGCGCTCTCGACCGTGACCGGCGTATCGCGCGTCAGCGTGCAAGGCGGCGAGGTCGAGGAATACCGCGTCACGATTGACCCCGACAAATTGCAGTCTTTTAAAATGACGCTCGATGACGTGGCGAAAGCACTTTCCGCCGCGAATGTCCTCACCGCCGTCGGCAGGCTCGAACAATACGACAAGCTCTACCTCGTCATCTCCGACACGCGTTTTAAGAGCTTCGAGGAGATCGCGCACACCGTGCTGCGGTCGACACCGGGAGGCGTCGTGCTGCTCGATGATGTCGCGGACGTGGAGCACTCGACAGAGCCGCAATGGATTCGCGTCACTGCCGATGGCCGCGACGCAGTGCTGTTCCAAGTCTATCAACAGCCCGGCGCGAATACGGTGCAGATCGCCGCAGGCATCAAGGTAAAGCTCGAGCAGCTAGGAAAACGAATCCCGCAGGGCGTAAAAGTCGCGAATTGGTATGACCAAAGCGACTTGATCGTCGCCTCCGCGCACAGCACTCGCGAGGCAGTCATCATCGGCATCGGTCTAGCCGCATTGATTCTGGTTCTGTTTCTGCGGAATTGGAAAGTAACGCTCATCGCCGCGCTCTCCGTTCCCACCGTGCTCGCCGCCACGATGCTGTTGCTGTCTGTAATTAAAATGAGTTTCAACATCATGACGCTCGGCGGCATGGCCGCTGCGGTCGGACTCATCATTGACGACGCCATCGTGATGGTGGAGCACATCATCCGCCGCGTGCGCGATGGCCGTGGCGATGCTCGCGGCGATTCGCGCTCGCGCGTGCTGCGCGCCGCCGCGGAGTTCACGCGTCCGCTCGCAGGCTCATCCGCAGCGACGATCATCATCTTTGCGCCGCTCGCGTTTTTGACCGGCGTCACGGGCGCATTCTTCAAAGCACTCTCGCTCACAATGGCCGCGAGCCTTGTGATCTCGTTCCTCGTCGCGTGGCTCGCGGTGCCGATCATTTCGATGCATTGGCTCGGCGAGAAAGACGCCGAGATCGACGAAAGCGGCGCATTTACCCGGCGCGTCCATCGCGATTACCGGCGCATGATGGAGTGGTTGCTGGCACGTCCGTCGCTGGCGCTGCTTTTCCTCATCCTGCTGCTGCTCGCCGGCTGGCTTGGATACAAAAATGTTGCGTCCGGTTTCATGCCGGTAATGGATGAAGGCGGCTTCATTCTCGACTACGTTTCGCCGCCGGGAACTTCGCTGGCCGAAACGGACAGACTTTTGCGCCAGGTCGAAGGAATTTTGCAAGCCACGCCGGAAGTCGACACTTATTCGCGCCGCACGGGCCTCCAGCTTGGCGGCGGAATCACTGAAGCGAACACCGGCGATTTTTTCATCCGACTAAAGCCACTACCGCGACGCGACATCGAGGAAGTTATGGATGAGGTTCGAGAAAACGTGGAAAAAAAAGTGCCGGGCCTGGAAATCGAAACTGCGCAGTTGATGGAAGATTTGATCGGCGATCTCACGAGCGTGCCGCAGCCGATTGAGATCAAGCTCTACTCCGATGATCAAAGCACGCTCGGAACCGTCGCGCCGAAAGTGACGGACGCCATTTCCAAGATCAACGGCATCGTGGAAGTCAAAAGCGGCATCGTGCCCGCAGGCGACGCGCTCAACATCGAAGTAGATCGTGTCAAAGCCGCGCTCGAAGGCATGGACCCGGATGCGGTGACAAAGACCGTGAACGATTTCCTCAGCGGAAATGTGACCACACACATCCAGCAAGGGCCAAAGCTCATCGGCGTGCGCGTTTGGATCCCGCGCGGCGTGCGCGAGACAATGCGCAACGTGGAAAACCTGCTCGTCCGCGCGCCCGATGGTCATCTCTTCGCGCTCAAACGCGTGGCGAAACTGGTGCCGGTAGTCGGCCAGCCGGAAATCACGCGTGATGACCTAAAGCGCATGGTCGCCGTGACCGCACGCATCAGCGGACGCGACCTGGGCTCGACGGTGCAGGACGTGAAAAAATTGCTCGACCAGCCCGGGCTGCTGCCAAATGAAATGACTTACACCTTGGGCGGGCTTTACGAGCAACAGCAGATAGCCTTTCGCGGACTTACCATCATCCTCATCGCGGCAGTAGCGCTGGTATTCCTGCTCCTGCTTTTTCTGTATGAAAGCTATCGCGTCGCCAGCGTGATGCTGCTGACGACGCTCCTTGCCGTCGCGTGCGTTTACGTAGGTCTGTGGCTGACCGGCACTGAATTTAACATTACCTCGCGCATGGGAATGACAATGATCGTCGGCATCGTCACCGAGGTGGCCATCTTCTACTACTCGGAATACCGCGACTTACCCCCTAGCCACGACCGCTTGATCCTTGCGGGCATTAACCGGATGCGGCCCATCGCGATGACTACTTTCGCTGCCATTCTGGCATTGCTGCCCTTGGCCCTCGGGATCGGCCAGGGTTCTGCCATGCAGCAACCGCTCGCAATCGCGATCATATCCGGTTTGGTATTCGCCCTGCCCCTCGTGCTCATCGTCCTGCCGGCGCTGCTCGCAATGATAAACCGGCAGTCTCCGGGCCGCACTTTAGCAGTGAGCAACAGGGCTGGCTATAAATCCGCTCCGGTGCGGACTCGCGCATGAAATCGATTCGAAAGCAGCTCACGGTTTCGCTGCTCATCGGCTTCGGGCTGCTGCTGGCATTAGGCACGGGCGCGCTTTATTTCAGCACGCGGGAGATGCTGTTGCGGGACTTTGACGCGCTGCTCTTAACAAAGGCACGGGCATTGGCATCGCTAACCGAGATTCATAATGGAAATGTGAGCGTCGATTTCGACGATGAGTTGATGCCCGAATTTGCTGCCGGACAGCGTGAGGCGTTTTTTCAAATGTGGCTTCCTGACGGACGAGTTTTGGCACGCTCGGGTTCACTCCGCGGACGCGATCTACCGCGTGCAGTGAGTGCCCCGGTAAACACGCCGCGATTCTGGAATCCTCAGCTGCCTCATGCGAAGCAAAGCCGCGCGGTAAGCGTAAGCATCTTTCCGCCGGAGGAAGACAACCACATAGCTAGCAGGGATTCGTCGCACCTAGTAACAATTGTAGTCGCACTAGATCGCGCATCCCTCAATGCCCATCTGCGCGTGTTTGCGGTCGGTGCGGTTTCTGCAAGCATTATGATGATCGTTGGAGGAGCGTTGTTCGCAGCGTTTTCCGTCCGCCGCGCACTCTCGTCGCTTTCGGATCTCGGTCAGCGAGTCGCGGCAGTCGATGCCATGTCCCTCTCCTCACGTTTTAAGTGCGAGCATCTCCCATCCGAACTGACTCCAATCTGCACGCGGCTTAATGACCTTCTGGCGCGTTTGGAGGCCGCTTTCGACCGTGAGCGGCGCTTTAGCGATGATGTTGCGCACGAGCTGCGCACACCCGTGGCTGAACTGCGAGCACTGGCCCAGGTGTCATTGACTTCTGAAAAAAAGGACGGAGCTGAGCTCGACAGCTTTCATGATGCGCTGGCGATTTCTGAGCAAATGGAGGACATCATCAATGGCTTGCTCACGATTGCCCGTTGCGAAAGTGGCGGCCAGATTATCCGGCGCGAGCCAGTCGAGCTGCTGCCCCTGCTGCATGAACTCTGGCGTCCACATTCCGACCATGCCGTGAAGCGCTCACTAAAAATGGCATTTACAATCCCGTCGGGGCTTTGCGCACTGAGCGACCGCGCGCTGCTGCGCACCATTGTCTCAAACCTGTTTTCCAACGCTGCCGACTACTCGCCGCCCGGTTCCGTCGTCGGCATAGCAGCTATGCGCGAAGGCGCGTCAGTCAAACTTACGATTAGCAATCCACCGGCCGGGCTCACTCCGGGCGATCTTCCACATCTTTTCAACCGCTTTTGGCGCAAAGATCCCGCACGCACCAGCTCCAACCATGCCGGACTCGGCCTTTCGATCGCTCAAGCTGCGGCGCGCTTGTTGGGCTACCAACTTCGTGCGGACATTAGTGTAAACGGTCTTTTCACCGTCGTCCTCACTCTGCCTTATGCTGAGGCTGGGGAAGCGCGTTGATAAGCTAACAGGTGAAGTATTAACCAACTAATCATGTTCTGAAGCTTCGAACCCATTTCGGTCTTCGCTAGCGGATTCACCCAAAGTTTCCATGCTGGATTCAGTCCAATTTTGTCAATCGAACAACGGCACTCTCCCACAAAGTGTGTTATACAGCATCGCCGCTCCGATCGGCGGCCACGGCCTCGGCACTGACGCTTTGGAAACCCTTCGCGGCCTTCACCGCCATCGGATTCTCGGGAGAGCCATTGCTTATGGCAATCTGCAACATGACATCCCTCCGTCATTCATCCGCACGTTGCAGCACCATCCGGTTCGGCTTCTCGGGTTAGCCAAGGCGGGACTCATCGAAAGCAAAAAGGGCGCGAAGCCCTTTGCGGGACTTCGCGCCTTTGGTTGAGACCTTCCTGCCTTACGGTGCGACCTTGGTGCGGGCTTCGCTGGCGGGGCCGGGGCCGGCGGCGCCCTCGGCGGTGACGCGGAACCAGTAGCGCTTGGCGCTGGTGAGGCCGGTGACGGTGCAACTGCTCTTGCGGCTGTTCATGCAGAAATGCCAGCCGGTCTGGCCGGCGGGGTCGTCGGTGATCTCGACTAGGTAGTTTTGCAGGCCGCGCTTGACCGGGTTCCAGCTCAGGTCGATCTCGCCGTCGGTGTCGCCCTGGGTCGTGGTGAGGCCCTCGACTTTCGGCATGTCGCCGACCGCCGTGCCGGTGTCGGCGGCGAGGTCCATGGCGGCGTCCTTCGCCAGCGCGGCGGCCTGCTCGGGCGGGAGGTCCTCGATCAGGCTCTCGACGTAATCGGCTTCGCTGCCGAGGTCGTTCTCGACGATGAGGCGGGCGCTGCGGATTTTCAGGGTGAGCGCCTGGCTTTGCTGGTCGAGCGCGGCGCGCTGGAGCATGAGCTGCTCCATGCTATCGGCATCGGAGTTGAGCTGGGCGGTGGGCGGCTTCGGCGCGGTGAATTTGGCGGCGTTGAGGGCCATTTGGCTAGCGATGAGCCGGCAGAGGTCGATGACCTGCTGGTCGGTGAGGCTGCGGAGTTCGAGTTTTATTTTTTTAATCATGTTTTTGGTTACTTGGATTTCAGGTTTTGGTTTTTGGGTTTGAGGCGGTGTTCAATTTTGAACATTTGCCGCCGCAAAGTGGTGGAAAGGCGTCCAACAGAGTAAACCGGCCGCTTTGTGGTCAAATTTCGCCAGTTTAGGCTCTTGAAAAGTCGTTTTGCAGGAGGGTAAAGCGATTTTGCAGGTGGGTTCTGCGGCTTTGCAGGTGGGTGAAACGATTTCGCAGGTGCGTAAAATGGCTTCGCAGGTGGGTAAAACCGTTTCGCAGGTGGGTAAAACCGTTTCGCAGGTGGGTGAAACCGTTTTGCAGGTGGGTAAAACCATTTTGCAGAAGGGTGAATCCGCTCCACAGGTGGGTAAAGTCGTTGCGCAGATGGGTGCCGTGGCTTTGCAGGAGGGCGAAATCGTGCCGCGGATCAGCAAACGGGCGCACAACATGGCGCGGAGAATTTCACCCCCGCCTAAAGCCGTCCACTATCCGAAAGAATATGCTCGGTTTTATACCGCCACGATGCGGCTTTCTCCGACTTACGCGCAGCGAGGTCTTTAAACTGTTGCACCTGTCCCGCGATGCAACAGTCGACGCAGGCGCGGTGAATCGTGAGGATTTTTTCGAGCGCGCTAATGCATTTCGCGGAAGCGACTTCGGACTTTCATTTTGACGTGGCATGGCAGCGGCTAAAGGCGTGCGCGGCTTAGCCAAATTACCCAACACACACACTCCATGAAATCCAAGGAAACACCCTATTCACCTCACACGAAACCGAAACGACTCGCGCTTTGCGCGGGCGTGCTACTGGCGGCGCTGATGTCGCCTTTGACACCGCCTGCGCACGCTGGCGAGGAGCAGAAAACGATGGTCGCGCCCGCGCCGCCGCCGCCCTCCTCGAAGGTGAACTTTTTGTTCAACTTCGAGTTTGCCGACAAATACGTGACCCCGCGCGGCATGATCGTGCGCTGGGACGGGCTGACGGTGCAGCCGCTCTTCCTCACGTTCGTGCATGTTTACAAAAGCGATCTGCTGAGCCTGACGCTCGTGGGCGGTGTCTGGAATGACTTCGGAACGTCGGGCGTGTCGAAGCATCCGCCTTACGGCAGCGATCCCAAGACGCATTGGACCGAGGTCGATCCCATCGCAGGCGTGTCGATCGGCATCGGGAAATATGTGACGCTCGATGTGACCTACACGGCATTCGCGGAGCAGATCCTCGACATCGGCACGTCGGAGCACCTGGAGACAAAGCTGAGCTTTGACGATAGCTGCATCCTGGGACCATTCGCGCTGCACCCGTATGTAAGCTACTGGCAGGAGCTCGATGGCAAGGCGACGGACGCCGATGTGCCGGAAGCGGTCTTCGGGCCGTCGCCGAAGTCGGGCAGTCATCCCGCGCCGGGCGAAAGCTTCTACTTCGATATCGGCATCGATCCATCCTACACATTCCATTGCCTGGGCGACCTGAAACTCGAAGCGCCGTGCCGTGTGTTGCTGCCGAACGAGCGGTTTTACGGCGAATACTACGGCTCTTCGGACACGGTCGGCCTGTATGAGCTCGGGATGAAAGCGACGCTTCCGCTGAAGTTCATGCCGGAGGGCTACGGCCACTGGTCTGCGCACGTCGGGTTCAAATACATGAACTTCGTCGATGACAATCTGTATCACCTCAACACATTCAACGCTCCCGGCCGGCCGACGCGCGAAACGTGGCAGGCGTATGCCGGCGTGAGCATTTTCTTCTAAATCATCGGTGGGGTTGATGCGCTGCCTGACGGTTGTTTGCTCCTTTTAGCCGCTCAGGCAGCGCGACCCGCTTCGCCAGACATGACCAAACGCTACGTCGAAGCCGATCCATATCCCTGGCCTTACAACGGCGAACTCCGCGCCGACAATACGGTTTTCATCGTCATCGACATGCAGACGGATTTTTGCGGCCCCGGCGGTTACGTGGACAAAATGGGCTACGACATTTCGCTCACGCGTGCGCCGATCGAGCCGATCAAGCGCGTGTTCGATGCGGTGAGGCCGCGCGGTTTTCACGTGTTTCACACCCGCGAAGGGCACCGGCCCGATCTCTCCGATTTGCCGGAAAACAAACGCTGGCGAAGTCAGCGCATCGGCGCGGGCATCGGCGACGACGGCCCGTGCGGACGCATCCTCACGCGCGGCGAACCGGGCTGGGAGATCATCCCGGAGCTGGCACCGCTCGCCAACGAGCCGGTGATCGACAAGCCGGGCAAAGGTTCCTTCTACGGCACCGACCTCGACATGCTGCTGCGGCGGCGCGGCATTCAAAACATCGTCCTCGCGGGCATCACCACGGATGTTTGCGTGCACACCACGATGCGCGAAGCGAACGACCGCGGCTTCGAGTGCCTGCTGCTCAGCGATTGCACCGGCGCGACCGACTACGGCAATTACCTCGCCGCGCTGAAGATGATCAAAATGCAAGGCGGCGTCTTCGGCGCCGTTTCCGACTCCGGGACCTTCATCAAGGCGGTCGCGTAGCCGATGCAGCTCTGCTCGCTCGATTTTGAAACGCTGCAAGCCGCGTATCGCAGCGGCACGTTTCAGCCTGCGGATGTCGTCCGCGCGATTTTTGAAAAGATCGAGGACGACCTGCGGCCGGAAGTCTGGATTCATCTGCGTTCCCGCGCCGAATCGCTCGCCGACGCGGAAGCGCTCGCGCACAAATCGCCGGACGAGCTACCGCTTTACGGCCTGCCGTTTGCGGTCAAGGACAGCATCGATATCGCCGGAATGCCGACGACCGTGGCGTGCCCGGAGTTCGCCTACATCGCAAAGGAAACGGCGACGGTCATCGCGAAACTGCAAGCGGCTGGCGCGATTCTCATCGGCAAAACGAACCTCGATCAGTTCGCGACGGGCCTCGTCGGCGTCCGGTCGCCCTACGGCGCATGCAAAAATCCGTTTAACGCGCGCTACATGGCAGGCGGATCAAGCTCCGGCTCCGCCGTCGCGCTCGCGGAAGGTTTCGTCAGCTTTTCCATCGGCACCGATACCGCCGGCTCGGGACGCGTTCCCGCCGGTTGCAACAACATCGTCGGCCTCAAACCGACGTGCGGATTGCTGAGCACAAAAGGCGTCGCGCCGGCGTGCAAATCGATCGATTGCGTTTCGATTTTTGCATTCACGGTCGAAGACGCCGGGCGCGTGCTCGATGTCGCGCAAGGCTTCGATGCCGCCAATCCCTATTCGCGGAAACCGGCGCGCGTTTTTAAAAACGTCGACACGTTCCGTTTCGGCGTTCCCGACGCGCTGGAATTTTTTGGCGACGAAAAGGCCGGGAAGCTTTTTGCGGAAGCAGTCGAGCGCGTGGTGTCGCTCGGCGGCGAGCCGGTCGTGATCGACTTCACGCCCTTTCGCCAGGCCGCCGACCTGCTTTACAGCGGGCCGTGGATCGCCGAGCGATGGGAGGCGCTGCGCGATTTTCATGCGCGAAACGCCGATGCGTTTCTTCCGATCACGCGGCAAATCATCGAGCGCGGTGCGAATTTTTCCGCAGCCGATTTGTTTCACGGACTGCACGAACTCGAAGCGCTGAAACGTGTGGTGGACAAGGTCTGGAAAGAAATCGACGTGCTCTTTGTGCCGACGATGCCGACGATCTACACGCTCGATGAAATCGAGGAAGACCCTATCCTGTTAAACACGCGTCTCGGCTACTACACGAACTTCGCCAACCTGCTCGATTGCGCCGGAATCGCCGTGCCGGGCGGCTTCCGCACCGATGGATTGCCATTCGGCGTCACGTTCCTCGCGCCAGCGTGGCACGAGACGATGCTCGCAAAACTCGGCAGCCGCTATCATCGCGCAGTGGGAGGAACGCTCGGCGCGACTGCGATGCAACTCGCCGACATTCCACTGCGCGAAAAAAAAACCGCGCCGGCCGAAACGATTCCCCTCGCCGTCCTCGGCGCGCATCTCAGCGGGTTGCCGCTCAATTACCAACTCACCGAGTGCGGCGCGACGCTGCTGCGCAAATGCCGCACCGCGCCGCGCTATAGACTTTACGCTTTGCCAAATACTACGCCACCAAAACCCGGCCTCGTCCGCGTGGAAGAAAACGGCGCGCCAATCGAACTCGAAGTTTGGGCCATGCCGCAAAATGCATTCGCGCAATTCGTCGCGACCATTCCACCGCCGCTCGGCGTCGGCACGATCTCGCTCGAGGATGAAACCGGGGTGAAAGGTTTCCTCTGCGAAAGCTACGCAGTCAAAGGTGCACGCGACATTACCGACTTCGGCGGATGGCGAAATTTTCTCGCCGCTTCGATTGAGTAAGGAGTGTGGTTAGTATTCACAGGGACGGCGGATGGCTGAACAATTTCCGGCGGGCTACAACGAAACGATGAAGAAAATACGCCGGCGCAGCCAGCTCCCGCGGTTCATGCATCTTTGGCGCAGCCGCAGGAAATGAAGCGACAAAATGCAAGGCTTGTGGCCATAGCCTCTTTCATTGTATTCACTCCGGTTCCCTCAATACTCCCAATGAACCGACGCTATTTTCTTAGGGCAGCAATCATTGCCATTCACTTCTGTCTTCCAGTCCAGGCTCAAGATCCGGCGCAAATGTCCCAGCCTAAAATCAGCAAGGATCACCTTGGCGTCACGCTTGACTACGGCACCTACTCCACTCGCGTCGAAATCTGGAGCGATGACATTGCGCGCGTGACGCATCGCGTGGCGAATAGCCCGCAGGCTCCGCAAAGTCTTACCGTTGTCGCAAAGCCTGCAAAGGTGAATTGGAAGATGACCGAAGCTCCCACCGAAGTGACGGTCACCACTCCGCAACTGCAAATTCACATCGACAAAGCCAGCGGCGGCGTCCGTTTTGCCGATGAAAAAGGCTCGCCTGTTCTTAACGAGGCGGAGCATGGCACGACATTGACTGCGGCAAGTGTCGGCAGCGCAAAGAATACCCTGGCGGTCACGCAAAACTTTGTGCTCGCCCCGGATGAAGCAATCTACGGGCTGGGTCAGCATCCGGACAAGAGTTCCATGAACTATGTCGGAACCAGCGTTCACCTTTTACAGCAAAATACCAAGGTCGCCGTCCCGGTGCTGCTTTCGTCGAAAGGCTACGCGGTGCTGTGGGATAACCCTGCGGTAACCGATGTGGACGTTGGTAAGGCTGATAGATCCACCCTGGCATGGCACTCGGAAGCGGGCTTCTGCGTGGACTATTACTTGTTTCAAGGACCGGCTCCAGACAAGGCGATCGCCGGCTATCGCTGGCTTACCGGCGCTGCGCCGATGTTTGGGAAATGGGCGTGGGGATTCTGGCAAAGCCGCGAGCGCTATAAGACTCAAGACGAGATACTCGGCATCGTTTCGGAGTATCGGAAGCGAGGCATTCCTTTCGATGGCATTATCCAGGACTGGCAATACTGGCCGCCTTTGAATCAGGACACGGCGAAAGGTGGGTGGGGCTCTCATGAGTTCGATCCGGCGCGCTATCCCAATCCGGCGGCGATGATCAAGGGAGTCCACGATCAGCACGCACACATCATGGTGGTCTCATGGGCGAAGTTTGATGTGACCGACAAAGGTATAAGTATTCCCAACTTAAAAGAACTCGAAGCAGTCCACGGCGCTTACGAACCGCCGATTCCGTATGTCTACCCGAAAGGCCGCGGAAAATGGTATGACCCTTTCAACGACAGGGCGCGCGATGTTTATTGGAGCCTGATGTCAAAGAAACTCTTCTCGTTAGGTGTCGATGCATGGTGGCTCGATGCTTCCGAGGCTGAGTTGAGCGGAAAATGGGGAGAGTTCCGTGACTTTCAAACCGGCAAAGGTCCGGGTGCGCTCGTCTTCAACGCTTATCCGCTGGAGCACACACGGGCTATTTACGAAGGTCAGCGCAAGGAGACGCCGAACAAGCGTGTATTGCTTCTGACTCGTTCTGCGTATGCCGGCCAGCAGCGAAACGCGGCGGTTACATGGTCGGGAGATATCCGCAGCGCCTGGGATGTCTTTCAAAAGCAAATTCCCGCGGGCTTGAACTTCTGCGCAAGCGGCGTGCCGTATTGGAACACTGATGTCGGCGGCTTCTTTGGCAATAATCCGGATGATCCGAAATTCGTCGAGCGTTTCACGCGCTGGTTTCAGTTCGGCGCGTTTTGCCCAATGTTCCGCGTTCACGGCACTGATAAGCCAAAGGAAGTCTGGCGCTTTGATGAACCTACTCAAAAGATACTAACCGACTTCATCAACCTTCGCTATCACCTGCTGCCTTATATCTACTCGGTCTCATGGATGGTCACCGACCAGGGCTACACGATGATGCGGCCGCTGGTGATGGATTTTCAAAATGATCCGGAAGCGCAGAAGGCAGGCGATCAATTCATGTTCGGACCTGCACTGCTCGTGAATCCAGTCACGCAGGAAGGAGCGCAGACCCGCCGTGTCTATCTTCCAACAGGAACAAAGTGGACCGATTTCTGGACAGGTAAAGTTTACGATGGCGGACAAACCATCGACGGCGCGGCACCTATCGAAGCGATGCCTTTATTTGTAAAAGCCGGTTCCATCCTGCCCTATGGGCCTGCCATCCAATACGCCACCGAGAAGTCAGATCCGATAGAGTTGCGCATCTATCGCGGCGCCGATGGAAACTTTACTCTCTACGAAGACGAGAACGATAACTATAACTATGAAAAAGGCGCCTATACGACCATCCCATTTCACTGGAACGAAAAGGCGCAGACTCTAACCATCGGCAACCGGATAGGCCAATTTGCCGGCATGCCGAAGACTCATCGTTTCCGGATCGTCTGGGTAAAAGAGAACCATGGAAATACCGTCGCGTCGGTAGACCAGGCGGATAGTGAAGTGATCTATGTCGGAAAGCAGATTGCTGTGCCGTTTCGGTGAAGTTATCGGTTCGCAATCAACTGCTCAGCCTCATGAAGCAGAATTGCCGCGTTGATCCAGTCAAACCAATAGGTGCCCGCGTCCCTCCAACTACTGGTTGCAATCGCATTGCGGATCGGCGCACGGCCTTGCGCGAGAAAAGCGCGCGCATACATCGGCCGCCCTTGCTTCTGCTCGATCATCGCGCGAAGGATTGCGGCGGTCTCGACCCGCGCCGGATTCCACTCACGAACTTCCAGTGCGCGATTATTCCATAGGACAGCCTCGTCATATTCGCCCGCGCGGTAATTCATCAAGGAAACAGCGAAACAAGCCCATACTGTAAAAGAAGGATTGCCATCTATGACGCCGTTGTTCGCATCGTATGCGCGTTCAACTATCCGTGCCAATGGCGTGAGCGCCTGGAGCGTCGCTTTGTCCGCAGGTAAAAGCAGGCAGGCTTTCAGTGTCTGCTCTGCTACTTGCGGGTTGGTTGTTGCGCCAAAACGCTTGATCGCGAATTGCCGCAACTCTTCGTAGGCCTGCGCTCCGCCGCTGTAAGCGACACCTCCGGCAGCCGGCAGCAGGTTAAACGAGACGTCCGGGATATCGGAGTTATCAACACTCGCGAGCGCCCGGATCATGGAGGAATAGCGCGCGGCTGCTTCTTTCAAGCGAGCGGCGTGCGCGTGCCAGTCGGCGACGGCGGCGAAACTGCTGGCAGCTTCCAACGATGAAGGCGTCTCCGCAATCGGCACCTTTGCCAGCAGTTCATCAGCTCCGGCGATGTCGTTGTATTTGAGCTTCACTGCGGCTTGGGAGATATAGCTGCGCAGTTCAGCCCTTTGCCGCAGACGCGCCTGTTCCTGCCGTGCCGCTTTTTCCCGGAAATACATGAAGGTCGAAGTGCCGAAGCCGACGATCAGCGCAAAGACTGCGATCGATCCTGCCGTGAAAACGAGTTTGTTGCGGCGCACGAGTTTGCCGAAGCGATAGGCGCGGCTCGGCGGACGTGCCTGCACGACTTCGTTTTTTAAATAGCGCAACACATCCGCCGCCAAACCTGTAGCCGTGTCGTAGCGCCGCGAACGCTCTTTTTCCATCGCTTTCATCACGATCCAGTCGAGATCGATGGAAAGTTGCTCGATGACGTTCCGCGCATCGGTCGCACGGTTTTCGGCGATGGTTGCGCATTGCTCCGGTGCGGCCGCTTTCAGCGCGACCGATGGTCGTCTTGGTTCCTCCTCGCGGATGATGCGGCGGATTTCGTCGGTCGAGCTTTCCGTAATGCGTTTTAGATCGAAAGGCGGGCGACCGCTCAGCAGTTCGTAGAGCAGCACTCCGAGGCTGTAGATGTCTGTGCGCGTATCGATGTCTGCGCTGCCCTGGGCCTGCTCGGGGCTCATGTAAGCAGGCGTGCCGACGAATTGGCCGGACGCGGTGACCGTTGCGTGATTACCGTTGATGCCCGCAGTCGCTTTTGCGATGCCGAAGTCGATCACCTTTGGCATCGGCACGGCTTCCTGCCAGTGCACGAGCACGTTCGAGGGCTTGATGTCGCGATGGATCAATCCTTTTTGGTGCGCGTGCTGGATCGCGCGGCAGACTTGCACGAAGAGCTCCAGCCGTTGCCGGATATTGAAATGATTCGCGTCGCAGAAGTCGGTGATCTTTTCACCCCCGACCAGCTCCATCACAAAATAAGGCCGTCCCGAAGCGGTCGCCGCTGCGTCGAGCACGCGCGCGATGTTCGGATGATCCATCTGCGCGAGCGCCTGGCGTTCCTGCTCGAATCGCGAGATTACCGCTTCGGTGTCCATGCCGAGCTTGACGATTTTTAGCGCCACTTTTCGCCGCACCGGCTTCTCCTGCTCGGCGTAATACACGACGCCGCAACCACCCGCGCCGATCCGCGTGATCAGCCGGTAGCGGCCGATGTGTCCGCCGATTCCCTCTTCATCGGCGGATGGTTCCGCAGTCTCGCCGTCGGGCTGAACCTCGGGCTGCAGTTCGAAAAACGTCGCCGCTTCCTCCTCGATCTCGAACATCTCGTCCATGCGTTTTCGGAGCTCCGAGTCGTGCCGGCACGCGACATCGAGAAATGCGCCGCGCTCCTTCGGATCATCGAAAGCGGCAGCCGCGGTAAAAAGCAATTCCTCGTCGGACGGATTCATTGCGGTAATTTGATTTCTTCGCGAAGCATCTGGAAAAGCCGCGTCCGCGCGAATGCCCAGCGCCGTCGGATGGTTCGCTCGTCGACACCATCCATCGCGGCGATTTCCTTCTCCGTCAGCCCGCCGAAAAACTTCAGCGAAATCACGCGCGCGCTTTCCGGGTTTTCCTTTTCCAGCCGATGCAGCGCGTCGTCCACCAGCAGCACGCGCTCATCCATCGTCGCCTCCGCGAGATCAAGCGTCTGAATATCGAGCGTCTCGGCTTTTGCCCCGCGCTTGGCGCTGGCTTTGGCGCGCGCGCGATCGACGAGGATGTATCGCATAGCCTGCGCGGCCGCGCGGAAAAAGTGGGCGCGATCGCTCCACATGCGCGCGTCCTCTTTGCTCAGGCGCAGCCATGCTTCGTGGACGAGCGCCGTCGCCTGCAGTGTCTGGCCGGCGTTTTCGCGCGACATGTATCCGGCCGCAAGATTCCGCAGCTCATCGTAAAGCAATGGCAGCAGCTCCGCCGATACAGGCGAATCGGTCCTGTTCAGCGTCTCGAGAATTTTTCGGATCTCGTCCAATGAAGTTTGCATACGCGCATTTGCGGCGTTGCTCAACTCGCAAAGCCGGGGTTGTGACGGATCAGCGTTTTTCCCGCAGGCGACCGGACACCGCCGCTCGCAAAAAAAGTTTTAAAGTCGCTGTCCTGTTCAACGCGGAAATCTCGCTTCTCTCATTGATGACCGTTTCCCCCAACGAATATCTCGTTGCGCCCCCGGCGCCCTCCACCCGCACCTCGAAGCAGGCACGCAATCGCCGCGGCGTCCTCACCCCGATTTCCATGCCTCCGATCCGCAGCTCCCTCGTCGATCTCGCCGCAGCGCGTTTGCGCCAGGGCATCAGCGAAGGACGCTGGAAGCGCGAACTGCCGAGCGAAGCCGAGCTTTGCCGCGAGATGCACATCAGCCGCGTTACTCTGCGACGCGCGCTGGCACAGCTCATCCGCGAAGAATGGCTCACACCCGGCGGCCGCGGTTCCCATCACCGGATTCGCAAACGGCCGAAACAGCAAAAAAAAACCACCGGCCACATTGTCCGCGTCCTCAGCCCGTATCCCCTTTCCGCCGTCGGTTCCATACCGCAGACGATGTTCAACATCGCCGCTGAGCGCCTCGGCTCCGTCGGCTATCGTTTTGAATTCGAGCATCGCCCTTCCGTTTTCAATCGCTGGCTGCCGGAGGAACTCGAGCGCCTGACCGGACTGCCCGACACCGCCGCGTGGCTGCTCCTTTGCGCCACCGAGCAAATGCAACGGTGGTTTGCCGGTCAAAGCATTCCCTGCATGCTCTCCGGCCGCGCAGTCGATGGCGCGCCGCTCTCGAGCATCTTCGCCGATCAACAGGCCGTCGGGCGACACGCCGCGGGCCTTTTCTATCAACGCGGCCACCGTGAGCTCGCCTACTTCATTGCCGAGTTTACCAGCGTCGACGACCGGCTCTGCGCGGAAGCTTTCGTCCAGGAAGCGCAACGCCTCGGCGCCCGTGCAAAAATCATCACCCACACCGGCAACGCATCCTCCGTGCGCGCCGCGCTGAACCAGCTCCGTTGCCGCGACCCGCGTCCGACCGGCTTCTTCTCGCGAAGCCCCGAGCATTGCGTGACAATCCTCTGCCACTTGCAAAGCATCGGCGTGCACGTGCCCGAGCACGCCTCGATCATCGCCGGATGGGACGACCAGTTTCTGCAATACACCGTCCCCGAGATCACCCGCTATCGCGTTGACGGAGCAAAGATCGGCTGCAAGGCCGCCACCATCCTCCTCGACCTCATCCGCCACGGCTCCGGCAAACTTCGCACCGTCCCCGTCGTCCCGGTCTTCGTCTCCGGCGAAACGCTGGGCCCGGTAGCACTGAGCCAGAAGTGGGCGTAAGCGCGCCAGCACGGCTCGATGCGCGGGGTGGTGGTATTACCAGCAATACAGATCTCCTTTCCACGAAGCTTCTGCTTCACAAATGCGTTACCGCCGGTTTCACAGCCGGCAATGCTCGACGAGGTCGTCGAGGTTGAAGACGCGGCGCAGGCCGGTGCGGGTGTTGCGAAAGACGATTTCATACCAGCCGCGCATGCGCTCGGGTGCGTAGGTTTCGCGGCCAACGCGCAGCGGGCGATGCTCGAGGATGCGGTGGATGACGCGCTCGTAATCGGAGCGGGGCAGTTTGCGCATCGTGCGGCGATTCCAGTCGATCACGCGGCCGACGTCCTCGTAGCGCGGCGGGCGCTCGGGAAAATCGAGCAGCGAGCGGGCGCGTTCGTCGAAGACGGCGAAGATGTGCTCGAGCGC
Organism: Spartobacteria bacterium; assembly: GCA_021324395.1. Taxonomy (GTDB): domain Bacteria; phylum Verrucomicrobiota; class Verrucomicrobiia; order Chthoniobacterales; family Chthoniobacteraceae; genus JAJPJG01. The sequence goes on along the minus strand of JAJPJG010000023.1, from coordinate 18,132 downwards.
ATCGGCGTCGGTGATGTCGCGGATGTCGTTGATGAATGGCGTGGCGATTTCCCGCGCGATCTCGCGCAGGCTGAGCCGGCGTCCATCGGTCAGTTCCCAGTCGCGCTCGTTCGGGTCGGCGGTGAAAGGATTGCGCGGGAAGCAATCGAACCGCGCGAGGAAGCCTTTGCGCGAGGTGTGCCGGCGCGGTTTGAACCCGGCGATGACAGGCAGCCGGCGTTTTTTTAGCTCCTGCAAACGATGGCCGGGCCAGCGCAGAACTCCAAGCGCGATGCCTATGGCGCATGACGCGGCGGCGATCATCAAGTCCGGGTCGGGCGTGAAATCAACGGTGATCTCGACACGATCGCCGCGCGGCCGAACGCCGACACCCGTGCTGAGCCGGTTTGCTGCGAGGAGCATCACCGGCACGTGCAAGATGTAAGTGAGCAACAGCGCGAACTGCCGCATCCCTGCTGCATCCAGCGCGCGCTCCGGCGGCACCGAGACATTGAAGTGCGTGGAGAAACCCTCGAGCCGCGCCAGCGAGTCGGCGCGCGTTTCCCACGCATCGAGCTCGTCACGCAAAAACTCGATTTGCTCCCACAGCGACCGACCCGCGCGCGCACAGCAGCCGGGCTCGATCTCGATGATCGGCGTCGCGACTTCGATCACACCGGTGTCGAAATAAATCGCGCCGCCCGATGGCATGTGAAACGAGCGGCCCGTGCGCGGAATCATCCGCTGCCGCACGATCCGCTGCGGATTGCGGAAGACGAATTCGGGCCGCATTTTTTGCTCGCACACAAAAAGCGTGAACTCCGCCTCAAAGCCGATCACCGGCTTCCGCGGCTGGCGGGTGCGGCTGCGTTTGCTCTCACGCTTCATTCGGGAAATGTCAGCGCGCTTCTTCGCATTCGCGTGGTGCGTAGCTGACATAACCGAAATCGACGTGCAAATGGTCGTCGGACTCGTCCGGCCCGTGACCGAACGGTTTCGCGTGCAGCTCCGGTGCGAGCGACTGCGCGATGCGCGCGTATTTTTCGATGCTCTTTTGATCGTCGAGCATCGTGTCGCCAATGCGGAAAATATTCGCCGCCGCCGCCCAGTTGTGCGGACTCGCGTGGCGCGAATGCTCGTGCGCGGGCGATCGGTAACCACCATTCACCGCGATGTAAACCGGCGCGCCGACGGATTCGCGGAACGCCTGCAAATAGCGGCCGAGAATCGAAATCGCGCAAGGCACGTAATGCGGAAAGGTATTCAGCAGCAAATCGGCTTCGCGGCAATCGACCGTCATCAGTTCGGCATAAGTAAAACGCGGCGTGAGCTCCCATTTTTTCGCGTCGCTCCACGTCGGAATCTCGTAGAAGAAGCGCGGCAAAAAATGTGTGCGGCCCGCGCGGTCTTTCATCGGCTCGCCGGGTCGCAGCAGCTTCCGGTGTTCGGCCGACAATGCGAGCGCGTCGACGATTTTCGGGAGGTCACTCATTCGTTAGGTATTCGAAAATCGCGCGGGAAATTTCCGCCACGGGCGCCTGGCGCATTTCCACACTCGCCGGCATCTCGGTCAAAATCGCGATTACGTAGGGCTTGCGATCCGGCAAAAACACAATGCCTGCATCGTGACAAACAGTCGAAATCTCGCCGGTCTTATGCGCGACCTTCGCCGATTCCGGCAGCCCTGCGGGAATCATGCTGTTGAACTCCTGCGCGCGCAGGACATCGAGCGCCTGCTCGCGGAATTCGTCGCGCAGAAATTTCCCTTCGCAAAGCAAACGGAAGAGCCGCGCGACACCGTTTGCCGTGACTTCGTTGTTGATCCCTTTTTCAAACGCAGCCTCATCCTCCACGCTGCGTCGCAGCGTAACGCCATCGATTTTCGCGTCATTGAGCACGCGCTGAATCGGCTCGATGCCGGTGAAATCAAGCAGCACGTTCGTCGCAAGATTGCTGCTGCGGACGATCATCGCCCGCGCAAGCTCGCGCACACGCATCGAACGCCCGATGCGCCGATGCACTTCCGCATCGCCATCGCGACTCGACGCGACGCGAAACACCTCGCCGTCCGCCGCGCTGCGAAAGCGATTGCGCACATGCAGCGTGTCATCGAGCCGGATGCGGCCATCTTCCGCGAGTTTGTAAATCGCGAGCAGAACTGCCGCCTTGATCGTGCTTGCCGCGTGAAACTGGCGATCCACTTCATGCTCAATCTCACGCTGCGTTTCGTAGTCGTGCACGGCGACGGCGACTGCGCTGAACTTCGCATCTTTCGCGATCTGCGAAATGCGCGCGTGCAACACCGAAGCCGACATCGCTCAAACTTGCGCCGCGATGAGCTTGTCGTAAAGCGCGCGCAACGCATCCGGCATCACACGCGTATCCGCGAGCACCGGCATGAAGTTATTGTCGCCATCCCAGCGCGGCACGATGTGCAGGTGCAAATGATCCGCCACACCCGCGCCGGCGCACTTGCCAATGTTTAGTCCGATGTTGAATCCCTGCGCATTCAGCACTTTTCGCAAAAGCCTCTGCGCATGCGTTGCAAGCCCCCATAGCTCGAGTTGTTCCTGCTCATTCAGCTCCGCGATATCTGCGACCTTGCGATAAGGCACAGCCATCATGTGACCGACCGCGTATGGAAAGCGGTTCATGATGAGAAACGAATTCTTGCGCCGTGCGACAACGAGATGCGTTGCGTCATCCTGCGCCTGCGCCGCTTCGCTTAAAAAATCACGCGACTTATCCATCGAAAAATACTCGACGCGCCACGGCGCCCAGATCGCGCGAAGATCATCGGGAAAACTCATAAGCCGATTGAGCCATCAGCGGCTCTTTCATGCAACTTCGATACGCTACAGCTCGATTTCGAACCTTGACATGAATGCACTTTCTCCTCTAAAAAGACGGGCATCGCGAATCTCCACTGAGATGTTCGTGTCGAAACTTAACGAGGGATTTTTCATATGCACTCCCGCCGCTCGCAATCGCGCAGCGGCTCTTTTTTTGCACTGTTTCCAAAGCTCAAAACCAAACTCCTCCTATGAAAACGAAATCTAGCCAGGCTCGGAAATCATCGCATGCGAGCTGCTCGCGTTACACTGCTTTGATCGTTGTGTTCATCGCTCTTTTGACGCAGCCGTTACTCCATGCGTTCAACATAATAGACAATGTTCCGATTGTCCTATCGAGCACATCCAATCCTGTGCAGGTCTATGCGGACTACTTTAGCACCAGCCCGGATACGACTACCCTTACCATCGTGAACACAGGGACCGATACGCTGAGTAACCTGATGCTGAGCGGGAGCGGTTATCAAGGGAACGTCACCAGCTCGACGGATTCCATTAACCTGCCGGATATCCTCGGTGGATCTTATTATAGCTATACATTCACAACATCTGGCACCGGCGTGCTTGTATTTGATTTCGATGACCAGTTCGGTGCGACTGCGGGAATTCAGGTTGGTAATGCTGAATACACATTGACGAGCACCTATCAAAGCAACGCCTTGAGCAATACTTTCAGTCCGCACACTAACACGGCTATGCAGTTTATACCTTTTCTAGGAACTGACTTTGATGGAATGAGCGAATACGACCAGACCGTGCCTGTCACTCTGGTCAGCGGCAGTTCGACTGGTGTTCCTATCGTCCGAAATGTCTCCGCTTATAATTTCAGCACAACCACTTCTACAGTTAGCGGAACAGTGATCCCGAATGACACGACAGCGAACTATTTCATCGAGTCCGGGACTACTCCTTCCTACGGAACCTCAACTACTCCGCAAATTGTCGGCACTTTTAACGTGAGCGGGAATCTAAGCGGGCTAAGTCCTCACACTACCTACTATTATCGGCTCGCTGCCGTGAACAGCTCTGGCACCGGCTACTCCATGGATTCGCAATTTATAACGAGTGATACTTCGCCGGTGGCCACTGATGATACCTATTACTTTCCGAATAAAACCGCGCAGACACTGAATGTCCTCGCAAACGACCACGATCCGGACGGTGACACCTTGCACATCACGATGGTGTCCAATCCTACCGGAGGCTCTGTTTCCATAGTGAGCGGCAGCACGGCCTTGCTCTACACTCCTAGCAGCCGGTTTTCCGGAGTCGATGATTTTACCTATTCAGTCAGTGATGGTTTTGGCGGCTTCAGCATGGCGACTGTTCATATTCGCAATCCTTTCCCGAACTTTGCAGGTATGTTCCAGACGTTATTAACGACGGGAAATCCGACGCGCGATGGCTATGTAACACTAGCTCTAGGAAGACTCGGTTCATTTACCGGTTCGTTTATGACATCAACCGGCACCTATAGCTTTAAAGGAAACCTTAACAATATCGGTCATGCGATGGTAACCGGATCGAATAAGACAGGAGCTACGGTCACGGTAATGCTCGACCTGGACGTGAGCGGCGGCAGCTTTCAAGTTGCGGTGAATGATGGAATAGGCACAAGCACCGCTCATTTCAGTCCAAAGCTTGTTTATTCAAAAACAAACCCGGCGCCGCAATTCGGGACCTATACATTGCTACTTCCAGCTTCGCTGTCCGGCACCAGTTATCCCCAAGGCACCGGCTATGCCACAATGAGCGTTGCGTCTACCGGAGCGATTAAGATAATGGGCAAGCTTGGCGACGGCACTTCCTTCAGCGCCGGCACATGGGTCGATGCCAATTACTACTATTACTACTACAACGCTTATCCTTATGCTTCAGCAGAGCAGAGCTTCCCGGTGTATGCGAGTATCTACAAGGCGCCGGCTGGTCGCATTTATGGCACGTTCACCTTCCGCAATTTGACGAATCAGAGTGATCTCGACGGAACGATCTACTGGGATAAACCGGCTCAATCCACCAAGCAGTTATTCCAGAATGGCTTCAGCACTTATAGCTACGCGATTGGTTCGGCATATAATCAGCCATCGAGCGGCGAGTTTGTTCTCAATCTGCACTATCCGACGAATAATGCTTTCATTTCCTTCTTTGGCGGGAACCTGCTTGGCTCGGTCTTCAATACCCTTACAATTCAACCCGAACCCGCGAACACAGTCACACCAGCCTTGTCGTCCAATAGCCTTGTGATGAAGATCGATTCCAAAAAGGCGATGTTCAGCGGCAGCTTTGTGCCAGGCGTTGGAAAAGCACTAAAATTTAGCGGCTTGCTGTTTCAAAAGCAGAATTCCGGCGCCGGATTTTTCACCGGCCCGACGCAGACCGGCGTAGCGAGTCTGAGCGCGGTGCCGTAAGTCTACGCAACTTTCGTCGAGGCGCGCTTGCGCGCGGTTGCGTCGAGGAGTTTTTTGCGCAGGCGCAGCGATTTCGGCGTGGCTTCGACATATTCGTCGGGCGCGATGTATTCGAGCGAGCGTTCCAGGCTCATGACGAGCGGCGGCGCGAGGGAGATGCCTTTCCCATCGCCCTGACTGCGCATGTTCGTGAGCTTTTTCGCTTTGCAAGGATTCACCGGCATGTCGTCGGGACGCGCGTTTTCGCCGATGATCATACCTTCGTAAACTTCCTCCTGCGGTCCGATGAAAAGCCGGCCGCGTTCCTGGATCGTGTCGAGCGCATAGCTGGTGCTGATGCCGTTTTCCATCGCAACGAGGACTCCGTTGTTGCGCGTCGGGATGTCGCCTTTGTGCGGCGCGTATTCTTTAAAAAGATGCGAAGCGATGCCGTGGCCTTTCGTCACGTTGACGAGGTCGGTTTCAAAACCGATCAACCCGCGCGTCGGGATCACTGCGTTTAACGTCACGCTGTGCGGGTTGTGCTCCATGTTCACGATCTCGGCTTTGCGCGCCGCGAGCGATTGCATGATGTCGCCGAGATTTTCCTGCGGCACATCGACATAAAGCGTTTCCATCGGCTCGAGCAGTGTGCCGTCATCGGCTTTTTTGAAAATGACTTCGGGCCGCGAGACGAGCACCTCAAAGCCTTCGCGGCGCATTTGCTCGACTAAAATTGCGATCTGCATTTCACCGCGAGCGCTGACTTCGAAATGGCCGGCGATGTCGGTGTCTTTCACGCTGAGCGCGACGTTCGTGCGCGTCTCGCGGATGAGCCGCTCGCGAACTTGCCGCGCGGTCAGCAGTTTGCCTTCGCGTCCGGCGAGCGGGCCGTCGTTGATGCAAATCTTCATCGTGATCGTCGGCGGATCGATCTCGGTGAATGGCAGCGGCGCGCGTTCTTCCGTGTCCGTGATCGTTTCTCCGATGAAAGCATCCTCGAATCCGCACAGGCCGATGATATCGCCTTCGCCGGCGTGTTTGATTTCGATTTTCTGCAAACCCTGGTGGCTGAAAAGGGCGGTCACGTTTGCGCGCTCGCGCTTTCCATCCATCGAAATGTGAACGACGGAATCGCCCACCGCAACGCGCCCGCTGGTGACGCGGCCATACGCGATGCGGCCTAGATAATCGCTGTAGTCGAGGTTCGAAACGAGCATTTGAAAATAGCTCACGTCGGACTTCGGCGGCGGCGGAATGTGTTTCACGATCGACTCGAAGAGCGGTTCCATGTTTTCCGCCGGCTCGTGAATTTCGCGCATCGCGTAACCGTCGCGCGCGCTGGCGTAGATCACCGGAAAATCGAGTTGCTCATCGTTTGCGTTCAACTCAATAAACAGGTCGAAAACAAAATCCAGCACTTTGTGCGGACGCGCATTTTCACGGTCGATCTTGTTGATGACGACGATCGGCTTCGCGCCGTTCTCGAGCGCTTTTTTCAAAACGAATTTCGTCTGCGCCTGCGGGCCGTCGTGCGCATCGACGACGAGCAACACGCCATCGACCATTTTCATGATGCGCTCGACTTCACCGCCGAAATCCGCGTGGCCGGGCGTGTCGACGATGTTAATGTGATAATCCTTCCATTTAAACGCGGCGTTTTTTGCGCGGATGGTGATGCCTTTTTCACGCTCGAGATCCATCGAGTCCATGATGCGCTCCTCGCTCGCCTTCGCCTCGTTTGCGCGAAAGGTGCCGGATTGTTTGAGCAGTTGATCGACGAGCGTGGTTTTGCCGTGATCGACGTGCGCGATGATTGCGATGTTGCGGATTCGTTCCATGGGTTCGTTTTCCAAAATGGGCGAGGAATATGGCTGGAGTTGCGCGGCGCGTCAACGCTTTGCAAAACTGTTTTTGAGCCATGTTAATCAGTGGAATTTTTAGAATTGCTAGATTTTCCGATAAAATGATGAATTAAGCCATTTACTGGAGTTTGACCCTATATGTTGGGTCAGGCGAAACCGGGCACACATGATGTTGTTGTTGCTTACCCTAAAAAATGTTTCGTTTCGGGAAATTCTGCGTTGACACTTAGTTGCAAAAATGGAGATTTATAAGCGTTCGTTGCAAACACGAACGCAATTTTGGAAGCCCACAATTTACTTACAGTCAAAGAAACAGCGGAATACCTGCGCATCCCGCTGCCGACTGTTTATTACCTTGTTCAGCGCGGACAACTCCCTGCAATTCAAATCGGCGGCCGCTGGCGCATCAAGAAAGACTCGCTCGATCGCGACATTTTGCGCGAAGAGGAGCACGGCCAGCCGACGGTCCTCGTAGTCGATGACGACATCGGCGTGCAGGGAATGTTTAAGCTTTTTCTGAAAAAAACCGGGTTCAGCCGTTTGATCGTCGGCAACGGCAAGGAAGCGCTCGTCGCGCTGAAAAAACAGAAGTTTGATCTTTGTTTTCTCGATCTCGCGCTGCCGGATATCACGGGCGACGAGATTTACAAGGAAGCAAAGAAGATCGATGCGCAGCTGCCGATCGTCATCATCACTGGTTTTCCGGATAGCGAAATGCTCGACAACATTCTGAAATTCGGTCCGGTGACCGTTTTGAAGAAGCCGCTCAAGGTCGAGCAAATCTCGCAGACGATGAAGTTCCTCGGCCACAAACTCGCGGAGACGGAAGCCGCTTAAAATCTTCCGCAGCGCAGCGCCTTAAATTTCGGGACGCTGCTTGTGCCAATCGGTGCTCTGCTCGTAAACGTGCGCGATCTTTAGCAGATTCGCTTCATCAAAAGGCTTGCCGAGAAGCTGCAAACCAATCGGCAGTTTTTTTCCGTCAACGCTCGCGAAGCCGCATGGAATCGAGATTCCGCAGATGCCGGCGAGATTCGCGGCGATCGTGAAAATATCCGCGAGATACATTTTTAGCGGATCGTCACTGCGCTCGCCGATTTTAAATGCCGGCTCGGGCGATGTCGGACACACAATCGCGTCCACGTTTTCAAATGCGCGCGTAAAATCATCGCGAATCAACGTGCGGACTTTTTGCGCGCGCAAATAATACGCATCGTAGTAACCGCTGCTCAAAACGTAAGTGCCGAGGATGATCCGGCGCTTCACTTCCGGGCCGAAGCCTTCCTCGCGCGTGCGCCCGTAGTGATCGAGCAAATCCTTCACACCGCTCGCGCGATGCCCATAACGCACGCCATCGAAGCGCGCGAGATTTGCCGATGCCTCGGCGGTCGCGATGATGTAATAAACGCCTACCGCGTGTTCGGTGTGCGGAAGCGAAACTTCGACGATCTCCGCGCCGAGCGATTCGTAGTGCTTGACCGCATCGCGAACCGCCTGGTCGACCTGTGGATCGATGCCTTCGATGAAATATTCGCGCGGCATCCCGAGTTTCACACCTTTTAAATCATCGTTCAGCTTCGCTGTATAATCGGGCACCGGTTCGCCGAGACTCGTCGAGTCCTGCGGATCGCGTCCGGAAATCACGTTCATTAAAAGCGCGGCATCACGAACCGTTTTCGTAAACGGCCCGATCTGATCGAGGGAGGACGCAAATGCGACGAGACCGAAACGCGAGATGCGCCCGTAACTTGGCTTCAACCCGACGCAGCCGCAAAGCGCAGCCGGCTGACGAATCGAGCCGCCCGTGTCGGAACCAAGCGCTGCGAACGCTTCGTCCGCCGCTACAACCGCAGCCGAGCCGCCGCTCGATCCTCCCGGGATTCGCGTCGTGTCCCATGGATTTAGCGTTGGTTTAACACCTGAATTTTCCGTCGACGAACCCATTGCGAACTCATCCATGTTCGTTCGCCCGAATGGAATCGCTCCCGCGCTTTTTAAACGTGCGATCACCGTCGCGTCATACGGCGCGATGTAGCCGCGCAAAATTTTCGACGCGCATGTGCACGGCTCGCCTTGCACGTTGATCACGTCCTTGATTGCGATCGGCACACCGCCGAGCGGCAGCGAGACATCCGCGTTTTTTGCAAGCGCCATCGCCGCTTCGAAATCGCGCGAGAGATAACCCTGCACGCGCTCGTCCACGCTGGCGATGCGCTGTTCGAGTGCTTGCAACGCCTCGATCGGCGAGATCTCTTTCGCGCGCAGTTTTTCCTGCAGCCCGGAAATGGAAAACAACGTCAGTTCCATTTACTCGACGACTTTCGTGACGATGAACAAATCGTTCGCCTGACGCGGCGCGTTTTGCAGAGCCGTTTCCGCGTCGAACCAATCGCGCGACGCATCCTCGCGAAACACATTGTAGATTGGATAAGTGTGCGCGGTCGGCTCGACATTCGTGACGTCCACAGTCTTGAGTTTTTCGACGTAATCGAGCACCTGCGAGAGCTGCGATTGAAATTTCGCGATCTCCTCTTCGCTCAAATTCAAACGTGCAAGCTGCGCGGTGTAGCGGACATCAAAGTCGGCATTCATGCGGCGTATTTGAAATGAAACGCGCGAGCTTGGAAATCGCTTTTATTTTACAGCGCCGATTCCAATTCGAGCAGCTTCCGCTTCCAGTCGAGCCCCGCGCGAAAACCACCCAGATTGTTTTTCCCGACGACGCGATGACAGGGCAGCAAAATCAGCAGTTGATTTTTACCGACAGCGGAACCGACTGCGCGCACCGCATCCGGTCGTCCGACGGCAGCCGCGAGTTCGCTGTAAGTCATTGTCTTGCCCGCAGGAATTTTCCGCATCGCTTCCCAAACTTCGCGAACAAACGGCGTCGCATCATCGAGCGAAGTTTTGTAGCGCGAAATCTCGCGCACGATTTTTTTAAAAGTGGAAACGCCCAAATCCGCAGGAACTTTCTTCGGCAGCTCGATTGCAACCAGTTTGTCGCTGTTAAACACGAGCTGCAGCTCGATTCCGTCGACGCGGAGCGCCCGTTTTTCCGTCACCATTTCCATACGCTGTAAAGCCACGCGATCAGCAGCAGCAGGCCGATGAACAAACCGAAAAACGTCAGCCGCGCCTGGCGTTTCTCTGCTTTCAGCACACGGCGGCGGCGCGGTGGCGACATCGTTCCGGCCATCGAAACATCGAAGCGCTTGTCGAGCAGCGTCGGCGAATCCATGCGGCGCGTGCTGCCTACCGAGCGCGCGAGCAATTCCTCGCGGCGGCGTTTCTCGGCGAGCTCCTGTTTTTTCGGCGCCTCGGCGAGCATGCGCTGGATGCGTTCCTGTTCGCGGCGCAGGCTTTCCTGCTTTTCCGTGAGCGCGCGGTGCTTCGCATCGAGTGGTGTCGCGGATCTCGAATTGCGTTTTTTGGCAGCCATTTATTTTGCGAAAAGGACGAATAAAACGATGATCAGCACGACGCCGAAAACAATCAGCGGCAGTGTGAAAGCCAGGCCGTTTTTGAGCCAGTAAAGAAAATCCTGCGGCGCTTCCGCGTAATTCGCAGCCGCCCCGGCGTTCACCGGCGCGAGCACTTCCTCGCTTGTCTCCGCGTTGATCACCGCACGCGAACGCGCATATTCCGCGCGGGCGTCATCAACAGCGCTTAATGCTCTTGTTAACTCCTTGTTGATATCGAGATTTTCCCACGATTTCGGATTGATCGACTCCAGCGTCTGCAGGTGCTGCACAAAAGATTCGTTGATCGTCTTGAGTTGCTCCACGCGTTTTTGCGCGTCGTAAGTCTCACGCTCGAGGATGACGAGCGCACGCGTGAACTGCTCGACCATTTCCGCGCGGCCGTGCTGGAGCTGTTCCTGGCGGCGACTGAGTTCCTCGAGTTCGCGCTTTTGTTTTTCGATGACCTCCTGCTCGCGCTTAAGCCGGAGCAATTGCTCCTGAGCTTTTTGCACCTGTTCGTCGAGGTGTTCGGTAACATCTTCCTCCAATTCCAAAAAGGGTTCGTCTGCTGGATTGATGCGTTCAGGCATTTGCGCGCGCTAGGTTTTTCGCACTTTAAAATTGCACGATGAAAACGCGAGATTTTTCATCCAAAGCACCATCGATTTTTAAAAAAGAATGCGCTTCATGACACGCGCGCTTTGCGATTCTTTACAACCCGGAGCTTTTGCCGCAAAACGGCGAACGTGAAAGTTTTCCTCCCTCTCACCACCGCGTCATTGTATTTCATTGCGGCGAATCCCATGCCTGCGCAAGATGCGCAACCTCCCGCTGCATCGCCGGCACCCGCGACTTCTACGAAAGCGGAGATCCTCACTCCCCCGGCGCCCGACACGCCTCGCATCAATGGCCCGGGTGTGTTCGGCGTCCGGCCCGACTCGCCGTTTTTCTATTCCATTCCTGCAACGGGAACGCGTCCGATCGAGTTTTCGGCTGAAGGATTACCCGATGGTTTGAAGCTCGACTCTGCGTCGGGCCGAATCACCGGCAAGCTAACGGAAGCTGGCGAGCACGCGGTCGTTTTCCGCGCAAAGAATGCGCTAGGTTCCGCAGAGAAAAAATTCCGCATCCTGGTCGGCGACAAAATCGCGCTCACGCCGCCGATGGGTTGGAATAGCTGGAACTGCTGGGGCGGCGCGGTAAGCCAGGAAAAAGTGCTCAGCTCCGCACGCGCGATGATCGCGAAAGGTCTGCACGATCATGGCTGGACTTATATCAACATCGACGACGGCTGGCAGGGAGTGCGCGGCGGAGAGTTCGACGCGATCCAGCCCAACTCAAAGTTCCCCGACATCAAAGCGCTCGCGGACGAAATCCATTCGCTAGGTCTAAGGTTCGGCATTTACTCCACGCCATGGCGCGGCACCTATGAAGGTCACATCGGCTCATCGTGCGATAACGAAGACGGCAATTATGACTGGGTGAAAAACGGCGACCACAATGAGTTCTTCCGCATTGGCAAAGATACTAAGACGCATGATGAGGGAAAAAAAACGAATTGGACCTTCGGCAAGTTCTCCTTTGCCGAAAAAGATGCTGCGCAATGGGCCGCCTGGGGCATCGACTATTTGAAATACGATTGGTTCCCGAACGACGTGCCGCACGTCGCGGAGATGGCGAATGCATTGCGCAAGAGCGGACGCGATGTGGCCTACAGCCTTTCTAACACCGGGCTCTACAACAACGCCTCAGACTACGCGCAGCTCGCGACCGCATGGCGCACGACCGGCGACATCCGCGACACATGGCAAAGCATCAGCCGCATTGGTTTCGCGCAGGATCGCTGGGCCGGCTATACCGGGCCGGGGCATTGGAGCGATCCGGATATGTTAGTCATAGGCCGGGTAGGTTGGGGACCGAGCCTGCACGTCACGAAACTTACTCCCGACGAACAATACACACACATCTCGCTCTGGTGCCTGCTATCCGCACCGCTGCTCATCGGCTGCGACATCGCGCAGATGGATGACTTCACGCTAGGTCTCCTTACCAATGATGAAGTGCTCGCGCTCGACCAGGATTCACTGGGCAAACAAGCCACGCAAATCTCCAGCGATGGCGACAAGGTCATCTATGCCAAACATCTCGAAGATGGCTCCACAGCAGTAGGTCTTTTCAATCGCGGCACGACAGAGACAACCATCAGCGTGCATTGGGGCCCATGGGGCGACCTCGCAATGGCTGGAGCTACCAAGCTACTCGTCCGCGATCTATGGAGACAAAAAGATCTGGGTATCTTCGACGGTAAGTTCGAAGCCAAAGTAGCTCCGCATGGTGTAGTGCTAGTCCGGCTAAGTGCGCAAAAGTAAATTGCCACTCTTTCATGGCCGAGCGCGGAAAGCTTCATCCTGCCTGGAAATGTCGAAGCTTGCCCCATTCCGCAATCGCAATCACCTCACTTTCCGCCACGCTAACGCGACGAGGAGGACCAGCAGCACGGGCCACAGAAGGCCTCTCCAGTTAAATGGCTTTGGGGCGGCGGTGAAGAAGTCGAGAGGCATCCATGTGGGGATGGAGCGTTGGCCGCGGGGGTCGATGGATGTGATGCGCAGGCTGTAGAGGGTGCCGGGGCGCAGGCCAGTGATGGCGGCTTCGACAGCGGGGCCGTTCTGGCGGACTTCGACGTTTTTGAGCGGTTGCCAGTCGATGCGCAGCTCGTTGTCGCGGAGGGAAAGGAGCCGCTGCTCGATGATGTAGCGGAGCGGCTCATCCGACGGGGCGCGCCAGTGCAATCGTGCGGAGGTGCGGCTGATATCGTCGATGCTGCAACTGCGGATCGGCGGCACGTTTGAGAATGTCTCGTCCGGCGGCTGCGGCGCCTCGCCGCTGGAAACGTTGAGCTGCGCGGGCGCGGTGAACCTCGTGCGTTCGCCCTCGGCGAATACGATGGCTTGCGCGCGGCTGTCGCCGGCGGCGAACGTGAGGAGCGTGCGGTATTGCTGGTTCGCGGGTGGCTTAACGGAGAGATGCACGGTGCGCTTATCGCCGGGCGCGAGCGAAAACGTGCGGTCGCTTTCGTCGATGACGAATGGCTGGCTGATGCTCGCGGTGACATCGCCCGGGCTGCCGCCGATGTTCTCGACCGTCGCTTCCGCGCGCATTTGTCCATCGGCGGTTTTTGAAAAGGCGACCGTGTCCGTGCCGGTGCGCAGGATCGCGCCGAATGCATCGACGTGCACGTTGATCGTCGTGGCAAAATCGTCCGTGGCGATCTGGAGCTTATCGTCGAACGCGCGGACGTCGTCGTTTTTCGACTCCACGGTCAGCGTCGTTTTGCCTCGCGCGGCCACTTCGATCTGTGCCGGTGCGCGGAGCCGGTCGCCGGTCGTGATTCGCACCATCTGCGCATCGGCGGTTCGATTTTCCAAAGTGAGCACGCCCGTGCGCATCGTGCCTTGCGCGTGCAATGCGAACGCGGCGGGCTGTGCGACGATTGGATAAAATCCCGAGCCGGTGAGGAACGTGGTGCGGTCGGGATTGCTGCTATAGCGCAGCTCGCCGCGGTATTCGCGCTCCTCCGCCGGCGCAAATACGAGCGTAAACGTGGCGCTGTCGCCGTGGTCGAGCTGGTAGTTCGCATGCCCGCGCAGCTTCCAGCCGTCGGGCGCGGTGATGACGCCCGCGAGAATTCCGCCGCCGCGATTCTCGATGGTGAAATTGCGCATAGCGGTCGAGCCGGGGAGCACGTTTTTAAAAGCAATTTCATCCGGCACCGCGAGGATCGGCGGCTCGTCGATGATTTTGATTTGCACCTCCGCCGGGGCGGAAACGCCGTCATGCGATTGCGCCACGTATGTAAAACGGTCGTTGACCGGCTCCGCCGCACCCGCGTGCTCGTAAATGACGATGGCGCTTTCCGCGGTTGCATTCAACGGCTCGGAGAGACGCCCGAGCGTGGGTTGCACGCGGATCTTGAACTTGAGCTGCTGGTTCGAGGTTCCGTAAGCGCGCAGGATGATCTTCGCCGTTCCGGCGCGCGGCACTTCGACGCTCATCGGCATCGCCTGCGCGGGAATCGGAATCGGAGCGCTGATCTCGGCTTTTGCCGCGGTGACCAGCAACGGGATGACGAGAAGAAAACGGGCGAGCATGCGCGGAGACCGGTTTGCGGTGGGAAGCAATCAGTGGCGAATGGACAGTTTCGGATTTACTGGCAACCGACGACTGACTACTGAATACCGGCTATTGATCACTGATGAGAGCATTCCCATGTCGCGCATTTAAATTTCTCGTCGCGACTTTAGCAATCCTCGTCGCTCCCCTCGCCCATGCGCAGCCGACGAAGATGCGCAAGGCCGCCGAGCTCATCGGCAAACAGCAACCGCCGCAAGTGACGCCGCGCGTTTACGACCGGCTCACGCCCGACAACTCGCGTATCATCGTCTCGCTCTCCAAACAGCGCGCGTGGCTGATGCTCGATGAGGAGACCGCGATCGACGCGCCGATTTCCTCCGGCAAAGCCGCGGGCATGACCCCGACGGGAAAATTCACCGTGCTCGAAAAAGATCCCGATCACCGCTCGAATATCTACGGCGCATTCTGCGACGAGCGAAATCGCATCGTGCGCGAAGGCGTTAGCACCCACATCGACTCCGCGCCGAGCGGCACGCACTTTGTCGGCGCGCCAATGAAATGGTTCATGCGTCTCACCGAAAAAGGCGTCGGCATGCACGTCGGCATTCTGCCGGGCTATCCCGCATCGCACGGCTGCGTCCGCCTGCCCGCAGACATCGCGAAGATGATTTACGACAAGGTGAAAATCGGCACGCCCGTCGACATCACGCAGTAGCTTTCCGGTGCGATGAAGCGGCACCGGAAGAAAATCGCGCTGGTCGCAGCGCTGGTCATCGCGACTGCGGTATTCCTCGCGCCGATTGCTGTTCGCGATTTTAACGAGCGTTTAAAGCTAACGCGGTGCTTGCACAATGCAAAAAGCATCGGGCTGGCGTGCAAACTTTACGCGGCTGATCACAATGGCAAATACCCGCCGCGACTGGAAGATTTGGCGCCCGATTATCTGCCGAACCTGGATGTTGTTCGCTGCCCGCTCACCTCCGGCAACACAGGCATCGGCTACGATTATTTCGGCGGCACCGACACTGATCCGCCGGACAAAGTTTTGCTGCGAAGCCACGTCAGCGCTGGCGGACGGCGCGCTGTCGTCTATTCCGACGTCAGCGGAAGGGTCGTTCGCGAGAAATAAGCTGAATTCGACTCGATTCGTTCATTCAGCCTGACATCGACTTTTTCCGCGCTGCGTTTTCCTGAGTGTTGTCTCCGCAGCGGAGTTTCGGCATGTTGCTGCGCTATTGATGAATCCGACCATTCTCATCATCGACGACGAGCGCCATACGCGCGAAGGGCTGCGCACCGCGCTGGAGGATAAGTTCGACGTTTACATCGCGAGCGACGTCGCGGGGGCGATGTCCATCCTGGAAAATGAGACGGTGGATTTGCTGATCACCGATTTGCGCCTCGGCGGCGATGACGGGATGAAGCTGATCGATCGCGCGCTGGCGATGCCGCGTGCGCCGATTTGCATCATGATGACGGCCTACGGAAGCGTCGACACGGCCGTCGAGGCGATGAAGCACGGCGCGTATGATTTTGTGACGAAGCCGATAAACATCGACCGGCTGGAAATCCTGATCCAGCGGGCGCTGCGAAGCCGCGAGACGGAGACGGAGGTGAAGGAATTGCGGCAGCAGGTGGAGAAGAAATATGGCGTCGAAAACATCATCGGCGAATCGCCGGCAATGCTGGAGATTTTCGAGACGATGAAGCAGGTCGCGCCTGTGCGGACGACCGTTTTGATCGAAGGCGAGAGCGGAACCGGCAAGGAACTCGTCGCGCACGCGATCCACAATTTGAGCAATCGCGCGAAGGGGAAATTCGTCGCGGTGCACTGCGCGGCGCTCTCGCCGCAATTGCTCGAGAGCGAGCTATTCGGGCACGAGCGCGGGGCGTTCACCGGCGCGGTCGAGCGGCGCATCGGGCGATTCGAGCAGGCAAACGGCGGGACGATTTTTCTCGATGAAATCGGCGAGATCGACGCGAGCACACAGGTGAAATTGCTGCGCGTGCTCGGCGAGCGGGAATTCGAGCGCGTCGGTGGCAACGCGTCGCTGAAAGTGGACGTGCGCCTGATTGCCGCGACGAACAAGAACCTCGAGAAAATGGTCGCCGAGGGGAAATTCCGCGATGACCTTTTTTACCGGCTCAATGTGATCAAGATCACGATGCCGACGTTGCGCGAGCGGAAGGAGGACATTCCGCTGCTGGTGAACGCATTTTTAAAACAATTCGCGAAGGAAAACGACAAGCCGCTCCGCGAGCTGACGCCGGAAGCGATGAACGCGATCCTCGCCTACAACTGGCCGGGCAATGTGCGCGAGCTGCGCACGGCGATCGAGCACGGCGTGGTGATGGCGGGCGGGCCGAAGATTTCGCTGCGCGATCTGCCGATGACGCTGCGGCAGGCGGCACCGCCGAACTCCGCGAGCGCCGCGAAGTTTCTCGTGCAGCAGGGACAGCATTTGAATTTGCACGAAACCGAACATCGCCTCATCATGCGCGCCCTCGATGAAACCAAAGGCAACATCTCCAAAGCCGCACAAAAGCTCGGCATCAGCCGCCGCACGTTGCATCGAAAGCTAAAGATCATGCGCGAAAGCGAAGAGCAATGACCAACGACGCATTTTTAGATCAAGCGCGCTTACCATTGCTCATTTTCCTCCCTCATGGCCACTGAAACCAAAGTCCAGGCATTCGTTCACGCACTCGAAGAAGGCGGCTGGGTCAGCCGGATGCGCCTTGCGCTGCTGATCGCGGCGATTGCTGCTGTCTATTGCCTATTCATCTTCGCGCGGTTTCGCGGACTCGCGCATCCGCAGGCGATCGACCAGGCGCAGATCGCGCGCGAAATCGCGAGCGGCAACGGGTTTTCGACGAAATTCATCCGGCCCGCTGCGCTCTGGCAATTCGAGCAAAACAAAGGCGGCTTCCCGATCGATCACACGCCGGACACGTATCACGCACCGCTGAATCCGCTCATCAATTCGTTCGTGCTGCGGCTGACGAAAGATAGCTGGAAAATGACACCGAAAGAGATCGTCTACACGAGCGACCGCGTCATCGCCGCCGTGTCGATGCTCTTTTTCCTCGCATCGGTCGGCGTCAATTTCACCACGGCGAAACGCCTCTTCGATCGTCGGCTCGCGCTGCTCGGGATGGGGCTGATTTTGGTTTCGGATGTCTTCTGGCAGTTCTCGCTCTCGGGCTTGCCGCAAATGTTGATGCTGTTTCTTTTCAGCCTCTGCACTTACGCGCTTGTCCGCGCAGTCGAGGCCCGCGTCGAAAACCGCAATCCGCTGCTTTGGCTGATTCTCACCGGCCTCGGCTTCGGTCTGCTCGCGCTCGCTCACGCAATCACGATCTGGATTTTCACCGGTGCGTTTTTGTTTGTCGTGCTGGCATTTTGGCCGAAGACGGGACTCTGGTGGATCCGCATTTTGAAAAATCCGGCGTG
>JAJPJG010000052.1 GCA_021324395.1 Spartobacteria bacterium | reverse complement strand
CGCGGTTTTTCTCGTCTGCTACGCGCCGTGGCTCGTGCGGAATTACAAAGTTTGTGGCAGCCCGTTTGGCATCGGCATTTACTCGGGACTATTTCAAATTCGCGGCACGGAGAGCCAGATCATGCGCGCGCTGGAGTTGAAAATCACCGGCGTCAACCCGACGACGTTTCGCAATAAAGTGCAGGGGCAAATCGTCGGCCAGCTCGGGAATCTCTTCAGCTATCTCGGCCGATCGCTCGCGGCTCCGGTCTTCTTTTTGGCTCTCTTGCATTTGTTTAAAAATCCGGCGACCGGCTTGTTCCGCTGGGCTGTATTGTTGATGTGGCTGGCGGCGATTTTCGGTATGTCGGTGTTCGGGCTCGGTGACGAAAATTTGCAGTCGAACGATCTGCACGTGCTGTTCATCCCGATGTTCATTTTCTACGGAATGGCGTTCATTCTCGTGCTCTGGACGCGACTCACAAACGACCTGCCGGAGATCAATGTGCGGCTTATCCGCATTGCGTTCATCGTCGTCATCTATCTCATCTCGGCGTTGCCATTCGTAAATACATTGCTGTCACCGCCACCGGGTCGCGTGCAATGGCCGCCTTACGTTCCGCCGTTCATAGCGATTTTAAACAACTGGACGAACGAAAACGAAATCATCACCACCGACATGCCGTGGGCCGTCGCGTGGTATGCGGATCGGAAAAGCCTGTGGCTCCCGAGCACGATCAGCGATTTCATCGCACTCAACGATTACAATCAGCTCGGTGGCCGCATCGTCGGCATGTATCTCACACCAATCACCGGCAACCAACCGCTTCTCTCCGGCATTGTAAAAGGCGAATTCAAGGAATGGGCGCCTTTCATTCTGCGGAACGTGAATACCAAGGATTTTCCCTTGCGGGCCGTCACTGCGCTGCCGATTGATAACGAATGTATTTTTTACGCCGACCGCGACCGCTGGTCGGAAAAAGCGGATTAGCCGATGCCGAATAAAAACGAGCAACCCACATTCGAGAGCGCGATCGAGCGGCTCGAGTCGATTGTCGAGCAGATGGAATCCGATACGCTGCCGCTCGAAGATCTGCTCGCACGCTACGAAGAGGGTTTGAAGCTCGTAAAATTTTGCTCGGAGAAACTTGACGCCGCCGAAAAACGCATCGAAATCATCGCCCGCGAAGCTGGTGGCAAGCCGAAGCTCGTGGAGTTTGATCCCGCGCAGAAGCAATCCCTTGAACCATCCGCCCCGCCCGCCGAACCGCCCAGCAGCGGCGACGTTCGGCTTTTTTAAATTATGACCACGCGATTCCTAGACAAAATTAACTCGCCCGATGACATCAAGGCGCTCGACGAAAAAGACCTGCCGCAACTCGCGCAGGAAATCCGCGATGATCTCGTCAATGTGCTTTCCGAAAAGAACCCAAACTCCGTCGGCGGCCATCTCGGCCCAAATCTCGGCGTCGTCGAGTTGACGATTGCGCTGCATCGTGTGTTTAACACGCCGCAGGATAAGTTCGTTTTCGACGTCAGTCACCAGGGTTACGTTCACAAGCTTTTGACGGGCCGGCGCGATCGTTTCCACACGATGCGCCAATATGAAGGCCTGAACGGGTTTCTTCTCCGCAGCGAAAGCGAGCACGATTGCTACGGCGCAGGTCACGCCGGCACTGCGCTCTCCGCCGCGCTCGGAATGGCCGTCGGACGCGACAGACGTGGCAGCGACGAGCATGTTGTCGCGATTGCCGGCGACGCCGCGTTCACCTGCGGCATTAGCTACGAAGCACTCAACAACGTGGCGCACTCGACGAAAAAATTCATCGTGGTGCTCAACGATAACGAATGGTCGATCGCCAAAAACGTCGGTGCGATCGCACATTATTTTAACAGAATCACGACGAACCCGACCTACACGCATCTGCACGAACGCGCGGCGAAGTTCGTCGAGATGATCGGCGGCAAAGGCGCTGTTCACCTCGCCCATCGCGTGGAAACCGGCATGAAAAGTTTGATTTTGCCGAGCGTGCTTTTTGAAGATCTCGGCCTGCGCTATTACGGCCCGATCGACGGTCACGACATTCCGACGCTGATCCGCACGTTCGAGTTTTTGAAGGAACAAAACGAGCCGGTCATCCTGCACATCCTCACGCAAAAAGGAAAAGGCTACGCGCCCGCGATCGAGAAGCCGGACAAGTTTCACGGCCTCGGAAAATTCGAGCCGACCACCGGCGCGACCGCGCCGAGCGGCTCACCCACTTACTCCGAACTGCTCGGCAAAACCCTCGCGAAGTTCGCGGATTCCAACAACAAAATCTGCGCGATCACCGGCGCGATGCCGACCGGCACAGGGCTCATTTATTTCCAGCAAAAGCATCCGGACAAGTATTACGACGTCGGCATCGCCGAGGAACACGCGGCGCTGTTCGCGTGCGGTCTTGCGGTTGAAGGCTTCAAGCCGTTCCTGACGATCTACTCAACGTTTATGCAACGCGCGTATGACATGATCATTCACGATATCGCGCTGCAAAATCTCAACGTCGCGCTTTGCATGGATCGCGCCGGACTCAGCGGCGACGATGGCCCGACGCATCACGGACTTTTCGACATCGGCTATCTCCGCCACGTGCCGGGGCTCGTGCACATGCAGCCGAAGGACGAAGAAGAATTCGCCGACATGCTTTGGACGATGGCGAATTACAGCGGACCGATTGCAATTCGTTATCCGCGCGGCGCGGGCACGGGCGCGAAGCCGAAAGAACAGCCGAAGCTGCTCGAGATCGGCAAAGCGGAAGTCGTCAGACACGGCAAGCAGGTCGCCATTTTTGGTTTGGGTAACATGTGTTCCGTTGCGTTAAAAACGGCGGAAATGCTCGAAGCGCAAGGCATCTCGACTGCCGTAATCAATCCACGCTGGATCAAGCCGCTCGATGCGGGGACGATCGAGTTTTTCGCGCGCAGCGCCGATGTGGTTTGCACGATTGAAGATCACGTGTTGCACAACGGTTTTGGCTGCGCGGTGATCGAGCATCTCAACGACGCCGGCATCAAAACGCCAGTCGTGCGCGTCGGCTGGCCCGACCAGTTTGTCGAGCACGGCGCGGTCGATATTCTTCGCAAAAAACATGGCCTGACTGCTGAAGCTGCCGTGGAGAAAATCACCGCGCATTTAAAGCCGAAAGCCGCCAAGCGACCAATCGTTGCATAAGCAACGATGAGCGGCATCGAGACGCAGAACCTCACAAAGATTTACCGGACTTACCGCAAGGAGCCGGGTTTGTGGGGTGCGGTGAAAGGGCTCGCGCGGCGGCGTTACGATGAAACGCGAGCGGCGGAAGGCGTGACGTTTCGAATCGAGGAAGGTGAGTTTGTCGGCTTTCTCGGACCGAACGGCGCGGGTAAAACGACGGTTTTAAAAATGTTGTCCGGCTTGCTGAATCCAACCAGCGGCTCGGCGCGCGTGCTCGGCTTCACGCCATGGGAACGGCGCGACGAAATGAAGCGGCAGTTCGCGTTGCTGATGGGACAAAAAAACGCGCTCTGGTGGGATTTGCCCGCGCGCGAATCGCTTGAATTGAATCGCGCGATTTACGGCATCGACCGCTCGCGTTTTGAAAAAATCGTCGGCGGACTCGCGGAACTGCTCGACGTTACGGACAAGCTCAACGTGATGGTGCGCGAGCTTTCGCTCGGCGAGCGGATGAAAATGGAGCTGATCGCCGCGCTGCTGCACGCGCCGCGCGTTCTTTTTCTCGACGAACCGACGATCGGTCTCGATGTGGTCTCGCAGAAAAAAGTGCGCGAGTTTTTGCGCGTCTACAACTCGGAGAACCGCATCATTACTATGCTCACGAGCCATTACATGCAGGACATCGAGGAACTGTGCGAGCGCGTGATCATCATCGATCACGGCCGCATTTTTTACGACGGGCCACTGAGCGCCGTCATCGATCGGTTCGCGACGCACAAAATTTTGACGCTGGTTTTTGAAGGAGCGCAGCAGCGCGATTTCCGCGAGTTCGGCGAAGTGATCGAACAGACATCGGAAACCGTGAAGCTAAAAGTGCCGCGCGGAAACGTTGCGGAGGCTTGTCGGGCCGTGCTCGCGCAGCACCGCGTGCGCGATATCAATGTCGAGGAACTGCCGATCGAAGACGTGATCCGGCAGCTTTTCGGCGAACAGCACGAAGCTAACGCCGCAGCAGCGCGTCTTTGAGATCGTGCGCGTAGCTCGGGTTAATCTCAAACTGCGTATCGAATAGCGCGAACGGCTCGACGTGCTGCACGTGCGGGTTCGTTTCGACAAAGCCGAGCTCCATCAAGCCGTTGACAATGTCGGTCACCTCGTCCGGCTGGATATTCGTGCGCTCGATTATTTCAGAGCCGCTGCTGCCGATTGAAAAATCGATCGCGCGCAATACGGCCATTTCGCGGCCACTGAACTTCAGTTTTTTCATGGGAACGACCCAATATTTACAAGGTTTTCGGCAAAGGAAAAGTGCGATGCAACACTTGCTCAACGACGCGAGTGACGTAATTTTCAGCATGAAGATGAGGCGCACGCATCCGGCGAAGATCGTTCTTCATGCCGATGGGCTCGGTGTTCCTTCGCCCGAGACGGTGCGGCAGCGGGCGTGGGAGATTTCAAAAATCAACGGGCACGAACACGTCACCGACGAAGATTGGATGCAGGCCAAACGCGAAGTGCATGGCGGCATCGCCGCGTCATCCGATGGCGATGACGAAATGATCGAGTCGGCATCGGAGCGCGACATGGTGGCAACGGACTGCGGACATCGCGTGCAGAAAATTTTTGACGACACAGAAAACGCGATTGAGGAACTCGTCGCCGAAGGACTCGACGAAGCGGCGCACGACCAGATGCTGCAGGCGGCGATGCAGGACGACGAAGATTTGTCAGGCCAGGAATAATTTGCCTTTGCTTTTTGCACGCGCGGCAAACTTCAATACGCGCAGTGGCCGAGAATTTTTACCAACAAACCGTCGAGTCGCCCGACACGCCGTTCGACATTTCGCTGCGTCCGCCGGCGTTTAGCGAATTCTCGGGGCAAGCAAAAATCCGCGAGCGGCTTGAACTCATGGTGGAGGCCGCGAAACAGCGCGGTGACGTGCTCGATCACATTTTGCTGAGCGGCCCGCCGGGTCTCGGCAAAACCACGCTCGCATACATCCTCGCGAACTCGATGGGCGTGAACATCAAGAACACAAGCGGCCCGATGATCGAAAAAGCGGGCGATCTCGCTGGCCTGCTGACAACGCTCGAACGGGGCGACGTTTTATTCATCGACGAAATCCACCGGCTCCAGCCCGCGATCGAGGAGTATCTCTACCCGGCGATGGAGGACTACAAACTCGACATCATCATCGATCAAGGACCGAGCGCGCGGAGCGTGCGGCTGAATCTCCCGAAGTTCACGCTCATCGGCGCGACGACGCGCGCGGGGATGATCTCTTCGCCATTGCGTTCGCGCTTCGGCATGACGAGCCGGCTTGATTACTACGTCGCGGAAGAATTGCAAAAAATCATCCGGCGCAGCGCAGGGTTGCTCGGTGTGGAAATCGACGAGGCCGGGGCGCTCGAGATCGCCTCGCGCTCACGCGGAACACCGCGCGTGTCAAACAACCTGTTGCGTTGGGTTCGCGACTACGCACAGGTCAAAGCCGACAAAAAAATCACGCGCGACATCGCCGATCGCGCACTCGCGATGCTGGAGATCGACCGCGACGGATTCGACGAAATGGACAAGCGCATCGTCGAGGCGCTCATCCACAAATTTTCGGGCGGCCCCGTCGGCCTCAACTCCCTCGCCGTCGCAATCGGCGAAGACGCCGGCACGCTCGAGGACGTGAACGAGCCGTATTTGATCATGCAAGGCTACATCAAGCGCACGCCGCAAGGACGCGTTGCGCTCGCACGCGCTTACGAAAAGCTCGGCATTAAACCGGGGCGCACGCAGCAGGATCTGTTCGGCGGCTAATCGCGGCGCGCGACTACAGCCATTTCTTTCGCCGGAAATAAATGAGCATCGCGATTGCGATCAGCACCATCACGACCATGCACACCGGATATGCGTAGCGCCATTTCAGCTCCGGCATCTCCGCAAAATTCATCCCGTAAATTCCCGCGATGAATGTCAGCGGAATGAAAATCGACGTCACCACCGTGAGCACTCGCATGATTTCATTCGTGCGCATGCCAAGACTCGAGAGATACAAATCCATCATCCCCGCAGTCAGGTCGCGATAGCTCTCGACGACGTCCATGATCTGGATCGCGTGATCGTAGCAATCGCGCAGAAACATCTTCGTCTCATGCGCGATCAAACCCATCTCGTCCCGCGCCATCGTATTCACCAGCTCGCGCTCCGGCCACGCACTGCGGCGCAGTTGCAAAAGCGCGCGCTTCAACTCGTGCAGGCGTCCCACCGAGTCGCGCGTTGGATGCTCCAGCAGCTCATCCTCCAGCTCTTCGATCATTTCGCCGATGGTTTCGAGCACTGGAAAATAATGATCGATCACCGCGTCGAGGAGCGCATACGCGAGATAATCGTTACCCATCGTTCGCGCAAAACCGCGCGCGTTCCGCAGACGATTCCGCACCGGCTCGAATACGTCGCGCCCGCCCTGCTCCTGGAACGTGATGAGAAACGTGCGGCCCAAAAACATGCTCACCTGCTCCGACGCCACACGCTTTTCATCGCAATAAACCATCTTCGTCACGATGAAAAGATGGTCCGCGTATTCCTCGATCTTCGGCCGCTGGCAACTGTTCTGCACGTCCTCCAGCGCCAGCGGATGCAGTCCGAAATGCGCGCCGATTGCGCGCAGCATCTCGCCGTCCTGCACGCCATCGATATTGATCCAGCTCACCTTCCCGCTTGTTTTACATCCAAATAAATCCTCGATGCGCGCCATCTTTTTCTCCTCGATCGTCTCCACGTCGTATTCGATGAGCGTGATCACCGGCGGCGTCGCCGCGCGGTCCGGAGTGACGAGCGTCGCCGGCGCGGTGCCCGGCTTGTGTTGCGCGGCGAACTTAAACATGCGTGCGATTAGTAAAAGGCATCCATTTTTTGCCAAGAGCAAACACCCGATTGCGGCGAAGTATTGCTATTTGTGGTAGCGTATTATCAGCGTGAAAAACATCGGTTCATCCCAATTCAAGCTGCCGGCGGAAGCGCCCGTGATGGTTCTGCCCAATGCGCTGCTGCTGCCAAACACACTGCTGCCGCTCCGCATCTTCGAGGAGCACTACCGCGAAATGCTCGATCACGCCCTCGGCGCGGACCGCGTCTTTTGTGTCGCGCTCCTGAAACCCAATGTCCAGAACGCCGCCAGCCCCGACGACTTCTTTAACGTCGCCTGCCTCGGCCTCATCCGCGCCAGCGTGCGCGAGCCCGACGGCACATCGAACCTCATCCTGCAAGGCGTCGCCCGCGTGCAGTTCACTCGTTTCGTGCAGGAAGAGCCGTTCTACATCGCCCGCATCCGCCAGGTGAAATCGAAAGCCGCAAACCTCGTCGAGTCCGAGGCGCTCGCGGCAAAAGTCCTCGAGCTTTGCGAAGACCAGCCGAACGCCTCCGCCATGATGAGCCAAAAGCTGAAGGACACACTCCCTTACCTGCAGGACCCCGACATCCTCTCCGACGTCATCGCCAGCGCATACATCCACGACCCCTACAAACTCCAGCGCGTCCTCGACGAACCGCTCGTCAGCGAACGCCTGCGCATGCTCATCAAATACCTGCGCAAAAAAGCGAAGTAGTCATCGCACTGCTGCCATTCAGATCTGCAGAAAATTCTGCAGAAGCCTTTTGCCTTCGAGCGTGAGGATGGATTCGGGATGGAATTGCACGCCGTGGATCGGCAGCTCGCGATGGCGCAGGCCCATGATTTCCTTTTCCGCAGTCTCGGCGGTGATCTCGAGGCAATCGGGCAGCGTCTCGCGCTTGACGATGAGCGAGTGATAACGCGTGGCCTCGAATGGATTCGGCAACCCCGCGAATACGCCACGGTCATTGTGCAAAATCGGCGATGTTTTGCCGTGCATGAGCCGCGGCGCGCGGATGACGTCGCCGCCGAAGACATCGCCGATGCATTGATGGCCGAGGCAGACGCCGAGCAGCGGTGTGGTTTTGCCAAAGGTGCGGATGACGTCGTTGCTGATGCCGGCTTCGCGCGGTGTGCATGGACCGGGCGATATGACGATTCGCTCGGGGTTCATTGCGGCGATTTCGTCGAGCGTGATTTCGTCGTTGCGCTTCACGACGATGTCCGCGCCGAGTTCGCCGAAGTATTGGACGAGATTGTAGGTGAAGCTGTCGTAGTTATCGAGGACGAGGAGCATAGTTTTAAGAGCCACGGATTAACACGGATGAAACACGGATAAGGAAAAGAAACGGGTCAGCAGAGTTCATCTCTGTTTTATTCGTATTCATCTGTGGCTAAATCTTTCGCGCGCTCGATGGCTCGCATCATGCCCATTGCTTTGTTCACGGTTTCATTGAATTCGCCTTCAGGCGTTGAGTCGGCGACGATGCCGGCGCCCGCTTGGACAAAGGCTTTGCCGTCTTTTAAAACGACCGTGCGCAGCGCGATGCATGAGTCGCTATTACCATCGAAGCCGAAGTAGCCGACCGCGCCGGCGTAGCTACCGCGCTTGCTTTTTTCAAACTGGTTGATGATTTGCATCGCGCGCACCTTCGGCGAGCCGCTGACGGTGCCGGCGGGAAATGTCGCGCGCATCACGTCGTAGGCGTTTTTGTCGGGATGCAGTTTGCCGACGACGTTGGAGACGATGTGCATGACGTGGCTGTATTTTTCGATCGTCATGAAATCGGTCACGCGCACGCTGCCGAACTCGGCGATGCGACCGACGTCGTTGCGCGCGAGATCGACGAGCATCAAGTGCTCGGCACGCTCTTTCGGATCGGCGAGCTACTCGCGCGCGTTGGCTTCGTCCTCGTCCGGTGTCGCTCCGCGTTTCCGTGTGCCGGCGATCGGGCGGATCTCGATTTTGCCATTGATCGCGCGGACGTGGACTTCCGGTGAGCTGCCGACCAATGCAAACTCGCCCGCGAATTTAAAGCAGAACATGTAAGGCGATGGATTCACGAAACGCAGGCTGCGATACAACGTCAGCGCGTCGCCGCGATACTCGGTCTCGAATCGCTGCGACAGCACGATCTGGAAAATGTCGCCCGCGTGGATGTATTCGTGCGAGTCACGCACCATCTGCTCGTATTCCTCGCGCGTCGTGTTCGAGCGCGGCGTGACCGGCTGCGGCTCGCGGTAGATGTTGACGTTCGGCAATTGCGTCGGCTGCTCGAGCTTGCGCGAAATCTCGCGGATGCGCGCGCACGCTTCATCGTAGGCGGCATCGACATCGTCACCGACGTGCGCATTTGCGAGAACGCGGAGGCGGCGCAGTTGATGATCGAAAATCAGCAGCGTGTCGGTGACGAAGAAAAACGCCTCGGGCAATTGCAGTTCGTCTTTCGGCGCGTCGCCGATCGTCGGCTCAAAAAAGCGGACGACATCGTAAGCGAGATAACCGACCGCGCCGCCGATGAACCGTGGCAGGTCCGGCAGAATCACCGGGCGAAATTGCGCCATCAGTTTTTGCAATTCGCCAAGCGGATCGCTGTCGGTAACGAACTCGCGCACAGAGCCGTTTTCCGAGATGCGGATGTTGCGTCCGCTGCTTTTGAAAATGATCCGCGGATTGCTGCCAACAAACGAATAGCGTCCGCCGGTATCGATGTGCTCCGCGCTTTCGAGCAGGAACGAATGGCCGCCGTCGTCGATTTTTGAAAACGCGGAAACCGGCGTCTCCGCATCGGCGATGAGTTCGGTGTAAACGGGAATCAAGTTCCCGCATTTCGCGAGCTCGCGGAACTCTTCGCGGCCCGGTTTAAAAATAGTTTCGTGCATTTAATGGTAAGTCTTTGCCGGATCGAAAAGTGGTTGCTCCGCGATTTCAGCCGGTGATCCGTCCCGGTTGAGCGGTTGAAAAAAGCAGCTCTCATAGCCTGTGTGGCACGCGCCGCCGGTCTGCTCGACTTCGAACAACAACGTGTCCGCGTCACAATCCTTGAACCATCGGACGACCCGTTGCGTATGCCCGCTGCTCTCGCCTTTCAGCCAAAGCTTTTGACGCGAGCGGCTCCAGTATGTCATCAGACCGCTTTCGCATGTTTTTTCAAGCGATTCGCGGTTCATCCACGCCATCATCAGCACGCGTTTCGTTTGCGCGTCCTGCACGATCGCGGGAATCAATCCATCGGCATTGTATTTGAAATCGAGGTTCATGGTTTTGTGTGGAAAAGAAAAAGCCCGACGATTCGTTTTTGGAATCATCGGGCTGGAGAGTTCGACGCATTGGCGCGACGACTGCGACTTTATAAAAAGTCGCGAGCCCGTCTAGTTACGCCACCAATGCAGGAGAGAATTCACGGCGTTTCTCTAATCGTGCGCAGAGTGCCGTGCAAGCGAAATGTGCAGAGCGTTTACGGCACGACATTGACACCGAACGGCGCGAACTTCGATACGCCGCCGATTTGCACCTGCGCAAAAAGGCGCACGAAACCGGGTTTCGTCGCGAAAAAGGTGAACTCGAGTTCAGGGCCGCCGCGGTCGTTCGGCATCTGGGGCGGTGCGCCTTTCGGGTGGAGATGCAGCACGGTTTTGTAGTCTTCGCAGAAGCCGACGAGATGCGCGTAAGTCGCCATGATCGGCTCGAGCTGCGAAAACGGCTCACCGTTTGTGTCGGTGACGCGCAGCTTCGCATTGATCGGCTGACCGGCTTTGATCTCCCTTTTTTCAAACGATAAATCGTAGCGCAGCCCCTCGACTTCCGCGTGCAGCTTCGTGGCTTTATCGGCGAGTTGCTCCGGCGTCCCCTCGCCCGGAATGTCGGTCATCGCATATTCCTGAAAGCCCGTCGCGACGGAGCGCAGATCGGCCCAGACGCGATACGGCCCCGGTTTTTGCGGCGTAAAACTGAACGCGTAATCGCCCGCCGTCTGCGCCGGTAGCGGATGCTCGTGGTGATAATCCGTTAAACTCCTGTCAACGATGAGCAAATGCACTTTTTGTGTGTGCGTCTCACGCAAATCGGCAGGGCTGATCGCATCTCCGCCGAAAATTTTCGCGAGGTGAATCGTCACGTATTTGCGTTCGCCGATTTTTAACGGCGAGTCGACATTCGCTGTCGCGCGAATCGTCGGCGCGGGCATTTGCATTTTACCGGGCTGGAAAAGCGAAGGCCGCACGAGCTGGTCGAGCGGCATTCCGCAAAACGGGCACGGGTCGCCTTTTTTGCCGATCGCATTCGCGTGCATCGGACAGGTGTAACGCTCGGCGAGAGCGCGCGCGGATGCGAGCGTCGGCTCGTCATAAAACGTCGTCAGCTTTTGCACCGCCGCATCGACCGGCCCGATCTGCGCATCGATTTTCGCCGCGTCGTTGGCGTCCGCCGCCGCGTGCAAATCGGCGACCTGCCAGCCCAGCGACGTGAGTGCGAGTTGCAGGTCGTTGCGTTTGTCGGCTGGCGTGTTCGCGCTTTCGCGCAGCAACGACGAGACGGCGATTTGCAGCGGCATATCTTCGTCGTGAATCGTGGTCAGTTCATGTGCCGCGATGTGCTCGTGAATTTTGCCCATGACTTGCAGCACGACGACCCACGCTTCGATCGACGGCGTTTCGGCGCGCAAACTCGCCGCGCAGAGCAGCACCACCGAGAGAATGATTTTCGCGATTCGCATTCGCATTCTTTAGCAGCGTTAAAACTGCATCGCAAAGCCCGCGCGAATCCGATAGTCCGGCACGGCTTGCAGCTTCGTGTTGTTCATCAGCACGGGCAAATCAGCTTCGATTTCGCCGCTGTAACGGCCGAACGACGCAAGCACGCGAGGCCCGAGGAAAAGCGACGTCACACCGGTGTCGTCCGCGACTTCGCCGCGAAAGCGATCGGTGTCTTTCGACTCGCCGGAGAGCACGCATTGCAGGCCGATAACCGCATCGCCTTTCCGCACGAGATACCAGCCCGGCCCGCCGCTCCACGAGAGCTCGTTGGCAAAATGATACGAGTAGTGGCTCGCGCCCCGTAGCGTGAATTGCGTCTCCGCCTCGAAAAACGCGCTATTATATCGCAGCGCGATTTGCCCGCCGAAAATGCCGTCATGCGAGCCGGTGCCGAGCGTGAGATCGTGCCCGTGAATGCCGCTCTCCGGCGCGCCATCGACGTCTACCTCGTGAAATTCCTCCTTGATGCGGCTGCTGTCGCCGGTTGGAAATTTCGCGCCGCCGAGCAAGATCACCGATGCCGTGAAGTCCGGCTCGGCTGGCTCGACCACCGCTTTTTTTCCGTCGACTGCTTCACGTTGCACGAAACTTTTCTCCGTGTGAAAGAGCACGAACTTTCCGAGCAGCGACACATCGCCCAGTCCCGACTCGCTGCCGCGCTGGATGTCGAAGCCTTCAGGTCGTTTGTAATAACGATAGATGAACGGCACGTTGACCTGGAGCGCAAAGCGACTGTTGAAGCTGTAGCCCGCGACGACTTGCGTGATCGAGCTCTCCTCGCGCTGACCGGTGGGATTTTCGACTTCGTGCCCGTTGTATTGCATCGTGCCGAAATGCGTGAACTGTTCGCCGACCGCGCCGTAAAGGCCGGTCATCGCAGAGCTGCCGAGCAGCGGATCGATAGCGCGATGCGCCGTTTCGATTTGCGGCGTGTAGCAGCCGCACAGATCGCAAGCCCGCGCCGCGACTGTAACTAAAATAGTGGAAACAAAAATGAGTTTGGAAATTTTCATGAGATTGCGCGAGTGGCGAAACCGCGCGCAACGGCGCTGCGGCTTCGGGTGAAAGGATGCACCGTGGACTCACGGCGCGTGAATAAAACGGAACTAACTCACGCCACGCGCGGCGGCGGCAACGGCGGCTGCTCGAATCGCAGCTCGCTCGCAAAATCCCCGACCCGCATCTTCCACATCTCCCGCTCGCGCATCACAAAACGCGCATCCGCCTGATGGAACAAATTGATTTTCGTAACCACGAAAGTGACGTCGGCTTTCTTCTCCGACTTTTTCCCTTGCTCGATTTTTTTGCAAAGCGCACACGGATGCGCGCCGTCGAATGTCCTGTGCACCGCCTCCGACCACGCCGAATGCCGCGCATTCTCCGCGAGCATCGTGCCCCACGCGATCGATTGCAGCACAAACCACTGCGCACCGCTGATGCCGAGCAACGCCACGATCAGCAGCGCATTGCCGAGCCGGAGCAAAGTTCGTGGCATGCGGCGACGCTACGGGTTCGGCGAGGTGCGGTCAAACTTTCCCGGAAAATGGTGCGACTTCGATTTACCGAACACGGCAAAACGCACGGAAAACTGTGCTCGGAAAAATGAGCGTCGCGCGCTGTCGGTTCCGAAACTGGAAGAAATCGGCGATGTTTGGACGGGACGGCGCCTGTCCCTCCAGTGGATCTCAGCCGTTGAGCGAGAAGCGCACCGGGACATCAACGCGGCTCACTACGGGAATGCCTGCGGTGCGAGCGGGCTCGAAAGTCCAACGGCGGACTGCGGCAATGGCAGCCTGGTCGAGCGAAAGGACTCCGCTGCTGCGCTTCAATGAGACGCTAAGCGGGTGGCCATCGGCGCTGACTTCGACGCTCACTACGACAACACCTTCCTGTCGTAACCGGCGCGCGTCTGCCGGATATTCCGGCTTCGGGTTGCTGCGGTAGCTCGGTCGCGCGACGGCTGTGATCCGACTGGTTGGCGCTGCATTTCCCGAGGTCACGGAATGCGCAGACGCGACAGGACGCGCCGGTTTCGATTCCGATGGCGCGGGAAGTTTCGGCGCGGGTTTGGCGCTTTCGCGCGATGACTGCACGATCGCGAGCGGCGGAGGTGTCCCTTGTTCCGTAATCACCGGCTCGGGAGTCGGCGCGGGTGTTGGCAATTGCACCGGAGCCGGAGGCGGCATCGCGGACGGAACCGTCTGCGTGAGCAAAGTGACGTTTGGAGTTTCCAAATCATCGATCGGCAACGGCCGCGCCGGTGTGCGCAATTGCAGCGCGACGATCACGACTGCATGGCACACCAGCGCGAGCGCGATGCTCACGAGCCCTTCGCTCGAGATCCGCCGCGACATTCTAGAACGTGGCGCGGATACCGAGAATGACGCTGCGACCGGGCAGCGGCATCACTTCTTTCAAGAACGACGTGTGCTCGCGCGCTTCCTCGTTCGTGAGGTTCATGCCGCGCACATAGGCGTTGTAGGTGAGCGGGCCGAGCGCGAAGTTGTAGCTCAGGTCGGCGTTGAGGAACGTGTATCCTGGCGTGCTCATCTCAAACTCGGCGGTGCGGCCCTGGCCATCCACGCGCTCCGCCTCGACGCGCGCGCCGATCTTTGGGCTTTGATACGCGAGCGCCGCCGTCCAGCGCCACGGAGGAATGCGGGGAAGCGGCTCGTGGTCGGTCGCGTTTTGCGCATGCACGTAATCGCTCTTCACTTCGAGGTAGAGATCGTTCGGATTCGGCGCGGTCGTGTCGCCACCGGGCGCGACGACGTCTTTCACCGAATGATCCGGCACCGATGCGGGCACCGTGATCTCGCGCGGCAGCAGGTGGAAATCCACCAAGCCTTCCCCGCCGTAGAAATCGGCGCGTTTGTCGGCGTAATCGTAAACGCGCAGGCCGTCCTCGAATTCACCCGTCGGTGTGAAGTCAACGTAGTCGAAGAAGTGGTTGTAGAAACCGCTGATCGCTCCGGTGACGACACCGGCTTTCTTGCGAATGCTGAGGTCGAGGCCGAGCAGTTTTTCCTTCGGCAGCGTCGGATCTCCGATGAGAAATTGGAATGTCGCATCGTGCGAGCCGCGCGCGAATAATTCCTCAGCTGTCGGCGCACGCTCCGAGTAGCGCACGGTGAACGCCGCATTCATGTCGCGTGCGAAGTCGTAAATCGCGCCTGCTGCCGCACTGAGCGGAACGAAGTCGCGATGCGTGCTTTCGCCGGCACGAAGCGACGTGAGCGCCGGATCGCTCGAATCGATGTCCACGGAATTGTATTCCGCGCGACCGCCGAATTGCAGGCGCACCGGATCGAGCTTCACTTCCTCGAACACGAAACCCGCAAGCTGCAGCGTATGCGTCGGCTGCAGGAACGCATCCGCGCCGGTAACCGACAGGTTTTTGTAAGTCGCCTGCGCGCCGATCGAGCCTTCGAATTTGCCGACCGGCCGATGCACCAGTTCAAGCCGCGAGTCGAAGCCGTTTGTTTTAAAAATCGAGCCGACGGTGTCGGTGTCGATTTCGAGATGCTTGTAATCGGTGTAGGTGAACTTGAAGTTGCCGTTGACGAAGAGCGGCAGTGGATCGGCCATCGCAGCGCGCAAGCTGTATTGGCGCTTCGTCATGTCGATGCGCACGCGGTCCGGCGCGGCAACCGGATCGTCCACCTCGGGATCATCCGGCACGCCGTAAACGCTGAGGAATTGGTTGAAGGCAACGCCGACGTAACCTTTGTCCCAGACGTAGCTGGTGCCGATGCCAAAATCGCGCGTGAACACTTTCGTGTTCGGCACGAAGCCGTGCGGATCGCCGCCAAATTCGTTGCCGCGCGCACGCTGCTCCGGCGAAAGCTTGCGCCGGATGCGCCCGTCGAGAGCGTAGCCGGGAATCGCGATGTCGTCGGTTTTGGAAATCGAACCGTCGATGTGCAAAACCCAGTGCTGACTGAGCGCGATGTCGAGCGAACCGGCGCCGGAGCGCTCGTCGTCGTTCGAATTGTAGCGCGCGTCGGCTTCGCCGGTGAAGAGATTCGCCGACACCTCGGTCGGGATTCGGTTGTCGATGACGTTAACCACGCCGCCGATGGCGCTCGATCCGTAAAGAATCGTCGCCGCGCCGCGCACCACTTCGATGCTCTGGCTGATAAGCGGGTCAACGCTGGGCGCGTGATCCGGGCTCAAGTTCGAGACGTCGAGGATATCCGTGCCGTTGTTTAGAACGGTCACGCGATTATCCGAGAGGCCGCGAATGATCGGACGGCTCGCACCGTGCGTGAAGTTACTCGACGCGACGCCGGGTTCGCCGCTGAGCGTTTCGCCGAGAGTCGGCGCGATTTTTTGCGCAAGCTGATCGCCGGTCAATGTGCTGACCGGCTGCGCGAGATCGAACGCGCTGCGGCCTAATGGGCTCGCAGTAACGACGACCTCCTGTAATTGCGTTTCCGCCGGATTGTTCGCGGCGGAAGCTTGTGCGTCAGCGCGCGCTACAATGAGCGCGGCGAACGCGATGAAACGAAAGGAATTTTTCAAGGTATTCTCCTGTGATTTTTTTGGAAATGAGTGCACGTGCGGTCACACACGTGACGGCGTGCGGGTGCGAACGCAGGCGAGCAATCGCTGCGAATCAGTTTTGAGATGAAGCGCGAGATGCGCTCAGGAGAGCGTCGGCGGCGCGTGCTCGAGCACGCATTGCGACAGGAAAAGCGGCTCGGCCCATTGCGGCTCGAACTGCGCTACTTTGTAAAAACACTGCGATAATACCGCGCCGGCGAGCACAGGCTCTGCGTGCGGTTGCTCCGTTCCGCCGGAATGAAAAACGAGCACGATACAATCGTGGTCATCGTCATTGTCATCATTGCCGTCATGATGATGCATCAGCGTGTGGTGGATGAACTCGTGGATCGGCGGAGCAGCCGCCATCGCGATGCCGACCACGATGTGCAAAAGCGTTATCGCTGCGATGAATCGCACGAAAGAATCGCGGGTTCGCAGCGCCTTGAGCATTGCGAGATGACTAGGCGCAAAAACGAGTCGCGCAAGCTTTTTTCCGCCGCGGATGCGCATGCTTTTAGCTCTATGCCATCAGTGCGCCGAACGATTATTTCTCAATTTTGCGCCGTGGCACCATCGAGGCACGCTTTTAGCTAACCACAGGGGAGCACCAGATGATGACCGCGCCGTCAGTTTCAAACGAGGAACTCGAACAGATCCTGCAAACGATCGAAATGTTCGAGGTGATTCTCCAATCCAATCCGCATGACAGCGGATCGATGGAGATTTTGAAGGAAGCTTACTGGAAAGTAGGCCGCCAGAAAGACGCCCTTACCGTAACGCGCAAGCTTGCGGATGCCTACTACTCGCAAGGCCAATACGCCTCCGCTCTTCTCGAATACGAAGGCATTTTGCAAAAAGATCCCGACGCCGCCGATGTCGTCGCGATGCTGGGCGAGGTCGAGGCAAAGCTGCACTCGCCTGCACCGCAAAAAGATTCCGGTGATCCCGACGCTCCTTCGGCCATCTCGGTTGATTTCGGTTCGGTCGTCGAGGACCCGACGCTCATCACCACGCACCAGACCGTAAAAGCGGATGGCACTCCCGGACTCCATTTCAAACTCGACAGCGACGGCAATGAGCCGCTCGCGAAATTTTTGATCCAGCACAAACTCGTGCCCGAGGATGTGGTGCTCCAGGCGGTGGATCGCGTGCAAAGAATGAATCGCGACCAGAGCGGCCAGATGCTCGCGGTTGCATTGCTCGACGAGATCAGCCGCACGGACCTGGTGCAGCTCGAGCCGTTGCTCTGCGGCATTTTGGATCGCTCGAAATTCGCTTTCATCCCGCTCGATTGCTACGACGTCGATCGCCAGATCGTGAAGATGCTGCCGGAGTCGCTCACGCTCGGCCGCCTCTTCGTTCCGTTCGATGTCGTCAGCCGCACGATCATGGTCGCCACGGCGAATCCGTTCGACTCGCAGGGCAAGGAAGCCGTGCAGCAATTACTCGATTACAACATCCAGTGGCATCTCGCCGCTCCGGCCGCGATCACGAAAGTGCTTCGCGAGATATACCGGCTCGATTCCCGTGACTAATTTTCTCCGCGACGAAATATGAGCATCAAATCATTCGGTGAACGCATCGCAGACGTCCTGATCGAGGACGGCCTTCTCCTTCCCGCACAGCTCGAGGAAGCGATGGACATCCAGAAAAAGCAGGGCGGCCGCTTGCTCAAGCTGCTGACCGACCGCAATTACGTCACCGAGCAGGACATGGTGATCTCCATGGGCCGCTGCCTCGATACGCCGCCGATCAACCTGAGCAAAGTCCGCGTGCCCGAAGAGGTGCTTGACCTCGTGCCGAAGGAAATGGCGCGCAGCTACAAACTCGCGCCGGTCTGCAGGCTCGGCAGCAAGCTTTTCGTCGCAATGGCCGACCCGTTGAACGTGCTCGCGCTCGACGATCTCCGCCAGCGCACGAAGTTGGAAATTGTGCCGATGATCACGACCGAGCGCGCGGTCATGGAAGCGCTCAGCGGCGTAAACAGCGCCAGCTCCGCGATGGAGTCGATGCTCAAGGAAGCCGCGACCGCGACCACCGAAACCGAAGTCGTCCAGAGCAAGAAAGAGGACATCGATCTCGACAAACTCGCGCACGAAAGCGAGGACGCGCCGGTCATCAAGATCGTCAACCTCATCCTCGTCCAGGCGCTGAAGGAAAAAGCGAGCGACATTCACATCGAGCCCTTCGAGCGAACGCTCAAGCTCCGCTATCGCGTGGACGGCGCTCTTATCGAGGCCAGCTCGCCGCCGAAATCGCTGCAGCTTCCCATCGCCTCACGTATCAAAATTTTGGCCGGACTGGACATCGCGGAGCGGCGACTCCCGCAGGACGGCCGTTTCCGCATTCGCGTCTCAGGCAAGGAAGTCGATCTCCGCGTCTCCGTGCTGCCCACCGTGCATGGCGAGAAAATCGTCATCCGTCTCCTCGATAAGAGCGCACTCAGCGGCTCGGTCGAGCAGCTCGGCATGGACGATTACACGCTCGAGCAATTCAAGAAAGCCATCGACGCACCGCACGGCATGATCCTCGTCACCGGCCCGACCGGTTCCGGCAAAACGACGACGCTCTACACCGTCCTCCAGGAACTCAACAATCCCGACTACAACATCGTCACCGTCGAAGACCCGATCGAATACCAGCTCGCCGGCGTCAACCAGGTCGCGGTGAAAAGCGACATCGGCCTCGACTTCTCCGCCGCGCTCCGTTCGATTTTGCGTCAGGACCCCGACATCGTGATGATCGGTGAAATTCGCGACAACGAAACCGCCGACATCGCCGTCAAGGCCGCGCTCACCGGCCACCAAGTGCTCTCCACTTTGCACACCAACGACGCCGCCGGCGCGATCACCCGTCTCGACGACATGGGCATCGAGCCGTTCCTGATTTCCACATCCATCCTCCTCACCTGCGCGCAACGTCTCGTCCGCCGCATCTGCCCGAACTGCCGCGAGGAATTCAAACCCGAGCCGGAAATGCTCGAGCGTCTCGGCATCGAGGACACCGACGCCACGTTCTTCCGCGGCGCAGGCTGCGACCGCTGCAAACGCCGCGGTTATCTCGGCCGCGCCGCGATCCTCGAAGTCCTCCCCGTCAGCGAAGCCATCCGCCGCCTCGTCATCAAGCGCGCCTCCTCAGCGGTCATCAAAAACCAGGCGCTCGCCGAGGGAATGAAATCGCTGCGCATGGTCGGCATCGACAAAGCGCGCGAAGGCATCACCACGCTCGAGGAAGTCTGCCGGGTCACCGCCGAAGATCACTAGAGCCCTCCTGCTCTTACTCCTAATCCTCTTCCGGTGATTAGGATTACGAGAAAGATTAAGATTAGGCACTACGCGCGGAGATCTTGGGCTGAACTCCTAACCTACCTGCAGCACTTCTACTACCGCTTCACCGCGTCGAATAGCGAGCGGACCATGATGGCGCGAACCTCGTGGCGCGGGACTTTGATGCGCACGCTGGTTTCCAACGGCGGATGTTTACGCAAATAGAGCAGCGTCCGCACGCCGAGTGCCCACGGGAGGAT
This sequence comes from Spartobacteria bacterium, assembly GCA_021324395.1. Lineage (GTDB taxonomy): Bacteria > Verrucomicrobiota > Verrucomicrobiia > Chthoniobacterales > Chthoniobacteraceae > JAJPJG01. The sequence continues at coordinate 56,640 of JAJPJG010000052.1, read as the reverse complement.
GCACGCGTAACGCAGCCGCCAGCTTCGGATCGCGTCGATGTAACGCTTGCCATCGGCGAGCAGCTCTTCGGCGCGCGCGATCCATTTTTCGACGATCTCGTGCGCGCCAAACGGTTTTGTGAGCAATTCCTTCGGGTGAATATGCGCGGCGGCGAGCTCGTCGTTCGGCAAGTAGCAGCGGCCGCTTTTTAAATCCGCGGGCAGATCGCGCAAGATGTTTACGAGTTGCAATCCTTTTCCAAAATTGCGCCCGAGCCCCTCCATCGCCTCGATGTCGAGCGAAGCGTAATTTGCCACGTGCCGGAAGCAGATCCGCGTCCAGAATTCACCAACGCATCCGGCGACGAGATACGTGTATTCCTCAAGCTCCTGCGTGTTCGCGACGGTGCCGGCGCAGGAATTGAGCCGCACGAGGTCGAGCTCCTGCCCGCGCGTGATGGTGCGCAGCACATCGACGATGTCCGCGCGATCGACGCTGAAAACCGAGTGCAGCCACGTCAGGCATTCGTCGGCGCAATCGATCAGATACCGCTCCGATGTATCGGCAGGCACAATCTCCGCGCGCAGCATCCGTAGCTTTACCGAGTCGAGTCCCTGCTCGATCATCTCGCGAAACGCCGCAAGATTTTTCAGCCGCACCTCGGCAGGTGCGGTCGTCGAGTCGGCGATGGTGTCGCTCGTCCGCGCGAGCAAATAAGCCAGCCCGATCGGCTCGCGCAATTCGCGCGGCAGCACACGGATCGTCAGGTAAAACGACCGCGAGACGGATTTCAGGATTTCGTTGCCAAGATGGTTTTGGTTCATCGCACCTCCACGTTTTTTAATTCTATTCGTTCGCGCGCTGAATTGCCGATGCGCATTTGCTCTGCAGTTTCCAGATATGAAGAGCGTTTTGCGATTGATGGCAACTGCGACTGCGCGCGCCAGATGTCGATCTCTCGCAAAATGGTTGCGTCGAGCGCGACGGGATCTTTGCTCGCGTAGATCGTCGCATGCGCCCATGCGTAGTTAGGTTGAAAACCAGGACCACCGGCGAATTGCGCGATGAGGCCGTCGACGATGTTGAGGACGACTTTCGGCTGGATGCGCGGGTCGCGGTAAAGATCGCAGATGGTGTCGGGGGCCTGGACGAAGCGGCGCCAGTTATCGACGTTCGGGATTGTTGCGTTGTAAAGGCAGCCGGCGACGCCGCAGTGTTCCTCGGTGCTGAGCACGGGCACGTTGATGATTTTTGTCACTTCGCCCAACACGCGGCTCCAGTGGCTCTCGTCGCTGATTTGATCGGGCTCGATGCGGTTCGCGATCTTCTTTTCCCGCTGCACAAACATCGCGTCGCCCCAAATTAATTTGCCCATCATCGGCGAGGAAAAAATGGCTTTCGGATCGTAGCCGGTGACGGGCTCGACTTCCCGCACGATGTAGTCGTTCGTTCTAAAACCGGCTGCCGCCATGTCCGCCCGATCCCAGACGATAATGTTCCGCACACCGACGCGCGACAGGCCGTCGGCGATCGTGCGGACGATCGCTTTGTGCGTTGAAAAAAGCACGCCGCCGCTCGCGGAGATTTTGATCCCGACGCGATCCGACGGCTGTGCGAGCGAGCGCCACGCGTCGGTCGCGTTTGTTTTTCCAGTTGCCGCGACGACGAGCGCCTCGACCATTCGCCGCACCAGCGGTCCATTTTCATCGTATCCGGAAATCGCCGCTTCGTTTTGTGCGAAAAACACGGTGGAAGAGGGCGCCGGTTCCTCCGCGGCGCAGACGCCGGCAAAAAACAAAAACAAAAAAACGCGCAGCACAGCGCCCGACTATGTTCGGCGCATGCACGAAGTCAAAACGCACGTTTGTTGAAAAATCGGAAAACCCTGCGATATTCCGTGCTTCCTCGGCAGCCCAAGGTTTCCCCAAATGAATTTTACGATTTTCATCCATAGAGTCTTTTTGCGTTTTTGCGCCGCGATACTCGTCGTTTTCAGCGCATCCGCCGCGTTCGCGACGGTGCTCAGTGGGCCGCAAATCGCCTCGATTCCAGACCAGAAGGTGCCGATCGGAAAATCGCTCGTCGTGCCGGTGCACGTGGACAGCAACGGGCCTGTCACGATTTCGGTCTCGGGCGGCGGCGGCAAGGTCATTCCTCTTGTTAAAACGGGCGATCCGTTTTTGAAAATCCATGTCGATTACGCCGGAACGAGTGGCACGGACGCATTTTCGGGCGACATGGTTTTCCAGCTTTTCCGGGAGTTGACGCCGAAGACAGTCGGCTACATCGGCGGTTTCGCGCAAGCCGGGCTCTATGACGGACTGACGTTTGATCGCGTGGCTACGCTGACGGGCGGCACGGATGGCTTTATCGCGCAAAGTGAGCACCCCGCCAATGGCGCGCCCTTTTTCAGCTACGAAAGCGAATTTAGCGCGCCGTTGATTTATTCGGGGCGCGGCCAGATCGGCCTCGCGAACAAGAGCTATTATTCAAATCCTTATTCGCCCTCCAACGGCGCGGATTTTTTCATCACCAACGGCAATGCGATGCGGCACATCGATTTTACGAATCCGATTTTCGGCCAGCTAGTCCGGGACGAAAACGATCTGCTCGACAAAATTATGGCGGTGCCGACGAACAACACCCAGCCGACGGTGAATGTTACGATGACGCAGGTTGTTTTCGCACCGGATGAATCTGCGTGGGTTTCGACTGCGCACGATTGCACGGTGTTCGTCAGCGGCATCGGCATAACAAGCGGCGCCGGTGTGCCGGTAACCGTCACGGCAATCAGTGCGAGCGGGACCGACAGCAAAACGTTCAACGTCGTCGCTGCGCAGGACATCGTGAACGATCCACCGTTTTTCAAGCCGTATTCGGATGTGGTCGCGCCATTGCACCAGCCGGCGCGGATTCCGATGCCGGCCACGGATCTGGAATTCGATTATTTGCAGACCAACGCTATTTTCCTTTCCGGCACGAGCCATCCATCCGGTGGAATTAACGGCAACGTGATTACGCTGACCCCAAACAGCTCGTTCCCCAGTGGCGCGCAGATGCTCGGCGTTTCTGTCGATCAGACCCTCAACGCCAGCTCACGGATAGTTCAGGGAAACCAAGTGCCCGACGAAGCGATCGTGAATATCGGGTTTGGGGATGCGCGTTTAACGCCAGTCAACACGACGCTCAGCAGCGTCGCCGGCTCGCCAATGACCGCCGCTGCGCTCGGAACATTCAGCGACGCCGATCCGCTGGCAAAAGCAGGAAATTTCACCGCGACGATCAATTGGGGCGATGGCACGCAACTCACGAGCGGCAGCGATGTCGTCATCACGCGCGTGGCGCATCCTGCGCCAACCGGCTTTGCGATTTCGACAGGCACAGCGGCAGTTCACACGTATGCGAATGCGGGGATTTATCCGCTGACGATTACGGTCAGCGATTCCGGCGGCGCGACCGCAAAAATCGAAAACGCCGTCGTCGTCACCGGCTCCAGCAGCGCGCTTGTCGCGACGGGACGTTCGCTCACCGCAGGCAGCGGCGCGATTTCGAATCGGATCGTTGCGACGTTCACCGACAGCTCGCCGGGAAAACCGGGCGATTACACCGCGAGCATTGACTGGGGCGACGGCGCGAACTCCACCGGAAAAATCCGCGCGAGCCGCAACGGATTCGCCATTTACGGCTCGCACAAATATACGAGCAACCTCACTGCCGCAGTCCACGTAGTGATCACAAAAACGAGCACAAACGAAGTAGCGCACGCGCTCAGCACAGCACAGCCGATCCACGTCCCCGGTCTCGACGTGCCGCCATTCCCGCAGGCGCACTTCGTCGCCAGCGTCAGCAACGTCTCGCCGGGGAATCCGCCATTTTTAAATGCGTCGATTTTCGTGCTGAATACCGGCAACAAAGCCGCCGCGCCAGTCGAGCTGAAATTCTTTTTGTCAAACGACCAGACGCTCGACGGCGGCGACACGCAACTGCTCGTCGGGCTTCAAAATTCGCTGATCATTAAATCCATCGCGCCAGGCGGCAGCGTTTCCGGCACGCTGAATAACATCCACATCGGCACTACGACGAAAGACAAATACCTGATCCTGCAAGTAAATTACACCGATCCAATCGGCGATCACATGCTCTATCCGCGCTATTTCGTCTCGGCAAAAATTACGAACTAAAACATGAGCCGTTTTTTCGAAATTATCCGCCGTTGGTTCCACACGCGCACTCAGCCGGTGTCGCACAAATCGCAGCGCATGCTCGAGCCACTTGAGTCCCGCATCGCACCGGCGACGCTGGTGAATCCGACCACGATCACGTTTCAAGATCACGATGGCGATCTCGTGACTGTCAAAAGTTCAAAGGCGATCTTCAGTTCGGAGGCAACCGCGGATTTGATTTTGCACTTCGATACTGGAACGGTTTCCGGCGACAACTCAGTAAAACAACAGTTGCAGCTCGTTGATTTAACCAAAGCGACGTCAAGCCTCGTCACCGGTGCAAATTTTTCGGTCACCGCAGTCAAAAGCGGCGGCGATGGTTTTGTCGACGTCGGCTACATTAAAGCGGCAAACATTTCGCTCGGCGCGGTATCGGTGCAAGGCGATCTCGGGCGCATCGATGCGGGATTCGTGACAAACACGACCGGAATAAAAAGCCTGACAGTCCAATCGCTCGGCGCGCACGGCACGAGCACGCAAGCATCCGGCGGTTCGCTCAACAGTAACATCACCGGCGCACTCGGCTCATTGGTCGTCAAAAGCGACATCGATGGCGCATTCGTCAAGGTTTCCAACGGAATCTCCAGCGCTCCCGGAAAAATTAGCTCTATCCAAATCGGTGGCTCGCTCAACGGCGGCAGCACTGCCTCGGCTGGATTCATCAGCGCCGCTGCGGACATCGGCACGATTAAAATTGGCGGCAATATTTCCGGCGGCTCGGACACGAACACCGGCGCCATCAACGCAGCCGGCAAGATTGGAAACATAACCATCGGCGGCGCGATTCTCGGCAGCACTGGCGCGGGAAGCGGTTCAATTGTGAGTGGCACAAACTTTTCGCTCAATGGCAACATGGGTGCTGTAAAAATCGGCGGCAACTTGCAAGGAAACGACGGCGCAAATTCCGGAGAGATCAATGCCGGCGGCAGCATCGCGAGTGTGACGATTGCAAACGGTTCGTTAATCGGCGGAAAAGGCGCGAACAGCGGTGCGATTTTGAGCGGCGACTCGATTGGCGCGGTTTCGATCAAAAACAAAATTCAAGGCTCGAGCGATCCGGCAGCCGCTGCGAATTCGGGCGAAATTCTCAGCGGCAACGATATTGGCGCGATCACCGTCGGCTCGATCGCGGGCGGCGCATCGGATTACAGCGGCTTTGTTTTTGCGCCGGGAAATATCGGCGCGATCAAAGTGCTCGCGGACATCAGCGGCGGCGCGGGAATCGATGCGGGCACGATTATCAGCGGTGGAAAAATTGCCTCGCTTACCGTGACCGGAAAACTAACCGGCGATGCAGGTTTAAACAGCGGTTCCATCTTCAGCGGCGACAATCTCGGCGCGGTTAAAATCGGCGGTGATGTCCACGGTGGCAACGGCGATAATTCCGGGCAGATCAACAGCGCCGGTCAAATCGCGGGCGTTACGCTCGTCAAATCGTTGCTCGGCGGCGCGGGCGATTCGAGCGGTGCGATTTTGAGCGGCGACATAATGGGCACGGTAAAAATCAGCGGCGATGTCAGCGGCAACATCGGCGTAAATTCCGGCCAGATCAGCAGCGCGACGAGCATCGGCGCGGTAACAATCGGCGGCTCGCTCATCGGAAACAACGGAAGCAACAGTGGCGCGATTTTGAGTCACACGCTATCGACGGATAGCGACGATATTCAGGGCAATATCGGCGCGGTGAAAATTCTCGGTGCAACGGGAATTAGCGGCGGAAATGGCGATGGCTCCGGGCAAATCAATGCTGCCGGAACGTTAGCGAGTGTTTTCGTGCAAAAATCCGTGACCGGCGGCGCAGGAAATGGCAGCGGCGCTATTTTCAGCGGCACAGATTTCGTCACTTCCGGCGCGATGGGGCAAGTCACAATAGGTGGCGATTTGCAAGGCGGTGACGTGTCGGGAAGTGCTTCGCTCACGAAATCCGGCTACATCGAAGGCCAGCGCATCGCCGGCGTGACGATCGGCGGCTCGATCATTTCCGGCACGAACAGCGGCACCGGCATTTTGACAAAGAGCGGCTCGATCCGCGTGGCGGATGACATCGGCGCGGTTTCCGTCAAGGCACTCGTTGGCAATGCGAGCAATCCCGTCGTCATTTCAGCGCGCGGCCAAGCGACGCAAGGCGCGACGACCGATCTCGCGATCAAAAGCGTGACTGTTTTGACCGATACCGATCTCGCAAACATTCTCGCCGGCTACGACACTGATTTAACGCCGGTTAATCCAGATGCACAGATCGGCGCCGTGAAGGTGAATGGCTTGTGGACGGCGAGCAATTTGATTGCGGGCGTTCAAAACAATTCGTCGAGCAACAAAAATTTTGGCGAGAACGACACGCTGATCAGCGGCTCGGACAATCCGAACATTATATCCAAAATTGCGAGCGTCATCATCGGCGGCTCGGTGAGCGGGACGCAGGCATCGGGCGATCATTTCGGTTTTGTCGCGCAGCAAATCGGCTCGTTTAAATTCGATGGAACAACCGTGACGCTGCACACGACTCCGCCGCCCGATGTGGCCGATCCGCTCGGCCTGACGAACGACGTTTCGCTGCGCGAAATCGCTTAGCCGTTAAAAACAGAGCGCCCCGGATCATACGATCCGAGGCGTCTGCGAGTCAGCCCAGAGAAAACGTTATTTGTTGTTTGCGGCGACCGGCGAGTTGCTGTGATTCGCCACTGCGTCGGCCACGTAAATCTGCGTCGCGTGATGGCGATAAGTGCCGTCTTTTGCGAACGAGTAAAACGGAATGTATTCGCGCGAGGAGACGCGGTCGGCGGGGATTGGCTCGCGCTTGTTCGTGCAATCGAGAATCCACCAGCGCGAATCGTGCTGCCACATCAGCCATGCGTGACTGATGCGCGAGCTGGCGCGGGCTTTGCCAATGACGAAGCGGACATTCGAGTCGTGCAATTGATCGGCCAGCCAGAGCGCCTTCGCCTTGCAGTCGCCGGCTTGAATCGCGGCGGTCTGGCTCGGCAGCGCGGCGACATACGGATCAGTAAACGAATAGCGAAAACTGCGACCGATGTGCATCATCTCGCGAACCTGGTCCATCGACGCTTCTTCGCCGTCGAGATGCGTGAGAACCTGTTTGACCGGGGCCATGTAGCGATCGTAAGGAGTGAAGTTGGAAGGTAAGCCGAGGTCTAGCGGAGTGGATGCGAATCCGAGGCTGGAACTGGCAACTACAAAGAAACTGAGGAGGAGTTTTTTCATAATCATTGTGTTTGTTATAATTTCCATATCTCCTAAGCCGGATGCGTGCCACGGCGCTTTCCGTTTTTTATTTTTTCTCAAAATTCCCGGTAAAATGCCTCGTCTGAAGCTCCGTAAAATTTCCTGCTTCCCTGCCGCGCGCTTTTCGCTTCCCATCACCGCCGAATGAAACTTCGCAATCAACTGCTCGCGTTGTTTTGCCTGCTCGTTTTTATCGGGCTCGGCTTTCTCTATTTTCACACATGGGTAGTGCAAAAACCGTTCGCGATCATCCTCTTTGTCGGCGACGGGCTCGTGCCTGGAAACCTCGCAGCTGCGCGGCTTTACGAAGGCGGCGCCGACCACAAACTCACGTTGGAATCGCTGCCGAACGTTGCTCTTTTATCGAATCACGCGAACGATTTCGCGGTGCCGGATACGCCTGCAGCGGCGAGCGCGATTGCCACAGGAGCGAAGGTGAATAACCGGAGTGTCGCGATGAATTCGCACGGAAAACCGCTGGAAACCATCGTCGAACTCGCGAGTAAAAGCGGACGCGCGGTCGGCGTCGTCACGACCGGCGCTCTCACCGATGCGAGCATCGCCGCATTTTATGCGCATGCGGACAAAAGCGACGACATCGACGGAATCGCCGCGCAATTTGCCGATGGCGCGAAGCTCGACGTGGCGCTCGGCGGCGGCGCGCATGCGTTTACGGCTGAAGCTAACGGCGGTCACCGCAAGGATGGGCGCGATTTGATTCTCGAGATGAAGCAAAAAGGCCGCGAGCTGATCCGGTCGAAAGCCGATCTCGAAAACGCGCCGGTTTTCAGCACCGCGGATCGCGTCGGCATTTTTGCGACGGGCAATCTCCCCTACTCCGACCAAATCGAGAGCGGCAGCCAGCAACCGTCGCTTTCCGACATGGTCCGCCGTGCGATTCAATTTTTACAGGTGAGTCGCGGCGGTTATTTGCTGGTTGTCGACGCGGCATTAATCAGTCGCGCAGCCGAGCAAAATGACGGCGAACACACCATTACGGAGACGATCGACCTCGACCACGCCGTCGCGACCGCGCTGAAATACGCGGGCGACAAAGCACTCATTTTAGCCGTCGGCAAAAGCGCGATCGGCGGGATGACGCTGAATGGTTACCCGCTGCAACAGGATCACGGCGTCGGTTTGCTCGGGACGAATCCGTTTGGTTATCCGGCAATCACCTGGGCGACCGGTCCAAACGGAACGCCATCGTCAAACGCATTGCCACCGGCGCAAGCGGAGCCATCAGCTTCGCCAAACTCCGCAGCAAAAGAACCGGCGGCCTTTTTCGCGCCGACTGCGATTAACAATGCAAGCGACGTGATCGGCGTCGGCATCGGCCCCGGTTCGCACGCGCTGAAGGGTTTTCTCGATAACACAGCAATTTTTCAAATCATCAAAAGCAACCTGTGAGCTACTACGTTTTGAAAAACGGAAAACAGGAAGGTCCCTACGACGAGCTCGCCGTTCGCGAGTTATTCCAGGAAGGCACGTATCACGAAACCGATCCAGCCATGTCCGATGGAATGACCGAATGGCGTCCGCTCGGTGAATTACTCGGCGTGCAGCCATCTCCATCGCCACTGCCTCCGCCTTTGCCACAGGCACCGACTCCGCCACCCGTGGAGCAATTCATCAAAGTCACACGCGTAAATGAGCCGCAAACGGTCGTCGTCACCGACATCAGCATGCCGTTTGGCTCGATGGTGATTTTCATTTTGAAATGGACGCTGGCGGCGATACCGGCGCTGTTCATTCTCGGAGGCATCGCGTTCCTCATCTGGCTGTTTTTCTTCGTGGCGCTCGTCGGCGCGATGAGCCACAGCCACTGAAACCGGGCTGTATCATTTCCAAACTGTAATTTGCCGTAAAGCTCGCAGCGATTGACACGCGGAGCCGCATTGTTACTATCTCGGCGGCTTGTTACAAAAAGTATGAGATTTCCACTCGCGTTAACCGCAAAGATCGCGGCTTACATCATCAAACACAAAATCCGCGGCACCAAAAAGTTCGCCACCGTCCTCCAATTGGAGCCGCTTCACACCTGCAACCTCACCTGCACCGGCTGCGGCCGCATCCGTGAGTATTCGACCTCGCTCAAGGACGTGCTGCCGCTCGAGGATTGCCTCTCGGCTGCGGCGGAATGCGACGCGCCGATGGTCTCGATCTGCGGCGGCGAACCACTGATTTATCCGCAAATCGAGGCGCTCGTGCAGGGACTGCTCACGCAGAAACGCATCGTTTACATCTGCACCAACGCGATGTTTATGCGCAAAAAAATGCGCGAATATCTGGCGTCGCGCTTTTCGAAGAACCCGGCGGAGGTCGAGGCGAAGCTGCAGGTTTTGCAAAGCGAAGAGCTGATCACGGCAAAGGATGCCGATGAAATTCGCAAAGGCCCGAAAGATGCGGCGAAGCCGGTGATCGCGCCGACGCGATGGATGTATTGGAACGTCCATCTCGACGGCCTCGAGCGCACGCACGATCTCATCGTCGAGCGCGAAGGCGTTTTCAAGGAAGCGGTGCTCGCGATGCGCATGGCGAAAATCCTCGGCTACCAAGTCGCGACGAACACGACGGTTTACAAGGAAACCGAGATGGATGAGCTCGAAGCGATGTTTAAATATTTGTCCAGCCTCGGCGTGGACGGCCACACGATTTCGCCCGGCTACGAATACGACGCAGCGAAGAAGGACATGATCAAGCGGCTTAACATCGAGCCTGAGAATTTTTTCCTCACGCGCAAGATGACCATCGAGAAGTTCAGCCAGATCGAGGAATGGGGCCGCAAGTTTACGTTCTTCGGCACGCCGATTTACCTCGAGTTCCTCGCGGGCAAACGCGATCTCACCTGCTCCGCATGGGCAATCCCGACGCGCAACATTCGTGGCTGGAAAGCGCCGTGCTATTTGATGACCGACACGATCGGCAGCGCCGGCCACTACGGCAGCTACGCTGAACTTTTGGAAAAGGTGAAATGGGAAAACTACGGCGTCGTCAACGGCGTCGCGAAGGATGTCCGCTGCGAAAATTGCATGGTTCACTGCGGCTACGAGCCGACGGCGAGCCTCGGCTTGCAGGCGAAGCCGGGCGACACGTGGAAGAACATCCGATTCAACTTCGGCGCAAAACCAAAACCGATCGACGAAGGCCGCGAAGTCCACGCACACAATGGCGTTACCAGCGGCAACGGCCATCTCTCCGGCCAAAAATCCACCGAACCGGCAACTCCGGCGACTGTCTAAATTTAAAGGCGGTTATCGCATGAACAGCGATGTTTTGCATTCCGACAACGGCATTGCGCGCGAGGACGGCAGATCGCTCGCAGATGCAATTCGGCTCGCGCAGCAAAATCTGCTGCGGCTCCAGAATGCCGATGGCTACTGGGCCGGCGAGCTGATCGTCGACTCGACGCTTTGCTCGGACTACGTGCTTTACATGCACTGGGCCGACCGCGTCGATCCCGTGCTGCAGGAAAAATGCGTCGCGCATATCCGCCGCCGCCAGCTTCCGGACGGCGGTTGGAACATTTATGAAGGCGGCCCGAGCGAAATCAACGCGACGGTCAAAGCCTACTTCGCGCTGAAGCTCGCCGGCCACTCGCCCGAATCGCCGTGGATGCGCGAAGCGCGCGCGGCGGCGTTGCGGCTTGGTGGGATTCCGCGGATGAACACCTACGCGAAGCTTTACCTCGCGCTGCTCGGTCAGTTTCCGTGGAAATATCTGCCGGCGATCCCGGTCGAGCTCGTGCTTTTGCCAGACTGGCTGTTTTTCAATATCTACGAAATGTCGTCGTGGAGCCGCGCGATGCTGATGCCGCTGGCGATCATCAACCATGTCAAACCGACACGCCAGCTTCCGGCGGAAAAACATCTGCACGAGCTTTATCCCGCGGGCACGGAGCACAAGAATCTCTCGCTGCCACGCGATCCGCGCCTGCTCACGTGGCGCAACTTTTTCCTCACCGCGACCGAGGCGTTTCGCGGGCTGCACGCGATCAAGCCGCTCCGCACTTTTGCACTGCGCAAGGCGATCGATTGGATGACCGAGCGCATGGACGAAGGCAGCGATGGACTCGCCGCCGTCTTCCCCGCTATGCTCAATTCCATCATCGCACTCGAGTCGCTCGGCTGGCCCGCCGACAATCCGCTTTTGCAAAAAGCGCATCGCGATTTTGAGGGCCTGTTCGTGGACGATCCGGAGGATTTCCGCATCCAGCCGTGCCTCTCGCCCGTGTGGGACACTGCGATCACCATGATCGCGCTCGGCGAGTCCGGCTTCGATCCCGCGCACGATGCGCTGCAGCGCGCGCGGCAGTGGATGGAGCAAAAGGAAGTGCGCGTGCCCGGCGATTGGCGCCGGAAGAATCCGCACCACGAATCGAGCGGCTGGGCATTCGAATTTAACAACGTCTACTATCCGGACACCGACGACACCGCCATGGTGCTCATGGGTCTGCGCCTGAGCAAACCTGCCGACCGCGAGCAATACGGCGCGATGTTCAAGCGCGCCCTCGAATGGCTGCTGAGCTTCCAGTGCCGCGACGGCGGCTGGGCGGCGTTCGACAAAGATGTGACGCAGCACTGGCTCGAGGACGTGCCGTTTGCCGATCACAACGCGATCCTCGACCCGACGTGCAGCGATCTCACCGGGCGCACGCTCGAACTGCTCGGCTACATCAATTTTGATCGTAACGACATCCGCGTGCAGCGCGCGCTCGAGTTTTTGAAAGAGACACAGGAGGACGACGGCTCGTGGTATGGCCGCTGGGGCGTCAATTACATCTACGGCACATGGCAGGTGCTGCGCGGCCTCCGCGCGATCGGCGAAGACATGCGCCAGGATTGGATCGTGCGCGCAAAGGAATGGCTCGAGAGCTGCCAGAACGAAGACGGCGGCTGGGGTGAAACGTGCGCGACTTACGACGATCCCTCGCTCAAGGGCAAAGGCCCTAGCACCGCGTCGCAAACCGCGTGGGCATTGATGGGACTCTGCGCCGCGGGCGACATCCACTCGCGTGCCGTGCAACGCGGCATCAACTATCTGGTCGCCACGCAAAATCGCGACGGCTCATGGAGCGAGCCCGAGACGACCGGCACCGGATTTCCGCGGGTGTTCTATTTGAAATACGACATGTATCGGAACAACTTCCCGCTGCTCGCGCTCGCGACCTACGTGAATTACCGCGACGGAATTTTCCATCGGCCCAGTTTCTTCCGCTGCGAAAATTAACCGATGCTCATGCAAGCCGTCTCGCAGGTTCATCTTGACCTCGACGGCGCATGGCCGCGCGATGTGTTCTGCGACGGCGAGTATCTCGACTGCCGCGAATGGGGCGCGCAACTCCGCTACAGCACGACCCGGGGGCTCGTGTGCGATTTCTTCCAGCACGTGCAGTCGCGCCTCGCGCCATTCACGCTCTACGGCTCCGGCGATTACCACTACCTCACCGCGCTTTGGCTACGGCGCATCGACGAGCCGTTTACACTCGTTTCATTCGACAATCATCCCGACTGGGATATTCGCCCGCCGCATTGGTGCTGCGGCACGTGGCTCAATCGCGCCTTTGAGCTGCCAAACTTGAAACGCGCCGTCGTCTGGGGCTGCGGCAATTTCGAGCTGAACTGGCCAAACCGGCTTTTCGCAAACCATAAGGCACTCCGCGCCGACCGGCTCCGCGTCTGGCCGTGGAGGGAACGCATCTCGAAATCGGCGCAGGAAATCTGGCCCGGCATGTCGCGCGAAAACTGGCGCGAACGATTCGCCGAATTTGCCGCTGGCATGAAGGGCGAAAAGATTTACGTCACCGTGGACATCGATTGTCTCGGCCGCGATCACTCGTTTACGAATTGGGAAAACGGTTTGTTTTCGAGCGAGGACATCGCGTGGGCGCTCGGCGAATTGCGCAGCCACGCCGAAATGCTCGGCGGCGATCTTTGCGGAGCCTACTCGCCGATCCGTTATGCACGTTTTAAACAAAGCATCGAAGGGACGCTGGATCATCCGAAGCTCGAAAAGATCGGCCAGGCAGAAGCCGCGCAGCGCAATCGACGCGCGCTCGGAATCATCTGGCCAGCGCTAACTGGCCGAAACCAGCACCACGCCGGCGCTGATCAGGATCACGCCCGCCCATAGGTTCAGCGTCATCTTCTCGCGCAGAAAAAGCGCCGCCGCGAGCACCAGCAGCACCGGGCTGATGCCTTCGAACGGATAGAGATAGCTCAGCTCGAACTTCGACAGCAGCCCGAGCCAGAGAAAAAACGCGAGCGCCTTCACCGCGATCCCGCTGAGAAACATCCCGAGAAACTTTGCGCGCGGCCCGCCCTCCGGCTGGCTCATCGCGTGCTTAAAAAAGATCTGCCCCGCGACCGAGCACAGCTCGGTTAAGATCACGCAAAGCAAACTGATCGCCGTCACAGTTTCTCCTCCAGCTTCACCAGCGGCCGCGCGATCACCGCCACGCCGGCAATCACCAGTGCGATACCGATCCAGCGCTTCAGCGGAATCACCTCACCCAGCAGCAGCCAGGAGCTCAGCGGCACCAGCGCATGCGTCGAGCACGCCAGACTGAACGCCACATTCAGCGGCAGCGACCGCAGCGCGTGCAGCCACGCCGCGAGACTCGCAATCATCGCGAAAATCCCGAGCCACACCCACCCCGAGTGCAGCCCCGAAAACCCGAGCCACGCATCGTGCACCGAATCATCCGCACCCCGTTTCATCAGCAACTGCGACGCCGCTGAAAACACGATGCTGATGACCACCTGCACGTATGCATTGCCAAACCAGTGCGGTTTTTGCACCGTCACAGGCGCAGTCGCATGCGTCGGTTGAAGTTCTGACGAAAGCATGAGCCGCGCAGTCTATGTGCGCCCGCACCATTTGTCATTTGGGAAAGCAGATAGGCGCTCCATTCAAACCATCGCCCGCAAACCGCGACAACGTGAGTTCGGTGAAATGGACGCGGCTTCTGCTCTTCGCCTAGGCCGCAATCCTGTCGGCAAGAGGAAAGCTTTCCTCAATCTGCAATCCGCAATCTGCAATTGCCAGCGCGCGGATGGCGTTGTTTCATGCACGCCATGTCGAGTCAATACGGCCATCTTTTTCGCATCGCGACCTTTGGCGAATCGCACGGTGGCGGCGTGGGTGTGGTGATCGATGGCTGTCCGCCGCTGGTGGAGTTGAGCGAGGCGGTGATCCAGCGCGATCTCGACCGGCGCAGGCCGGGTCAGAGTGAGATCGTGACGCAGCGCGCGGAGGAGGATCGCTGCGAGATTTTGTCGGGCGTGTTTGAGGGGAAGACGACGGGGACGCCGATCGCGATCCTGGTGCGCAACAAGGATGCGCGCCCGGAGGCTTACGCGGAAATGCAGACGGCGTATCGGCCTTCGCATGCAGATTTCACCTACGACGCGAAATACGGGATTCGCAACTGGCAGGGCGGCGGGCGCGCATCGGCGCGGGAGACGATCGGCCGCGTGGCAGCGGCCGCGGTGGCGAAGCAGGTGCTCAAGCAGCTCGCGCCGAAGCTGGAGATCGTCGCTTTCGTAAAATCGATCCACGAGCTGGTCGCGGAAGTGGACGGGGCGACAGTCACGCAGGAGCAGGTCGAGAGCAACATCGTGCGATGCCCGGACGAAAAGAGCGTCGAGCCGATGATCGAGCTGATCAAGACGATGCGCAGCCACGGTGATTCCGTGGGCGGGACGGTCGAGTGCGTGATTCGCGGTGTGCCGGCGGGACTGGGCGAGCCGGTTTTCGACAAGCTGGAAGCGGAGCTGGCGAAGGCAATGATGAGCCTGCCGGCGACGAAGGGGTTCGAGATCGGCAGCGGCTTTGCCGGGACGCGGCTGACCGGTTCGCAGCACAACGATCCGTTCGAGATTCGCGGCGGGGAGATTCGCACCACCAGCAACCGCTCCGGCGGCGTGCAGGGCGGCATCAGCAACGGCGAACCGATTTTCTTCCGCGTGGCTTTTAAACCGACGGCGACCATCGCGCAGAAACAGCAGACGGTGACCAACGCCGGCGAGCCGACCGAACTCGCGGCACGCGGACGTCACGATCCGTGCGTGCTGCCACGTGCGGTGCCGATGGTAGAGGCGATGGCGGCGCTGGTTTTGTGCGACCACGCGTTGCGCCAGCGCGCGCAATGTGGGAAAATATGAGCCGTGTTCGATGACGTGGACCGCTGGCAATTTGTTTTCATCATCTCGGCAGCGCTCTTCGTAGCCTACCAGATGGTGCGTGGGTGGCGTGTCGGCATCGTGCGGCAGGCCGTGAATCTGTTCGCGCTGATCCTGGCTTACGCCGTCGCGATCTTCGGCGGGCGGCTCGCGGTGCCGGTGCTGCGGCCGTTTGGCTATCCCGATTTCGTCGTGTCACTCATCATCGGCTCGATCATGGCGCTGCTGGTTTTTGCGGCGATCTCGATGGCCGGGCGCATTTTATTCCGCCGCACCAACCAGCAGGGCATCGGCCTGCTGCGGCTCGGCTACGGCGTCGGAGGCTCGGCGATCGGCATGGTGTTCGGCTTTTTCACGGTCTGGCTCGTGGTGCTCGGCATTCGCCTGCTCGGCACCGTCGCGGAGACGGAGATGGACGCGAGCCGGCCCGCGCCGCGAAAGAACATCCGCATCGAGCAGCGTTATCCCATGTTTGCGCAAAACATGGCGCACATGAAGCAATCGCTCGATCAAGGCCCGACCGGGGCGTTCGTGCAAGCGATCGATCCGATCCCAGAACGCGCCTACGACATCATCGCAAAAGTGGGCCGCGTCGTGTCGCGCGAGGAGTCGATCGAACGCTTCCTCACTTACCCCGGCGCGAAACATCTCAGCCAGCACCCGCGCATCATCGCGCTGCAAAACGACCCGTCCGTAGTGCACGCGATCGAGCAGCGAAACTATTTCGCCCTTTTGAAAAACCAGCGCATCGTCGCCGCGGTCAATGACCCCGAAGTAAGCGAGCTGATCCGGAAGTTCGACCTGGATAAGGCGCTGGATTACGCGCTGGCAAAATAGATTGCTAATTGCTGATTGCTAATTGCTAATTAGCGCGGTGACGCCAGAAGAGTTGAAGCAACGCACCAAGGCATTCGCGCTCAGAATTGTGAAGCTGGTTCGTGCCATGCCGCGTAGTATCGAGAGCCGCGCGATTGCCGGACAGATTATCCGTTCCGGCACATCTGTCGCGGCGAATTACCGCTCGGCTTGTCGCGCGCGCTCTCGTGCGGAATTCATCGCTAAAATCGGTATCGTCATTGAAGAGGCCGATGAAACAGGTCTCTGGCTGGAGTTGATCATCGACGCCGAAATTTTACCATCCGACCGCGTCAAACCATTGTGGGAAGAAGCACGCGAGCTTGCCGCCATCATGACCGCCTCTTCAAAATCCGCCGCCTCGCGCAACACTCGCCAATTAGCAATCAGCAATTAGCAATCAGCAATGAATTACGTCGCAACGATCGGCCTCGAAGTCCACGTCCAGCTCAAGACGCGCAGCAAGATGTTTTGCGCGTGTCCCATTGAATACGGTGCGCCGCCGAATGCGCACACGTGTCCGGTTTGCCTCGGCTTACCTGGCGCGTTGCCGGTGATGAATGAGGAAGCCCTGCGCATGACGGCGCTCACGGGATTGATGCTCGGATGCGACATCGCGCCGGTGTGCAAGTTCGACCGGAAAAATTACTTCTACCCCGACATGCCAAAGAACTACCAGATCTCGCAATACGACCTGCCGATCTGCCTCGGCGGCGGCGTGCCGCTGCACGACATGGCTTATCCAAAGGACGCGCAGAAAAACATCGCGCATCCCGACAAGGTCGTGCACCTCACGCGCATTCATCTCGAGGAGGACGTCGCGAAATCGCAGCACTTCGAGACGAGCACCGGCATCGATTTCAACCGCGCCGGCTCGCCGCTGATGGAGATCGTCAGCGAGCCTGAAATCGATTCGCCCGAGGAGGCGTTCGCGTATCTCACTTCGCTAAAACAAATACTTCTCTACGGCGGCGTGAGCGATGCCGACATGGAGAAAGGCCAGCTTCGCTGCGATTGCAACGTCAGCGTGCGGCCCGAGGGCGAGTCGCAGCTCGGCACAAAGATCGAGATTAAAAACATGAACTCCATCAGCGGCGTCCGGCGCGCTCTTGCCTACGAGATCGAGCGGCAAATCGCGGCCGTCTCCGCCGGCGGAAAATTGCAGCAGGAGACGCGCGGCTGGAATGACGCGAGCGGCCAGACCTTTCTCATGCGCACAAAGGAAATGGCGCACGACTACCGCTATTTTCCCGATCCCGATTTGCTGCCGGTGAAGACCGACGCGTTCATGGACGATGTGCGCAAGCGCGTTCCCGAGCTGCCGTCGCAAAAACGCGCGCGCTTTGTCTCGCAATACGGCGTGAGCTCCTACGATGCCGGCGTGCTCGCGAACGATCTCGCGCTTTCCCGCTATTTCGAGCAGGCCGCCTCGCACGCGAAAAAGCCAAAGAACGTCGCCAACTGGGTTCTCAACGATCTGCAAAGCGCGTTAAACAACTCGGAAAAGGCAATCGAGGACTCGCCGATCAGCGCCGAGTCGCTTGACGAGCTGGTGAACTTGATCGACGACGGAAAAATCAACAGCTCGCAAGGCCGCGAAGTCTTCAACGAGATGTTCGCGCATCCCGGCAAAAGCGCCGCGCAAATCGTCGAGGAACGCGGTATGAAACAGGAAAGCGATCTCGGCGCCATCGAGTCGCTCTGCGATCAGGCCATTGCCGGCAATCCCAAAGCCGTCGCCGAATACAAATCCGGCAAACTTCAAGCCATCAACGCCATCAAAGGCCAGGTGATGAAACTCTCGCAGGGCAAGGCGAACCCAACGGTCGTCGGCGAAGTCCTCGCGAAAAAACTCGCCCTGTAGAGCCTGCTCTCTGCGAAAGCAGGCGCCGTCCTCCTCGAAGATGGAGGCTGGCAAGACTCACACGCGAAGGTAACCTGTCCGTTCCCTGAAATTATATCCGCACCAAATCATGAAACCAAAACTGCTTCCCACGTCCGCAAAAGTCGCATCGCCGGTGCATTATTGTTGTCAGCCGATTCATTGTTCACCGGAAGGACGGCAAGGGACGATCCTGCCGGAGAAACAGTGAGCTTTCCGCTGAAGGTTCTGGATTGGCTGGCAGCATTGGTTGTTGTTGCTGCGTTGGTAGTCGGCCTTGATTCATCCGCGTCGGATGTCGGCACGCGGTTCATCATAAACTCGACAGCCAATAACACCGGCAAATTTGCAACCGACTTTCATGACCCGAACGTTCTGTTCGGACTGGGTTACAATGGGCAGATCACCGGTTCGATAGAGGGGCTTCAAACTTTCGACTCGGTAATCCCTGGCCTGTTTCCAGAGGGGTCGCCGGAAGCCGCCTGGATTTGTAAACGGGCCGCCGATTTGGACAATACAATCCGCAAGGTTCACAAGGCCGGCCTGAAGTGTTATGCGGCCACGGACCTTCTAGTGTTGCCGAAAGCTTTGGTGAAGAAGCTCCACTCCGAAATCTGCGACGAAAAGGACCGGATCGATGTCGGGCGTCCCAAGACTCAGGAACTGCTTCGCGCCATGTTTCGCGAGACCTTCCAACGATTTCCTGACCTGGATGGCGTTGTTGTTCGCACCGGCGAGGTTTATCTGCACGATTTTCCCTATCACACCGCCACGGGTGGAACCAGCGGGACGCAGAATCTCCGGCAGGGAAACACAGCCATTTTGCACGGGCCGCAAAGTCATATCGACATCCTGACCATCCTCCGCGACGAGGTATGCGTGAAACAGAACAAGACCTTGTTCTATCGAACATGGGACTTCGGGCCAAAAGGCTTTCACGAAAATCCCGAGTTCTATTTGAAAGTTACTCAAGCCATCGAGCCGCATCCGAACCTGTTCTTTTCCATCAAGCATCAAAAAGGTGATTTCCATCAACTAACACCGTTTAATCCCACCTTGATGATCGGCAGGCACCGGCAGATCGTTGAAGTGCAGAGCCAGCGAGAGGCTTATGGCAAGGGCGCCCATCCTTACTACATAGGCAAAGGTGTTATAGAAGATTGGGAGGAATATGACTGGCTCATGAAGCCGGGACAGCGCAAAGGCTTGCGCGATCTAATTCATGATCCGTTGTTCGCCGGTGTCTGGACCTGGTCCGGCGGCGGCGGCTGGGAAGGTCCGTATATTACGAATGACTTCTGGAATGAACTGAACACCTATGTTGTCAGCCAGTATGTCCGCAATCCCGACCGTGATGAGAGCAGTGTCTTTGCTGAGTTTGCCAAGGCAAAGGGTCTTAATGATGATGACGCGGCTTTGTTTCGCAAGCTATGCCTGCTCTCGACCCAAGCCGTGCTCCGCGGCCAACTGACTTGTCTTCCCGCAAAAATCGACGTTTGGTGGGCACGCGATCATTTTCTCGGCGCGCCTGACTTGAAGGACTTCCTGGACAAGGGACTCATGGAAAAGGCTCTCGCCGAGAAGGCGGAAGCGGTGCGCATGTGGAAAGAAATAGAAGCGCTTTCTCAAAGGATACAGTTTCCCGACGCCTCGCTTAACGATTTTGTCGCGACCTCGGCGACCTATGGTCGCATCAAATACGCCATTATCGAACAGGGCTGGACAATCCTAATGCTCGGCGCGGAGGGCGATGTTTCCGGGACCTACGACACCGACCGGCTCAGTGTGGCGATAGCAAGATACGACTCGTTGTGGAAGGAATGGCGTGAGCTAAAAGAAACAAGACCTTCCTGCTCGTCGTTGTATAAAGATGTCGGCTTTGACAACAAGCCCGGCCTTGGCGCGGCGGTCGAGCGTTACCGGAATGTTGTTACGGCCGCAGCCATGCATGGGCGAGCTAGTTGACTGTGAATCGCACAGGTCTCAGGCTGCTTTCAATGAAGAGAAGCCACTTTTGCCTGTTGCTCATCCTTGCCATTCATCTCAGATGTTAAGTTTCGCAGCGGATAGCCTCGTCCCTACGGGTTAGGCCATTCGGTCATTCAAGATCAAGGCGTTTGAGCCTGTTGCCGGTTAACGTGTAGGATGCGCTCAATTGGTATCCATAGCCACGGCCGCCGTGAGCCTCCTTGATCGTGACGATCGGACGCATGCCCTCCTCGCCGAGTTGGTAGCCCGTGCCGACGCCCGCTGTAAGCTCACAAGTAACCTCTGCATACTTGCCAGTAGCGGTGAATCTATGCAAGTCCGAGATGCTCCATCGGTGATGTGACTGGGAAAGTAGGAAAAGCACGCCCGCAGCGGATCGAGTAGCTTCGGTCTTGGGAGTCGCCACCGCGAATACGAGTGCATGTGTCGCGTCCTCCCAAACTGCTTCACACGAGTTCAAGTCCTCCGGCACCACGGGCTTTCCGGTCCTTGGGTCTTCCGGCTGGCCCATCTCTGCGATCGTGAATAAGCGGGCGATATCTGTCTTCGACTCTGCGGGACGAAATGCCTTCGCAGCAGCAACGAATGCGGCGACTGAATCGAACGAGCTGGCGCGCGTAAACTCACTCGCATGGGCTGACACGAAAAAGGCGACGCTGCAAAAAAGAGAAAGATACTTCGTTTTCATGTCGAGAGTGGCCTAACGAGAACAAGATCAACTACAGGCGGAGCCTGTTAGCTGCAGCGGCTGGATTGGAAGTTTCCACAAGTAGTTCATCTCAAATGACATCCCTCACTGCGCCACCCGCAGACGCGGAGATTTTACACAAAATTCTATCCCCTGCTTTGACATCGGCCCCACGGCAGATGAAAGCGAGGAAAAAACGAAATCGCACGGTGATCAGCGTGGGGACGGATGCCGCGGAGGTCAAGATTTACACGCTCCGCAGCAAGCTTGGCTATACGACGAACCAGTGCCGCTGGTATGACTTGGGCAAACGTCAGGCGCGTGCCTTCAGCGATCTCGCCGCAGCCAAAATCTTCGCGCAACAGAAGTCCATCGCACTGGCCAACGGTTTGCGCGACATTGATGCGGTAAGCCTTCGTGACGTAGAGATCTTCAAGAGCTGCGAGCATCGCGTCCGGCGGTTTGGGGTCACCTTACCTGCCGTGGTTGAGGAATGGCTCTCCGCCAGGGAGGTCCTCTCCGACGTATCGCTTATGGAAGCGACTCGATTCTACACTCGCCATCATGCCGGCGTCACAAGAATCGCTCTTAATGACGCGCTTCCTCTGTTTTATCAGGCAAAACAAGCAGCCAAGGTCTCAAACGCTTACCTAAAGGTCACACGCTGCTACATGGCGAAGTTTCAAAAGCAGTTTGGGCCGATCCTTTTGACCGATATTACCACGCCGGAAATCGATCGGTTCCTGCGCGAGTCATCAGGAGCTGGTGTGACCAAGAATAACCTTCGCCGCACGCTGGTGACGCTTTTCACATGGGCACGGTCGCAAGGTTATCTGCAAGAGGACCGAAAGACTGCGCCGGAGCGCTCGCAGACGTTCCAGGTAACGGACGATGCCCCTGCAATCTGGACGCCAGAGGAAATGCGGAAGCTGCTCGCGGTTTGTCCGAAGAATCTGCTGCCGCTTGTTGTCATAGGAGCCTTTTCGGGAATCCGATCGGCGGAGATTGATCGGCTCGAATGGCAGGACGTGCTTTGGGATCAGGGTTATATCGAGGTCAAAGGACGCAAGGCGAAAACGAAGGCGCGCCGATTGGTGCCTCTACGCGACAATCTCAAGCAATGGCTGGAACCGCATCGTAAAGACACGGGCTTTATTTGCCACCTGAACAATCATTCACTGCGCCTGAGCTACCTTGGCCAGAAGGCTGGTTTCGGTTGGCGGCAAAATGCCTTGCGGCATAGCTACGCCAGCTATCGACTGGCCGAGATTCAGGATGCGGCAAAGGTTGCCTTGGAATTGGGAAATAGCCCCGAGAAGCTCTTCAAGCACTACCGGGAATTGGTAACACCAGAGGCGGCTAAGGAATGGTTCGGCATCACGCCACTGCGAGGCCAAGCTAGCGCCTCGATTTAGGCGAATTGCATGAGCGAGTCGCTCGGTGACAGCATGAGAACCAAAGCTTTAAGCCTAAGCAGTCATTTCAGTGCCACTCTCGACTGCAATTGAGGCGAAGGTGTCCAGCCCGCAGACTTCATATCCTGCATCAATCGCAGCGCATCTCCGTCAAGCCGTGCCCCTCTCGCCATGTTTTCAGTCTCCGATAGATACCTGAGATTCGCCAAGTTGTTACTTAGCTCAGGGGCCTCTTTAACTGAGATTATGTGATCTACTTCCACAGCCTTACCAGCATACGGGCCCCGCTGGATGGTTGGGGCATATCCTCGGCGCATCTTGTCGAGATTTGAGGCATCTTCAAAAATTCCCAATTCTTTGGCTGCTTTATAGTTCGCCAAGATCTGACGCTTCACTAACGGTTGACTGTAATAGAACTCGCCTTTCATCCCTGGAACAAGTGCTCTATCCAACGCTCGACCAATATTGCCACCGTCTTTTTCCAAATCGTATAGGTGATACAAGACCTTATGCACTCGGCTGTTTGCTCCTCTTATTCCGAGCGAAGTAAGCTTTACCGGATCGCAAAGAGGCCGAAGGATTTGCTCAGCGATCTTCCTTTCTGCTGAGGTAATACGAGCCATTCGGCGCAGAGAATCCAGAATTTCCTCGGACTGAGAAAAAAGCGCTCCCCCCTTGGCTATGGTTTCATATCCTTTTGCGGCTTCTCCGATCTCTTCAGCTTTCTCAAGCGTCGATGCCCCTTTGGCGATCTCTGCAACTTCTGCGCTCGTTTTTACGGCTGTGATTTTTGAAATCGGCACGAGAAGAAGCGCCGCCTCCGTGAGGCCTCGACCGCTCAGTTTCCAATTGGTCATGGCGTTTGCCGTCTTTCGTGCATCCTCAGTAACGATTTCCTGATAGCTAAAATGAGCATCCGAAGCGATTTTTGATGCCGTGTTGATATAGAGTGAATTCGCAAGGTTTTTGATGTCATTTGTCGGATCAACCTTACCGACGCTGGCATTATAGAGGTATATCGCAAGCTCCTTGGCGCCATTGCCGATGCCCTTGGCGCTGTCAATCGGATGGCGGACCTCGCGGATCGGCTTGGCGTCACACGCGGGGAAAAGGGAATCGCCGAAGCAGTGAAATACTTCCGCGAAAGAACCGCCAAGCTGCTTGCCGAACAAGCGCACCTTGCCTGCGAAGGAAACGACGTAATTGCGACGACTGCGCGCGGATATCAACTTTTACCGAAGCTGAATGTTCAGGTTACAGCACCGCGAAAGCGGGAATCCGGCACGCTGGTCGTGCCGGAGCGATCCGATGCGGACGCACGTAAGCAATGGTTGCTTGATCAACTTCAGAACGGGAAAAAGCTGCGCCGGCGCGATTACGAAGCGCATTTCAGTATTTCGACGCCGACTGCTAAGCGTGATCTTGCGAGTTTGGATCGCGAAGTGGAGTTTATTGGCACCGGTGAAACAGGTTACTACCGATTGGTCACGGCATAGGAATCGGTATCATGAATCATAGCTTCAGGACGATCAAGGCAGACGTTCGCGAAGGACGTATCGCGTCTTTACTGCACCTATTGGAATCCCTGACCACGGCGGCCGAATTACGGGAGATTCGCGAACAAAAACTTCTGTTTGGAATCAAGAATCTCGCAGACCAGGCGAGGGCGCTCGATAAGTATTCGCAGGTTGCTAAGTGCATTTGTCCGAAGTTGGCGGAGCAAGAGGCCAATTACACAGCGCTTATAAGGATTGTGGGTGAACAGCAGGCGGAATGGACTGTGCGTGGACAGCCCTCACTGGCAATCCTTAGAGCGCTTTCACCTGATCAGATTCTCCAAATCGCGAACAAGGTGGCTGACGACCTCGTTCATGATGTGGCAAACACTTTTGCCAAGTCCGTCGAGGACCACGCCCTCACCCTCAAGAATGATCTTGGCTCGGCGACAGCCGTTTCGGAGCAGCTGATGCATCTGCGAAACGGTGACTACAACGATAGGATGTGGTCTGTCGCGAGGGCTTTCAATCACGCGATCGCAGGGGGTAGTCCACGACATCCAGCCAATCCTACCCGAAAGATTCTGTCGGCATCACACGCCGCGTTTCAAAACTTGGTGGGAATTGCCTCGCGGCTCAACGGGCTGGACTATCTAATTGACAAGGTTTCCTACGGTGAATGGACCATTCGGCAGGTCGAAGTAGGGCCTCCTTGCAAGGTCGTATTCGATCTCGCCGATGTTTTAATGGAGCGAGCCAAAGTCATCGGCATACGGCGGCATCTGAGTTCGATGTTCCGCCCACGGAAAGACCGGCGTTTCATTCAACGCGTCCTTTTCCCGTTCGCGAAGCAAGCATTTCTTACTGCTGTAGCATACTACTTAAGAGACACCCCGAAGGATGAGGCTATCGATAATCAAGAGGCAAAGAAGATTGAAGCGGTGCTCTCCGTGTTGGGACATGAAGACGAGATAATCTTGGCGGCCACAGAGGCTGACGCTGACATCCTGTCAGGGTATCTGGCCGCGATTGCGCTGAGGATGAGCCTGCTGGCGGTCGAATTCGTTTCGAAACGGGCTGCCAAAAAACAGCGATCGAAGTTGCGGAATTCCGCAATGCCGTTGTCCTTGCTTCGGCAGTGTCTAACCCAAGCGAACATTCCGGAGAGTATTGCGTCCGCCGCGATTGAGAGACAGATCGCTCCCGTTCCGCGCGACCGATATTTCGATCTCATTCGCGTTCCCTTCATGCGGTTCAATTCACCCGATGTCCGAACGATTCGATGGCTGGCCTTTGGGGATTGGGTCTCTCCTATTAGATCAACTGCGATTTGCGGTGGCACGCGAGGCAAGACGTTTGGTGATTTCTGGGAGCGCGAATGTGAACAGACCTTCTCCGAATTCGGTTGGAGTTTGTTAGGGCGGGGTTGCAAAATCCGGGAAGGTGGGAGGACGATCACGGACGTAGATGCGCTCGTTTTCAAAGAGGATTTGCTTCTTGTTGTGCAGTTCAAGGCTACTGGTGTCGATGCCGCCTCCGTATACGACCACTGGAAAGCGCGCAAAATTGTTGAGAAAGGAGCATGGCAGGCGAAGCTGGCCGCTGACGCGATACGTGCGCGGCCGGGATGGTTGAGGCATGTCTTGTCAAGCCAGCGGATCAAGACCACTGTTACACGGATCCAGCCGCTGGTGATCACTACATCAAAAATCTTCACCGGCTGGCCGGTATTAAGCATTCCGATCATCAGCTACGGCTACTTGGTTTCGCTGTTGCGTGGTGCAAAAGTCGATTACGTGGATGGATCGGGTGAGGTCGTCGGCATGAAGAGTTTTGGGTCGTCTCTCGTGTTGCCAACAGCTGAGTTCTTAAGTCTGCTAGCCGAACCGCTGGATTGGCTAATCGCAGAGAATCTCGCTGTTACCCATCGAGTCATCGCTGATCACGGCCTCACTCTCGCCCTGCCAGAATTGCAGGTCGTTTCATCAGTCACACCAACGGGGTCTATTTACCCATCAGCGGCAGGATAACAACGCATTCTTCGCGATGAATCTCGAAATGCATCAGCTTAACGTAGCATCGATTAGCTATGGTAAGCGTTTGCCCGGTGCCACCTACATACTCCGTCCTCGCGAACAAGATGTTCCACCAGAGATCTGGAGAATGATTCGACGCGCTGAACTCGCAGCGCAGCCAAATACCTCGTGGAATCTGCTCAAGGTTCACACCGATCAGGTTGCAGTCACATTTCTGACCTACCCTGAGTTCGACTCTGAACCGCATCCAGCCTTGGCGGAAGCGACCAAGATTAACCTCAATACCGGATCAGTTACTCGCACGGACTACCGGCAGCGCTCGAACCCGCCGATTCTACACCGCAAGGAGACTTTTCTTCCATTGACCGATCCGCGCATTGACGGCTACGCGGCTCTCACAAAACGCGAGGAAGAAGCGGGTCTCTATCGCGATCCATCACGGATCGGATTGCGTGTGCACTGGCTGGCGCTGCTGAAGCGGGTGGGATTGGCCTATAACGATCACACGCTCGTTTCGATGCGTGAAGAATGCACGAATGCAACGTTGGGAAACCATGAGCTGGCGGATGTGGCCCGCCATCGCACAGCGATCAAGCGTTACGATCTTTCCAAGCCTGTGAAGCAGCTCCTGGAACGCGGACTGTTGAGGCAGACAGACACCTTTTTCGACTATGGCTGCGGTCATGGCATGGACGTCGAGGCGCTACAAAATCTCGGCTACCGAGCCACCGGCTGGGACCCCGCGTTCCGCCCCAATGCACCGAAGAATTCCGCTGCCGTGGTGAATCTCGGCTACGTCCTAAACGTCATCGAGGAACAAGCCGAGCGAATCGCCGCACTCCGCGGAGCATATGCGCTGGCTGAACGCACACTCATTGTCTCCACGCTAGGGACTGGACAAGAGACGGATGCGCACTCGCGTCCATACCGCGATGGCTTCCTCACGAAAGCGAACACGTTTCAGAAGTTCTACGCGCCGGGGGAACTCGAGAGTCTCATCGAGCAAACGCTTGATGCAGAGGCGAGCACGTTGGGCCTTGGAATGTGCGTTGTGTTCAAGAACCCTGAGGACGCAGAACTGTTTGAAGCCAGCAGGAGTCGTCGCCGGATTGATTGGAGCGACATCAGCACGCAGTTGAGGTTCTCAATCCCGGTCGCGCGCGAGCGCCGAAACGTCGATCGCTACGACCTCCACAAAGAACTCTTCGTGGGGTTTTGGCAGACCTTGCTGGACTTGGGGCGCACGCCGGAGGCCGGCGAGTTCGACCGGCTGTCCGAAGTCAAGAAGATCGGCGGTGGAATCAATCGCGCGGTCGCGTTGGTCGTCTCACGCCACGGAGAACCGCTCTGGCAGATGGCGCGCAAGGCACGCACCGAAGACGTGCTGGTCTATCTGGCGATGACCAAATTCCGAAAGCACTTTCGCCGACGCGAAATCCCTCTGCGCATCAAGAACGACATTCGCAGCTTCTTCGGCGACCTCGCGACCGCCCAGGCCAAAGCGCGCGAGCTTCTATTTGCCGCAGGAGACCCCGGCGAAATCGAACTCGCCTGCGAAAGCGTCAGCTTCGGATGGCAGGACGACGACGCTCTGATGATTCACCGCAGCCTGTTCGCCGAATTGCCGCCGCTGCTCCGCATCTACGTCCAATGTGCGGCGCATCGTTACGGCGACCCAGCGCAGGCCGACCTCATCAAGATTCACAAGCACTCCGGCAAGGTCACGTTTCAGCACTACGACGACTTCGATGGCAAGCCGCTCCCAGAATTACAGACACGCATCAAAGTGAATCTTCGGACTCTTTTCGTAGAGGTGTTCGATCACTCGAAAGGCCCAAAGGTGCAGCTTCTTTATTTTAAGGAACGGTTCGTTGCGAACGATCACCCACATCGCCCGGCAATGGAGAAATTCGGCGCGAAACTTCGCAAGCTGGGATTCGATGAGGCCACGATCGGGTTCGGACCAGACAAACACACCTTTCTCAGCGTCCTTGCCGCTGCTCAATATAACCTAAATCTCAATCCCAAGCGGAAGCCAACCTCGTCCGCGTCATTCAAGTGAAATTTGTCCAGAGCACCCGATTTACCAAGCGTGGAAGTGAAATCGAGGGTGCATGGAAGTTTTTGTTTTGACTTCCATTTTCCTTTCGTCAAATTCCGCTCATGAGCACTTCCACGGACAATTTCCAAATCTCGTTTCCAGCAATCCGCGGAATTCAAGCGAGCCGCGAATATTACGTGGCGATGTGTCCCTTGGAAATGGTGGTAAAACTCATTCGTCTCGATGAAGAAAATGAAGATATTCCGCCTGACTTACGCGCCCAACGGATTCTCAATAAAGCGCGCATTCCAGGGATTTCCCGCTACATAGTTGAAAACCCCGAAACATACGCGTTTTCATCTCTGACGATATCGGTCGATGCGAAGGTCACATTTGAACCGCACTCATCCGATGGAATCGCAAGCAAGTTGGGAGTGCTTTCACTTCCACTCGACGCCACGTTTCTAATCAATGATGGGCAACACCGGCGTGCAGCCATTGCCCATGCCCTACTGGAAAGGCCAAAGCTCAAATACGAAACCATTTCGCTCGTCATCTACATCGATCAAGGACTCAAGCGAAGCCAACAACTCTTCGCCGATCTGAATCGCTATGTCGTCCGTCCCACGACTTCGTTGAGCATCCTGTATGACCATCGCGATCCTCTATCCAGATTGGCCCACAACGTCGTTGAGAATGTGACGGTATTTAAAGGAATGACCGAAACAGCAAAGAGCACAATTTCCAACCGCTCGCGCAAGCTCTTTACCCTAAGCAGCATTTACCAGGCAACTTGCAAACTGCTTGGCGCTAAAAAGGATGGAACGGTTACGTCCGACGACGAAAAGTTGATCATAGACTTCTGGAACGAAGTTGCGAAGCATATGCCGGATTGGACACTAGCCGCACAGCGCAAAGTCGTTCCAAGCGAACTACGGCGAGACTTCATACACGCTCACGGCATTGCTCTGCGGGCATTGTCTTGCGCAGGAGTTGATCTCCTCACTCAGCCGGCCGTTGTGTGGAAAAAGCAACTTAAGAACTTGGGAAAAATCGACTGGTCAAGGTCCAACGCGGGGGTGTGGGAGGGACGCGCAATGGTAGCGGGCAAGATCAGTAAAGCTCACAACAACATTATTCTTTCCGCCAATGTTATCAAGAGAGCGCTGGGGCTTTCCCTGAATCCGAAGGAGGAGGAGATCGAATCGCTTTACTCCCTTGGGAAACTCTAAAATCAAAAATCTATGTCTGAAAAAGAGCCACTCACAAAAGACGATATTTCCGCCCTTTATCGCTCGATCCAGGAAATCTACCTCAACGACAGCCGCCCTTGGGTTATCGGCTACAGTGGAGGGAAGGATTCGTCCTGCGTGCTGCAAGCAACATGGTATGCACTCTCAGCGCTTCCTCGCGAAAAGTTAACCAAACCAATTTATGTAATCTCTTCAGATACCTTGGTTGAAACCCCAGCAGTGGTGAACCAACTGGATGCATCGCTGAAACTAATTCGCGAGGGGGCGAGCGCTCAACACCTCCCCTTTGAGGTGCATAAGGTGGTGCCTGCAATTAACGACACATTTTGGGTCAATATGATCGGCAGAGGCATTCCGGCGCCATACACAAACTTTCGTTGGTGCACAGAACGGATGAAAATTGCCCCGACGACGGGCTTCATTAAAAAGAAGATCGCGGAATACGGCGAGGTGATGATTGTCCTCGGTTCGCGCCGCTCAGAAAGCGCGTCTCGTGGTCAAGTAATGAACAATCGCCATGATAAGGCTAAGTTCCTGTCCTGGCATAACGACATCCCGAATGCATTAGTCTTCACTCCGATTGAGGTGTGGTCTACAGATGATGTTTGGACTTACATCATCAATACTCCGAACCCTTGGGGTGGTGAGAACCGCGAACTCATCACGATGTATCGGAACGCCCAAGCTGGAGAATGCCCGCTAGTCATTGACAAATCCACTCCATCTTGTGGCGGCGGGCGGTTTGGATGCTGGACATGCACTGTGGTTCAAAAGGATCGCTCGATGGAGGCCATGATCGAAAATGGAGAGGACTGGATGCAGCCCATGCTGGACCTCCGCGACTGGCTTACAGAAACGCAGGCTCCCGATGAGAAGGAAAAGATCCGCGATCATCGTCGACGCAACGGGCGGGTGCAGTTTTTCGATGCGAAGGCGACTCGGGACAATCGGCGCCGCGATGCACGCGTCGAGTATTTCGATGCCAACGGCGAGGTTAAGATTATTTGGGGGCCTTACCTCTTCGATTTCAGAAAAACCATCTTACGGAAACTTCTGCAGGCTCAAGTTGAGGTTAGAAAAAATGGGCCAGACCCTAATGTTCATCTTATTCGACCGGAAGAGCTAAACAAGATTCGGCAGTTATGGATTCATGAGGAAGGTGATTGGGAGGATAGCCTTCCGAGCGTCTACAAAGAAGTGACAGGAGAGTCTCTCGATTGGGTTCAAGACGATCATGCTGGCTTAGGAGGCCAGGAAAAAGCCGTGCTTGAGGAAGTCGCCTCGGAAGCCGGAATTCCGACAGGGATGCTACGCGAACTCTTCGACATAGAACGTGCATTGCACGGCATGAGCCGCCGCTCTGGTATTTACGACAAAATCGACCAAGTGCTTTGTAAGGATTGGCGGACACGAGAGGATGTTCTGGCGGGCTTGCAACGGCTAAACAAAGACAATCCATGATCTTCAATCGCATCGTCTTTGAGAACTATGGCCTTTTCGCCGGCCGCAATGAATTCGATCTCCGGCCGCGAACTCGGTATGGAAGAATGTGCCCCATCGTGCTTTTCGGCGGCAAGAACGGTGCGGGCAAAACCACCTTTCTCGATGCGATCCGCCTTGCGTTATATGGTCGGCAAGGTGTCGGTTCTCGTCTTACTGACCGCGAGTATCACGAGGTTCTCGGGAATAAAATCCATCGCCAGAAGAACTCACAGACTAGCCCGCGTTTCGCAAGGGTTGGAATTGAATTCGAATTCGTCACTGGTGGCGAAAAGAACCAATTCTATGTCGAACGCTCTTGGCTTAGGCGGCAGAGAGATACCGTCGATGAATATTTTCGCGTTGAAAAAGATGGCAAACTTCTCGATGAGGTAAGCGCTGAACACTGGGAAAGCTTCATTGCCGATGTTGTCCCGGAACGCCTATCACAGTTGTTCTTTTTCGACGGAGAGAAGATCAAGCTCATCGCCGAAGATATAAGTGGCAACGCCGCGATTTGCCGCTCGATTCATAGCCTTCTTGGGCTTGACCTCGTGGAGCGTCTCAAGGCTGATCTTTCCATCTTCACAACAAGGATCGCAAAGAACGAGAACCCCGACGGTTTCGAAAAGGAACTGACGGCAGTGCAGACCCAAATTGATTCGCTCGAAAGTAAAACGGCCGAGATTGACGAAAAGCAGTTGCCACCCCTCAGAACCGAGCAGCATGGGCTACAAAGCGACGTCAATCGACTTGAGACAGCGCTCAAAGAACAAGGGGGGACGTTTGCCGACGAGCGCGACAAGAATATTGGCAAACGGAACCAATTCGAAATCACCGTGGCTGAAATCGAACGCCGGATTCGCTATGAATGCGACGCCGCCTTGCCCTTCGCGTTGTGTCCCTCAATTCGACTACGCCTAATCGAGGACATCGAGTTCGAATCACGCCAAAGAAAGTCAGCTTCTCTACTAAGTGAAGTTCAGACGTTGAGGAAATCAATCGACAGCGCTCTTCATGCAACGGAGGAGGCAAAGCTTTCACTCGCGAAAGACGCCGTTGCAGGGTTACTAGACGACTGTTTTGCCAGTTTCACAAAACGGTTTACTGCGGATTCTGTCCGCGAACTATTGCATCATCTTTCCGACAGTGAATCTGCCCAGCTAACCGACATCATTACCAACCAAGCTCACGCGAGTTGCCGCGCCGCGATCGGGGCGATTCACGACCTGGAAAGGGCGAATCGCCAGCTGCATGAAACCAAACGCCGACTACGCGATACGCCTGATCAAGAGGTCCTACAGCCCACATTTGCGGCATTGGCGGACGCACATCAAAAACTGGGAGCCACCAATCAGCGAATCGCACAACTCCAAGAGGACAGGACGAAGTGCGAGAATCAGTTAGCGGCTCTACAGCGGCAGAAGGAGCGGATTCTCGAGCGTCTCGCAGAAACAACTGCCGCAACCGAAAAACTCGAGGCAATTAAGAAGATTCTGCCGGCATTGGACAAATATCGAGAACGGCTCACGAAACTGAAAATCGCCTCCCTGGAAAGCGAGATCACCGAATGCTTCAACCGCCTCGCCCGAAAGACGGACTTTATTCGAAACATTAGCATTGATCCGAACACATTCGCGGTGCATGTGCACGATAAACATGGCCAAAACGTTCCGAAGGCGGAGTTGTCGTCGGGCGAGAAGCAGATGTTCGCCATCGCAATGCTATGGGGTCTGGCCAAAACATCTGGGCGGGCCTTGCCTGTTGTGGTTGATACGCCCCTGGGACGTCTTGATAGTGACCACCGAAGGAACCTCATTGAGCATTACTTCCCACATGCGAGTCAGCAGGTAATTTTGCTCTCCACAGACACGGAAGTAGATCAACCTCTTTTCGAGGCTTTGAGCCCGCATATTTCCCATTGCTATCACCTGCGCTACGACGAGACGGCGGAAGCTACCGTCCCCGAGAAACGCTATTTCTGGAGGACCAAAGAAGTTGCCTAACGTCACAATCCAACGCATTCCCTTTTCGGCTAGCGTCGATAACAAGCTGCGCCAGTTGAAGGGGCGCACCGGGATCACACCGAATATTCTCTGCCGCCTCGGCTTTTGCCTTTCGCTCGAAGAGCGTGGCGTTCCCACTGACCCGTTTCATGGCGACGCCGTGGGACGAGAAATTAACCGCTATACGCTGCTCGGAGAATACGACACGGTATTCATTTCACTACTCAAGACATGGGCGACAATGAATGGCTATCAGGCGAATGAAGACAAGGATTTGAACGAAGTCCTGGTGGCTCACATGAACCGCGGTGCAGAACTCCTTTCTGCAAGGGTGCGGACCCTCGTCGATCTACAAAACATCCTTCCACGCGAACCTGCAACCAAATCAGACGATGGAGCAAAAGAGACCGATCTATCTTGATCATCACGCCACCACGCCCGTTGACTCGCGAGTGCTGGAGGCAATGCTTCCCTACTTCACGGAGAAGTTTGGGAACCCAGCTTCGAAAACGCATCTTTACGGAAATGAGGCCTTTGCGGCCGTCGAGGAAAGTCGCGCGGTTCTAGCTAAAGCCATAAATGCCAAGGCGCAGGAAATTGTCTACACGTCGGGTGCTACCGAAGCCATCAATCTGGCGATTAAAGGAGTCGCGTCAGCAAGCAAAGACCGTGGACGCCATTTCATCACCCTGGCCACGGAGCACAAAGCCATGCTCGACTGTTTCGAGTGGCTGACGCGAAATGGATTCGAAACCACGATTCTACCAGTCGATTCTGAAGGAATGCTGGATACAGCAAAGCTTCGGGCGGCGATCCGCCCCGAGACTATTCTCGTTTCGGTGATGGCCGCAAATAACGAGATAGGTGTCTTGCAGCCGCTTGAAGAAATTGGCTCGATCTGCCGAGAAGCTGGGGCTTACTTCATGACGGATGCAACTCAGGCGCTGGGAAAGATTCCCGTGGATGTGCAAAAGCTAAAGATTGACCTCTTAGCGGCGTCTGCGCACAAAATCTACGGACCAAAAGGCATCGGGACTCTCTATGTTAGGCGCAGCAATCCACGGGTCGGCATTAACCCAATCATAGATGGCGGTGGACACGAGCGCGGGTTGCGCTCGGGGACGCTCGCGACACAAAATATCGTCGGATTTGCCAAAGCCGTCGAAATCGCCGGGAAGGAGCTGAAGACCGAACAAGAGCGCATTGGTCGATTAAGAGATCGCTTGGAAGCGACGCTTTTGAGTGGAATACCGCAGGCTAAAGTCAACGGTCACCCCACAAAGCGACTCGCGGCTAATTTGAACATAGCGCTCCCAGGCGTTGAAAGTGAAGCCCTGATGATCGCACTTAAGGATACCATTGCAGTATCATCAGGCTCGGCTTGCACGACCGCGTCAGTTCTTCCATCTCACGTGCTCTCAGCAATCGGCTGCTCATCTGAAATCGTTTATTCCTCTCTTCGTATTTCGCTGGGACGATTTACGCGTGAAGATGATGTTCAAGTTGCCGCTGAAGCTATCATTCAGCACGTCCAACGCATCAGAGCGTTTCAAGAGTTACCCGCCTACAGTGCGATTGGGAAATGAGTTTCTAAGTCATGTAATCCCAATTTAGAAACGTCTAAGAGTTTTTCAGCGTGTAAAGAAACGTGGATGTGTAACTGCCAGCACTTCTGTGGATACGGAATTGAATATGAGTGTTTCGAAGCGCTCGTCTGAGAGGGAGTGAGTCATTCGCCGATAATAGTCGATGGCCTGACTGCGCTCGGTGGGGGGGAAGCTATACTCGTGAAGCAGTTGGCCCAGCTCATTGTCGAAGACAACAATGAAAGTATTTCCTGAGTGATGCGGCGTGTAGTGATTTGTAGCTCGGTAAAAATCGCGCTTGAGATTTTGGAACAGGCCGGCGAGCGGGGTGCGTTCTGTGACGAATGGAATGTCGGCGAATTGGTTATCAGTCAGCGTTTCCCCCTGATCAAGGTGCTGCGAAGCTTTCGAGAGAGTTGTTAAATAAGATTGAATCCGGTCGGAACGGCGACCTTCCTTCACCTGTTCCCCGAAGGCCTCAGACTCAACCGCCCAAAGGTGCTGTGGTAATGTCCTCAGTTGAATTTCAAGAAGTTGTTGGTCGGTGCGGACAATTACGTGAATGCAACGATAGAGGCGCTCGGCAGTGCGGTAATCGTAAACCGTTTTCGTGACCAGCTCATTCGTTAACAAGTCAAGGGCTCGGTTCTGGTTCTCGATCGAATCCATTATTACCCTAACTCCAACAATGTCGCTCATTCGGGATAAATCCATGCCTTGGTTTTGCGGCCGTTGAAGTTTACGAATGATTGATTTTGTCCGTTTTGAACGACCTGACAGGAGAAATGGGAGGCCATTTCGGGCAAAAAGCTCATCTACTGTGCAAGCCATTTGAATCAGAAGCGGATCATACTCGGCCCTAAGGTCCTCTAACATCTTGATATCCTCGGACTCGCGACTTCCGTCACGCAGGCGTTTCCCGAGTTTCTTGATCTCGTTAGACGAAAAATTCAAAACGCTTGCGCTATCGGTTCTTTGTTCGTCCGTGGACCTATCCGCGAATCGGCGGTGGTAGTTCTTCGATGTCCCATTCAAACCGGGCTAGTTTGCCCGTTTGATTTCTCCAGGTCTGCTTATGCCGGTCTGTGGCTCGCGCTCCGAGCCAGCTCCACCAGAGCTGCTTTCGAGTCTCCAAATCCTTGATGCCTGCAACTAAGTGCACCAAAAGTTTGTGTGCCCAGGATTTGTTCCGGTTGATGATGCGATTTGTAGTGGGTGCGTAGGTCACCCCATACCAGACGCTCTTGGTTCGCCTAGCTTCGAACCCTTCGTCGGAATCAATCTCGCCGATGCGACGAAAGATTGTCTTCATCGTGAGTCCGTAACCGCCGCTCTCTTCAGACGAAGCCAGTTCAGCTACGGCATTCACGAGAATCGCCTGCCCGAGCGGACGCAACAGCAGATGCCCTCGATTGCCTCCAGTCCCATCGAGAACCTGGCCAGTGCGTGAGTATTTTGGAAATTCCCTCCACTTTTCGAGGAGATCGAGATTCTCATCCACGTCTTGTTCTTCAAGTCGCCGGAAAATAGGCAGTTTATGGATGTGGTCGAACAGTTCCGCCAGCCGTTCATAAGCCGTGTCCACTTCCTCATCAGGCGGACGAACGGGAACCATTCCAGAAATCGGTGATTCCCATCGACGCACCAGATCGCCAGCAACCGCTGGTAGGTAGGTCTGCGCAATTTCCTGGATGGTGCTCAATGTCGTGATAAATGGTGTTCTTCCACTGGGAATCGACGTGGTTTTCCAGTTCACCCGGCGATTAGTGCCGCCTCCTTCGAAAAGAGGATGATTCACGGCCAGCCGTCGGGCGACGATCGCGTAGCCATCAGTCTCATCGAGCAGAATATTCTCCCCCTTCTCCGTTTTTTTAGCGTATGAGTTCAGCGCAATGAAGGTCCTGCGGATACGGCGCGTAGCCTCGCTGTGCGTTTCACCCACGACGACCGCTGGAATGTATTCAACCGGCATGGTGTCATTGAAGATTGCCTGTAGTTCCTCGATGCCGAGGCCGAAGCTCTCGAAGAATTCATCGCGAGAAAATTCTGATCCCCGTGGCGTCCCGTCTTTGGTGCGGAGCTGTAGGAATCCCTGATCCCGCAATTCCCGAAGCCCGCGCATTCCTAGGATGCGGTGTTGACCGTCGAGCGCGTAAACCCGAACTCCGTCCAGCTTCACCAAGCCAATAGTTCCGCCCGGTTCGAGAGGCAGGAACTCGGCAGCCCCCAGGCGCGCTCGTCCGCGCTCATCCCAGTTTTCATGATTAGGATCCTCCACCCAGTCGGGGCTAATGACCGCCATGATCGGCCCAAATTTCCTCTGCGGTTGCGCCAAGTAGGCAGCGAGGGCCGCCTGTCTTGTCCAATCTGGCGCACGCTGTTTGATCTCGTCCGCATTGGAGTAGTCCACGATCAACCGTCCAGTCTGGTGATCGATCTTGTTTTCCATGAATGGCATTTCGGAGCCCAAGCGAATATGCCTACTGATCCATTCTAAGGAGTGTAGGGCCGTATAGGAGAAGACCGCAGTCGAAGTAGCATCACTCGCCACGGTCTTTCCCATCGCACTGGCGAAAGCCGCGAAGTGCCCATTCCTAGAGATTGCTTTGCTAAGGAGCGTCGCGAGAATCTCGCGGCGTTGCTCGTTCATCTCCGCTTGCTCGCCGAAGAATCGGTCAGTCGATTCTACAGTGGAGACGTCATCCGTATTCATATCGGGCTGCATTAGGGCTTGGATGGCTCTTTTCTTGTCACGGCCGCGACACCCGCTTGAGGCCGATGCGAATTTCCACGCGCTTCTTAGCCGCTACGATCTTGCGCTGTTGCACGGTGCTTCCACCCTTGCTGAAAGGGCCGTCTCCGAAAGCGATTTTGTAAACGATCTCAATAGCTTTCTCGGAGCGGTCGAGTAGTTTGCTGAGCCAGTAGATACTAGCTGAGGTGGGCGGCAGACTCAAAATTACTTCGAGTTCGCCATCCTTATACGGTTCGTTAGTGCGGCTTGGCATTTTCTTTCTCCGTTGGTGTTTTGCGTGGTGATTTGCGACCCAGTTCGATTCCTAAAGACTGCTTGGCAGCTAAGACTTTTCGATTGAAGGCCTTGCCTTCCGGGAACGCGCCGTAGCCAAAAGCGCAACGGTAGACGAGTTGGACAGCAGACTCCGAGCGCCCCAAGACCTTGCTCAACCTCTGGATGTTCTCCGCCGTTGGAGCAAGACTGAGAATCAATTCCAGCTCACCTTCGCGATATTCTCTGCTTATTGATCGTGCCATAGTTATTCTCAAGCAATTGCAATTTCAGTGGGTTCAAATCGGAGCGGGAAGCTCCTGGCGACCGAGGTCAAACGGGGATGCCTCGCCTGCTAGGTTCCTCCAAGTCCCCTTCGCCCTATCGACAACCCGCGCAGAAACAAACTCTTCCCACAAGGTCTGCCGTTCCGGTTCATCCAGCCCACTCACTAAATAGACGAGGAGGTCAGGCGCCCAAGTTTGGTTTCCCATGATCATCTTCTCGTCCTTTGGATCATATGTAACTCCATACCAGACGTTGTCCGGACGATGGGCTTCGAAACCGCCCACCGCATCGTATTGAGTCAGTTTCTGGAACACTGAATCGAGCGACATTCCTTTTCCGCCCAATTGCCGCGGTTGCACCAGCCGTGCGACCGCACGAGCTAGAATGATCTGGCCGATCGGACGCAGGAGGAGATGTCCCTTGTTATCCGGAGCCTCCTCGCTAGGGAATTCCCGCCAACGTTCGAGATCTTCGGCTCGCTTTGCATGATCGCCACGTTCCAGTTCCTTAAAGACGGGCAACTTGAAGACATGATCGAGGAACTCAAAGAATTCCGACCGTGCGACATCGAGTTCGGGTTCGGATGGTCTGATCGGCATTTGTCCTTTAAACGCTGTATCCCACCTTGTGGAGCGTTCAGTATCGACGCCTTCAAGATATTTCTCCGCCATTTCACGGATCGTTTGCAGGGTTGTATACCACTCAGTGCGCTTGGTTGGTATTGACGTGTTCTTCCAGTTGACCCGATTGTTCTTTCCCTTGGCGTTAAACAAAGGGTGGAAAACGCCAGCTTTGCGCGCAATGATCGCGTAGCCATCATGCTCATCTAGCAGGATGTTCTCACCCTTATCCGTTTTCTTGGCGTAAGAATTGATCGATATAAAGGTGCTTCGGATCCGACGCGACGCCTCTTCGCGGGTTTCACCGGCAATTACGGCGGGTATGTATTCGACGATCATGGTCTCGTTGAGCAGACTCTGGAGTTCTTCGAGATTCATATTGAACATCTTGAGAAACTCTTCGCGTGAGTAGGCCATTTTCTTTTCGGCCCCATCTTTGGTCTTCAAAACTAGCCCGCGCGGGTTGTCGCGGACGTCGCGAATTCCTTGAATACCGATGACTCGATGTTGGCCATCTAGTGCATAGATTAGGACCCCTTCCAACTTGAGCAGGCCGGCTCGTCCTTCAAGATCGAGTGGGGAAAACTCCGCAGCGCTTTTGAGCGCCCGCCCATTGCTCCAATTTTCATGCTTTGGATCGTCAACCCACGGCGGATTGACGACTGCGATAATGGGGCCGAATTTCCGCGTGCTTTGTGCCAAATATGCTGCGAGCGCAGGTTGGCGACTCCAATCCGGGGCTCGTTGCTTCACTTCTTCGGCGTTTTCTTCGTCAATTTCCAGCCGCCCGGTCTCTGGATTGATCTTACTTTCCATGAACGGCATTTGCGAGCCGAGCTTGATGTTATCGGCGATCCATTCCAAGGAGTGAGTAGCCGCATACGAAGGCACCAGTTTTGGACTGCCGCTTTCGTTGAGGGTTCTTCCCATAGCGCTAGCATGAACCAGCACGTAGCCTTTCTTGTCTGTGGCTTCTTGAAGCAACTCTTGCAGCATGAGTTTCCGGCGTTCACTTCGCTGCCGGTCTTCAGCAATCATTTCGTCGAGCTTATCCATTTTTTTAGGTTCAGTGTTCATTGGTTTGAGAAATATCGAACTTTGTTTGTTGTCGGTTTTAGAGATCGGATTAAGGTTTTCTCAGCCGAAGCGATGTCTTCGCCCGGCATGAAATGGCACCAGAATTCGAGAGTGCTGCGGTCGGGGAGGAAGCTGACTTCGTTGTGGGCGACCATTGGACTCAGATGTCGCCCCAGTCTAATGCGCAGGTTTCCACTTCGGCCGATGTAGAGCACCTCGACTTGGTGCGGTAGCCCCAAAATCCTTTCCACTCGAAGAATCGCATACACGCCGGGGTGCGACGGAACTGACCGTTTGCCGCCAACGGAAAAGGCCGCTACGCGCCAGTCGCCGAGATTTTTTTGCTTCGTCATGAGGTGCAGTTTTGCACCCCATGCACCTTATGTCAACAACAAATTATTTGTTTCCGAAACAAAGAAGTGAATGCACACAACAAACCATGTGTTTTACTCATTTACACGTCACATCGCAAAACGCCGCAATCTTACAGACGTTCCAGAAGCCGATGTGCAAGCCATTCAATACGTTCGTCCGCAATCGGCGGATTTGAATTCGGCTGGAGCAGATCCTGACGGTCCAAAAAACTCTCGTGCTTTGCTTGATTCATCACCAGCCACTCGATGTAGGGATGGATATTCTCATCATTATGCATTTCCACGTGGTATGATCCGCCGTCGCACAGCTTCTGCGAACACATCAAATTGGATTGTTTATTATTTGCCGTGCGCCGGATGGGACCGAAGTTCATCAAGAGATGCCCCTGCGGTTCGCCGAGAGCATTCTCGATGAGGGCGCTTTCGGGGATGAGATGATCGATTTGATAGCTGCTAGCCGACTTGCCGTAGCGATGTGGTTTGAACTCCGTATCGGCACCATTCCCCAACAAGCATGCATTGAAAACCCGTGGCGCGCGTCTTTTGTCGGTCTCCTTAAGACTTGCTATGAGCCAGGCAGGATCGACCGATTCACTCAATGTTCGCTTCGTGAACTGCGTGGAGATCTCATCCGCTATCTGCATTAGAGTGCACTCGTCAACGAGTAGTTTTTCTGCGTGATCCCGTGTGCGGCCAATACGACCATCAAACAAGGCCCGATAATTCGCGCGGAGATACGCTCTCAGTTCTCCGTTCTCGTCGGTGCCATCGGTTAGAAACGATGGATCCCTCTTTGATCCCAGAAACAGCCGGTAGTAGTAGCAAAGGCAGCCCGCAAACGGAATCGCGCCGCATTGGCGAAGCTCGGCGAAGTATTCGTTCTTTCGATGTTCGAACATCCGAGCGACAAAATCGAGGAAGTCGAGAACCTCCTGCACGGCAAGCCCCGTCTTCCAACTTGGAAAGACCTTCGACGCCTGCGCTTCACTTTCTATGCAACCCTTGATGATCGCCGCGAATGGCATCAACTCCCGCTCTGGATCTGTGCCGCGGATGAAAACCTCGGTAAACCTGTTCTCGACCGCTTCGACGACAGTTCCCGGCCATTTCGACCGATCCCCTTTCTCGACAATCAACGAGCGCAGCCAGTCAACGATGCTGAGTTGGACACGAATTGTGTTCAGCCCGATAAAGGTGTTTGAGACTTCGTAGGGGCTGCCGAAGCCGTGATAAGTGTCGGGGGCGATCTGGCGACTGAGGAAGAGTCGTTGAGCCTTTTGAGCGAACCCTTCTACGTTCCCGCCTTTGAATTCCAACTCCACCCAGCGCGCCAATGTCGCTCTGAACTCGCGGTAGCTATCGCGAACCGCCCTTCTGGAGTGATTCTCCAGCTCGGTATCATTGTGCTGAAAGACCGCAGAATACGGCATGCAATGTTGCTTCAGGGCTGTGAATAGGGGTGCCTCGACTGCTTTCGATGGGTGATTGGTCAGCACCAGAGGAAAAAGAATGTTGAGCAAAGCGGTGCCAATGGAGAAGCGCTGCAAACCGTCGATCAAGATTTCGTAGTCATGGACCCCTGTCGGCACCTTCTCAAAGCCAGCCCGGTCCTCTGGAATTCGGAAACAGCCTAGGATGGCGTTGCCTAGAAATACCGAAGTGCTGTCGAGTAGCTCCTCGAATTTTACGTCATCCCAGACGAGTCCGCGCTGATAGCTTGGAATGTCGATCCAGCGAAAGCCGCCGAATTCTGTCACGCGGACAAACTCTGGTGTCGGAGTTGCGGAGCGTGGGATCAGAACCTGTTTAATGACGTATTCGAGAAAGCTCGGAGTGTTTCCAGTGCGTGTGATGCCCATAATTGGATGGTGTTATTGGTCTAAGACTTCTGTTCAAGCAAGATGCTCTTTTGCAGCTTTCCGGAGCAGCTTTGCCAATTCGACGTGAAAGGTCGTGTCGGTAGTCTTGTCCAGAATGGTTTCCATCTCTGAAAATCCCTGATGTGCAAAGCCCTCGATAAGGCGGCAAATCCGATTCTCGTCTCGGATGATTTCTTGGCTTTTTTCAGTCGCAAGAGCCATCAACAAAACGTTCTGAAACAGCCCTTGACTCTTAAAGATATCCAGGTCGATCGGATACACCTGCTTGGTGCCCTCAATCTGCCCCTTGGGCTTTTTTCCTTCAGTGAGTTTGTATCCGAGAGAGGCAGCAAAAATCACCATCTCGGCATACGTATCGAAGCATGCATTATCAGCGGGCTCTGTAGCCGTGCGGCAGAAGCAGAGCAGTGGCTCTGCCGATTTTGGAACGTGGATGGAAGGCATTATTTGAGCACGCTAATTTCAGTATATGGGAGGTCCCCGGAAGGGAGCAAATTTAGCAGGCGGTGAGTATTCTTCCCAAAGTCAAAGTCGAAATCCTTGAGGTCGACTTTGAGCTCCTCTTTCGGCGTGTGAAGAGTGAACGAGTAAATCTTAGCAGCGTTCTTCTCCAACTCACCGCGCACCAGATCCCATTGCTGCCGTGCCATCAACACGACGATCTGACGCGCACTACCGAGAAGAAAGCGCGCAATCGCCTTGGAGTAATGGTTGTCTGTTTTAGCGAATGGAGAATCGAGAACGAACGACTGATCATCGATCTTTCCAAGGCTAATCCCAAGACTTACTAGTTGCTGATGAAGTTCTTTACGCAGCTTTGCAAGTGCCACAATATAGCTGACAGCCAATAGTTGTGATTGACCGCCCCCGGCCGACG
The DNA here is from genome assembly GCA_021324395.1 of Spartobacteria bacterium. GTDB lineage: Bacteria > Verrucomicrobiota > Verrucomicrobiia > Chthoniobacterales > Chthoniobacteraceae > JAJPJG01. Next base: position 14,162 of record JAJPJG010000052.1, on the reverse strand, counting down.
TCACCTGTTGATCATACTTTTCGAGAGCCGGCAGGAGATCATGCTTGATGATCGCATGGCTCTTGTCGGTGGCCACCGGGTCATAATCACGCGTAACCGAGTGTTGCAGGATCCGTCGGAAGGATTGCTTAAGTATATTCAGAGAATCTGAGATCAAATCTCGCAGGGTAGCGGCACGCTCTTGCGCCTTCTCTAGTGCTTTTTGCTTCTGTGCGGCAACTCCGACGGGTTTCAGCTTCTCCAACTCCTTCTTGAAGACTTCGAGGCTTCTCATGAGCGTGTTGATATGCGCTTTAAGGCCGTGGATGTCCTGCCCCAGTTTTTCCCTCGTTTGAACAAGCTTTCTCAATTGCTGCGTAAGGTCTCGGATCTGCTCGACAGGCGAATGCAGTAACTTATCTTCCAAATCTTTGACTCTTCCGCGCAGCATATTCGCTTGCGCAATCGCTTCCGCTCGCAGCTTCAAATGCCCACCAACGCTCTCTTCTATCTCCGCACTCTTGTTCAAGATGTTCTGTGAGTTGTTGCCACTCACCGTATTCAGCAAGTCTGTGAGGCCGCGATTCGCATCTTCCGTTAATGTCTTATCCTTGTAGCGATTCCATGCTGCCTTTGAGTCTTTGTTGTGGTCACGCCCGCATATGCACGCCTTCTGCTTAAGCACACGGTCGACGAAACCTTCAGAAACATCAGCCGGAAGAATATTTTCGTCCTCCAATTTTTTGAGCAGCGTCGCTACTGGGGGGATTGCGTCCAATACAAAGGAACACCCATGTGATCTCCCGACAGTCCGACAGAGGTCCGCATCCGCGCGATCGTGCTTCTTCTGAGCCAGTTCTTGTTCTGTCTTTGCTTGTCTCAACTCAGAAATTAACTTCTCGCTTTCCGTCGAGTCTCCGAGCTTTTGGAGATCCATACTTACGCAGTCAAACTCTTCGTGGGCGGCTTCAAGTTCCTCTTCGCGTTTAGCCAATTTTTCCTTCTCTTTGGCGATATTGGCTCGGACGTTTTCAGTAGTCTCCAGCTTATTAACATATTCCTTATGTCCTTTGCTCGCTTTGGCGAGTTCTTGGAAGAAAAACAGGCGCGCATTTTCTGCGGCTGCTTTGGCTTCTTCCCAGCGATCCTCGTGAAGAAAACCCGCCAGGCTAGCCCGGATGGAAAACACGCCCTTCAATAAGTCTCCTCGCATCGGCTCCCCTTGAAAGTAGAAGGCGTCGAAGAGAGGTTCTGGCACCAATGTATCGATTGTCCGTTGGAACACTCCGTTCTGGTCGGGTCTAAAATCAGTATTCGCTCCAGTGCGGACGACTTCTTCAAAACAGACTTCGGTTGTGCGCCACAGATTTCCCTTTGCCTTTTTGGCCCTGATGGTGCGACGCAGTTCAAAGGTTCTTCCATCTCGCTCGATCGTCGCCTCGATCCACCCCTCGATCTCTACATCATTCGCAGCAAGTTGCCTGGTCTTATCGTTAATTACTTTGTAGGCTGTCTCGCGAGTGCAATCATCAGGGTAGCGTCCGTAAAACAGGAACTTTAGGGCTCTGACAATCGTCGTCTTTCCACTGTTGTTCGGCGCTAGAATAACAACCAAACTGCTGTCTTCGTCGGACGGCAGCGAGAGTGACTGCTCGCCAGGGAACACCAGAAAATTGCAGAAACGGAGCTTCTTAATTATCATCGGAAATATCGTTAATACTGGCTCCCACTGATTTCAGAATCTCTGCTCGCAGTTCAGCGCCCTTCTCCGCTAATGACTTTAACCCTGCCTTGGGATCTGCAAAGATACCCAATGCCTTACCGAACAAGCTTTTCAAAGCAGGCTGCTTGTCCAGCAGTTCATCGATGGATTCTATATCTACGTGTTCCGTGTCGCTCATAGTATTATTGTGCCGGTGGCATCTCTTCGCCCGCGGCGACATTGAGCGCCCGCTGGATGATTTCGGCCGCTTCGGCCTTATTATTGGCGAGTTCAGCGAATGTTCGATAACGCCGAAGCTCGTTTGCTAAGAGAGTCTTGGCTTGACTTGGTGCCATCTTACTGCCTTGAGGCAAGACGACGACATCATAAATTTCGGCGACCTTATTGGCGTCACTGGAGGAACGCCGTAAGATGCGACCGCGCCGTTGCACGAATTGCTTTTCCCTATTTACACTTGAGAGCACAATCGCTCTCTCAATACTGGGAACGTCAACACCTTCATCGAGACAGCCAATCGCGCAAACTACCTGTATGCGGCCCGAAACAAAATCGTGAAGTGTCCGCTCCCGTTGAATTTGAGATGTGCCTCCGAGAATTGAAGAGACTTCGATGTCATTTCCCCGAAGCGTTTCGCCGACCTGCTCCAAGAGACGCGCCTCGTCTTCTTCTTCACCGATGTCATCAGAAGTATCAGCACCGCCGATGTCCGCTTTTGAACCAAACCCTGGCGGGCAATACACCAAGGTGTGCGCAAGTCTCTGAACATCTCCGAGAATCTTTGGCAAAAGCTCTCGGAAAGCCGCCACCTGAATGCCGGATTTTCTGACTAGGTCACGCTTTTCACGATAAAGATTAACGTCGGTGCGGCCCTTCGATTCGCTGCTTTCAATCTTCTGCAACAGCTCCAAGTATTGTTGGCCAAGATCGGGATCAAGGTAGCACGGAAAGGGATGATATACATAATGACAGAGCACTCCGTCTTTTATCCCGTCTGCAAGCTCATACGTGGCGGCGATCCCGCCGAAGAATTTCAACAGGCGATTTGTTCGATCTGGATTAGCTTCGATCTCCGGGGTTGCACTGAGGCCGAGACGGTATTTTAGATAACTTCCCCTTTCGGACATTAGGGCCAAAAGCCGAGGGGAAGCGAGGTTGTGCATTTCGTCGGCAATCCACATAGCAGTATGGCCCTCTGACTGAAGTTCATTGAGGACATGTTGGAAGCGAGCATCAGCAAACGTGCGGTAAGTGCTCACTACAAATATCGGCTTATCCTTTTTTTCGAACATCAGCATTGCCTCCAACTGTTGAATCCACTGATCCACCGAATTGTAAGCTTGGATGGGCCAGTCAAATCCCATCTTCCGAATTTCACGACACCATTGGTCAGCGAGCACGCGAGTGGGCACGGTAACAATCACTGGCGGCAGCAATTTATCCCCCTCACGTAGATGCGCCGCCAAATGCCACACGGCTGCAAGCGAAGCAATCGTTTTTCCCGAGCCGGTGCACATCTTGAACAGACCTGTCCAATTCATCCGCTCCCATTCGTCGATGGCTTTGCGCTGATGCTCATAGAGACGAATCCCTTCTTCCACCGGAACAGATTCATCAAATGGCTCCTCGAATGGAATTTCCGGTAAGGGAAACTGCTCAAGATCAAGGGAGAGCGCTTGCTCAAATGCAACACACCGTGCATCCGCTGATGTTCTCTGAAGGCGCTCAATCTCGCATTTTGCGCCGGCGACGCGTTGTCGAGGATCTCCGTAAGACCAGTAAAAAGAATATTCCAATTCGACCGTGCCGTTTGTCGACGGAATCGGAGTTCTAGCCAAAAAGATACTACAACCATTCGAATCAGTGAGGAGCAGTCCGCCAACGGCACCTTCCAGCATTTCATTCAGGAATGGGTAGGTTTGATCCGAGAATTCGGTTGGACAGCAAATAGAAAGAAGCTTCCTTTCGTTGATGAGGCGAAGGAGCCCGAGCCTCATTTGCAACCCGTTCCTGAATCCAGGACCACTAGTCAACCCGGTATTCCGTTCGCCCTCGGTCGGGAAGAGCACAAGGAGATTCATTCGAAGTGACTCCAGTTCCGCGCTCGAAAAGCCAAGTGTTCCCAAGGCCAATGATTCAGGAGAGAAGTCTTTTAGAACGAAAGTCACTTCTTTCGCGCGAGCCACTATTCCGCAAAGTCTCTTCTCCGTTACCTCCCGCGCGCTGCCTCGAATCTGACGAGGAAGTGGCAAGGTAAGAAATGAGATGGCTAGACCGGGATCCACGACTTTAGATTTCAACAGAAATAGCCACAACGCCATTTTATACGGACCGCATCGTCAAACAATCCCAAAAGCTTTCCGTGTCTCTTGGTGTGACAGAAGGACTCGCATTCCGAGACCTTATTGAAAAGGGGTGATTTCCATGGCTGCCAGGAAAAAGCCGGCTCGTGCCATGAATAGGACAGAGTGCGTGAGAAATTTGACTCGCCCGCATTCCCTCGAAGGATTGGCATGGCCAACGACTTGGAATAGCTTCTCGGCAGCCAACAATAGCCGAACGCGACTGGTCGGCGCAGCAACGCTGCGAAACGCTGCATCGCCTTTACACAGCTTTTATACAAATCACACGGCAACGCTGCGGAATCTTGCATTACGGCGGAATTCTGGTAATGCATAAGTCGCTATGAATTCGCAAACTTACGCAAGTTCTACGGATTCCAGACTAGCTGCATCGCATGGTTAGGCGACTTGGTCATAGCATCCAAATAGTCAAAGTCGTTCCGGCGTGAAGCTCTTCTCTCGCGCCCATGCTGTCGAACAGAGAAAACTCCGCTGCGTGTTGCGCCAGACAGGGATGGAGGCAATAAATAAAGGAACGGCGATCAGCGCGACTAGAGGGTGTCCAAAAGCAGCCGCGACGAAAAGCGGCACTGCTAACGACGCTGCCACCCAAAGACCATAAAGAATGCCATGCATTGTAGCCTTCCTTCTCTCTGCTTCAGTCATATGCTCACAAATCTCACGCACTTTCGGCGATTGAAATGGAGCCCAAGTTTTCCAGTTTTGTTTCATAGTGTGTGAAGTCGCCTAACGAGAACAAGTGTATTCGCGATTTCGGTTTGAGAAGATTGCGCAAAGGTTTGAGAAAGATCGCCTAAAATGTATCGCGGCTGCAAGCCGCTTGCATCAGCTCTTCACGATCTTTGCAAGGCAGTTGCTGAGGGCGTAGCTGGCGGCGCCTTTGGCTTTGGTGACGCTGTTCTCGGTGTCGAATTGGATCAGGCGCGCGCGCAACGCGAAGTTGGCGTCGTCGGGTGCGGTGGCTCCGCCGGTCAAGGTGCCGTAAAGATTGCGCTGGGCGGTGATCGTGGTGCCCGCTTTGTCGCGGCTCACGGCGACGCCGAATGTGCCTTTGACGAGCACGTCGCTCAAGATCAGTCGTTGGCTCAGCATCGGGCTGGCGGTGTTCCAGGTCACGTTTTGCAGGTTGGCAGCCGTCGTTGCGGGCGAGGTGTCCTGCGGGAAGCTGCCCAGCTCCACCACGAGCAGCCATTGCGCGCGGGTGTTGGCCTTCAGGAGCTGCAGCGCGAGGTCAAAATTGAGCGTGAGCACGCTGCCGGCGCTAAGCATCGCGTCGTTGCAATCGAGCACGAAAAGTGTGCGCTCGAAATCAGCCGGGTAAAACGAATTGCTCGAGCCGACGCGGTTGACGATATACCAAATGCGGCCATCGCTACCGACGTAGCCCTGGTCGGCCACGTAGCTCTCATCGCGGCCAAATCCGCCGGGGATGAGCACCGGGCTGCCGGTGTTGTTTTTAACGACTGATCCAGCGGTGCCGGGCTCTGTGAGCGGGAAGCTGCCATTGGTCACGTCGCCGATCGCTTTATGGATCGCCGGCAACAATGCGCCGACGCGCGTGGTCGAGTTGTAGGGCAACGCCTCGGAGTGATCCGGGATGGTGATCGTCAAAACCTCGCTGCTCGAGCTGCTGCCGATCGACGGCGGCGCGCTCGGGAGCAAATCCTCGATCGTAGTCAGCCTGGCGCCGATGTCTTCGAGCGCGGTTTCCAGTCCGTTGACCTGCCCGATCTCCAGCGTCAAATCATCGGCAAAAGCCGCAACCGTCTGCGCGCTCATCACGAAAAACGCCCATTGGTTCAGCGTCGGCACCACGCCATTGAGCGCGGTGATCGTCACCTGGTTGGCGCTGTCGATCGTCACCGCGAAATCCGCGTTCGTGTCGCCCGCTTTGCCGTTGATGAGCTGGCGGCCTCCATCGGTATTGATGCGCCCAAAGACAAACACCGCCTCGGTCGCCAGCCCGTGGGCGACGACGAAAGAGGTATGCACCGCGTCGCCGAGCACTGCCTGGTAATACTGCTGCCCGGTGATGACCTGCGACGCGTTGAAAGGAATGTAGTTTTTCGGCGATGGCGGGCGCAGCCAGTCGATCTGCGGCGTGGTCGCCAGCTCGGGGAACGCGACCGGGCGATTCACCGTGACCGGCACGGTAAACGCCACCACTTCGCGCACCGTCGCATCCTCGCTATCGCTGATCTTCATCCGCACCTCGAGGGGCAGCGTTAATGTCGGCAACTGGCGCAGCATTGCCAGCAGCTCCGCGCGATCGAGCGTGAGGGTAAATACCACGTCTCCCGGCGGCGCGTTATCGATCACGATATCAAAGAGCGCCTGCGACGCGCCGGCGAAGTCGCCGATAAACTCGATGTTCGCCGTGTTGTCGAGCGGGTTGCTGACGTTGAAACCATCGCCGAACACCGCGAGCGCGGCCTTGATTTCATCCGGTCCATCAGCGGTGGACAGCAGCGCCGTGCGCTTAAAATCGCGCTTGAGTTGGTAAGCCCCGCGGAAATCCGGCGGCACGTAGAGCGCCTGCACTTCATTCCACGCGATCTCGCCGCTCGAGCCACCCTCCTGCACCTCGGTGATGCTCGGGCCTGCCGGCACCACGACCGCCGAGGCATCCGTGAACGCCGCGGGCGATTGCACCAGCCGCAGCTCGTGAATCCAGCGGCCATCGCGCAGGTAAGCGCCCACTTTGCCGAATGTCACGGGCCAGAGCCGATTGTCCACCAGCGTGAGCGCGATCTCCTCGGTGCCATCGCCAAAAAGCAAAAAGAGCGAATCATCAGCCGACCAGCAATTCACCGAGCCGTAAGCCTCGACGATGGCCGTGAGCGCGTTGATTTTCGCCTTGAGATCGGACGCGGTGACGTTGAACTCCAGCCAGTCGGTGGTGTTCGCGCCGCTCTGCGCATCGGGGCCGATCTTGAGCTTGGTTTTGCCGCCGACCGGGCGCGCATCGATGTTGCCGAGCGAGGCGGTGAGGCTGTGGACGGTGGGGTAATAATCGACCGCAGAGCTGCCGACGGTGCGCTGGAAACGGAGCGCGAGCGTGAGGTCCTCGTTAAAAGTGAGCGGCGGCGGTGTCCAGCCCGAGCCGCCGAGCTGCGCAGTTTTGCTGGTGAGATTGACGGTGAGCGTGGTTTTCATGGGATTAAAAAGGAGACTGGAAACGGTTGCCCGCGGAACGGGTAAGAGGGGTCGAGCTTGGAAGTTTTCATCGCATCTGCAGCGGCGATGCGACGACGTTGCAAGCGGCGGCTTTTTTCCAACCCCGTCGTGTCTTCCGAGCTTTCATCGACGGGGAAAACGGCGCTCGTGCCGGCGCCCGTCGGCGTCCAGAACGTCCCGGACATCGAATGCGCGGTGAGGATGTTCAGCGCCTGCTGCGTGGCGTCGTTGAGCGAGGCGGTCAAAAAGTTGATGATGATCTGCGCAGCGCCTCCGGCCAGCGGCGGGATGAAGGGAATGCCGGGGTCAGTATCGAGCACGCGAAACTCCGGCGTGCCGTAGTGCAAATTCCAGAAAAGATTGTGCCGCACGTAAGGCGTCCATGTTCCATCCGGGTCGCTGCCTGGCGTGGCGTTTGGCGGGCTCAGCAGAAACACCGTGGCAATTAGAACCTCATCCCACGTCGGCTCCTCGTAATCGCCCGCGAGCGGATCGAAGCCCTCGGCGATCTCCGCCAGCGGCGAAAACTTCGAAGTCGCGAAAACCTTGAGCCGGTCGGCGGGATCGACGCTGCGCAGCGTGAGCGTTTGCGTGACGTTCGAGATGCCGGTGGCCGGGCCGGGCGCGAGTGTGATCGAGGAGCTGAGCGCGAGCCGCGGCTGGTGCAGCACCAGGTCGCATGCGCGGAGCAATCGCATTCCGGGTTTCGGCGCGGTGTCAGTGACATTTTGCGAGCCATCTTTATTCAATGGCACCGGCGGCTGCACACCGCGATCGAGAAAGAACTGCGGCACGTCACCATCGCCGTCGAAGCCGATGCTGCGAAAGCCGAGCGCGATGGCCGGCGCCGCCGTGATCGGCACATCGATGGTCACGTCATAGGTCTGCGATTTCGGCTTGGAAAAAACGTCGTCGGAGAAAAAAGGACGGCCCGTGAGCGGATTGATGCCGAAATCCTGCTCGACGCTTTTTGCTCCTTTGATGGTTGTGCGGTAAACCGGCGCGTTCCCGTTCACAAAGCCCGGCTTGATGAAGGCGACCCAGCGCTGCTGCGCGGGCAGCCAGCGCGGCGTGACCCACCACGGATGCCGCCAGCGCCCGCCGGGGTTCATACTGATGCAATCGCCAAACGGCGTCTGCGTGAGCTGCGCGTTTTTGCCGACGCGACGGATCGCCCGCCGCTTGTTTCCGCCTGTGGTTTCGCTCGGGAAGATCACAGGAAAAAATGTTTCGCCGGACCTGCACCCGGCGCCGGCACGACGTGGACGTAGCGCAGGTTAAAGTAAGCGATTTCAAACGCTCGAAACGGCATCTTCGCGGCACTCCACAAGATCATCGCCAGCGGTGCCCGGCCAAACTTGCCCGTGAGCACCAGCGGTTGCGAAAACTCGTGCACGATCTCCACGCGCGAATGTTCATCGAGCACGCCGTCGGCATTCGGCTCCGCCTCGACACAGACCCACGAGGCGAGCGTGCCGGTGTTCAAATTTTTCGCATCGAGCTTGAGCGCCGGCTGCGCGTTTTTCGTGTCGCCGGAAATGGGCACGCCATTGATTTTCGGCTCGATATTTTTGAGCGATAGAATCAGCCCGCGCGAGATTTTCACCGCCGCACCAATGCCGACCTGCAGCGCCGGTTTGAACGGGTGCGGATAGGATGCCGCCGGTGCATTGCCTTCAACGTAAAAGCCGAATTGGTTGATGCCGATTCGAGAGCCGACCGCTGGGCGGAGTTGTTTTACAGGCTGCTCCATACCTCAAAGTCGTAGATGGGCGAGGGCCAGCCGCCGGGCCCGCTGAGCCAGTAATACTCCGTGATGTCGAAAATGGTCCCGCGGCGACGCACCAGCGGCGCGGCTTTCAGCCAGTTGCGTCCCTCGAAATGAGGTGGCTGGCCGGGCAATGAATGCGAGATAAATTCCACGCCGTCGAAAAGCGAATTGCTCATCTGCGTTGCCGCGTAGCGAAAGCGATAGGTGCCATCGAGCCGGAACCAATCCTCGATGCCGAACATCGGGTTTGTTTTGGTCGCATCCTGCCGGGCTGCGCTGAGGCCGCTTGATGATGTATTGCCTGTCGGCAATGTCGGCGGCCAGATCACGTTGCCGGAGTCGGGATCGAGAAAACCGCCGTATTTAGTGAGGAGCGCTTGAAACTTGGAAAGCAGCTTGATCGACACCTGCGCCATGCCCGGCTCAAAGCCGTAGTCTAGCGAGTTGGTGCGGTCCTTGAACGTCACGCTTTTGCCGTCGCCATTGATGCCCTCGAATGTCCAGAGCGTCTTGTAGCTGCCGCCAAAAGGACGCGTCTGTTCGCCGATCAAAAGCACGCCACCGGGCACGGCGGGAATGCCCGGTTTTTCGGCGTCGATTTCCGCCTGGCTTAGATCAGAACGCGAAGCCTCCCACGTCTGCTGCAGCAAGAGTGTGCGAACGCCGATGCGGTCGGTCTGATCGTCGGCGCGGGTGACAATCGGCGTTCCGTAAATCATTGCTCCGAAAAATCCTTTCGCTCACCGCTCAGCACGCTGTTGAGGTGCGTGCGGGCAATGTTAATGTGCTCATCGAGCTTGCGGATCACCTCGGCGTTGCTGCCGATGCCTTGTGACTGCGCGAGCGATGCGGCGGCTGCGATGTCACCTGCGCCGCTGCGGGCGTTGACGAGACCGCCTGCGGCGTTCAATCCCTGCTTGTAAAGCTCCTCGCGCACCTTCATGTGCGCACCTTCGAGCGCCTGCGTGTTGCTCGCGCCCTCCTTGACCAGCCGGTTGTATTCGCGCAGGCCGCTAAGGCTCTCCATGTCGATGCGCAGTGCGCGGTTTCCGGCGATGGAATGTTGCGCGCGATCGCGCTCCACTTGCAGGCCGAGACCGCCCTCGCCCTCGTCAAATTGCCGCTGGCGAATCCGCTCCTGCTGGCGCGCGTCTTCCTCGGCCCGGCGTTGCTCGTTTGCATTGCGCTCGATTGCGCGTGCGCTTTCCGGTTTATACCAGCCAGCTCCCTTTGTGAAAAAGCTAGGAAAAAACCGGCCTAAAATTCCCGATTTGGCCTCGCGCTCCAAATCCTCGCGCTGCTGCCTGAGCTGCTGCAGACGGTCGCCGCTTTCCACCTCGGCGGAAAATGCAGCGCCGGCGCCGCCGAGCGGGCTGTTGAGTTTGAGCAAACCGCGCGTGCTCGTCTCGCCCGCGTGCGCGGCTGCCATCTGCTGCGCGGCATCGAGGTCGGCCTGCCCGACCCGCGCACGGATCAGCGCCGCGCCGATGCCGATGCCGGCGACGGCAGCGCCACCGGCGAGGATCGCCATGCGCCCGATGGTCGTGGTGATCTGCGGCAGAATCTGCCCCATCGCGGCGCTGAGCGAGCGCACACCCTGGCCGAAATCTCCCTGTGCAAAATTGCGCCCGGCCGTGAAAAGTTCCTGCTTCGCGCGCGGGCTGAAAATGGCCTGCTTCGCTTTCTCGCCCGTGATGCCCTTTTCAATTTCCGCGATCTCTTTTTTCGCTCGCAGGATGTCCTTCTCGTAATTCGCCGCATCGGAGCGCGCGCTTTTCGCAGCGTCGCCCATCCCTTTCCCCTCGTAAGCGGTGGCGCTCTGGAGCAGCCGACTGCGCTCGGCATTGGCGCGCGCGATCGCGGCGTGCAGATCGTTGATCTTGCGCTGCTCGGCGGTGATCGCGTTGCCCTGCGCCTCCTCGCGAATGACGATTTTTACTTCTTCGGCCATTAGCTGGTCGCAGGCGGGTTGGTGCCGATGTCGCGCGATGCGTAAGTGTCGCCTGCAGGCCGCCAGTTTTGATTTCGGCGATGTGCGGCGATCAAGGCGAGCGCCTGTTTCACCGGCAGCGCCAGTGCCTCCGCGAGCGAAAAATGAAGCTGCGATTTCAAGCACGCCAAGACCGGCAGGAAGTCGCCAAAGCCGTCGCGCGATGTCGTCGCTGCCGCCTCAAAGCCTTCCGGCGGCTCCATCTTCAGTTTCATCGCAAAACCGCGCTCAATGGCACCGATCATTTTGCGACCGAACTGGATTAGCTCATCCGCCGTGCAGATAGCCGGTGTCGAGACGTGTTCAAAGGCGCGAAATGCGGTTTCGTATTCACCGAGCAGGCGCCGCAGTTCTTCCGGGCTTTCATTGCGCGCTGTCGGCAGCTCGCCTTGCAAAAAAGGCGACTTCGCAAAATCGAGATCGATCCACGTTTGCATGGTGAAGACGAACGCGTGCTCGCCGAGCCCGCGATGAAACGCGCGGGCGACGCAGCGCGGTTCCCACGGGCTTTGCTCCGCGCCTGCAAGGTCTTTGCTGAGCGACTGCAGCCCTTCTTCCTCGGCGGGAGTCATGAGCGTTATTGCGCTGCGGCGGGTGCGGTGGCTGGGGCCGCGGCGATTTTATCGCTGAGGTAGCGATTGACCTCGGCGATGCGATCGCGCGCGCCATGCAAGGACGGGATGAGGAACTTTACGTCCCACGCGCCGAAGCTTTCGGTCAGGCCGGCGATTTGTTTGTCAATGGCCTGTGTCTTCTCCAGCAGTGCCTGAAGCTGTTCGGGTGTCGAGGGTGTCGGTTTTGATGCGGTTTCGTTTGGCATAATGGTGGTTGATTTTCCGGGTTTGAATTTTACGTGGTGAATGGCGGTATCCAGGAGGCCGAGACGGAATACATTTTTCCGCGTTCCTCCTCGAAAACGAACTCCGACTCGGTGATGCGGTAATCGCTGGCGTGAGACGGCGCGCCGCCGATCGTGAGCACGCTTCTCACCGCAGGCCGTGTGCTCGTCGCGAGAATCAACAGGCGGATGTTGCGCTCATAGCCATGACCTTGGCAGCCGAGGATTTTTCCATCGGGCGAGGGATCGTCCTCGGTCAGTTGCAAGACCTGCTCGAGCGTGAGCTCGTGCACGATACCCGAGGCGTGTGTCAGCCCGTAGGTGCTGAAGATGATTTTTCCAGTCGGATAGATGATGCCCAGCGCCGATTGGTCGGGCGTGAACGCACTGAGTGTTCCCGCGCTTGCCGTGTTCGTATTCGGCATGTCGGGAAAATGCGTCGCCTGGATGCTGCCGGTCTTGGGCGCATTGAGCCGCCATGTCTCGATTGCCCGGCTCACGATCACCTGCCCTGTGCTAATACCCGAAACGGCGATGGCCGCGCCGGCGCTGATGTCGAGAAAATCGGTCGAATCGCTCGTGATTTTACCGCCAAATTCCAGCGCCGCTTTTTGCATGACCAGGGCCATGGCGATGTTGTCGCCGGCTGCACCGGTGATGTTCTGCTTTGTCACCGCATCGCGGTAGCTGTAGCGCTGGCGCTCGCAGGTAAAAAGCGCGGGCGCAGTCAGTGGCCCCCAGGTAATGGTTTGTCCGTAACGATTGCTCATTTGTTTTTTTCTAGGATTTGTTGAGTTGGAAAACTGCGGTGAAAATCACGTCGAGGATGCGCGTCTGCGGGTCCTCGATCAGCTCCACGGGGCGCGGCGCGAGCATGAGAGGATGCGCCAGCATGCCGCCGGGGTTTTTCCAGTGGAGCGCGAGGGCGACGTCGTCGCACAGATCGTAGGCATCGGCACCGGTAGAGTTGAGCGCCGGCTGCTCGATGATCCGCACTCGTAATTCCGCGCCCTCGTAAAACACGAACGGCACGCCCTGCATCGCGCGGGTCGGAAACGGCGGCATCACATAAATCCCCAGCGTCTGCTTCGCCACAGCCGCCGCGATCTCATTCGCCTTTTCCCTGGGCCGGCGAAAGAGGATCGGCACATCAGCGCGCAACGCGCCCTGCGTCTTCAGCAGCTCCACCGCACCCGTGGCGAGATCGGAAATGGCGTTCATCGTCTTCCGATTTCAAACCAATCCATTAGCACCGCTTTTTGCACGGTCTCAGTGTTGTTCACAATGATCTGCGGCAGCCCCGCGCCATAAAAATTTGTCGCGCTCGATGACCATACTTCGGTGCTCCACACGCCATTTGTCTCAACTGAAATCCCGACATAACCGTTAAAACATTTGACCGAGATGGTGTGCCATGAAGTATCAGCCGCAACGCCGGAGTCGGCGACTACGGAACCTGCGGCGAATGCACGGAAATTTGCGTTTGTCCCCGGATTAACATCCACGTAAACGCCGTTATCAGGCAACGTATCGCCTCCAAGAGTGAGGCCGATTCCGTAGCGCACATTGGATACGCTGGTAAGTCGCGCGTGGAATCGAAACTCAAAAATGGTATCGCTCAACGCCATTGGGCGCTGACCATTCACCGCGGCATAAGTGCTGCCGTTTGCGTTCGCGGTGTTCGAGACTTTTAAGATTCCATCGTAGTAATCGCCGCTGGTCGGCTGGTAGCCCGCGAGCGTGATCGTGCCGCTGGCGGCCCATCCCCAGGCGCCGTAAACGCTGCCGATGTAGCTGGTGAAATCGTCCCGCACTATGTTCCATTTTGGCCACGGATAAACATCGTCTCGCGCGGTGTTTGGCCGTTCGATCTTCTCATTTCCTTCGAGACTCACCACAAAACCGTTGTGCAGATGCGTCGGTGAGATCGCGGTGGCCGAGGCGTAATCAACAAGCCCGTAAAAATCGGGCGATAGATCGACGTATTTAAGGCCCGCGCCGGTGTCGCTCAGCTCGCTGTAGAGCCTCCAGTTTCCGTTCGGGAGATGCACATAGCTGCATACCTCCATGTCGGAGGTTTCATTCGTGCAACGCGCCCACGGCCCGGCAGCGGTCGGACCGCTCGCGATATTTTGTGAGCCTTGATAGTAGGCTAAATAGTAGCGCGGACCAACTTTGAAAATCTGCGAGTCACGAAAGAAATTACCACTCCCACCTGTGACGGTGAGTTGCGTCGGAGTCGTCCAACTCGCAAGCGCGCCATCGGTGCTCTTCATCCAATACTGCGTTTGGACCGTTTGACCCGAATTTGCCTTTGTGAACGT
>JAJPJG010000058.1 GCA_021324395.1 Spartobacteria bacterium | reverse complement strand
TTTGCTCGGCGATTTGAAGACGAAATATCGCGAGGGCGCCCGTATTCACCGTTACGGCAAAATGCTCTGGGCGCGCGATTCGGCGATTGAGAGCTGGGCGATTAAAATCGAAAAGCATCTCGCGGAAACAAACTGCGCGTTCGTTTTTGCGGGCAATCACTATGAAGGCTTTTCCGCGCTAACCGCACAGCGGCTCGCCAAGGAGCTAGGCGGACACATTTCGCTGCCGGAAATCGCGGAACGAACCGCACGGAAAACAAGCGACGAAGCGCAGCTCGACCTGCTGTGAACCGCGCAAAATAAATTCGACTTTCCGAAACGCGCGTTCGACATTTTTCGCCCCGCATGGACGACCTGCTCAAAATTTTAAAATCGAACGCACACACGCCTGTCGAAGACCTCGCAAAAGAGCTCAACCTCAGCGAGGCCGAGGTGCGCGCGCGCATTGGGAAATTTGAACGGGATGGTGTGATTCTCGGCTATCAAGCGCTTATTGATGCCACGAAAGCTGGCAACGGGTCGGTAACGGCTGTCATCGAGGTAAAGATCACGCCGGAACGCGGCGGCGGCTTCGACCGGCTCGCTTCTCGCATCGCGAAATTTGAGGAAGTGCAAAGCTGCTACTTGATGAGCGGCGGCTACGATTTACTGGTGATCGCCGAAGGCGAAACGCTGCAAGCAATCGCGACATTCATCGCAGAAAAACTGAGCACCATCAAAGGTGTCATCTCGACTGCGACGCATTTCCGGCTGAAGGCTTACAAGGAAAATGGCGCGCTGCTGCACCGCGAAAAACGCGAACCGCGTCTCGCTGTCGCGCCGTAATTCACGGACGCCATGGACCTGCAAAAACATATTGCTCATCACGTCCGCGACATTCCGCGTTCGGGCATTCGTGATTTTTTCGAAATCGTGCAGTCGATGAAAAACGTGATCTCGCTCGGCATCGGGGAGCCGGATTTCGACACGCCGTGGCACATTCGCGAAGCGGCGATTTACTCGCTCGAGCGAGGTCGCACGGGCTACACGTCGAATCTGGGTTTGCCCGAGTTGCGCGAAGCGATTTCGGTTTACGTCGCGAAAAATTTCGGCGTCGAATACTCGACCGGCGAAATCATCGTGACCGTCGGCGTCTCCGAAGCGCTCGACCTCGCATTGCGTGCGCTGATTAATCCCGGCGACGAAGTGCTCTACCACGAGCCATGCTACGTGAGTTACGCGCCGAGCATTACGCTGTCGCACGGCGCGCCGGTCGCGGTGCCGACATTTGCAGCGGATAACTTCCGTTTAACGGCGCGTGAACTCGAAAAGAAGATCACGCCCGCGTCGAAAATTCTGATGATGAATTTTCCATGCAATCCGACCGGCGGCACGCAGACGCGCGCGGAGTTGGAAAAGATCGCAGCACTCGCGATCGAGCACGACCTCATCGTGCTCACGGATGAGATTTACAGCGAACTGACTTACGACGGCGCGGAACACGTCAGCATCGCGTCGCTGCCAGGAATGCGCGATCGCACGATTTTTCTACACGGCTTTTCAAAAGCATTCGCGATGACCGGCTGGCGCATCGGCTACGCGTGCGCGCCGGCCGCGTTGACCGAGGCGATGATGAAAATTCATCAATACGGAATCTTGTGCGCTTCGATCACCGCGCAGGATGGCGCGATCGAGGCACTGGAAAATGGCGCGCGCGATGTCGAGGCGATGCGCCGCGAATACGAGCATCGGCGCAATTTCATCGTGAGCAGTTTCAACGAACTTGGGCTTGAGTGCTTCAAACCGCACGGCTCGTTCTACGTTTTCCCAAAAATCGCGAGCACCGGCTTGAGCAGCCGGGATTTTTCGCTGAGGCTCCTACGCGAAAAGCAAGTAGCCGTCGTGCCGGGGCCGGCATTCGGGCCGGGTGGCGAAGGCCATGTGCGCGCGTGCTACGCGACGAGTCTCGACCAGCTCAAAACCGCGATGAAACGCATCGGCGAATTTGTCGCCGAGTGCCGCGCCGCGAGCAAAGCGGCTTAGTTTAGCGCAACGCGGTGCGCGGCTCCTCGCCCTTGCGCCGGAGCGAAACGGTGACGTTTTGCTCGCCGTAACGCAGCACGACTTCGCCGTCGCGAACGGCGGCAAGCTGGATGTAAATCGCGCGGCCTTGCACATCCATGGCGATAACTTCGCCTTCTTCCATTGCTTTGCCGTTGACCACGGCAAGTGGTGGATTGTTTAGCAAAATGCTTGTCACCGTAAAATCGTCCGCTTTCAGAAGCCCTGCCGGGCTTGCGGCGGTCGCGTTCACCGCGGTTTTTGTCCAGCCGATCGGCCAGAATGGATTGTGCGCCGCATCCCGGTTCGCAAAAGTGGAATGCTTTTTCAGCGGAAAATCTTCACCATTTGCGTGGGCGATCGCGAAGGTCGCTGCAGCGATAACAAAAGCTTTGTAGTTCATTGTTTTACGAGGGTTGAAACTGTCAATGTGGCGTGTTGATACTGCGGATCCTCTTTCATTGCTTCGACGCTGACGTTCATGATCTCCAGCAGCGGCTCCTGGTTCTCGAGCTTTGCGAGAGCCATGCCGAGCGGCACAAACTCAACGTGCGGAATGTCCACCGACCAGACGAGTTTGCGGAAGCCGGTGAGTTCCTTTTCCGGGAATTCGTTGTTTAAGCGTGTTAACGCCTTGTCGATGCCTTCGTGCTTGAAAAATTCCGCGATGCGCGGCGGGAACCACGCAACCGGTGCACCCTCGGGAATCAGTGCGTTGATTTGCTCGAGAGCTTTGCTGGAAACCGGCGCTTTCTTTTCGAGATCCGCGGTTTTTTGGAGCTGCTTCTTCGCGTCGGCGATTTGCGGCTCCAGCGTGTGGATTTTCGCTTCTCCTGCGGCCTGTGCAGTGCTCAGCGGGCCGAGCAGAAAAGTGAAGTAACAGTAAATCACACCTGCAAACAGCATCAGGCTGAGGACGATTTTTTGGATTTCTTCTTTTTCTATTTTCATTGGGCGGCGACTTTCTTGCGTGCGGGCACCGGCGTTGGCTCGGGCGCGCTGTTGTGGAGTTGAAATTCGATGGCAAACGTCGCGGTCGGGCAGGGTTTGCCGTCGAGCGTCACACTTTCCTCGGTGTCATCGAGTGAGTTGAAGCGCGAATTCACCTTTTCGAAATTTTCTGCGAGCTTCTCGTCGAGCGCAGTGCGCAAATCCTCGGCAACCTTGCGTGGCGCCGCGCTGCTGGAGATACCGCTGACGAGCAAAACCGACGGCCTGCCTTTTTCGATGGCGAGATCGCCGGCGAGTTTCGTGATCTGCACTTCGCGCGGAACATTCTGCAGGACTTCGTCCAGGATCGGCGCCCAGTAGAAACGGCTCTCGATCCGCTTTGTTAACAAATCGCTGAGCTTGATGTTTTGCGTCAACTCATCCTCGCGCGTCTTGGCGGCTTTTTGCTTCGGCTCGAATTTTTTCCACTCGGTTTCAAGCGTCGCGATCCGGACGTTCAGCAAATGGACGCTCTCCATCCGGTAAAAATAAAACGCGACGAATCCGATCACGACGAGCAGCAGTCCGAGCATCCCGAGCTTCAGCGGATCGCGACGCCGCGCGAGTTCCTGCTTTTGGATTTCGTGGTAGAGATTGATGTGGAGCGCCATGGTTAGTTTCCTTTCAATGCTTCCGCCGCCGCGCCGCACGCGACGTTGAGGCTGACGAAATCGTCCGCGAACATTTTTCTGCGGCTCGATGGCAGCGCGATTTCACACGCTTTGAATGGGTCCCAAGATTCGCACGGCATGTGCAATTCCTCGGACAAAATGCTTAGCAGCGCCTTTGAGCGCGCGATGCCGCCGGAGATGAAAATCTTACCGATGTTCTCTTCGCGCCGGCCTTCGAAAAAGCCGATGGAACTGCTGATCTCGCGCGTCAGGACAGTCAGCGATAACCGCGCGGTGCTGTCGGCGATTTCATCTTTTTCTTCGAGCTGGCGCAGCGCTCCTTCGCCGGTTTTAGCGCCGCTGTTGATCAGCGCTTCGATTAAAGTCTGCGCGCCGTAATCGATTGAACGCACGAGCATCAACTCGCGTTTCACACCGACCGTGACGGTCGCGGTATCGTGACCGACGTCCAGGAGCAGAAACGCTTCGTTATTGAAAGTTTCTTCATTCGCAAACTCAAACGCATTGAATGTGCAGATCGGCGCAAGTTGCACGTTGTGGATCGCGTTTTTCCGGTTTTTTTCAAACGCCTCATCGACGTGCATGATTTTCGTCCGCGGCAAACCGCAAACGAGATACCGCGCGGTCATGCCGTGCGCGCTCTGGGCAGGTTTTGTAATTTGTTCGCAATCGAGCACGAATTCTTTCACGTCCTGGTTGAGCAGCGACATTCCGTTCAGCCGAACCGCGTCGCGCAAAATTTCAGTCGGTGTCTCCGGCTGCTCGATGATGCGGATCAGCGAGTCGGAGCTCGATACGCCCAATGCGCACGATTTCGCACTACCGCCCATTTGCTTGAGCAGCAGCTTCAGCTCTTCGGCGAGATCGTCGGCGGTTTCCGGCGTCTTCTCCATGGTGCGGACGGCGTAATTATTTAGCACGAAACGATTCGCTCCTTTTCGCACGAGCGAAACCGACTTCAGCGAGTGGCGACCGAGGTCGATGCCGATAACGGAATTTGGAATTTTTGCCATTTGTATTTCCAAAAAGCAGCCGTCGTGCCGCAGTTATGGTTTTTCTAAAAAATGATACTATTTCGCTGTAATTGCCGGATTATGCGTCGCTTTTTCCGGCTTTGGCAGTTGATCGAGCGTCCACTGCAACGCCAAAAGCGCCACGATTGTCGCAACAATGATGAATGCGAGGCTCCAAATGCGAAACGCATTGCGGCCGGAGCGCGTGTGGCGCTCGCGGCGTGTCGAGGCAAGTTGCAGATCCATGAGCTTGAGCAGTTGATCGGGATCAACCTCTCGCTTTACTCCGGCGGGATTGATAGCTTCGGCGTCTTTCATGAGCAAACAACAAGCAGCTTACATCGCGCCATTCGCCGTGTTTATGTTGCTGCTCGGCGCCATGCCGCTGGTGAGCGGACTCGGCAAGCCCGGCTCGTTGCTTGCAACCGCGCCGGAGCAACTCGTTTATCCCGCGCAGACGCTGATTTGCGGAGCTGTGCTGTTGTATTTTTGGCGGCGTTATGAATTTGGCAGCGTAAAAAAAATGCTCTTCACACTGGCGATCGCGATTCTCGTTCTTGCGATCTGGATTGCGCCTCAAGTCGTTTTCCACGCCGAGGCGCGGCGCTACGGATTTAATCCGACGATTTTCGCAGGCAATTACCCGCTGTTTTTCAGCGTGCTGATGCTCCGCTTTTTGCGGCTCACGATTGTCGTGCCGCTGCTCGAGGAAATTTTCTGGCGCGGGTTTTTACTGCGCGACTTTATTGACCGCGATTTTGAAAAAGTGCCCTTCGGCACGTATTCACGCTTCCCGTTTTTGGCTGTGACGCTGCTTTTCGCACTCGCGCATTGGGGCTCAAAAACATGGCCGCCCGGGCCCGATGTGGTGCCCGCGATTTTTGCCGGCGCACTTTTTAACCTCGTCGCCTACCGCACACGAAGCCTCGGCTCATGCGTTGTCGCGCACGCGGCCACAAACTTGCTTCTAGGCATCTACATTCTCCAAACCCGCCAGTGGGGATTTTGGTGACACTGTTAAACATTCGATTATAGTCCCGTCATGCACACCACTTTTTTTCAAAAAGTGCTGCTAACGCTCATTGCCGCAGCGTTCGCCGCCGCTTTAATTCAGGTCTATCGCCATGTTGTGCAGGAGGCGTTTTACGAATCGAACGAAGGCTGGAAAAGTCTCTACATCCAATCGCCCACTCCGCATCGTTAAATTCGTGTTAATCCCGTGAAAATCGGATTCGCACAGCTAAACACGACCGTCGGCGATCTGCCGGGCAATCATCAAAAAATATTCAACGCCTATCAGGACGCCGTCAGGCGCGGCGCGGAACTCGTGCTCACGCCGGAACTCGCGATCACCGGTTATCCGCCGCAAGATCTCGTTTTTAAATCGCGCTTCGTTCCACTCAATCTAGAGATTCTCGACAAACTGCATGCACAAATCGGTGACGTGCCGCTGCTAGTCGGCTTCATCGATCATAATCACCAACCGAGCGGACGTCCGTTTCACAACGCAGCGGCGCTGCTCCAGCGCGGGCGGCCGATCGAAAAAATCTACAAATCGCTGCTGCCGACTTACGACGTGTTTGACGAAGACCGTTATTTTCAGCCGGGCGAAACGCTACGCGCGCTCGATGTCGGCGAAACAAAATTCGGCGTTACGATTTGCGAGGATATTTGGACGGAAGATTTCCTGCCGCGCCGTCTTTACACGCAGGAAACCGTCGGCGCGCTTGTCGAGCAAAGCGCCGGCGCGATTCTCAACATCAGCGCGTCGCCGTTCAATCTCGGCAAGCCGGCGCGGCGTTTCGCAATGCTTTCCGGGCTCGCGCGAAAACATCGCGTGCCGATTTTTTACTGCAACGCAGTCGGCGGAAACGACCAGCTCATTTTCGATGGCAACTCCGTCGCAATCGACGCGGATGGAAAGCTCATCGCGCAGCTTCCGCCATTTCGTGAAACAGTCGAAGTGATCGACAGCGAAAAACGGAAAAGCGACTCGCCGATTTTTCAACAAGAGCCGGAGGAGTTGTTCCATGCGCTCTCGCTGGGCCTTGGCGATTATCTTGCGAAGTGCGGCTTCAAATCGGTCGTGCTTGGATTGAGCGGCGGCATCGATTCGGCGGTGACGGCTGCAATCGCAGTCGATGCGGTTGGCGCGCAAAACGTGCTCGGCGTCACGATGCCTACGCAATTTTCCTCCCGCGGCAGCATCGACGATTCGGTCGCGCTCGCACGGAATCTCGGCATTCGCTGTCTCAAAATTTCGATCCAGCAGACTTTTGAGATGTTTAGAAATCAGTTTACAGAACTTTTCGCCGGGCTCCCGGAAAACGAGGCCGAGGAGAACATGCAGCCGCGGTTGCGAGCGATGACGCTGATGGCAATCTCGAACAAGCTTGGCCACATGCTTCTCACCACTGGCAACAAAAGCGAACTCGCTGTCGGCTATTGCACGATTTACGGCGACATGGCGGGCGGGCTCGCGGTGATCAGCGACGTGCCGAAAACAAAAATCTACGATCTCGCTCGCTGGATGAATCGCGAGCGCGAGATCATTCCGGCGAATACGATCGAAAAACCGCCGAGCGCTGAGTTGAAGCCCGATCAACGCGACCAGGACACGCTGCCGCCTTACGATTTGCTCGACCAAATCCTGGAGCTTTACGTTGAACAAAATATGACCGCACGCGACATCATTGCACACGGTTTTGATGAAAAAACGGTGCGTTGGATAACGCGCCGCGTTGATTTAAACGAATGGAAACGCGAACAGGCGGCGCCCGGCCTTAAAGTCACCAGCCGGGCATTCGGTCTCGGACGCCGGATGCCGGTCGCGCAGCGGTTCGTGGATTAGGTTTGCTTGCACAGCACGCGCGCTTATCTTTCGTCGCCAATGTTTAGCCAGGACGATTTCAATTACGCCGTCGAAAACACGCGCGTAATTCTCGCGCCGCAGCAGCGCATCGAGACGTTTGGCAACACGAGCTTCCGCTTTTATCTCGTGTCCGAGCTGATGGATAGCGTCAACGAAGTGCGCGTCCGCAACGGTCGCCTGCACGCGGAACGCCCGCAAATTCTGACGCCGGATCACCTCGCGCATCTCGCGCTCGACGGCTTCGGTGAAAAGGCGCGCGAGTTTGCCGAATGGATTGAGCAGCATCGCGAGCAGTTCGCGATTTTAAAATATGGCTTCCAGTTTCGGAAAACGGACGTCGTCGAGCAGGTCGTGAAATCATCGCTCGATGAAGCGCTCGATCGTGTCCGCGGCAACATCGCGCGCGATGACGAAAACGAGCCATTGACCGCGATTATTCACGGCGTGGACGACACATGGGAAGTTTGTTTGCTGAAGTTTGCGGTCGATTTAATCCAGCAATCATCCAGTGGAAATCTCGGCGATTTCCGCAGGCACGGCTTGATTTAACGATTCGCAATTTCTGCGATGCTTTAACAAATGTTCAAGGCGCTCGTCATTCTCGTGCTCGTAGCCGTAATCTTCGGTGGCGCGGCTTATTTCGGGTGGGATTTGTTCGTGCGGCCGACGCAGGAACTGAAGGAAGAAACCGCATTCGGCACGCCGACGCCTCCGCCGGATCCGACGATTCCCGAGTTTGAAAAATGCATGACACTAAAAAACGAGCATAAACTCGTGGAAGCACGCGCTGCGTTTGAAAACTTCCTCGAGAATTATCCGGGCTCGACAAAACTCGATGAGGCAAAGGACGCGATCGGCGAATTGAACATCGACATTTTTTTCTCCGCAACGCCGTCGCCGGAAAAAGAAGAATACACGATTCAACGCGGCGATGCGCTCGTGAAGATCGAGAAAAAGCTGAAAGTTCCCGGTGAGCTCATCATGCGCTCGAACAATCTCGATGATCCGCGCCGGCTCAGTGTCGGCCAGGTGCTTTACATATCGCATCCGCAATTCAACGTCGTCATCAATCGCAAAGAGAAAAAAGTCATACTCTACAATCACGCCCGCTTTTTTAAACAATACCGTGCGAAGGCTTGGGCCG
The DNA here is from genome assembly GCA_021324395.1 of Spartobacteria bacterium. Taxonomy (GTDB): domain Bacteria; phylum Verrucomicrobiota; class Verrucomicrobiia; order Chthoniobacterales; family Chthoniobacteraceae; genus JAJPJG01. The sequence goes on along the minus strand of JAJPJG010000058.1, from coordinate 25,471 downwards.
TCCCGCCGTCGAAAAATAACGCGCCGCTCAACGCAAAAATCACCGAGCTCGCCGCGTGGAAAAACGGCCAGCGTGTCGCATTCGGCACGAAGGATTACATCGGCTCATCGCACTGGGTGCAGATGAACGCGTCGAATTACACGCTTTACACCGATCCCGCCGAGGGCGGCGAGAAGGCGCCCGCCGGAATCGCGCTCAGCGCGTCGGACATGGAGGAACTTTCCGCGTTGCTTACCAAGGGCGTTCCGGTCACGATTGAATGACGCATTTTGTATGAAATTGCAGCCGCTCGATTTTGAAAAACCGATCTTCGAGCTCGAGCGCAAACTCGAGGATCTCAAGCGCCATTCGCGCGCTCAGGACATCAACCTCGACCCCGAGGTCAAGCGCATGCAAGCGAAGATCGAGGAAATGAAGCGCGAGACTTACGATAAACTGACCGCGTGGCAGCGCGTGCAGATCGCGCGTCATCCGCAACGGCCTTACACGCTCGATTATTTTTCGTCGGCATTCACCGATTTCATCGAACTGCACGGCGACCGGCTTTTCGGCGACGACAAAGCGATGCCTGCCGGGCTCGCGACGATCGGGGATCACCGCTGCGTGGTTGTCGGTCATCAAAAAGGCCGGGAGCTGAAGGAAAATTTAAAACGCAATTTCGGAAGCGCGCATCCGGAAGGTTACCGCAAAGCGCTTCGAATGATGCGGCTCGGCGAGAAATTCGGTCTGCCCGTCATTGCGCTCATCGACACACCCGGCGCGTATCCCGGCGTCGGTGCGGAAGAGCGGCACATTTCGGAAGCAATCGCCGTAAATCTGCGGGAAATGATGGTGCTCAAAACGCCGATCATTTCCGTCGTCATTGGCGAAGGCGGCTCCGGCGGCGCGCTCGGCATCGGCGTCGCAGACCGCGTGCTGATGCTCGAAAACGCCTACTATTCCGTCATCTCGCCTGAAGGTTGCGCCGCGATTTTGTGGAAACATCGCAGCCACGCGCCCGAAGCCGCCGAGGCACTGAAGCTCACCGCGCGCGATCTCGAGGAGTTGAAGTTGATAGATGAAGTGATTCCCGAGCCGCTTGGCGGCGCGCATCAGGATCATGAGCAAACGGCCACGATTTTGAAAAAAACAATCGTTAAGCATTTGAAAAAGCTGACAGAGATGCCGATCGAAAAATTGCTTGCTCAGCGCTACGCGAAATTCCGCAAAATGGGCGAATTCGCCGGCGACGTCTCGAAAAACGGCACGTAGTCGCGATGCCGAGGACGAGCGTCAAACTCGGCCGCATCTGGCTGGCGGTCGCTTTCGCTCTACTGCTGGTTTCCGATGCGACGATGCTGCATTACGCGCGCGTGCCGAATCATCCGGTGCAAAATATTCTCGTATGCGTGCTCATCGCGCTCATTTGGACGGCTATCGGCGCGGCTGCTTTATGGATGCGCAGAAATTGGGGCCGCTATATTTTGCTCTTCGCGCAATTTCTCTGCACGCTCGCGCTGGTGCTCGCGGATTTCACTGTCGTCGATTTGCGCGAAAAGATTTTGGTCGGCCCGTTTCTCTCGCTGCTGCTGTCGACATTTTTGTATTTTGTTAGCGCGATGATTGTCTCGTTCTCGGGCAACATCCGGCGGCTCACGAGCCGCGCGTGGGAGTAGATTTCGCCTGGTTAATAAATGCGGACACTGCGCCGCGAATCTCGTCCGCGACGTGCGCTTCGCGTGAAACGAATTTCGGCGTGAACCACGGAAACAAGCCGATCAGATCGTGCGTCACGAGCACCTGCCCGTCGCAATTTTGGCCGGAACCGATCCCGATCGTCGGAATTGAAATCGCCCGCGTGATTTGCTCGGCCACCGCCGGTCGCACCAGTTCGAGCACGACGGCAAACGCTCCTGCCTCCTCCACTGCCCGTGCATCCGCGAGCAGAGCCTCCACTTCGTCCGGCGTTTTGCCTTTCACTTTGTAGCCGCCTTCGAGTCGCACTTGCTGCGGTAACATGCCGATGTGCGCCATCAGCGGAATTCCCGCGTGCGTGATCGCCTCAATTTCCGCACGCTTCGCGGCACCACCCTCGAGCTTCACGCCGTGCGCACCGGCATCGATGAGTTGCCGCGCATTTTCCAAAGCTCGCTCCGGAGTCTCGTAGCTTGCAAAAGGCAGGTCCGTGAGGATCACCGCGTGTTTAACGGCACGTGCAACGGCAGCAGTGTGATGCAACATCTGCTCCATCGTCACTAGAGTCGTATCTGGAAAACCGAGGACGACCATTCCGAGCGAGTCGCCGACGAGAATCACATCGATACCGCTCTCATCGAGCAGACGCGCAAGCGGATAATCGTAGGCCGTGAGCACCGCGATTTTTTCGCCGCGCTGTTTCATCGCGCGAAGGCTGTCGATGCGGGGATCCATGGACGTAAGCTAAAGCGTTTCCGGAAAAATTGCAGCGTCCGACGGCGGCAGTTTCGCGAGTAATTGCGCGGCCGTTTCGTGCTGGCCCGGTAGCATCAGTGCGGGCCGGATGTCCGTAAGCGGCGCAAGCACGAAGCGACGCAAATGAAGCCGCGGATGCGGAATGACAATCTCGTCGTTCGCGAGCACGAGGTTTCCAACATATAACACATCGAGATCGATTGTGCGCGGAGCGTTGCGCGGTCGTTTTGAAGGTCGTCCTAACTCTTTTTCGATTTTTTGCAGCGCATCGAGCAGCGTTACAGGATGACCGTCGAACTCGATTTCGATCACCACGTTTAAATATGATGCCGTGCCCGGCTCGCACCCGGCAGGTTCAGTTTCGTATATGCGCGAAGTCAGCACCGGCTCGTGCGCGATGGGCAGTGCGAGCAGTCGTGCGCGTGCTTCGCGCAAATTTTGCAACCGGTCGCCGACGTTGGAACCGAACGCAATTCCCGTGCGCACAAATCAAATGCAGAGTGACGAATGATGAATGATGAATGAAAAGTTTGCGGCTCCGCCGAGAACCTTCTGCATTTTACATTCTGCATTCATCATTATTTCAGGCCGAGCACATCCTGCATGTCGTAAAGACCGGGCGATTGCGTGCGCGCCCATTTTGCAGCGCGAATAGCCCCGCGCGCGAATGTCTCACGACTCGACGCTGTGTGCGTCAATTCCACGCGCTCGCCTTGCGCGGCAAAAATCACCGTGTGATCACCGACGACATCGCCGCCTCGAATTGCGTGCATGCCGATCTCCGCGCTCGTGCGTTCGCCGACAATGCCATGCCGGCCATGTCGCACATCGCTGTTGTATTGCAGCGAGCGGACTTCGGCCAAAATCTCGGCGAGGCGTTTCGCCGTGCCGCTAGGCGCATCTTTTTTTAAACGATGATGCATCTCGACAACTTCGAGATCGAACTCAGGACCGAGGATTTCCGCGGCTTTGCGCGTTAGCCAGAAAAGCGTGTTCACGCCGACGGAAAAGTTTGGCGCGAACACGATCGGGATCGATTTCGCTGCACCTTTGATTTTCTCGACTTGGGCGTCAGTGTGGCCGGTCGTCCCGATCACGAGAATTTTTTTGTGTGCAACGCAAGTAGTTAACACATTTTCAACAACGGCGTGATGCGTAAAATCGATCACGCAATCGCAATTCGGAACCGCGCTTTGAAAATCGTCGCCCGAGTCAATTTCGGCGGCGATAGAAACTTCGGGGTCGACTTTCGCGCACGCGAGAATTGTCTGGCCCATACGGCCGCGTGAGCCGTTCATCAAAAGGCGCAGCGGACTCATTTCACCAGGTTCAAGTTGCGCAAAGTCGCGAGCAGTTTTTGCTGATTGGCCTCGCTCATTTCGCAGAGCGGCAGCCGCACTTCGGGCGAAATTCGGCCTGCCCAGCCGAGTGCGGTTTTGATTGGCACCGGATTTGGCTCGATGAATAAATCGCGAAAAAGTGGATAAAGTTTCGCATGCAATTTTTGCGCAGTTTCGATCTCGCCATTCGTAAACGCGCGCACCATTTGCACAACTTCGCGCGGCATAATGTTGGACGCGACGCTGACCACGCCACGCCCTCCCGCAGCCATGAAAGCCAGCGTGATGAAATCATCGCCGGATAAAATATCGAACTCGCCCGGCAACACGGCTCGCAGCGCGTTCACACGCTCGACGCTTCCGCCGGATTCCTTGATTGCGACGATATTCGGGCATTTTTCGGCAAGACGCCGCACGGTTTCGACGCCGATCTCGATGCCGCAGCGCCCAGGGATGCTATAAAGAACCAACGGCAATCCTGTTGAATCCGCGATTGCTTTGAAATGGCGAAACAGCCCTTCCTGTGAAGGCTTATTGTAATACGGCGCAACGAGCAATGCGGCATCCGCGCCGACTTTTTCCGCTTCCTGCGTGAGCGCGATCGCCTCGGCGGTCGAGTTCGAGCCGGTGCCTGCGATCACTTTGCAGCGGCCGCGCGCAGAGCGAACGGCGAGTTCGATTACGCGATTGTGCTCGGCGTGATCGAGCGTCGGCGATTCGCCGGTCGTGCCGACGGGCACAATGCCGGCGACTTCGCTCTCGATTTGCCATTCGATGAGCTGCTCGTATGCGTTTTCGTCGATCGTGCCGTCGCGAAACGGAGTGACCAATGCTGTGAAAGTGCCGCGAAACATGGGGCGGAAAGTGTCGAGGGCTGAGGTTCGAGTGTCGAGTTTTTACAGCTCGATTTGGCCGTCGAAAACGAAATCAGCCGGTCCGGTGAGCGTCACGTTTTTGTAACCGCCGGCGGTTTTTTCGAATGAAACCTCCAGCCGGTCGCCACCGCGGACGTGAACGCCGATCGGCGCGGTCGCGCCGGTCAGTTCGTGAAAAATCAGCGCGCTCGCGACGACGCCGGTTCCGCACGCAAGCGTCTCGTCTTCGACTCCGCGCTCGTAAGTGCGAATCGCGATATTTTGCGCGTCGATCTGTTTCGCGAAATTCACGTTCGTTCCGCGCGGCGCGAAATGCTCGTGATAACGAATCGCCGCGCCGAGCCGCTCGACTGCGACGTTTTCGATGTCCTCAACGAGCGTCACCGCGTGCGGAACGCCGGTGTTCACCGAATGGACAACGAGCGATTCGAGTTTCAAATCGAGCTTTTGATTGAGCTGCAAATCTTTCGGCTGGCTCATCGCGAGACAAATCAACTCGCCGCTGCAAGTCGCGGTAATCACGCCGGCCAACGTTTCGAAACTCACCTTGTCCTGTTTGCCGGAAAGGCGATTCGCGAATCGCGCAAAACAGCGCGCGCCGTTGCCGCACATCTCGGCTTCGCCGCCATCGGCATTGTAGTAGCGCATGCGAAAATCAGCGCCGTTCGACGCCGGCTCAACGACGAGCACACCATCCGCGCCCACGCCGCGATACCGGTCGCACAAATGTGCGATCGTTTTTGCATCGAGCTGCAGCGAGCCGTCGCGATTATCGAGCATGACGAAATCGTTTCCGGCGCCATTCATTTTGGTGAATTTCAGCATCGACCTCATCTAACACACGTCCGCGGTCTTGTCAGTTGCGCGGCTAAGATTTTCCGCGACAATGCGGATGCATGAAGTTCCTCCGCGCATTGCTCATCGCCGGCGCATTTTGCAGCACGGGTTTTGCGCAAAGCCCGCGCGATTTGAATGCGCTCGTGCTCGAGCAAATCAGCGCAATGCCGTCCGGGGGCCGCTATGCAGCGACGCGTGTGGCTACAATCGCGCTGCAATCGGCGACGCATTTTGAGCAGGGGAAATTTTTCGTGCTGCCAAACGCCGCTTCGCCGAGCTATTGCTCCGGCGCGACGTATCTCGTGTTTTTAAAAGTCGTCGAGCAACTCCGCCGCGAAGGAGCGCTGACGCTCGATTATGACACGCTGACCGCGCTGATGATTCGCGACGGGCAGCGCGATGGCGAGGGGACTTGGGGCCGCTGGAACGCGAATGGCCCAGGCACCGCGCGATTGTTTTACGAACTGAAACTCGGGCCGAATTTTTCAGATTTCGCGCAGGCGCGTCCCGGCGATTTCATGAAGATTTTTTGGACGCCCTCGGTTGGGAAAAACGAGCACGGGCACTCGGTGATTTTCCTTGGCACGGAAATGCGCGCCGATGGCGAATACGTCCGTTTTTGGTCGAGCAACGTGCCCGCCGGTTACGGCGAAAAATTAGTGCCGCGCAATAAAATCGCGCAGGTCGTTTTTTCGCGTCTTGAAAATCCGGCGAATCTCTCCCGCATCAAAACGCTGCCGGAAAGCGATGCTTACCTCGCGAGCTTGCAGACAAAAATTTCCAGCTTCGCAGAGGTAAAAACGAAGTGCGGAATGTAGCACGATGATTCGCAGCGGCGTTTTAGCATTGGCGCTTTTTGCCGGTTTGAGTTTGGCAAATGCAGAGGATTCGCCTCTTTTTAAACTGCAGGGTTTCGCGACGATCAGCGCTTACGGAATTGCGACGACCACGGGGGGCGGCGGCGATGCACCCGTGATGCGCGTGCGAACGCCGGAGGAGTTTTTCGCGGCAGCGGAGCGCACGGACATCAAAAGCAAAGCAGCGCGCAACACGACACCGCGCGTGATCGAAATTGTGAACGATCTCGATCTTGGCGAACTTGCAAATGAGCGTGCAGGAAATGAGCTGAAATCAGTCGGCATCGTCCACGTGCGGCCGAACACCACGATTTTTTCCCGTGGCGACGGAGCGACGCTGCGGCACGGAACATTGGAAATCCACGGCTCGCAAAATGTGATCCTCCGCAATTTGAAATTCCGCGAGCTTTGGGAATTTGACCCGACTGGAAAATACGACCGATTCGGATGGGACTACATCCGCATCACGAATGCCGGAAAGGAGCGCAGTCATCACATTTGGATCGATCATTGCGATTTTGGCAGAGCTTACGATGGCGCGGTCGATATTACGCATGGCTCGGATTTGGTTACGGTTTCATGGTGTCGCTTTGGCGGTGACCACAACGGTCCGCACAAAAAGGTGATGCTCATCGGCCATTCGTCGGGACCGGGCGCGGCGTCGACGGACACCGGCAAGCTGAATGTGACACTGCACAACAATTATTTTCATGACATTGATGATCGTGCGCCACGCGTGCGATTTGGAAATGTGCATGTGTTTAACGACATGGTTGACGGCGCGGAGAACGCGACGATCTCCGTGATGAACGCGGTGACACTCGTCGAAAATTGCATTTATCGCGATGCAGCCGTTGCGACGACGTTCTCGCACGCCAACGACACCGTGAAAAAAAATCGCGCCGGCACAATTACGATCGTAAACAGCCGCAATGAAAACCCGCGCACACCGAAGGCCGATGTGGAAATCGAGGAGTCGGAAGAAGGCGGCGCGAAAGATGTTCCACACGCCCAAAAAGATCCAAATCGCGATTTCGAGCTCGCGCACAATTTCCAGAGCAGCATCGAGCGAAGTGCGCTGCGGTTCAATGCACCTGCCGGGTGGAAATGGGAGAATCCCAACGCGCTGCCTTACAACTATCAACTCGATCCCACCGATGCGGTCACCGCACTCGTCGAAAAATTTTCCGGCACGGGAAAGCTGCGCGATGACGAGCTGATTCCCGCGCGCTGATGAGGCGCTACGCTTGCTTTACCGCTTGCGCGAGCGGCGACACGAATTCTGCGACGCGTTCTACCAAATCAGGCGATTTCCCGTGCTCCGCGATGCGTTTTACAATCGCACTGCCGACAACAACACCGTCTGGGGCATGCGCAACTTCACGCGCTTGTTCCGGATTCGAAACGCCAAATCCGACGACGATCGGCAGCGAAGTCGTTTTGCGAATTTCCGCGATGCGCTCGTCGAGCGACGTGGCGACGCTCGCCTGTTCGCCGGTCACGCCTTCCCGCGAAACGTAGTAGATAAACCCATCGGCGCGCGCCGTGATTTGCGCGATCCGTTCTGGCGGAGTCGTGGGCGCGATGAGCCGGATGCGCTTGATGTTGCCGACATTCGCCAGCTCCGCGCTGTCTTCATCCGGCGGCAAATCGAGAATCAGCAAACCATCGACGCCCGCGGCTTCAGCCTCTCGATGAAACTGCTCGAAGCCGAATGCGTAGAGCGGATTCATGTAGGTGTAGAGCACGATCGGTATTTGCGATTCGCGCCGGATTTCGCGCACGCAATCGAGCACTCCGCGCGGCGTGGTGCCGGCTTCGAGCGCGCGTTGCGCGGCGAGCTGGTTGACGATTCCGTCCGCAAGCGGATCGGAAAACGGCACGCCTAGCTCAAGAATGTCCACGCCGGCTTTTTCCAGCGCGAGCGTGAGCGCGCGTGTCGCGACGAGATTCGGATCGCCCGCCGAAATGTAAGCGATGAACGCTTTTTGGCCGCGCGCTCGCAGTCCGGCAAATTTTTGGTCAATCCGGTTCGTCATGTAAGCGCGCGGCTTTCACAGAAATGAGGCGAAATAAAAAGCGCCACGAGCACGAGGCTGCGCGGCGCTTTTTAAAATCGATGCGCGAAATTTACTTCGCGGTTTTTTCCTCGATGTATTTCACGACGTCGCCGACGGTCTGCAATTTCTCGGCGTCTTCGTCCGGCACTTCGACGGAAAATTCTTCCTCGAACGCCATCACAAGTTCCACGGTATCGAGCGAGTCAGCTCCGAGATCTTCGATGAACGAAGCTTGCGGTGTGACCTGCTCGGGATTGACGCCGAGTTGCTCGACGATGATGTCTTTGACTTTTTCTTCAATGGATTTGTCTGCCATAAAATTTCTCCAGGTTGGGTGTTGGACTATCGCTTTAGTTGAGCCGCGCATGCTTTGGCAACAACTAATTTTTCGCGCAGACGCGCTACGCTGCGCAGATGAAAAAAGCGCACGGTTGGACATTTGGCGCGATTCGGATTTTATTAGCGCTCCATGGAAAAACTGCCCGCGGATTTAGACTTAAAAATGATGCCGGACTGGCTCAAGGAAGCCCCGGCGAAAAACCCGTATGCCGACTACGAGGTGCGCGAGGAACGTCCGCGTCGCGACTTCGGCGAAAGGCCGCGTCCGCCGCGTGATCGCAAACCGAAATCGCACGACGAGAAACGCGGGCCGAAACGCGAGCATGGCCGCGATTTTAAAAAGCCGCACGGTGCGCACAAACCTCCGCAAAAGGAAACGCCGCGCCCGCAGCAGCCGCGCGAGCCGGCGCCGGTTCGCATCGAATTTTTTCCGGAGATGATTTTTGTCAACAGCGTCGCGAAGCAGGTGAAATCGACAAATCGCGCGTATCCGCTTTTCGATTTGGCGCGCATGTTTTTGGAAAAGCCGGAGCGGCACCGCGTGCGCGTGAGCGCCGCTGATGAAAAAACGGTGTTCTTTCGTCTCGGTGACGACGGTCCCGTCGCAATGGACCGCGCGACGCTGGAAAAAAGCGCGTTTAACGAGATGGCAGCGGAGTTTTACACCGTGGAAACGACGCAGCGCGAGCCGCTCAAGGGCAATTTCACGAATGTCGCGCGCTGCAAACTCACCGGCACTTTACTCGGCCCGACGAATTACCACGGCTATCAGCCCGCGCTCCGCAAACTTTACGAGGAGCGTTTCAGCCGACGCATGCCTTTTCCCGAGTTTCAACGCGAAATCGAAGTCGTCACCGATCCCGCCGTCGTCGATGCGTGGAAGGAAGAGGCGCGCAGCGTCACGGTTTACAAAACGCTGAAAGAGCCGGAGCAACTCACGCTAGATGCAAACGAGGCGGAGCAGCACTTTCGCAAAACGTATCTCGATTCGCTCATCCGCACCGGCACGAGCTTCGATCTCGCCGGCGAGACGAGCCGGCATTTGCCCGATCGCCGCATCGCTTCAGCGGTGCGGGAAGCATGGGAAAACCAGCGCGGCTTTCCAGGCCAGATGCTGTATCACCTGCGCCAGCAGCTCACGAATCTCGGTTTGCACGTTTTTAAACATCACAAACGGATGCAATTTGTCAGCGCGGTGCGGCCCGAGCCGTTCACCGACAAAAATTTCTCGGCAAATATCGCTGAGATTTTGCGTGTAATCAGCGCGAATCCAAAATGCACGCGTGCCGATCTGACCAAGGAAATTCTGGGCGCGAAGGAAAGCGATCCGGACTTGCCGAAATTAAAAACCGCGCTCGCGGCCGATCTGCACTGGCTGATCGACGCCGGACGCGTGATCGAATTTCAAGATGGCCGGCTTGCGTTGCCGCTGGAACCGAGAGCCGCCGATGAAGCGCTGAAGCCCGCCGCGCCTACTTCTCCGGCACAATCGTCTTCTGAATCCGAAGCTCCGTGACGTTCGGAAAAAATCCGTCGATTGTGTAAGGCTCGCCCGCGACGAGATCGCGCGTCGCGACTGACGCGTTGTATTCGATGCGCTCGCCGGGATTGATCGTCACGTAGGCCGGCTCGTTTGCAAATGACTGGTCTTCCGACCAGCGCGTGACGGTCTTTCCGGTTTTGTCGCTGACGACGATGTCGATCCGCTGTGTCGTCGGAAATTCGAGATGCACGAATTTTTTCGAGCGGTTCAGCAGCGACAGCGTGACTTTCATTTGCCGCGTTTCCGGGAGCTTCACCGGCTGCGGCGCGACATCCATGTTCAGCGTCAAATTTTGAACGTGCACCGAATCCTTCTTCGCACGCGGCGCGAGGTGCAGCGTTTGCAGCGTGCGATTTAGCAGCCCGGGTTTTTCGTCAGCAGCGTGCGCAACAAAATTAAACGCGAGAAAAATCGACAAAAGCAGAACGGGGCGAAAACGCATGCGGTTTTCGTAGCCCAGCGGCTCGCGGGTTGCAAACGCATTTGGTTCGCCGCAGACTCCGGCGATGCGTCTCCGATTTTTGCTGCCGTTGCTCGCGCTGATGTTCGTTGCTTTCGCGAAAAAGCAGTCACAAGTCACCGTGCATTTTCACCTCGAGGCAAACGCGCAGGACACTTCGACTTTTGCGATTCCTGCGACCCTGCATTATCCGCCGCGGCAGGCTTACGTGGAAAAGATTCCGTCATTCACCGAGCGCGACATTGCCGCCATTTATCCGTTTCCCGCAGATGACGGCACGATGGGTTGCGCGTTCAAATTCGACGAGCACGGGCGATTCGATCTCGAGATGCTCAGCACGGAGCATCGCGGTCATTCGCTCGTCGCGATCGTGAACGGCCGGCAGGTCATCGACATGCAAATCGACAAGCGCGTCAGCGACGGAATCATCACGATTCCGCGCGGTTTGCTGCCGCAGGACATCGCCATGCTCGAGAAAAAATTCCGCGTGCTCGGCTCGAAAAAGAAACGCTAGTGCGGCAGCACGGCGTTTTTGCCGACCATTTCCACCAGCATCTTCGCGTTTCCCGGCGCGCGCGTGTTGATGTCGTTGTTAAAATAAACGAAAGCATCGATGTTTTTGCGCGCGCAACTTTTCAAATGCACCGCCCACGGCTCCAACTCGGCGCGCGTGTAGTCGTGCGCCGCGCCGCCTTCCAGCCCGTGAAAACGCACGTAAATAAAATCCGCCGTCACATCGAGATTCATCGGCATCCCGAGCGAGCTGAGCGAGACATTCGCGACATTGTGTTTGCGCAAAATGCCGAAGATTTCGTCATCGAGCCACGAGCAATCACGAAATTCCATCGCGTTGCGCATCCCGCGCGGCAGGCTCGCGCAGAACTCATCGAGCCGCTGCGCATTTTTTTTAAAAGCGCCGGGCAACTGCCAGAGGATCGGCCCGAGATGCTCGTGCAGTTCGGTCGCATACGAAAGAAGCAGGTCGAACGATTTCGCGCCGGGCATCAACTTTTTAAAATGCGTCACCGTGCGGCTGCCTTTCACGGCGTAGATGAATCCGCGCGGCGCACGCTCGCGCCAGCCGATGAACGTTTTTTTCTCGGGCAAACGATAGAACGAGGCGTTGATTTCGACAGTCGGAAAATGCTGTGCGTAATATGCGAGCAGCGCGGTGCCACGGATATTTTCCGGGTAAAATGTCTTCGCCCAGCCTTTGTAAATCCAGCCGCTGGTGCCGATGTAAATTTTTCCTGCCATCGCAAAAGTTTGCGGTTCCTAGTTAAGATTCGCAACTGACGTTGATTTGAACCCTGCGCTCGAAAATTTAAATTACTGGCTGCTACTCCATGCGGTCGCGCCTGTATACACGATGATTGCTATCGGCTTCGTCATTCGTCGCGCGCGTTGGCTGACCGCGGAGGCCGATCACAGCTTGCTTCGCGCGACGGTGAATCTTTTCTACCCATGCCTGATCGCCGATACGATCATCGGAAATCCGGCGCTGAAAAATGCGGGCAACCTCGCGCTGCCGCCGTTGGTTGGACTCGGCACGTGCTTCCTCGGCTTCGGTCTGTGCTGGCTCGGCGCGCGCGCGATGCGACTGTCGCGCGGAAAAGAGGCGCGCACCTTCGTCTACTCGACCGGCATGTATAACTACGGCTACACCGCGATCCCGATTATCGAAGCTGTGTTCGACAAGCAGACGATGGGCGTGCTTTTCACGCACAATCTTGGCGCGGAAGTTTCGATTTGGATTGGCGCGAGCTTGATTCTCGCCGCCGTTTCTCCGCGTCGCGAGTGGCGGAAAATCCTGAACGCGCCGGTCATCGCAATCATCATTTGCGTCGTGCTCAACTTTTGTGGCGCTCGCACGTGGTTGCCGGATTTTTCGCTGCGCGCCTCTCATTCACTGGGACAATGCGCCGTTCCGCTGGCGCTCGTTTTAACAGGCGCAACTTACGCCGATTTCATTGCCGAGCTGCATCCGCGCGGCGGTCTGCACATCGCGACCGGCGCGTGCTTGTTGCGCAATGGCATTCTGCCGCTGTTCTTCCTCGCGATTGCAAAGTGGCTTCCGTGCTCGGTTGAGCTGAAACACGTCATCGTCGTGCAAGCCGCTATGCCCGCGGCGATGATGCCGATCATCATCGCGAAGCATTACAATGGAGATCCGAAAATCGCATTGCAAGTGGTGCTGTTCACGTCCATCGCCGCATTCGCCACGATCCCGTTTTGGATTCGTGCCGGTCTGGCTTTTATTGGCGTTTGAATACGACTCGATCTCGCGCCGTCTGTTGTTTCAAAATTTAGATTCCATGAAAAAACTCATCCTGCTCCTTGCGATGCTGCTAACTATTTGCGCGCTGCCCGCGCGCGCCGATCACCACTACGATCGTGATGATTACCACAACATCGAAAAATTTGTGGGCGATCTCGACGCGCGATTCACGCGAGTTCTCGAGCAGCGCGAACGTTTCGGCTCCAGTCCTCGCATTCGCGAAGAGTTATATCGCGTCGATGTCGGCCTGCACACCGTTAAAAAAGCGCTGCATGATCGCGAAATCAGTCCGCGGCGTTTGCACGACGATTGCTATTCGCTTTCGGATCTTCTTTCTGACGTGGAAGCGCAATACCGGAGCCGCGGTTACGTTTCGCGTCGCCACGTTTTCGGCTGGTAACGTTGACGTCGTGTCGGCGTTGTGAAAGATCAACACATGATGAAAAACCTCCTGCTCAGCATCACGCTCATCGCCGCGTTCGCCGCGTGCCAGACAACAAAGCCCACCAAACAGTGTGCCATGAACGGCAAAAAAGAATGCCCGATGAAAAAGGGCGCCGCCTGCTGCGCGACGAATCATTAACGCCTTGCCGAACGAGTTAAAAGTCGGCGATCCCGCTCCGCCATTCAAAACCGTCGCTGTCGGCGGAAAATATGGCGATGGCGCGGAAGTCTCGCTCGGCGATTTCAAAGGCCGGACGGTCGTTCTTTATTTTTACCCGAAAGACGACACGCCCGGATGCACCACGCAAGCATGCGGATTGCGCGATGCGTGGATGCAGTTCGACCGGAAAGCGGAAATTTTCGGCGTCAGCATCGACTCAGCAAAGAGTCATCGGAAGTTTATCGATAAGTTTTCGCTGCCGTTTCCGCTCTTAAGCGATGAAACAAAAAAAATCGTCGAGGACTATGGCGTCTGGATCGAAAAAAGCATGTATGGCAAAAAATACATGGGCGCCGAGCGCAGCACGTTTGTAATCGGGCCCGACCAGAGCATCCGCGCGATTTTGCGCAAGGTGAAACCGGCCGAGCACGTCGCGCAACTGCTCGCGGTGCTTTAACTCTGCGTTTGCGGCATGCGATGATTGCGCGAGAGTGAAACTGTGAAGCTGCCGAATCTCGAAAAACTCGCGGGCAAACTGCCGAAAGCAATCCGCGGCTCCGTCGTCGATCACGCACGCGCGATTCGCGATTTGTTTTCGCACGGAAAACTCGAAGCAGCGCGGCGTTCGGAGGAGCGCGCGGTGAAGCTCGAAGCGGCGCGAAGCATCGTCGAAACCAGCGCGGCACTTTGCACCACGGTCGCGTTCGAGCCGATCCCGCTCGCCGATTTTCCGATTCTCACCACGGTGCAAATCACGATGGTCACCGGCATCGCTTACGTCAGCGGACGCGACATCGGCATGCGCGCCGCAGCCGAATTCATCGCGGCGCTCGGCACGAATCTCGGTGTCGCGCTCGTTCTGCGCGAAGGTTCGCGCGCGCTGTTGAAGCTGTTTCCGGTCTGGGGCAACGCGATCTCCGGCGCAATCGCGGGCGCGGGCACTTACGCCATCGGCAGGTCGGCGACGGCGTATTTTATCGAGGGCGTCTCAATCGCCGATGCGCGGAGAATTTTTCGACGGGCGACAAATCGAAAACAAAAAAACGCCGCGTGAATCTTTCCGAGATCCGGCGTCATCTCGCCGAATTGGACATGCGGCCAAGCAAAAGTCTCGGGCAAAATTTCCTGCACGATCAAAACCTCGCGCGGTGGATTGTCGAGCAGCTCGAACTCACGCCGCAGGATCATCTCGTGGAGATCGGTCCGGGACTTGGCGCGCTGACGCAATTCGCGTTGCCGTTGTGCAAATCCGCAACGTTGATTGAAAAAGATCGGCGGCTTGCGGCATTTCTGCGCGAGCGATTCGAGAACGACCGCGTCGAGATTTTGCACCGCGACGCGCTGCAGTTTGACGTGCGCGAACTGTTTCCGCGTGCACCGGTGAAGCTGCTCGGCAATCTGCCGTATTACGTTACGAGCCCGATCCTTTTCCATTTTACCGAGGAGCCAACGCCGGTCGAGCGCGTCGTTATCACAACGCAACGTGAATTTGCCGAGCGGCTTGCCGGCGGGCCGGACACGAATGATTACGGCGTGCTCTCACTCGTCGTGCAGCGGCGCTGGCGCGTAAAACTTGCGCACACTCTGCCGGGCGGCTTTTTTTTTCCGGAGCCAAATGTCGAGTCGGCGGTCGTAGTTTTGTCGCCGCGCGAGCCGGATGAGCTCGAGGATTGTGACGGAGCGCGGTTCAACGCACTCGTAAAACAAGGCTTTTCACAGCGCCGGAAGCAGCTCCGCAAATTGATCAGCGCGCAGAGTGCCGACGACTGGCCGGCGGTTGCGAAACAGATCGGTTTTCCTGAAACGGCGCGCGCCGAGGAGCTGTCGCTCAAGCAGTGGATCGCGCTCACGAATTTGCTCGCGTGCGATCCACCGAAGCTGGCGCAGGATGTCCACGGTGAGGTTTTCGACATCGTGGATGAAAACGACCGCGTGCTGCGCACCGCCACGCGGCACGAAGTCCACACGCAAAAACTGCTGCACCGCGCCGTGCATATTTTTGTTTTCAACAAAGCCGGCGAGCTGTTTTTGCAAAAACGCTCGCGCTGGAAGGACGTGCATCCATCGCGATGGGATTCGAGCGCCGCGGGTCACGTGAATGCAGGCTGCGACTATGACGAGACCGCTGCGCGCGAAATCGTCGAAGAAATCGGCGTGAGCGCGCCGGTCGAGCTCGTCGTGAAAATCGACGCGTGCAAAAACACCGGCTGGGAATTCGTGCATCTTTACCGCGCGCAGCACGATGGACCATTCACGCTTTGCCGTGCGGAGATCGAATGCGGCGCATTTTTCCCGCTGCCGCTGATCGAGCGCTGGATCGAAGCGCGACCGCAGGATTTTGCGACCGGTTTTATCGAGTGCTTCGCGCGCTTTCGCGAATGACTGAATGCTTAACCAGAGCGGCCCGCGAGAACGTCCGCTAGTGCAGATGGAGCCGGCAGACGGGTTCGAACCGACGACCTGCTGATTACAAATCAGCGGTCCATGCCTTGGCTACGCGTCTCGGACTTGCTCGATCTAAAAGAAGGCCGCTCCAGAGTTCGCCCCCGACGAAATCCGCTTGCCTACCTGCTCGCGTTGTTTTGCCCGGGAGCTCGCTACGGCATTTTTGGAGTGGCGGTGACTGTTTACCTGGTGGCAATTCTCACCGGCATTGCGCTTCCCGCGTTTGCGAAGGCGAGACAAAAAGTGCAGGCTGTCCGGCAACATCAGCAAGCCATCTATCAGAATGAAGATGCCGGCGGATGACAGCCGCGCTGAGGGCGTGCCAATTTTTTCGTAGCTTTACAACTTCACGTAATCCGGCTTTCGCCCATTCCTATTTTTCAGCACTGCATTGAGGCCCGGGGCTTACGTCTCCTCCTTACGCCTTTGGCAGAGTCACAGTTACAGTTCCTTCTTTGCGGTCGATCTTCATCTGATCCGCATGAACAGGACCTGGCAACGTGATCATCTGTGAGTATTCACCCGCAGAGTATTCGGAACTTGCGGCTGTCTTACTTGCCGTTTCTTTCTTTGATTGTTCCGACGCGATGAGATGGAGTTGCTTATCCTTTACCTCTACCTTCACGTTGGAAAGATCACGATCCGGCAGGTAGAAATGCACGACATACTTATCTTTCTCGTTCTCCAAGTTTACAGTGGAACCGAAGAAAGGCTGCTGAGTAATAACCGGCTCATTCGGCACCCCTGACAACAGGTCGCGTGTCATTTGATCCATCCGATCCTGCATCCGTTGCATTTCACGGACGACTTGCTGGTCCCAGTCTTCTGTCCATGGCTCAAATGCAGGAGCAGGAGTGGGAACGGTCGCAACGCCTGCCGTTTCTTTTGGCAAAGTCGCTATTATGAGCCCTTCCTTGTGCTCGACCTTCATCTTGTCCGCCTTCACTGGTCCGGGGATGATGATATTCTCCTCGTAAGCGTCCGCTGTCTTGTCGTTGGCGGATATGTGAAGCGATCCGTTTTCAAATGTGACTTTTACATTGGACTCATCGCTTTTAGGCAAATAAACACTTGCCACATAAGCATCCGGCTTTTCTCGGACATCCACCGAAGAGCTGAACGTCATCTCCTTCTCCTTCGTCGCGGGCCGTAGCTTCGACACAGTATCATGGAATACCTTGTCCAGCTCACTCTCCAGCTTCTGCCATCGCTCCGACCAGCTCGATTCTGCCGTGCTCAAGGTAGTAGTTTTGGATGACGTTGTGTCAGATTGTGCGGCTAGGGTAACAGATGGCGTTTCGAGCGCCAGCCCAGCCACAGCCATGATTAGTGCGATATTTTTCATGATAGATTCTCCCGCGCCTCCCGGTGTCGCCACTTTCACTTATCGGCAAATAGCGGACAGACCGCTTGTAATTGATTCCGTGGCTCACACCGGACGACGTGTTAAATATTGCGGTTTGGCCGCTGAATGCCTTCCTGTTGTTGGACGAAATCCAGAGTCGTTGCGTTCAAAAATTTGCGACAAGAGTTGACTGCTTTTCCATGGCGTGCAGCTACCATCGGTTACTCACGCGCGGACGCGCCGAGCGTGCCGTTTCTCGTTTGCGGCGCGAGCAGCCGAAAGTTTTGTTGAGCAACATCTATAAAGTCGAATCCGCCGTGCGAGTTCGGGATGGTAATCGGAAATCCGAGGTGTTGGCGGAGCAGCCTTAGAAACAACACCAGTGACCATGCAATAAATGCCGATTCCGCCGCGAGCCGTTTTGAGAGCGACGGAGGGCCAATTGTTAGTGCTGTCATATCTGGAAAGCCTTGGACCCTCGTCGTGGAAAGACGCCCTAAAGATTAGCGAGCAAATGCACGTGTTTCAACCGAGCGTGCGCACTCGTGAGATGGACCAGCGCTTTCGCCAGTAAACGCTCCTACTATTTTTTAGCTGCGTCCTGATAGCTAAATCCAGATCAGCATAAAACGACCTCCATAATCGAATACGATGCTTCGACACGGTATGCGTTACGGTAACACCGCATTTCTCTGTGCTTGAAATAGACTCTCTGTGCATGGCGATTACCCTGCAATCGTAGCTATCATTC
The DNA here is from genome assembly GCA_021324395.1 of Spartobacteria bacterium. Lineage (GTDB taxonomy): Bacteria > Verrucomicrobiota > Verrucomicrobiia > Chthoniobacterales > Chthoniobacteraceae > JAJPJG01. The sequence continues at coordinate 7,307 of JAJPJG010000058.1, read as the reverse complement.
CTCCCGCCATGACAAAAATTCCCCAATGCCGTGAAGCCGAGTTCACACCGCGCGACCTGCGCGCGTGCAGGGCTTTTACTTTGATCGAACTGCTGGTAGTGATCGCGATCATTGCGGTGCTTGTGGCCATCGCCAGCCCGATCCTTGCCACCGGCAAACGCGCCGGCTTGGAGGCAAAATCGGTGTCGCGGCTGCGCGACCTGCAAATGGCCAATATCCAGTATGCCGGCGAACACAACCAGTTCTATGTCCCCATTTGGGATATGAATCCGAGTAATTCACACGCGTGGTTCGATAATCCCGAGTTCGAGAAGTATTTTGTCGCCAACACGGGCAGTTACTGGTGGGGCAATTCACCGGAGAATATGTATAGCCCGCTGGTGCCCTTAAAATTCAGTCAATCCATTGGAAGTTCCTATGGTATTAATGCGGATTACATGAACTGGCCACCCGCTCCGCGTCAAATGTTGCGCGATGTCCCTTTTCCAGCCAGGATGCTTGCGTTTGAAGAAAGCCAGGACTGGATCGTCACCGAATACGGCGCCCATGGCCAATACAAGGTGCCTGAGGCTTACAGTGGTTCCACCACCGCCTATCGCTATAACAACATGACCAACATCGTCTTCTTTGACGGCCATGTGGAAACGCTGCCGCAGAGCAAGGTCGCAGGTAATACGACGTTGTGGAGAGGGCAAGACCAGTAGGACTAATCCGAAGGGTTGTTGGTGGGTGTCATCCGTTTCATGGCGGGTAGGGGAGTGCTTGGCTGAGCCATCGTGCCCGGCAACCGCAACATGAAATTCACCCCCGGGCCGGACGGGGATGGTGCGTTTCCAGAAGAGCGACGGCACCTGGGTCACCGCGACCGATTACCCGTATGTCAAAGGCAGCACCATCGTCTGCGGCGTCCCCACGGGGTTAACCGGTCAGCTTGCACTGGAGGTCACGGTGGAGATCAGTGGCAGCGGGCGCACGGGCGCTTATCCATTCCCGTTCACCTGAGGGCCGCCGCCGGCCGTTCCACGGGGTCACCTGTGTAAAACGCACACCCCGGTCGTGCAGCCTGCATGGTCCGGGTGTGCAGCCTGCATGGTCCCGCTGTGCAGGCTGCATACCCCCGGTAGCGCGGTGCAGACTCGGGTCATGCAGTTTGCACAGTCCACCCCTGCAACCTGCCGGGGTCACCCCTGCACTTTGCAATGATCCCCCCTTGCAGCCCCAGACCCCGGTCGTGCAACCTGCACACTCCACCCCTGCAATCCGCAAGGGTGCCACCTGCAATCTGCACGGCTGCCACCGCAGGCGGGCCAATCCAGCCCCTGCAACGCTAAAGACGGCACGGTGCGCCAGATCGGACGTTTCTTTTCTCGCGGCTCGCACCGGCCTTCGACGGCGGTCTATTTACACTTTGCCGCGACGGGCTTCCAGTTCCCCGCGGATTTGCTCCATCTTTTCCTGGGTCAGCGGGAAACGCATGAGCGCGATCACTGAAAGGATGAGGCCGACAACAGGAATCGCGATGAAGAGAAAGCGGATCATGAAGAGCGTGTGCGGTGTTTGGATCGCCACGTTGGAGTCGAAACCGATCCATTCAAGGATGAAAAACGAGATGCCCGCGCCCACAGCCATTCCGACTTTATTGATCCACGAACTACAGGCCGAGAATGAACCTTCGCGGCGTCGTCCACCTTCCAACTCGTCGTAGTCCATGACATCCGCACCGATGGAGCCCATGAGCAGCCAGAAGCCCGCGCCGGTAAATGCAATGGAGCCGGAGGCGAATACTTGCAGCCAGACAAATCGCGGATTGTAGAGCCACCATGTGCCGATGAAGACACCGATCGCGATGGAGAACACACAAAGGAGTGCGTGCCGCTTTCCCATCCGGTGAGAGATGAAGTTAAAGAACGGGATGCCAAGGAAACCCATCAGCATGGCTGTGACACCCATGATGGAATTGTAGAAGTTGCCTTCGGAAGTGTTGCCCCGACAGACATAATACATCGTCGCGGCGAGACCTAGCGTGCCGACCATGCTTAGCCCCATGTTGTAAGCCATCTGCATCCCTAGTTGAATGCGAAATGGCCTGCACTGCAAAGTTTGCCAGAGCGTTTCCTTGATGGAGATATGCTGCTGCTTTTTGGAGACGAGCTTTGTGTAATACCGCTCCCGCACCAGCGCGACACAGGTCAGACCGGCCAGAATGATGATAACTCCGCAGAAGCTAAGATAGACCTGAGCGCCCAGCAGCATGTTAGGCTTCGCGCCATCAGCGGCAGTATGCCAGGCTTCGCTTGTGGTGAGCAGCAGCTTGATGCGATGCAAGACATTCGAGCTATCCGCACCGACCCAGACTGCGCGCGAGAAGAAGTTGCCAAAGAAGAATAATCCCAGCTCCGGGATTTTCTGCACGGCGTTTTTGTAGGAAAAGACGCTGGTCCGCTCGTGATAGTCCGGCGTCATTTCATTTCCGAGACTTTGGTAAGGCATGTTGAAGCAACTCACCAACGGGAGATAGAGCGCCGAAGACGCGATCATGAACCAGAACCCGGTGGTCGGCGACCAGGTTGGACTAATAGCTAGCAGAAATGGCAGACCTAGTCCGGCCAGTAAACAGCCGATGAGCATGAATGGGCGGCGGCGTCCCCAGCTTGTGCGAGTGTTATCCGACCACCATCCGAAGAACGGATCTGAAATCGCATCGAACACACGATTCAAAATAATCGCGACACCGATCTGCCATTGCGGCACATGCAGGTAGAGGCCGAAAATCTGGAAGGCAATTGTCGGGTAGAGCCAGTGACCCCACATGTCGGGGAATGTGCCTAGACCATAGCCGATTTTTTGCATGACCGGCACACGGTCGGTGGGCGTGTCGTCAACCGCTGGTTGAGTGAAAGTTTCGAGCGGAGGTAATGCGCCGGTAGTTGGAGAGAAGGCAAGTTCCTCGACGATCAGATTGTCCTGGAGCTCATCTTTGCTGGGGGTTTTTTCTGTCATGGTCGGGTTTAGAAATGGACGGTGAGCGAGCGGACATCCTTGTTCGGAATGATGAGCAAACCGTCAGTATTTGCCTGCATAGTTCCTCCATCCACACACTTAACGCTGGCAACGCCGATGAGTTGCACGAGCCATGAGCCAGCGTGCGTTCCGCTCAGTTCCAGACGAAGGCTTTCACCCATCCGCTTGGCAACAAGAGAGCGTGCTGTCTTTCCATCGAGAGAGGGAACCACGCACGTTGCAGTTGCTCCTTCCGCAAGCTGGTAAATTTGAAACGTGACACCATCGGCGAAATCGTAGTCCGGCTTGGAATCGCACGCGCCGAGTGGCAGGATCGTGCCCGGCCGCACGAAGAGCGGCAGGCTGAAGAAATCGTGCTGCGCGCGGTGCCATCCGCCACCACTCACGACTTCGCCGCTGAAGAAGTGCGTCCATTTTCCTTCCGGCAGATAGTAGTTCACGCTGCCGTCTTCGCTCATCACAGGCGCGACGAGCAGCGCGTCGCCGAGCATGTATTGACGGTCGAGCGTGTCGCTGGCGGGATCGTCGGGAAATTCGAGCAGCATCGCGCGGAGCATCGGGCGGCCTTTTTCATGAGCCTCGACCGCCTTGGCAAAAAGATAGGGCATGAGTCGGCACTTGAGCTTCGTAAATTTCCGCAGGACATCGCACGCTTCCTCATCATAAGCCCACGGGATGCGGTAGCTGGCGTTGCCGTGCAGCCGGCTGTGCGAGGAAAGCAGGCCGAAGGCGATCCAGCGTTTATAGACCGCCGGGCTGCCGTTGCCCTCGAAGCCGCCGATGTCGTGACTCCAAAATCCGAATCCGCAAAGGCTGAGCGACAAACCACCGCGCAAGCTCTCGGCCATGGATTCAAAGCTCGACCAGCAATCGCCGCCCCAGTGCAGCGGAAACCGCTGGCCCGATGCGTAGGATGAGCGCGCGAACAGGACGGCGTTGCCTTTGCCACGCTCGGCCTCGATCGTGGTGAAGACGCACTCGTTGTAGAGCACGCTGTAAAGATTGTGCATGCCCGTCGGGTCGGAACCGTCGTGCCACGCGACATCGGTCGGGATGCGCTCGCCGAAGTCCGTCTTAAAACAATCCACGCCCATCGCCATGAGCCGCCGGAGATGGCTCGCATACCATTCGCGTGCGGCGGGATTGGTGAAATCCACGATGCCCATGCCCGGCTGCCAGAGATCGGTCTGCCAAACGCTGTCGTCGTTTTTCTTGAGCAAAAATCCGCCGCGCTTTCCTTCGTCAAAAAGCGGCGAACGTTGCGCGATGTAGGGATTGATCCAGACGCAAATTTTGAGTCCACGCTCGTGCAAGCGCCGCAGCATTCCGGCCGGATCGGGAAAGGTGCGCGCGTCCCATTCGAAGTCGCACCACTGAAACTCGCACATCCAAAAGCAATCGAAGTGAAAAACGTGCAGCGGCAGGTCGCGCCCCTTCATTTCCTCGATGAAACCGGTGCAGGTCGCCTCGTCGTAGCTGGTGACAAATGAAGTCGTGAGCCACAGGCCGAATGACCACGCGGGCGGCAGCGCGGGACGGCCCGTGAGCGCGGTGAGCTTTTCGATCACCTCGTGCGGCATCGGGCCGTCGAGGATGAAATACTCGAGGCTCTCGCCCGGGATGCTGAACTGCGCGCGTCCGGTTTTTTCCGAGGCGATCTCGAAGGAGACGGGACCGGTTTCATTCACGAGCACGCCGTAGCCGCGATTGCTGAGATAAAACGGCACGGACTTGTAAGCCTGGTCGCTGCTCGTGCCGCCGTCTTTGTTCCAGTTCTCGACGACCTGCCCGTTTTTTACGAAGGCGGTGAAGCGCTCGCCGAAACCGTAAATGCATTCGCCGACGCCGAGCGAGAGCTGTTCAAAAAGAAAGTTCCCGCGCTCCGCCCATTGCGCGTAGCCGAGCGCACGCCAGCCGCTTCGCGTGAGCACCCGGCCGCCGGACTCGAATGCCAAATCCCAGTCGCCGCTCTTCAACGCAACACGCGCGGTGAGATTGCCCGAGCGCAGCGTGGCTTCCTTTTCGCCGATGGAAATCGCGGGTTGCGGCGCGGCAGGCGGTTGCAGCGGGATGCGCGGCCCGCGCTCCAGCCCGCCCGAATAATGTTCGATGCGCGCTTTGATGATGCCGGGCATGACCGCGCTCAATCGCAACGTGAGCAGCGGGCCTTGCAATGTCTGACCGCGATGCCGCACGATCTGCGTCGTGGCGAGGATAAGCAGGTCGTCACCGTCGCGCCTTGCTTCGTAGGCTTCGGCGGCGTAATGCGCGGTGACGTTGGGTTGATGGAGCCAGAGGCCGTCGGTGAATTTCATGTGGAATGGGGCGAGATCATCTTTGATCTCAAAAGCGCGACCTTAGCGCCGGACTTAGTTTGCGGGACTTTTGAAATGGCTGCAAACCTCGGATGATGGATCCCGTAAATTACAGTAACATGGATTGAGTGGAGCGGACTGTTCAATCTCCGCTCACGTTGACCTCAGCGGAAAATCCGCTGCGCGAAATGGTAGAGATTGCTGGCCCAAGTGTCGCGGTCGTGGCCGTGGTCATCGACGTTCCAAATGTGTGGGATGCCGTTCTTTTTTAAAAATGCATGGACACCCTGTGAGCCGCTGATAAGCCCGTCTTTGTTGCCGCAGGAGAGGTAGAACAATTTCAAACTCCTGCCCGCAGCCGCGGGATCGAGCACGAGTTCGGTGAGTGGTTTGGTGTTGGGCGCGGCCGAAAATCCACCGAGCCATGCGAAAGTGTCGAGATGGACGAGGCCGAAGTTGATCGTCTGACCGCCGCCCATCGAGAGCCCGGCGAGCGCGCGATGCTCGCGGTCGGTGAAGGTCGAATACTTCGCTTGAATTGACGGGATGAGACAGTCGAGCAGGTCGCGCTCAAACTTCGCAAACCCGGCGGCGTTTTCCGGCGTGTAGATCTTGTCCGGCGCCGGCGGGCGATCATCCGCGAGCGCGCGGCCATTCGGCATCACGACGATCATCGGCGTCGCTTTTCCGTCAGCGATGAGATTGTCCACGATAGCATCGGCATGGACATAACCATTCCATTCCCACTCATTGCCGGCGATCCCATGCAGCAGATAGAGCACCGGATATTTTCGCTCGGGCGAATAGCCGGGCGGAAGGTAAACAACCGCTTTGCGTCGAGTGTTAGTGACCGTCGAATCGTATTCAAACACCTCGCTGCGGCCCGACATTCCGCCGGCATGAGGCTTATCAAACCCAATGGGTGCATCGGGAAAAACGCGCACGTCATCCGGCCCGAGTTGAACAGGTCGTGCGAAATTGGCGCGTGCGCGCTCCGGCGAAACTTGCTCCGGCTTTTCCTGGCTGACTGCTAACGGCGCGAGTGTTAGCAAAAGGATCGAAGAGATGGCACTAATTGTTTTGAGCTTCATAAGTCTTACACTTACTGCGAGCACTATCAGCCTGCTCACTAACTAGAATCATTTCAACACCACGCGGTAGAATCGTCGAGGTGGCGCAGCACCACCGGAATCTGTGACCTGCACAGTTCCGCCGGTGCCGGCGATGTTGTCCAAAACGGTCACCCACGAGTTACTTTGCAGTGTGTCGTTGCGATCCACGCGGTAACTTTTTCCGGACACCGTTTGGAAGCTGATAAGCATGTTGTTTCCACTCACCTGCATTTGGCTGACTTTAAGCACACTGGAGCGGTCATTCGGGTTCGTCCCCGCCGCAAATTCCTGCGCGTTGGTCATCCCGTCGCCATCGGGGTCCGCGCTGTCGGCGGCATTGCCCGAGTTTGCGGTGGTGCCGAAGTAATTGAGTCTCCAGTTTTGGGCGGCGGTGTCGGTGGTCGCCGACACGGGAGCGGAGGCCGTCCCGAGGCCGTAGAATCCGTTTGCGGCGACGGTGTAATACCACGTTGTGCCGTCGGCCAGGCCGCTGTTCACGTAGGTCGTGGCGGAAATGCCGGCAGCCAGTTCCGTGTAGGGTCCGCCGCTGCTGCCCGACCGCCGGATCGTATAATCGGCGGCTCCATTTACCGCGTTCCACGAAAGCGTGATCTTCCCGCTGCCGGAGGTGGCGGTCACGTTCTGCGGCGCGGGGAGTTCCCCGGCGGCAAGGAGTGCCACATCGGAGGAACTCAACACTCGGTCGTAGAGGCGCACGTCGTCGAGCGTGCCGTTGAGGAAATTGAGTCCTACTTGAATGCTGCCGATGCTTAGGTTCGGCGGGGCGGTGCGTGAACCGGTCGGCCCCGTGCCGCTGCCTCGCAGGATACCATCCACATACACTTGCATTGCGCCGCTG
>JAJPJG010000008.1 GCA_021324395.1 Spartobacteria bacterium | reverse complement strand
CCGACGTCCGGCAATGGCGCGGGCGTTGTGAAATTGATCGCGAGTTGTCTCACACCATCTCCGGCTGAAGCCGCGCAAAAATTCGCACCAGCGCGGCAACCGTCGCCTCGATCTCCGCTTCGGTCGTCTGTTTGCCGAGGGAAAAACGGACGGTCGATTTCGCCAGCTCCGGCGCGACACCCATCGCGAGCAACACGTGCGACGGCACGATCGAGCCGACCATGCAGGCCGAGCCGCTCGACGCGCAGATGCCTTCGAGGTCGAGATTGATCAACAGCGCTTCCCCGTCGAGGCCGGGAAACGAGACGTTGAGCGTGTTCGCGAGCCGCTCGGTCGGATGTCCGTTTAAAATTGCGGGCGGAAATGCATGTTGAACGCCCTTCCACAATTGATCGCGCAGCGCGCGCTCGCGCCCCTGCTCCATCTCGATCTCCTGCACCGCCAGTTCCGCCGCGCGCGCCATGCCGACGATTGCCGCGACGTTTTCCGTTCCGGGCCGGCGCTCGTTTTCGTGCGAACCGCCGAACTGGATTCGATTGATCGAAACCCCCGCGCGCAAATACAAAACGCCCGCGCCTTTCGGTCCGTAAAATTTGTGCGCGGCGATCGAGATCGCATCCGCGCCGCTCGCGCTCGCATCGAGCGCGATTTTCCCAAACGACTGCACCATGTCGCTGTGAAACAAAACGCCGCGCGCGCGACAAAGCGCGATGATTTCGTCGAGCGACTGAATCGTGCCTGTTTCGTTGTTCGCGGACATCATCGAGACGAGCGTCGTCTCCGGCGTCAGCGCATTTTTAAAAACATCGAGATCGATTTGCCCGCGCGAATCCACCGGCAGCCACGTCACGCCGAAGCCTTCATTTTTCTGCAAATGCTCGAACGCGTGCAGCACCGCGTGATGCTCCGTGCTCGCGGTGATGAGATGCCGGCCGCTGCCAGCGCGCGCCCTTGCCAGGCCGATCACCGCGAGATTGTCCGATTCCGTTCCGCCGGCGGTGAAGATGATTTCGTGCGGCTTCGCGTGTAAAACTTTCGCCAGCCGGTCGCGCGCATCGTCAATCGCCGCGCGCGCTTCGCGGCCCGCCGCGTGGATGCTCGAGGGATTTCCGAAATACTCCGTGAGATACGGCAGCATCGCCTCGGAAACTTCGCGCGCGAGCGGCGTGGTGGCGTTGTAATCGAGATAGATCACGTTCCGAAAACTCGCCGCGTTTTCCGCGAATTCAAATTACGTAATCCTCGATCCACTCGCCGTGCTTGTCCTTGTCGAGAATCTTGAGCTGTTTCTCTTCGTAAAACACGAGTGAACGCGGCGGGACGCTGTGCGTGAGGAACACATTCGCGCCGATGGTGGTGCCTTCGCCGATCACGGTGTCACCGCCGATGATGGTCGTGCCGGCATAAATCGTGACGTTGTCCTCGACCGTCGGATGCCGCTTTTTGCCTTTCAACTGCTGGCCGCCCGACAGCGAGCGCGCGACGAGCGAGACGCCTTGATAGAGCTTCACGTGATGGCCGATGACCGAGGTTTCGCCGACGACGACGCCGGTGCCGTGGTCGATGAAAAAATGCCCGTGAATGTGCGCGCCCGGATGAATGTCGATGCCGGTGCGAGAATGCGCCCATTCGGTCATCATGCGCGGGATCAGCGGCACCTCGTGGCAGTAAAGCATGTGCGCGCTGCGCTGGATCGCGACCGCCTCGAGAAATGGATACGCGAGGATGATCTCATCGTAAGTCGTCGCCGCCGGGTCGCCGTCAAACGCCGCCTCGACATCGGTGCGCAGCAGCGTGCGGACGTGCGGAATCGTCGAAAGAAAATCGCACACGACGCGCTCCGCTTTTTCATCGGGGCAACCGGGCTCGCCGAGACGCAGGCTTTTGCAGACCTCCTCTTTCAAGCGGTCCGCGATGCTTTGCAGCCGATACGAAGTCGCGCGCTTGAGGTGATTCGAGTGGATCGGCTCCTGGTCGTGAAAGCCGGGAAACAAGAGCTGGAGCAGGTCTTCGCAGATCGATGCCACCGCGCGCTTCGACGGCAGGTTCGAGCCGTCGATGTTGTTAATCCCGCCGGCCTCGCGATACGACGCGAGCACGGAATCGGTGATTTTGGCAAGGCTGTGATCCATTGTTAGTAGTCAGTAATCAGTAGTCAGAAGCTAGTAAGTTAGCAGCGAACACTGATTACTGAACACTGATTACTGCTCACTGAATCAATGCGCTCCGTCCGCGATCTCGCAGAGATACGTCTGGCACTCGTGCTTCGTGCGCTCGCGGTATTTCTGCGCAAAGTTCGCGCTGATCCGCTCCGCCGCGTCGCGCTCGATCAGCGACACCGTCGCGCCGCCGAAGCCGCCGCCGGTCAGCCGCGAACCGAGCACGCCCGGCTCCTCGCGCGCGATCGCCACCAGCGCGTCGAGTTGCGGCGTGCTGTTTTCAAAATTCACCCGCGAGCTTTCGTGCGACTCAAACATCAGGTCGCCAAACGCCTTCGCGTCGCCGCGCAGCAAAAATTCCAGCCCGTGTTGCACCCGCTCGTTTTCGCCCACCACATGCATCGCGCGGCGATACACCAGATCCGGCAACGTCTCGCGCGCGGCATTGAGCTGCTTGCTCGTCACGTCGCGCAGCGCGACCGCGCCGAGCCGTTTCGCCGCCTCAAAGCATTGCTCGCGGCGCTCGTTGTATTCGCCGCCAACCAGCGCGTGCTTTACTCCCGAGTGCGTGATCAGCAGCTCGACGTTGCCCGGGAACGGGACGTTCTCCACCGTCTCCTTGCGGCAATCGAGAAAGATCGCGTGATTCTTTTTCCCAAACGTGGACGACACCTGATCGAGCAACCCGCAGTTCACGCCGACGAATTCATTCTCCGCTTTGCGGCAAAGCTTCGCGAGATGCAGGGGCTCGATTTTTAAACCGAAGAGCTTTTTTAGAAACGTCGCCGTCGCCACTTCCAGCGCCGCCGAGCTCGACAGCCCGGCGCCGAGCGGCAGGTCGCTCTCGATGTCCGCCTCGAATCCGCCCAGCTTGTAACCATCGCGCTGCAAGCAATCGACCACGCCGAACACGTAATTCGCCCACGTGTCGGTCTTGTCCGGCTTCAGCTTGTTGATCTCTGACTGCGCCGAGGAATCCATCGTCGCCGAATGCAGCTTGATGTCGTTCGATTCCGCGCGACCGCCCGTCAGCGTCACCCCGCGATCGATCGCGGCGGAGAGCACGAAGCCTTCATTGTAATCGGTATGATTGCCGAGCAACTCGACGCGGCCGGGCGCGTGGGCGGAGATTTTTTGCACGCGCGTTTTTAACGTGAATTTCACCTCCGCGCAACCCAAGGAATGATCTTCTTTAACGTGCTTCGGCGCAGCGCTAACGAACCTTACCATAGTCGTCATCAATCCAATAAGATGCCTCTGGTTTCAAAGGTCGCGCAGGATCAGTGCCGACGCCGCGCGCGTGCCACCATCCAGATGACGAGCGCAAGGCCGAGTGTCCAGGGGAGTAGGAAGGCGAGGGAGACGCCGATCATGCGCACGCTCCAGAGGATCGCGCCGGAGGCTTGGGCAAAGGTGCGGCGCACGGTGGACCAGACGCCGTTTTCGTCCGGGACGATGTCGCCGCGGCTGTAAATTTGCAGCGTGATCTGCGCGGGCGCGGTTTCGTTGGCGGCATCGGCGGAGTCTTCGCGATGGACGGTGAAGTTGGTGACCTTGCCGAGCGCTTTGATCTGCTCGACGAAGGGCGCGTAGTTTTTCATCGGCAAACGGAACGCGAGGTTCGCGACCTCAACGCCGCCGGGCTGCCGCTCGAATGTGGAATTCTTCAGCTCCGCGCCGGCTGCGGCGGCGGCCTGCCGGATTGCGCCGGATTGTTGTTCGACGTGGTTGCTGAGCACGGCGAGGTTGGTTTGCTGCACCGGGTTTTCCTCGCTCGTGAGCGTCACCGAGATCAGCACCGGCTCGCTGTCGTTGTCGCCGATGCGGTCGTTGCGCTGCACCGCGAGGCTCGTGACGCGGCCCGATTTTTTGAAAAGGTCGAGCGTCGCCTGATACGCGTCCGCCGGCATGCGGACGGTTAATTGTCCCGTGCTGCGGCCCTGCGGATCGCGCGTGACATTGGAGCTGACGATCTCGCCGTGCTGCGCGGTCGCGCTCGCTTTCGAGGCGTCGAGCGCTTCCTCCACGTGCGGCGTGACGATGGTGAGATTCGTCTGGCGGCGCGATGCGTCGTCGTGCGCGATGACGAGATTGAACTCCACCTTGTCGTGCTCGACGCGCGCCGTGTCGCTCGCGCCGGAGCCGCCCTGCGCGACGCGCTCATCCTGCGTGTTAAAAGTATCCACCCGGCCGAGCGTCTTCATCCGCGCGAGTGTGCGGTCGGCGATGTCCGGCGCGAGCAGCACGCTCAACGTCGCGGACATCCGGCCATTCGAATCGCGCTCCATTTTCGACTGGAGGATCTGCGCCTTCGCCGACTCGGCCTCGCGCTTCGCATCGGTGTAGGTCTTTTCCACATCGGGCGAAAAGAGCGAGAGATTCGCGCGCTCCTTCAGCAAAAAGGCGGCGGGCTGGTTCAGGTCTTTTTCAAAAAGTGAAATCGTCACCGTCGCGTAGCTCACGAGCGTATCCCAATACTTCAGCTCGCCCTGCATCCGCTCGATGTCCTCGCGGACGCGGTTCAGCTCCTTCTCGACCTGCAACAGATCGGAAACCTTGCCGGTGTTTTTTTGCAGCATGTCGAGCAGGCGTTCCTCCATGCGCTTCGCATTGCGCAGCCGCGCATCGGTATCGAAATACGCCTTCGTCACATCCTGCGTGCCGATCTTTTGATTCTTCAAATCGCCGAGCGCGCGCACTCGCGTGAGCAACGTATCGAGATGCTGCGGCAGCACCTTGATGACAATCGTGCCGCGCAATTTTCCATTCTCGCCGCGTGCGGAATCGGCGGTCGCGACGTAGCCCTGCTCGCTGCTGGCAATCGTGCGGATCGTCTCGAGCACGGAATCGTAGCTCTTCACTTCGAGCTCGATGTTTGCGTCGCGGATCAATTTGCGCGTGTCTGCGGTGGGTTGCTCCGTGACCGGCGGCTGCGCCTGGGGCACAGGCTGCTGAGCCGCGGCGAGTGCCGCAACCGGCCCGCTGGCTGACTTCGGCTCATTCGCCGCGAGTTGTCCGCGCGCGGCTTCCTTCAAACTTTTGTCTAGTTCATCCCGGCGCAGCATGTCGTTGCCTTTCGCCAATTCGCGCAGCTTTGCCTTGGCGCCATCATTGCCGGCGCGCTCTCCGTTTGCATCGAACGCCAGCAGTGAAGACGCTGCGTTATCGCTTTTGAAAGCGCCGCCGAACGCATGCCCCTCAGCTTTCGATTTATCGACCGGAGCGGCGGCAGCCGGCGCGGCGGTGGGCTCGAGCAGGAGAGCGCCGCCGCTGATCGTGGTTCCACCGCTGAAGCTATTCGCATCTTTCAAGGCGAGTCGTCCTTCCCCGGCCGATGACTGCGCGATTTGGAAATCAACGCCGAACGGCGCAGCTGGCTGCTTCTTCGACTCGAGCTGATCGACAATCTTCGCATCGCTGTCGGAAATCGGCGCGAGCAATGCTTTTTCGCGATTGCCTTGCGCGATCTCATGCCGCACTTGCGTCTGCCCCGGAAAATGTTCGCCCGTCAGCATCGCGCCGCCTTTGACCAGCGCGGCGAGCAGCAACAGCGCAGTCGCCCAGCGCACGCCCGGCATCGTGCCGAAGCGAAGCAGCCATTGACCAAAATTGAACTCGCGTCGCGCGGCGAGGCGACGCCGGAAATCCTGCGCGATGCGGTTGTCGAAATTGTCGTCGGGTTTTACCGCCGCGAAAGTGCGGTCGAGTGTTTTGCTCATGATTTTTTCCTCCTCGTGCAATGCCCGGCAGCGCCCGCACGCGGCGAGATGCTGCTCGAAAGCTTCGCGTTCCTTTGCCGACAATCCGTCCGTCACGGCTGCGGCGATCCAGGTTTCAATGTCGTCGTGGATTTTCAAAGTTCGCCCTCCATCGCGGCGATGGCCGGTTTGAGTGATTTGCGTAATTTCTCCAGCGCCCGCCCGAGGATGCCGCGCAGCGCGCCGTTGCTCAGGCCCATCGCGGCTTCGATATTTTCGTGGCTCATTCCCTCGAGGTAACGCAGCGATACCGCCACGCGATGCTGCTCCGGCAGCTTCGCGAGCGCGGAAAAAACGTGCGCGTGCAAATCGTCGCCCGCCGTCTGTTCATCGGGCTTCACGGCAAATGCGTCGGCGATTTCCGGCGCTTCGTCCGGCAGCGGAACGGTGCGCCGTTTTCGCAGGATCGAGCACGCCTGGTTGCGCGCGACCGCGACCAGCCACGCGGGAAATTTCTCCGGGTCGCGCAGTCGCCAGCGCGACTTGAACGCGCGGAAAAATGTCTCCTGAACGACATCCTCCGCCTCGTCGCGATCCTGCAAGATCGCGAACGCGACGGCGAAAAGTTTGCGACTGAACAGCGGGATGATCATTTCAAAATGTTCCCGATCGCCACAAAGGGCGGCATGGATGAGCTCGCGTTCGTTTGGTTCCATTGTGACAATCTGAAGACTAGACGCCGCACCCGCGCAAACCGCGCGAATTTTTTTGAGCCACCGTCGTTAAACGAACACATCTACGCATCATGATACGATTAACTGTTGCTTGAATATGCCGGAGAGCTGACGTTTATTGTCCGTTCCGATGACACAAGCCGCGACTAATTTGCACCCGCTCGAAGCATTGCTCCGTGAGCGCATCGTCATCCTCGACGGTGCGATGGGGACGATGGTGCAGCGCTACAAATTGCAGGAGGCGGATTATCGCGGCGCGCGCTTCGCGGACTGGCCTCGCGATTTGAAGGGCAACAACGATCTGCTCTGCATCACGAAGCCGGAGGTGATCGAGGAAATCCACACGCAATATCTCGAGGCCGGCGCGGACATCATCGAGACGAACACGTTTAACGCGCAGTCGATCTCGATGGCCGATTACGGAATGGAGTCGCTTGTGCGCGAGCTGAACCTCGCGGCGGCGCGCGTCGCGCGAAAAGCGGCGGCGAAGTTTCAAAATAAATTCGTTGCGGGTGCGATCGGGCCGATGAGCAAGACGCTGACGATCTCGCGCGACGTCAACGATCCGGCAAAGCGCGAGGTGACTTTTGATCAGGTGAAAAACGCGTATCGCGAGCAGGTGGAGGCGCTCGTCGAGGGCGGCGTGGACGTGCTGCTCGTCGAGACGATTTTCGACACGCTCAATGCGAAAGCGGCGCTGTTTGCGATCAGTGAATTTTTCGAAATGAGCGGTCATCGCCTGCCGGTGATGATCTCGGGCACGATTACCGACTTGAGTGGACGCACGCTGACCGGCCAGACCGTCGAGGCGTTTTTGATTTCGCTGCTGCACGCCGAGCCGCTGAGCATCGGACTGAACTGCGCGCTTGGGCCGAAGGAAATGCGGCCATACATCGAGGAACTGGCGCATCTTGCGCCGTGTTACGTGAGCTGTTACCCGAACGCCGGCTTGCCCGATCCGCTATCGGAAACCGGTTTTCCCGAGACCCCTGAGACGCTCGCGCCGCAGTTGCGCGAGTGGGCGGAAAACGGCTGGTTAAACATCGTAGGTGGCTGCTGCGGGACGACTCCGCCACATATCAAGGCAATCGCGGATGCCGTGCACGGATGCGCTCCGAGAAAACTTTCGGAGTTTGCAAAATGAGTGTGCGCCCGCTGCGTCTTTCCGGCCTCGAGCCGCTGAATATCACGCCCGAGATGGGTTTCGTGATGATCGGCGAGCGCACGAACATCACCGGCTCGCCAAAGTTTTCGAAGCTGATCCTCGCCGGCGATTTCGAAGGCGCGCTCGCCGTCGCGCGGCAGCAGGTCGAGGGCGGCGCGAACATTCTCGACGTCAACATGGACGAGGGAATGATCGATTCCGAGGCGGCGATGACGCGCTTTTTGAACCTCATCGCGAGTGAGCCAGACATCTCGCGCGTGCCGATCATGATCGACTCGTCGAAGTGGAGCGTGATCGAAGCCGGGTTGAAATGCGTGCAGGGCAAGTGCGTCGTCAATTCCATCTCGCTCAAAGTCGGCGAGGAGGACTTCAAGCGCCACGCGCGGCTCGTGCGGCGCTACGGCGCGGCGATGATCGTGATGGCCTTCGACGAGCGCGGGCAGGCCGACAATTTCGAGCGCAGAATCGAAATCTGCGAACGCGCCTATCGCATCCTGACTGAGGAAGTAGGGATTCCGCCGCAGGACATCATTTTCGATCCGAACATCCTCACCGTCGCGACGGGGCTCGAGGAGCACGTGAACTACGCGGTCGATTTCCTCCGTGCGACGAAATGGATCAAGGAGAACCTGCCACATGCGCGCGTGAGCGGCGGCGTGTCGAATATCTCGTTTTCTTTCCGCGGAAACAACGCCGTGCGCGAGGCGATGCATGCGGCGTTTTTGTATCACGCGATCCGCGCAGGGCTCGACATGGGCATCGTCAACGCCGGCCAGCTCGCCGTTTACGAGGAAATCGCGCCGGAGCTGCGCGAACTCGTCGAAGACGTCTTGTTAAACAGACGTCCAGACGCCACCGAGCGGCTCGTCGAATTTGCCGAGACGGTGAAAGCAAAAGGCAAAGCCGTCGCGAAGGATGAGGCGTGGCGCGACGCGCCGGTCGAGGAGCGGCTCTCGCACGCGCTCGTGAAAGGCATCGTCGATTACATCGATGCGGATACCGAGGAGGCGCGGCAAAAATATGCGCGCCCGCTGCAAGTTATCGAAGGCCCGTTGATGGCCGGCATCAGTATCGTCGGCGATTTGTTCGGCGCGGGAAAAATGTTTCTGCCGCAGGTCGTGAAGTCTGCGCGCGTGATGAAAAAAGCGGTCGCGTATTTGATGCCATTCATGGAAGCGGAGAAAACCGCAGACTCAAAACCGCAGGGAAAAATCGTGATGGCCACCGTGAAAGGCGACGTGCACGACATCGGCAAAAACATCGTCGGTGTAGTGCTGCAATGTAACAATTACGCGGTTGTCGACCTCGGTGTGATGGTGCCGGCGGAAAAAATTTTGGAAGCTGCGCGCGCCGAGAAGGCTGATGCCATCGGCCTCTCCGGGCTGATCACGCCTTCACTCGATGAAATGGTACATGTCGCGCAGGAGATGGAACGGCAGGGTTTTTCGCTGCCGCTCCTCATCGGCGGCGCGACGACAAGCCGTGCGCACACGGCAGTGAAAATCGCGCAGCATTACAAGAAACCGGTCGTGCATGTGCTCGATGCCTCGCGTGCCGTCGGCGTGGTGAACTCACTTTTAAACGACGAATTAAAAGCTGATTTTGAGGCGAAAACGCGCGCGGATTATCAACGTTTGCGCGAGGAGCACGCGTCGCGTTCGCGCGAGAAAAAAATGCTCACGATCGAGCAGGCGCGTGCGAACCGCACACCAATCGACTGGAGCAGCTATGAGCCGCCGAAGCCCGATTTTATCGGTGTTCGCGCGGTCGAGCCCAATTTGAGTGAACTCGTCCCGCTCATCGATTGGTCGCCGTTTTTCCACACGTGGGAATTGCGCGGGCGTTACCCCGCGATATTCGACGATCCGAACCACGGTCCGCAGGCGCGCGAACTTTTCGATGACGCGCAAAAATTGCTCGACCGGATCGTTCGCGAAAATCTGCTGCAGGCGCGTGGCGTTTACGCGTTCTGGCCGGTGAATGCCGTCGGCGACGACGCCGAGCTTTACACCGACGACGCGCGTGCCCAGACGCTCGCGACATTCCATTTTTTGCGCCAGCAAATGCAGAAGCCTGCGGACCAGCATAACCACTGCCTCGCTGATTTCATCGCACCGAAAAACAATCCGCAATCGGAAGATTACCTCGGCGGATTTGCCGTCACCATTCACGGCGCCGACGAACTCGCGGAACAATTCAAGCGCGAGCACGACGACTACAACGCGATCATGGCGAAGGCGCTCGCGGACCGGCTCGCCGAGGCATTTGCCGAGCATCTGCACCGGCAGGCGCGCATCGCGTGGGGCTACGGTCGTGAAGAAAATTTCACAAACGAAGATTTGATCCGCGAGTGCTATCGCGGCATCCGACCGGCTGCCGGCTATCCCGCGTGCCCGGATCACACGGAAAAGCGGACGCTGTTCACATTATTAAACGCGGAGAAAAATGCCGGCGTCACGCTCACCGAGTCATTCGCGATGCATCCGGGCGCGGCAGTGAGTGGTCTTTATTTTTCGCACCCTGATTCAAAATATTTCGGCGTCGGAAAACTTGAGCGTGACCAAGTCACCGACTACGCCGCACGCAAAGGCGAAAGCGTCGGGTATGTCGAAAAATGGCTCGCGCCCAATCTGAATTACGAGCCCGCGGCGTAGCTCTCGACGCGATTTTTCCAGCCGGTCAGCCAGCGTTCCTCGTGGCGTTCCACCGGTGCGTTCTGAACACGACGCGTTAAAACCTCTTTTGCAGCATCGGAAAACGCACGCACGGCATCGTCAGAATTGCGCATCGTTTCGAGCACTTGCAGCAAGCCCCATCCTTCGCCTTTGTAACGCTCTGTCGCGAGCGTTCCCTCACCTTTGAAATTGACGTAATCGATCAGCGCGAACACGCCGTGCGAGCTTTGGCTAAGGCGTTCGAAATTGCGCCTCACTTTTTCCGCATTCGAAGTTTGCGCGAGCATTTTCGGCAGCGATTGCTGCATCCGTTGCACGAGAAAGTCGGTCTGCAGCGCGATTGTGCCAGCCAAAAATTTCCGCAGCGCGTTCATCCGCTCGTCGTGAAAATCGCGCCGAAATTCCGCGCGCGAATTCCACGGACACGCGCCGCGCGTGAAGGCCGGCGGCTTCTCTCCGCGCGCTTCGCAAAACGTGACGAGCTTCGGGAAACTTTCCTCGAACGGCCCGCGCTGATTTTTCGGATACCAAATGAAATGGCCGATCCCGAGCGATGCAAAATCCTCGCCGGCATTCCAGGACGTGAGCCCTTCGATAGTGCCGTTGCACTCGTTGCGCCAGACGCGTTTTCCGATTTGTGCGAGCTCGCCTTGTGAAAAATCGGCGCGTGCGGTGCTGAACAAAACGACGAGAAAAAGGGCGAGAATCGATTTCATTTCACACCGTTAGCATTTTGCGGGAGAAGTTTGAATTGAGAACCTTTCCCGGCATTGTTAGCGTGCGATTCCTTCCCATGAGCCAGAACATCGATTCGTATCTCGTCGAAAAACGAGTCTTCAAACCAACGGCGGAATTTTCAAAAAAGGCGCGCATCAAGAGCCTCGCGGAATACCAGAAGCTTTACCGCGAATCGATCGCGAAGCCTGATAAGTTCTGGGCTCACGAGGCATCGGAGCTTTTGTGGCAGAAGAAATGGACGAAGGTTTTGGAATGGAAAGAGCCGTTTGCAAAATGGTTTGTCGGCGGAAAAATCAACGTCTCGGAAAACTGCCTCGATCGACATCTGGGAACCGCGAGACGCAACAAAGCGGCGATCGTGTGGGAAGGCGAGCCGGGCGAAAAGCAGACGCTCACATACCAGCAGTTGCATCACGAGGTGTGCAAATTCGCGAACGTGCTGAAGCGTAACAAAATTAAAAAAGGCGATCGCGTTATTATTTACATGCCGATGATTCCCGAGGCCGCAGTCGCGATGCTCGCGTGCGCGCGAATCGGCGCGGTTCATTCTGTAGTGTTCGGTGGATTTTCGTCCGAAAGCATTAAAGACCGGATCGCCGATAGCCAGGCGACGGCGGTGATCACTGCTGACGGCGGATATCGTCGCGGCGCAATCGTGCCGCTGAAACACAACGTAGACGAAGCGTTAAAATCCAATTCGCAGGTCAAACGCGTGATCGTTTTCCGTCGCGCGCACAACGACATCCACATCGAGGAAGGTCGCGACGTCTGGTGGCATCGCGAAATGGAATACGTCAGCGCCGATTCAAAGCCCGAAGCACTTGACAGCGAGCACCCGCTTTTCATCCTCTACACGAGCGGCTCGACGGGAAAGCCGAAGGGCATTTTGCACACGACCGGCGGCTATTTGCTCGGCGCGTATTGCACCACGAAATACGTGTTCGATTTGCGCGAGGAGGATCTTTACTGGTGCACCGCTGACATCGGCTGGGTCACCGGCCACAGCTATATTGTTTACGGTCCGCTGGCAAACGGCGCATCGGTTTTTATGTATGAAGGCGCGCCGAATACGCCGGACTGGAGCCGCTTCTGGCGCATGATCGAGGAGAATCGCATCACGATTCTTTACACCGCACCGACGGCGATTCGCGCGTTCATCAAAGCCGGCGACGAGTGGGTGAAAAAGCACGATCTTTCGTCGCTGCGATTGCTCGGCAGCGTCGGCGAGCCGATCAATCCCGAGGCGTGGATGTGGTATCACAAAAACATCGGCGGCGGGCGCTGTCCAATTGTCGATACATGGTGGCAGACCGAAACTGGCGCGATCATGATCACGCCGCTGCCGGGCGCAATCCCGACGAAACCGGGTTCGGCGACGCTTCCGTTTTTCGGCGTCGATGCGGCAATCGTGGATGATGACGGCAAGGAAGTCGGCGTAAACGTTGGCGGAAAACTCGTGGTGCGAAAACCGTGGCCGTCGATGTTACGGACAATTTACGGGGATAAAACGCGTTTTAAAAAGACGTATTGGAGCGAAATTCCGCACTACTATTTCGCCGGCGACGGCGCGCGGCGTGATAAGGACGGTTATTTTTGGATCGTTGGCCGCATCGATGACGTGCTCAATGTCGCCGGCCATCGCCTCGGCACCAGCGAAGTCGAGAGCGCCCTCGTCTCGCATCCCGCGGTCGCGGAAGCGGCAGTCGTCGGCAGGCCGGATGAAATAAAAGGGCAGGGCGTCGTTGCATTTGTCACTGTGCGCAGCGGCGTTCAGGCGGACCAACGACTCCGCGAGGAATTACGTCGGCACGTCGGCGAAGTCATCGGACCAATTGCAAAACCGGACGACGTGCGTTTTGCCGAAGCGCTGCCAAAAACGCGCAGCGGAAAAATCATGCGCCGCTT
>JAJPJG010000009.1 GCA_021324395.1 Spartobacteria bacterium | reverse complement strand
TGCTTTTGATGTTTCCAGCCAAGCCGGTGCCGATGCGTCCGGATTGCGTGCCGGAGCCGCCGATGATGTTGTGAACCTTGATCGTGCCGATGCCGTCGGCCGCGACGATTTCGCCGGAGTCGCTCGCGCTGCCGCCGATGAGATCGCCATTGATTGTCACTGAACCGATTTTCGCCGTGGGAAGCGCGCCACTCGCGGTGGCGTGCAGGAATGCGCCGGTGACATCGCTCGCGACGGTGATCGAGCCGACGCCATTGATAAAGCGGCTGATGATGTCGTTGTTGTTATTGGTTGGCAAAGTGGACGTGCCGTATTTGCCGATCGACTGCACTTTTAACGAGCCGAGCCCCGGCTTGGTGTTGGTTGTGTTGTCATCGCCGACCACGATCTTCGCGAGATCGCCATGAATTGTCACCGAAGCGAGATCAATCGTCCCGGCATCGATCAAGCCGACATTTGCGAAGCCATCGCCATTGGGAGCGTGTGTCACGGCATCGGGCGCCTGCGGAGTGGCGGTGACGGTGATCGCCGCGCCGGCAAATGTGGAGTCGAGACTCAAAGATTGAAGTTCGTGCGGCTTGGTCAGGTGCGTCGGATCGCCGGCATTGTCGCCGCTCAAATTGACCACGCCATTGGCGGTCAAATCGCCCTTGGTGCTGGTGATCTTTACCAAATCGCCATCGATGTCCATGTAGGTGAACAGCGATGCAGGAGCGATGCGGTTTTCAAGAATTTCGAGGACGATGGGTGCAAATGAGTGCGTTTTCATAGGGGGAATCGGTTGCTGAGGTGACCACGGCGAAACCTTCGTGAAGACGAAGTAGCCAAAACCATGTGACCGGTTTGATGCAAAAAGAAAGACGAGTCAAGCATGCGCATCCGTGGCGCGCGCCATTTATTGCCACGAACCGGCTCGACAGTTGCTGGAAGTATTGAGAAACTGACCATGCACGACACCTCGTCCAAATGAATACAGCTTCCCCCACGCTCGCGGATGCAGAGCCCGCAGGTGCAAAGGTGATCCGGTCGATCTCGGTGATATTGCCGGCCTTCAACGAGCAGTTTAACGTCCGCAAAACCGTGGAAACCGCCCGGCGTGTGCTGCGTCCGCTCGCGGAAAAATGGGAGATCATCGTCGTCAATGACGGGAGCGTCGATGCGACGCGGGCGATCTGCGATGTGCTCGCGCGGCAGTTTTCCGACGTGCGCGCCATTCACCACATGGAAAACCTCGGCTACGGCGCTGCGCTCAAAAGCGGCATCTCGGCTGCGCGCAATGAGCTGATTTTTTTCACCGACACCGACGGGCAGTTCGATTTTCAGGAGCTGACGCAATTGCTCGAGTGGATCGACCGATACGAAATCGTCATCGGCTACCGCGGCAAACGCAGCGATCCGTTTTACCGCTTGGTCAACGCATGGGGCTGGAACATGCTGGTGCGCCTGCTGCTCGGTGTGCGCGTGCGCGACATCGATTGCGCGTTTAAAATTTTCCGGCGCGAAGTCTTTCAGCGTGTGCAGATCCGCTCCGTCGGCGCGATGGTCAACACCGAAATCCTCGCGCAGGCCCTTCGCATCGGGATGAAAATCCACGAGATTCCTGTCACTCACCACCCGCGCAACCACGGCGCGCCCACCGGCGCAAAGCTGCGCGTCATCGCCAAGGCCTTTCGCGAACTCTGCCGGCTTTGGTCGAAGCTGCGCCGCATCAATGAAGACCAGGAAGGTCTCCTTCCGCGTGTCAGCGTCGAGCTTTCACAGCCCGCGCACCACTAGCTGACAGCGAGTGCCAGAGGCAATGGCTCTCGGATAGCTCTTGCTCTATGAGTCGCGTTATAAACCTCGCCGAATTGCGCGCACGGACATTGCTTTTCCTGCACATTCATAAGACCGCAGGCACTACCTTGCATCGAATCATCGAGTCGCAATACAACCCGTTTCGCATCTATACCATCGAAGGTCGGTGGGTTGAATGGTCGCTAAGACATTTCCAATCATTGCCGGAATCGCGCCGCGCACAGTTTAAGGTTATCAAAGGTCACATGAACTTTGGCCTGCACACCGCAGTGCCGCGCCCTTCTACTTACATTACTTTTCTGCGCGATCCTATCGCACGTTCCCTCTCATCCTATCGTTATGCCAAAGGAAATCCCATGAATGCATTTCACAAACGCATCATGCGTGAAAACCTTGGCGTTGGTGAGTTTCTAGACCTGACTCCCTGGAACAATAATTTGCAGTGCAAAGTTCTTGCAGGGTTAACACGCGAACAATTCAGGCCCATCGAGGTTGTTAAGAAGGTTACCCGCATCGGCGCACCTGCTCCGGCTGGTGAGATAGATAGTTGGAGCAATCGGGAAACCTTGGAGCGCGCAAAAGCGAATCTCGAGAGCTACTTCTCGTTCGTAGGTATCGTTGAGAAGTTCGATGAAAGTCTTGCTGTGTTGAAGCATCTATTCGCGTGGAACCTTTCGAGCTATTCGATGCAACGCAAATCGTCCCCCGATGTGAAGCCCGATGAAACAACACGTCGCGAGATCGAAAAGCATAACTTACTGGACCAGGAACTTTACACCTTCGCCACGGAGCTTTTTGAGAAGCTGGTTGGTTCGCTAGCTATCGACATTGAAATGGAGTCTGCCGCTTTGAGATTTGAAATGGAAAATGGTTTGGGCGAAACCATCAGCAGGCTCGGTCGCGCGGCAGCCAGTCGGATCGCCTCGATTTTTTAATGGACGATAAGGCACTACTCTATCTCCATCTGCCGAAGTGCGGAGGGACGACACTGAATCGCGTAATCGAGTGGGAATATAATCCACTTCGAATTTATTCCATCGATCCGAGCTTCTTTCGATGGTCCTACTATAAGCTCGGCAAGTGGCCGAAGGAACGGCTCGCTAAAATGCGAGTTTTTAAAGGACATATGCCCTTTGGCTTGCACCGGATACTGCCTCAACCTGCGACTTATATCACCGTTCTTCGAGAACCGGTTGAACGAGTGATTTCGGAATACTATTTTGCGAAACACTATCGCTTGCACCCTCAGCATCGGCGTATGCAAAGCTTGTCGCTGGAAGAATACTCAATGACTACCCCGCATCACAACCTGCAGTGCAAGCTGCTCGCCGGCTTGCCGGGGCCGCGCGACTTTCTCGACGGAGATTGCTCGGAGTTGCATCTGGAAACAGCAAAGCAAAACGTGGCGAATCACTTTTCACTGGCCGGACTTACCGGGCGCTTCGAAGAAACTCTTGCGCTGCTAAAGCTGATCTTTGGCTGGAAGATAAGTCACTATGCCAGTTTCAACGTAACCAAGGTTCGCCCGAGGAAAGAAAGCGTGCCGCAATCAACGCTCGACTTAATAGCAGGTCGCAACAAGTGGGATGTCGCAATTTACAACCATCTCGTTCCGATCTTTGAGCATAAGCTGCAAAGCTATGGTGAAGCTGTGCAGAGAGAGCTCGATGAGATTCGGAGAGCTAAGAGCTTGCGTTTGTCCGGGACTGGTCTTTACGTTGCGGCTTCGACGATTCGCAAAGGCGTTAGCCGGCTGTATTCGGCTATCTAATTAGGACGAGCTCAAACGCGAGATGAATGGAATCACGCGCTCCGCGATAGCTATCAAAGAACTCTTCGGCTTTCGCAAAGCCGAGTCGGCGCGCGAGGATGAGTTGGTCAAATTCAGACGAAGGCAAAGTCGATGCACTGGAGTTTTCGACGCGCCGGATGACGGCTTCGATTTTGCGCAGGAAAAAGTAGTGCGCGGTAAGTTCACGCGCAGTTTCAAGCGGAAGAATGCTGCGTTCGCCGAGAAGAGTAAGCGCTCGTGGCGTGTTCGGCTCCCACACGTTGTGGCGCATTTGCAGCGCTTGCGTGAGAAACTCGAGTTCCATCAAGCCGCCGGAGCCGGTTTTAAATTCGAGCAAGTCCTGGCTGCTGCTGCGTTCGCGCACGATGCGCGCGTGCATAGCGCGAATTTTTTCAAATAGGTCATCGCATGCGCCGAAGCGTCGCCAGGTTTGTCGCGACCACCTGGCGAACTCATTTTGCAAAGGTCCGCTGATAGGCCGCGACTTGGTCAGCGCCTGCGCCTCCCATAGTTGTGCGCGATTTTGAAAGTAAGCTTCATAGCTATCGAGCGGAATGGTCAGCAGACCTGCAACACCTTCCGGTCGCAAACGCGCATCGAGTGGAAAGACAATGCCTTCGTTTGTTCGCGCGGTGATCGCTTTAATCAACTCCGCTGTGCCGGCCACATTTTCGCCGAGGAAAATCACGTCGAGATCGCAGCCGTAGCTCAACTCGCAGCCGCCGAATTTTCCCATCGCTACGGCAGTTAACGAATCGTCGAGCCCGAGTTCGCGCTGCACAAAAATAACGCACGCCTCGGCGAGCGCAGAGTATTCCGACTGCACCCGCTCGAGATCGGCGAACCCAAGAATGTCGCGCAGCGCGATGCGTAAAATCTGTGCGCGTCGATACACGCGCACCCCATCCATCCAGCCGAGCCGCTCTTCGTTTTGCGCGAGTCCGGCGAGGTAATCGGCGACGGCGTAGCTTTTGCCGAGCGTATCGCCGCGCGTGAGTTCCTCGATGAGCTGCGGGCGGCGCAGCACGATGTCGGTGAGAAAACGGCTCGCGTCGAAAAGCCGGACGAGAAGCTCGAGCAAACGCGGATGCGTCACGAGCATTTCGAAAAGCGTGCCGCGAATGCCGTAGCGCTCGACGTAACGAACGAATCGCGTCAGCGCGAGATCGGGATCGGCAACGCGGCTCAGTTGCGCGAGAAGCAGCGGCTCGAGTTTTGCGAATAGCTTGCCGGTGCGCGGCGCGATGTGGACGCCCGCGCCAGCGCGACGAAGCTGCGCGAGTTCCTTTTCAGCGCGCGGTGCGTCGTTGAAAAACGAGAGATCGCTCGCCGCAATTTCCGCGCTGTCACGGTTTGCGCGAAGCACTTTGTCGAAAATGGCGCGGACGCCGTCCGTGTGCGCGCGTAGTGTTTCTTCAAATGTTGTCAGCGACGCGAAGCCGAGGCCCGCGGCGATGTGCGTGCGGGCGTCGTGCTGCTCGGGTAGCGTGTGCGTTTGTTGCTCGTGCTCGATTTGCAGCCGGTGTTCGACGTCGCGCAAAAATCGATACGCGCTCGCGAGCGTCTCCATGTCGTGCCGCTGCACGAGGTTGAGCTCCTGCAATGCGCGGAGCGCGCGCAGCGTGTTGCGCTCCTGCAAAAACGCGTGCCGCGCACCGTGAATGAGCTGTAGCGTTTGCACCACGAACTCGATCTCGCGGATGCCGCCGTAGCCGAGCTTCACGTTGCGCCGCAGGTTTTCGTGGCCGACGAGCTCTCGTTCGATGCGCGCTTTGATCGCGCTGATTTCATCCACGAGATCGGACGAAAGCGTGCGCGGAAAAATAAACGGCTGCAGATGCTGGCTGAATTCGTAGGCGAGTTCTTCGCTGCCGCAAACACGGCACGCCTTGATCAGTGCCATGCGTTCCCATGTTTCGCCAAAGCCCGCGTAGTAATTTTCCATGCTCTCGAGCGAGCGGACGAGCGGGCCGGACGCGCCCTCGGGCCGAAGTCGCAAATCGATGCGAAACAAGGCGCCGCCTGCGTCCGCGGACGAAAAGGTCGCCACGATTTTCTCGGCGAGACGCGTGAAAAAATCCTGGTGCGAAAAATTCGGGTTCAGCATTCCGTCTTCGCCGAACAAAAAAATCACGTCGATATCCGACGAGTAGTTAAGTTCCTGTCCGCCGAATTTTCCCATGCCGAGCACGGTGAAATCAGTTTTCGGCGCGCCCCAGCGTCGGGAAAATTCCGCGAGCCAGCCGGTGTAGACTTCGTGCAAACAAAGCTCGGCCAAATGCGAAAGCTCGAGCGTGGTTTGTTCCAGCGTCGACAGCCGCGCGATGTCGCGCAAAGCGATGCGCACCAGCTCGCGCGCCTTGATGCGCCGCAACGCGCGAAAGTGCGGATCGAAGCCGGGTGCTTTTTCGAGTTCGAGATCGACGCGCATCCGGCGCGGGCCGCGATCGCTCGCGCAAATTTCCGGCTGTGCGAGCCAGACAAGTCCGGCGGGATCGTGCGCCAGTTTTTCAGCCGAAACCGGCGAAACCGCAAACAGTGCCAGCAGCGATTTTTCGCCGACTGGAAAGCGCTCGATCAAATCGCGCAATGGCGGCAAATCGTGTCGCCATGCGGCTTTCAGCGCGATCAGCGCAACCCGGACGCGCCCAGGATCGATCGTCGCCGCGGCTTTCGATTCGATCCAATCCACGGGCGAAGCAGATCAGCGCCGCGCCGTCTTGAACGCGATTTTTTCGCGGCCTTTTTCGAGGATTTTTCGCTCGACGCGGGTGAGGCTGTGAATGCCTTCGCGCGAGATTTTATCGAGGATCGGATCGATTTCCTCATTGATGAATTGCGCCGGGCTCATGCGATCGAGCCGCTCGGCGCGCTGGCGTTTTTCGAAAATGTATTTCTGGATGCGCAACGGATTTCCGAAGCCGAGCTGCTTCATGTAGAGCCAGCCGAGCGCGCAGCCGCCGAGGTGCGCGACATGGCCGACGACCGGCAGCAATTTTGTAAAAGCGAAAATCGCCTCGGTCAGGACGAGGCCGAGTGCGAGGTATTTCGCCTTGAGCCGAATCGGAATGATGAAAAAGAGCAGCGTCGTAATTTCGATCTCCGGCAAGATCGTCGTGAACGCGATCAGCACCGCGCAGGCGCCGGCGGACGCGCCGATGAGCGGTGGATTCGCGGGTGACGTGATCACTTGCGCGATGCCGCCGAGCAAGCCGCCGCCGAAGTAAACGCCGAGCAGATGTTTCGGCCCGGCGATTGCCTCGACTTCGCGCCCAGCGAAATAAAGCGTCAGCATATTCACGAACAGGTGCACCGCGTTTGCGTGCAAAAACATGTAGGTTACGAACTGCCAGATGCGCCCTTCATGGAGACCGGCGAGGCTGAGCCCGAAGCAATTTTTCACGAAATCCGGCTGCAAAATCTCCGTCGTCGTTTGCGCGAGAAACGCAGCGACATTTGCAATCAGCAGCCACATCACGACAGACCGGTTGCCGACGGTCCAGCGCGTGGTAAAAGGCTGCAGGCGCGGGGAACGCATACGCGAATTATTCCATGCAAAAACGCATTGTCGAATGGCTTTTCGCAAACGCGGCGCAATTCGGATGCGAGGTTTTCGCCCGATGAAAAACTTGGACAACGATTTGTTTCCCTGCAAAGTTACCGTCCCATTTTTGCCGGAAAGGCTCACCAATACATGAACGCAATCGTTTTTCTCGCCCAAGCCGCAGCTCAACCACAACAGCAAGGCTCTTCACTGAGCATGTTTGTGCCGTTTATCTGCATCGGTGTCATTTTTTACTTTCTCGTCATCCGCCCGCAGTCGCAGAAGACGAAGCAAGTGCAGTCGCTGATCTCCGCGTTGAAGACCGGCGATGAGATCGTGACGACCGGCGGCATTCACGGACGTATCTCGAACGTTAAAGAAACAACTGTCATCCTGAAAATTGCCGACAACGTCAAAATCGAGATCGACAAGGCAGCCGTCGGCAGCGTGACCAAAGCCGCGACCGCCGAAGCGGTGACCGCGGCCAATTCGTAATCAGTCGCCATTTTTGCCATGTCTCCCGCCTGGACCTTCACTGCCGGTCTGATTTTGCTGGTTCTTTTCGGATGGTATTTCGCCACCGAGCTCGGCCGCCGCAAGCGCATTCTCGGCAGCGTGCTCACGGTTTTCCTCGTTGCGTTTTGCCTCGGGACATTTTTGCTCAATGGAATCCATCTCGGCCTCGACCTGCAGGGCGGCACGTCGTTCCTGCTGCGGCTCGTGCGCGAGAGCGGGCAGACGATCAACAAAGGCATGGTCGAGCAGGCCGTCGAAGTCATCCGCAAACGCGTTGATGCATTCGGCGTGAGCGAGCCGGTGATTACGCCGCAAGGTGAAGATCGCATCCTCGTGCAGATTCCGGGACTCGATGCGAAGAAAATCGAAGAGGCGCGCACGAGTTTGCAGAAAGTCGCGAAGCTCGAGTTGAAGCTCATGCATCCGCAAAGCGCCGAGCTGATTCCGCAGATCGAATCGGGCGCGAAATTCGAGCCAACCTACGAAATCAAAACGCTGAAGGAGATGAAAAACGGGCAACCGACGGAGGAAAAAGTGCTCGTCGCGAAAAAGGCGAGCATCACCGGCGATCACGTGACCGAGGCGCACGCGTATTACGACAACCAAGGCTATGGCATTTCGTTCAGGCTCGATTCGACAGGCGCCGATCAATTTTTTAAAGTCACACAGGCGCACGTCGGCGAACGACTCGCAATCGTGCTCGATGGCGAAGTGCAGTCCGCGCCAAACATCAACGGCGCGATTCCGAACGGCTCGGCAGTCATCACCGGCCATTTCAGCGACACCGAAGCGCGCAACCTCGCGAGCGTTTTGGAAAATCCGCTGCAAACTCCGGTCGCGATCGAGGAGACGCGCAGCGCGTCGTCAACGCTCGGTTCGGATTCGATCAAAAGCGGCATTTACGCAGGCATCGGCGGGCTGTTGCTCGTGCTGGTATTCGTCGCGATTTACTATCAGTTCGCCGGTCTTGTCGCGATCTTCGGGCTAGTCGTAAATATCGTTTTGCTATTTGGCGCGATGTCGATGTTCGGCTTCGTGCTCACGCTTCCGGGCATCGCGGGTATCATCCTGACCATCGGCCTCGCCGTCGACGCGAACGTGCTTATTTACGAGCGTCTCCGTGAAGAAATGGCCGCCGGCAAATCGCTCGGTGCAGCCGTGGACGCGGCTTACGACAAGGCATTCAGCGTGATTTTCGACGCGAACGCGACGACGCTGATCACCGCGGCGATTCTATTTTTAAAAGCGAGCGGACCGGTCAAAGGATTCGCCGTGACGCTCGTCGTCGGCATCATCGCTTCGGTATTCACCGCGATGATTTTTACGCGCACGGTTTTCGCGTGGGCGCTTTCCGCCGGATTTCTAAAACGGATCACGATGTTGCACATCATTCCGACTGGAAAGAATCTCGACTTTCTCGGCAAACGCTTTTTGTGGATCGGCATTTCATTGACGGTGATTGCGATTTCCATCGCGAGCTTCGTCATGCGCGGCGACCGCAATTTCGGCGTCGATTTCAAAGGCGGCGACCTGCTGATGCTCGCGTCGAAGCAGCCGGTGAGTGAGGCGCAGGTGCGCGATAAAGTCGAGCAGCTCAAGCTCGGCGAAGTGGTGATTCAGAAGTTGCACGCGGTCGACAAAGACTTCATCAGCGTCCGCAGCCCTGCCGACACGAGCGCGCAAATCGAGCAGCATTTGGAGCAAACGATGCCCGAGGCTGGATTCAGCGTGGAGCAACGCGATCACGTCGGCAGCCTTGTCGGCGGCGAACTCGCCCGCACATCGCTCTGGGCGCTCGTGCTCGCGATTGTTGGCATTTTGTTTTATGTTTCGCTGCGCTTTGATTTTTCGTTTGCGCTCGGCGCAGTCGTCGCGCTGCTGCACGACGTGATTATCACTGTCGGCGTTTTCGCCATCTTCGGTCGCGAACTCTCGCTTATCATGGTCGGCGCGATTTTGACGATCGCCGGCTACTCGATCAACGACACGATCGTCGTTTACGACCGCATCCGCGAAGGTTTGCGCAGCGGACGCAAAGGCACCATCCAGCAAATCATGAACGCCTCGATCAACGAAACGCTCTCGCGCACGTTGTTAACGAGCGGTTGCACATTTCTGTCAGTCGCCGCGCTCTTCTTTTTCGGCGGCCCGGTGCTGCATGATTTCGCGTTCGCGATTTTGATCGGCGTCATTGTCGGAACGTATTCATCCATCTTCATCGCAGCGCCGATCGTGCTCTGGTGGAGCGGACATCGGCGCGAAAAACTCGTCGGCGACCCAAAACCTGCAACGGCATAGCGGTGTCCGATGAAGCAGACCGTCAATCTCGAGACGCGTTATGTCTGCCACTGCGCGCGCGTGACGCCGGAGGATTTCGAGAAAATTCTGGCCGAATCGGAATCGCCGAACCTGCGGGAATTGAAGGATCGCCATGGCATCGTCGGTCAGTGCACGAGTTGCGAATATGAAGTCAAAGGTCTGCTCGAGGAGCATCTCGCCGAGCGCGTGCTGAAGAAAAAAGAGGAGAAAACAAAGAAACTCCCGAAGAAAAATCGCTGGGAACAAATTTCAAAAAACGTGCGGGCGATGTTTGCGCGCCAGGCAAAACCGCAGCTCGAAACATATCGCACGGGCGTTTTTTTTCTGCGCAAGGATGGACTTGAATCACACCTCGTCGTCTCGAATCTGCAATTTCCCGAAAGCGAAAAAAATCCGAACGGCGATCACGTCGATTTTCATGTCACGCTTTATGGCGAAGAGGGCGCTCAACTCGCGCGCTCACGCGACATTCGGCTGCCCAACAATGGCACGCTCGAATGCACGCCCGCTGATCTTTTTCCCGAGCTCGACAGCGATGTCGTTGGGGCGATGTATATCGATTTTGACAATGTCGCGCAGACCGGTTCGCTGCGGCCTTACGGACTGCTCGTAAACACTGATTCGACTTCACGCGCCCGCTGTCATTACCACGATAAATTCGCGCTTTTTACCGATCCCGGTTTTTTTCAAAATTCATCGCCTTTTGAACCGGGGCAGACGTGCTGGATGGCGCTCTCAAACTGTCAGCCGAAGGTTTATGAATCGGACTATCACGTGCAATTCAGCGGCAAAAAATTCTCCGGTCACATCCGCGTGGAGCCGATGGCGTCGCGCTGGGTGCGGTTGCGCGATCTTTTTCCGCAAATCGATTTCGAGCGCGAAAATGCATCACCCGCGATCTTCTGGTTGGACAATCCGCAACACGTGATCATGTATTTTTTCTGGCACATCGATGCGATGAAACTCTGGATGTGTCAGCATCATTGAAATGAGCGCACCGACGAAAAAACCAAAACGAATCCGCGAGTGGGTGCCGAGCGCATTTCTCGTCGTGCACGATGAGAACGTCTCGACGTCGATCCGTTACACGCCGATGCAAATGCGCCGCAACGAGGAAGCGGGCTATTTTTCGACTGTTAAAATTTACGGGAACAACGTGGTGAAGCCAATCTGGCAACGTGAGAGCGAGCGTCTCAGTCTGGATGCCGTGTTCGCGATCGACAGTGCGCAAATTGCGCGCGAGCTAGGCGTGGAGCGGCTCTTCCATTACGGCGAGGCGTTCAACTGGAGCCCCGATTTTAATCCGCCCGATCCGAACATCTCAATGCCGCTGCATGCGCACTACATGTCGCGCGACGGCAGTTTCCACGGACACATCGCCAGCTTTTACATTTTTGGCGCGCCGCGTCGCATCGAGAAGGGCGAGTTTTACTACGAGACATTTCCCGCCGCGCGCATCGACGACGAACTTTACGTGAACGTGTATCTCATCAATCCGTTCGTTCGCGCGAGCACGTTTTGGGTGCAAATCGTCACGAACTCAGGCGAGATCATCGAGTCCGAAGAGCAACTCGTGCGCGGGAAAGGTGTGGCCATGTGGTCGAGCAAACACCTGCGCCTCGATCCGCGACAAAACCCGTTGTCCGTAATCGTCAGAACCGAGGTGAAGACCAGCGCGTTTTTTGCGACGCTCACACGCGACGAAAAAATGATCGGCCTCGATCACGGTCATCCGTTTCTCCAACAGGTTCTTAATCACGTCAACCCGGTCACCGTTACCGCGGTTCCCGTTGCGGGAAAATAGTGCCACCGCAAATTGCGATTGCTCCGCTGCGTGTCGAAGACGCAGATGAACTTTCGCACGTGTTGTTGAATGAAAAACCGGAGTATCTGCGTTTTTTTCGGCCGTTTTCATTTGACGCCGCATCGTTGCGCAAACGCGTCGGCGGAATAAAACGCGATCAGTTTTGGAGCATTCGATATGACGGCCTGCTCGCCGGGTTTTTCATGCTGCGCGGTTTTGACGAGGGTTTTACACGTCCGGCGTTCGGAGTTTACGTGACGAAATCATTCGCAAATCGCGGGCTCGCCAAAGCCGCGCTGGAGCATGCGTTGGCGTGGTGCCGCGAAAACGAAATTCAAGAAGTGATGCTCAAGGTCGCTCCTGAAAATGTCGCGGCGCAAAAAGTGTATGAACGGTTTGGTTTTGAAAAGACCAATGTCTCTCCGGCGAGCGGCGAAGACGTGATGGTCAAACATCTCGGGTAAGCCGCCGCATCATGCATTCGGCGATCGCGAGTTGATACGGCTCGTCGATATCGAATGAACGCTCGCGCGGCATTGCATAGCCGAGCAGCGGCGAACCGAAAAAGGTTTTGTGTTCCAGGAATTTTTCCGTCGGAGCCATGTAGAACGCACCGTTTGGATGAAACGCGCGGCCGAGCGCCTGGCTCTGTGTCGAACGCTGATAAGTCGCCGGCTCACGCATTAAAAGCGTGACGCCATCCGTGGCAAAATCGAGCGCGAGCTGCGGAGCCGTCGGATATTCAGTCACAGAAATCACAAACGCATTTTGTTCCCGCAGCATTTCGAAACCGCCGGCCACGTCTTCCGTCGTGCGAAAAGGCGAAGTCGGCTGCATGCCGGTGACAAAATCGAACCGGCGCGAATCTCGATTTAAAAACTCCGCGAGCACCTCGACAAAGCGAACGGTATCGGCAGCGAGCGCCGCTGGTCGCGCATCTGCGGTCGCACCACACCGCTGCGCCAGGTCGAGGATTTCCATGTCCTCCGACGACACCACCACGTCGTCGAAAACTCCGCATTGCAACGCGACTTCGATCGAATATTGGAGAAGCGGTTTACCGGCTAGCAGCGCGAGATTTTTTCGGGGAATCCGTTTCGATCCTCCACGCGCCGGAATAAAACAAAGCGAGCGACTCATTTGCTATCGAGCATATCCGCAAACGCCACCGCCTGCCGTTCGAGTTGCACAAATTTTTCCCATTCCGCAGCGGGCGCGACAATGCCGTCGGCGCGTTGCTGCACGAGCGTCGCGATCGACAGCCATGCCGATTGTCGCATCATCATCGAAAGCTGCGGAAACGGCTCACCGTAAGCCTCGCGGACTGCCGCAAAGCGCGCGCTCGGATTTTCACCTCGCAGACAAAATCGCTGCACGAAATATGCAATGTCCCAGGAACGCGGCGCAAAGGTCTTCACGCTTTCCTCGAAATCGAGAAGCACCGCGCGACCGTCAGCGAACAAGACGTTCGCGGGATGCACCTGCCCGTGCAGACACTGCGCCTCGGGCAAATTCTGAAACTCCGGTGAAAATTCGCGCGCCATCTCGCGAAGCCATCCGGTGTTTGTGCGTGCCCAATTTTCCTGCTCCGCAAAAATGGAAAAATCATCGCGCTTCATTGCATCGGCGATTTTGTCGCGCACCATGGCAAGCGACGCATAACGTGCCGACGCGATTGCGCGCACTTGCAAAGCTTCGGGAAACTCTCGCAAAGCATCATAACATTTGCGCAGGGCGTCCGCGACTATGGCCAGTTCATCGAGCGAACCGCTGAAATGCGTGCCGGGGATGAACGGCTGCACGTCGATTCGATAACTAAAGTGTTTGCTAACGAGTGTCTCACCCGCGATTAACAGTGGCGCAACCGCAATTTCGTGGGATTCCAAAAATTTGGTAATCGCTTTTTCAAGCGAGGGTTCACCAGGCCGCGCGCTCACTTTTACAAAGAAAGCCTGCTCTTTGGTTTCCGCGCAGTATCGTCCGGCCGGCGTTTTGCTTTCTGCCAACGCGCGGACATCCACTTTTCCTTGTGCCATGCGCTGGATGATTTCCGTGATTTTTTCCGCGACTATTTGCGGCGCTGCATGCGCGAAGACCAGCTCTCCAGGCTGATCTCCGCCGGCCCAACCGTATTCGGCTGGTCTTGTGCGGTTATTCGAAGCGGACATCCTTCCAGCGGATCACTTCGTGTGCGTCGAAATCGCGCGCGGCTTTTGTCCCGTCAATCGCTGGCCACTGATCAACGGAAATCCCCTCGGGTGGCCATGCAAAACCGACGTTTTCCCGGCAAAGGACTTCTCCAGCCGCGATGCGACGACGGGCAATCAGGCCTTTGCGAACCGACAAATCGCGCGGTTCTTTCGGCGTCGCATGCGCATCACCGAGCGCTTTCCAGCAGTCGGAGACTTTTCGCACAACGTCGCCAATTTCGCCGAGCCGCAATGCCGACACGACATCCTGCTCGGCGCGATCCGGATCATCGACGACACCTTTTTCCAGCAAGTTCGCACCTGCGCCGATCGCAGCGTATAAAACTTCCGCGCCGCGAAAATGGCAGGTCAATCCGACCGGCACGCCCAGCGCACATTTGTAAGTATCGATCATTCGCAAATTGTGCGCTTCCGCCGGCGCGGGATTGGCCCCGGGATGATGATTGACGATGACGCCGCCGCTGCCATTTTCCTGCGCGCAACGCACCGCGCGTGCAACTTCATCGAGATACACAATGCCCGCGTCGAAAATCACCGGCAGATTTGTTTTTGCGGAATAAGCGATCAGCGGAAAATGATTGATGTTGTGCCGCGCGATTTTGATCGCCGCGCCGCCCATCTCAACGAGGAGATCGACGCCTTCAAAATCGTAAACGCTCGCGACAAACGGCACATTGCGGTTTTTCGCCACGGCGAAAATTTTTCGGTAACCGTCGAGGGGAATGACTTTCCGCTCAATCAAAGTGCGATAATTTTCGACCTTGCTGCCGGAAGCATGGTTGAATTTGTAATCGAGCTGCGATCCGCGCAGACAGACATCCGCATCGTGGAGGATTTCGCCTTTGAGCAAAGCCACACCCGCATCGATCGCTGCATTTAAATACGAACTGGCGAGATCGATGTCCTGATTGAAAAATGTGCCGATCTCGGTCATCAGCACCGTCGGAAAACCATCGCCAATCTTTAACGGACCAATGCTAACGGGCTGCATGACGAATTATTTCAATGACGCGCTGTTGATCCCCGGCAGGTAAACCAACCGAGCTTGGGAGGCTCAACGCCTGGTTATATAACTGTTCGGAAATGTCACACGACACGGACTGCGCTCCACGATGTGCCGCGGAAAGATGCATCGGCTGCCACAACGGGCGGCTCTGTATCCGTTGTGCTTCAAGTTCGCGCAACAGCTCGCGACTGCTGCGGCCAAAAACCGCTTCATCGATCAGGATCGTGTTCAGCCAAAAAATGCTCTTTGCCCACGGCGCGACGGGCATGAGCGAAACGCCGGGAACATCCGCCAAGCCTTCGCGATAACGGCGCGCGACGTCGGCTTTGATTGCGAGAAAATCGTCGAGTTGCTCGAGCTGTGCGCAACCCATTGCGGCCTGCAAATTCGTCAGCCGATAATTGTAGCCGATGTTTTCGTGGACGTATTCGAGCGGATCGTCCTTGGCTTGCGTGCTCAAGTATTTCGCGCGATCGGCGAGCGTATCGTCATTGGTCACGAGCATTCCGCCGCCGCCGCACGTGATGACTTTGTTGCCGTTAAAACTAAATGTGCTGCAAAGGCCGAATGTGCCGACGCGGCGATTCTTGTATTCCGCGCCGATCGCTTCCGCGCAGTCCTCGATAAGCGGGATGCCGAAAAGCCGCGCCGTTTCCGACAGCGCATCCAAATCGGCCGGATGCCCGAGAATGTGCACAGCGATGATCGCACCGATGCGATGGTTCGTGCGTTTGTTAAAAAGTGCCGACGATTTTGCAACGCACTCATTTTCCAAAAACCCGCGGACAATGTTTGCGTCGATTTGCCAATCATCCCGCCTGGCGCCGATGAACACCGGCCACGCGTTTGCGTAACGAATCGCATTTGCCGGGGCGATGAACGTGAGGTCGGAAACGAGCACTTCGTCATCCGGCTTCACGCCCGCGAGCAGCAGCGCTATGTGCAGAGCGGATGTGCCGTTCACCATCGCCACTGCGCAACGCGCGCCGATGTAATTCGCGACCTGTTGTTCAAAACGATCGACGAACGGGCCGACGGAGGAAACCCAGCCGCTGCTCACGCATTCGCTCAAGTATTTCGCTTCGTTGCCGCGAATCTCCGGCACGCTCAGCGGAATCGTGCCGGATCGCGTCGGCGCGCCGGGTTCAAACGACGTAGCGGTCTGCATCGTAACGGTGAAGTTGCTGTTTCATCCAATCGACCGTAGCGCGCAAGCCATCCTCGAACGAATGGCGCGGCTGCCAGTCGAGCAAAGTGCGCGCTTTGGAATTGTCGGAAAGCAGGCGATCGATCTCGCTCTTTTCCGGACGAATGCGCTCATCGGTCGAAATGATCGGCAGTTCCTTGCCGGTGATTTTAAAAATCATCTGCGCGATTTCTTTTACCGTCACGTCTCGTCCGGTGCCGAGTTGCACGAGCTCTCCCGGAGCTTTCGATGACTCTGCAGCCTTGATGAATCCCTCGACCGTATCCGCAACGAACGTCAGGTCGCGGCTCGTATCCAAGCTGCCGAGACGCACCTCATTGTTGCTCAGCGTCTGCGAAATAATCGTTGGAATCACAGCGCGCGCGGACTGGCGCGGGCCGAACGTGTTAAACGGTCGTAAAATTACTACTGGCAATTCGAACGAGCGGTAAAACGACTCGGCCATTTGATCCGCGCCGATTTTGCTCGCGGAATACGGCGACTGGCCTTGCAGCGGATGAGCCTCGGTGATCGGGAATTCGCGCGCGGTGCCGTAGACTTCGCTCGTGGATGTATGCACGAAACGCTTCACGCCAAGCTCTCGCGCGAGCTGCAGTGCGTTGAGCGTGCCTTCGACATTCGTGCGGACGTAGCTCAGCGGCGCTTCATACGAGTAGGGGATGCCGATCAGCGCGGCGAGATGAAAGACGACGTCCACTCCGCGCATCGCGGCGCGCATGCTCTCGCCGTCACGTATGTCGCCGAAGAAAAATTCGATGTCATCTTTAAGCGCCGATTCCGCGAGCCAGCCGCGCGACGAACTCGAATTGTAGCGCAGGAATGCCCGCGTGCGTGCGCCGCTTTGGGCGAGTCGCTCGGTGAGATGGCTGCCGATGAATCCGCCGGCGCCGGTGACGAGCACAGTTTGTTTTTTCCAGTCCATGTCAGATCGCGCCGTTTTGCATGTCGCTCACGGCTTTTTGATAATCCTCCATCTGGCCGATATCGAGCCAGTATTCGCGCACGGGAAAACTCACCACGGTTTTTCCTTTCGCCGCGCAATCATTGATCAGCGTCGGCATGTCGTAATGTTCATTCTCGGGAATCCAGCGGCAGACTTCCGGCTTTAGCAGGTAAATGCCGGCGTTCACGAAATATTTGAGCACCGGTTTTTCCGAGATACCCGTGACGTGGACACCGTCGGTTTCGACCACGCCGTAGGGCACGCGGAAATCATATTCGCGCACACCGACCGTGATGTCGCTGTGATGATCGCGGTGAAAATCGAGCAGCGAGGAAAAATCGACGCGCGTGAGAATGTCGCCATTGAGCACGAGCAAGGGGTCTGCGCCGCATTTGACCAGCGAAAGCGCGCCCGCCGTGCCGTGTGGCTCGTCCTCTTGCACGTAATCGATTTCGACGCCGAAATTTTCACCGCCGCCAAAGTGCGATTCAATCGCCTCGGCTTTGTAATGCGTTAACAAACTGACGCGGCGAATGCCCGCTTCGTGCAGTCGCTCAATGATTAATTCCAGCAGCGGACGATCACCAACCGGCAGCATCGGCTTCGGCATGTTTTCGGTCAGCGGACGCAGTCGCATGCCGTAACCGCCGGCCATGATCACCGCGTGCATTGGCAGGACGTGTTTTTCCGCAAGCTCCTTCAGCGTGACAATCCCGACCACGCGACTACGCGCATCAAGCAGCGGGATTTGCCGCACGCGGCGTTCGCGCATCAAATGCTCGAGTATCGCGGCGTCAGTGCCGATCGGCGCGGTGACAGGCGCATGCGCTTTCAATTTGCACTCAGGCAACCGGTCGAGCGGACTGCTCAAATCGAGCCCGGATAAAATCGCGCGGCGAATGTCGCCGTCGGTAATCGTGTCGAGCAAACAGCCGTCGTCATCAATCATCAGCGCGATCTTCGCGGCGTTGCCATCGATGCGCGCCGCGGCTTCGCGGATCGTGCTCGCCGGTGAAACGCAAAATAACGCGCGCTCGAAATGCATCAGCAAATCTCCCTGACGATCATGAACGCCTCGGCGTATTCAACACCGATCGTCGCGCCGCGAAAACGCGCCAGCGCACGAATGGCCGATGGCCCGCGCGGCAATGGATCGCGCTGCACTTCGCTTTCAAACATTGCCATGATCTCGAGCTTGCAGTCGAGATGCGCGCTGATATCGCAGAACGAGTTTGGGATGAATGCGCGATTCATCTGCGGCGGCGCGGCTTCGGTGGATGATAGAATTTCGTAGCAAAGCACTTTTTTAACACCAGAGCGTCCGGTATAAAACGGCTTCACCAGTGACATGGCTGCGTTATACAACGCAAAATGGTCTGTGTGGATGTCACCGTGATGCACGCAATAAACCCAATCGGGCTTCACTTCGTCGATTACCGGACGGATCTTTTCCATCAGCTCGATTTGCGGAATGGTGTCGAGCCGGACGGTCGGGAAGCCGAGCTTGTGAACGCCCCGCATGCCGTAACTTTTCGCGACTTGCTCCACTTCGCTCGCCTTGCGCTCGGCCACTTCGCGCGCCCATTGCGGCTCGTAAACCTGCGTCGCGATCAGCCACGAAACGGAATCTCCCGCTGCGACGTGCTTTAAAATCGCACCGCCGCAGCCAAGCGTTTCGTCATCCGGATGCGCCGAGATGACAAGGACGTTCATCTCCCTTTGCCGAGGACGAAAATCGCTTCGGTCTTTGGCGCGCTTTTGCCGAGATCCGCCTCGGGCGTGTTGAATGGCGCGAGCAGGCGTTCCCAAATTTCGAGCCAGTGACGCTTCACCTCGATGCGTTTTTCGTCGCCGAGTTGATTCGCCATTTCGCACAGCACCGGCGTGAGCGGCCGCAGCCCGATGTCCCAAATGTGCGCGTGCAGCCACGTGACTTGCTCGCGCCGGCTTTTGATTTCAAAACCGGCGTTGCGCAATTCGTTTTCCCATCCATCCGCATCGCGCAGGCTTGGCTTGTTTGCCTTGCGGCCGCGCTCGATCAGTTTCAGCCAGTCCTCGCCAAGCTGCCCGGCAAAACGATCCAGTGTGTAGTTGTTGACGTTTGTTGTTTTTAAAATAAGCACCGCCTGCCCTTCCGGATGCAGCACGCGGCGGATTTCGCGCAGGTGCAAATCGAGGTTTTTAATCCAGTAAACCGAGTTCGAAAAAATCGTGCGAAATTCGTTGTCGGCAAAAGGCAGCGGCTGGTTGTTGTCGTGCACGACGAGCTTTCGGTAAAAATCGAGTGGCGCGGATTTATCGAGCAGGTTTTGTTTCCAGTCGGCACCGACCGTGATGCGGTAATCCGGCGCGCGATTCACCTTTGGCGCATATTGCTCCGGGTTCGCATCGTAGATGTCGCGATTTTTGTAAAATTCATCCAGGTGGCCGACGCCGCTGAAAATATCGAAAGACGAATCGAAATCGCCGCCGGCACGCAGAAATGAAAAAATGCCGTCGCCGCAGCTCAGGTCGAGCGACGGCTCGGCAAAATCGAGATCGTGCATGACCTGGCAGTTGATGCTGCGCCAAAGCGCATTCTCCGGCCGCAGCCAGTAAACATTGAGAAATCGCCGCAAATAAGAGGAGGCGTCGGACATGAGGGAAGTTCTTAACAAGCGCCCAAGCGGCTGCCAACGGCGAAATCGCCGCCTTCCCATGCGACAAGCTCGATCAGACCCGATCCGGTTTGCACCAGCGCGCTGTTTTCCGCGAATGAAACGACGGCGCCGGGCAGTGCGTTCGGCTCGTTTTCGCCTGGAGGCAATCGGCTTTTCCTAACGACGATTTTTTTCCCGCCGCAAAACGTGTGCGCGCCGGGATACGGCTTTGCGAGTGCGCGGATGAGATCGTGAATTTCCCCGCTCGATTTCTTCCAATCGATTTCACCATCCGCCGCGCTGCGTTTGCGCCAGTAGTTCGTGAGACTGTGATCCTGCGGAATTTTTTGTGCCGTTCCATTTTTGAGTTGCGGCAGAAACTCGGCGATCGCCTCACTGGCGAGTTGCTCGATTTTTTTGAGCAGCGTGCCGGCGTCGTCTTCCGGCGTAATCGCAAATGGCCGTTGCCAAAGGATGTCGCCGCTGTCGATGCCTTCATCGATGTAAAAAAACGTGAGCCCGCTTTCTTTCAACCCGTGCACCAGCGCCCAGACGATCGGATGCCGGCCGCGATTGCGAGGCAGCAGCGCGGGATGCGTGCCGATGCATGGCGCGATTGCACGCAATTCCGGACCGACGATTTGCGACCAGCCGAAGATGAAAATCACGCCCGGCCGCAGTTCACGGAGATGCGTGATGTTTTGCGGCTCGTTGATGTTATCGACGTAAAAAATCGGGATGCCGTGCTGCTGCGCGGACGGTGTGAGATCTGCGAAATCGGCGTGTCGTTTTGCCTTCGCCGGATCCAGTGTGAATACCGCCACCACCTGACCGCCGTTGCGAATAATCTCTTCCAAACAGTGGCGGCTGAATTCCACCGCGCCGATGAAAACGATGCGCATCGATCAGCTTAAATTGTGAAAGCGTTTCATCAAAAGCTCCGACCCGAGCTCCACTGCGCGCAGTTTTTGCACGATCCGCCCGGACGCGTGACCGTCGCCATACGGATTCTTCAAATCGGCGAGCGCGTTACGGCATTCGCTCGACGTTGCTTGGCGAATACCAGCGAGAATTTCGTCGTAGCTCGCTCCGACGTGGAGGACATTTTTCCCGGTGACGCGTCCGCGCTGACGCTTGCCGATATTGACGACCGGCAACTGGAATGACGCGGCTTCGATAATTCCCGACGACGAATTTCCAACCATCGCAGCCGCGTGGCTCATCACGCTGAAGTAGCCTTGCGTTCCGAGATTCACTGCGATTTTGGCTCGCGGGTTTTTCGCGCAGAACGTTTCGATGCGTTCAATAATTTTGCGGCTTTCCGTGTCCGCATTTGGATACGTGAACAGCACACCAAACTCCGGCATCGCGTCCAATGCGGCAACCAAGTCGTCGATCTGCGCGGCGGTTTTTTCTGGCTCAAGCGTCACTGGATGATGCGTCACGAGCACAAACGGCGGCGCGAGCGCGAGACCGAAGCGCTCGTTGATTTCCTCGACGCCGAGCAACTGCACTTCGCGCAAATTATCGAGGCTCGGGGCGCCGCTGACGACGACGCGCGCAGGTTCTTCGCCCATTTGGATTACTCGTCGCGCGTAAGTTTCCGTCGAGACGAAATGCAGATGACTCATCTTCGTCAATGAATGGCGGATGGCTTCGTCGATCAGTCCTTCGGTCGATTCGCCGCCGTGAATATGCGCCAGCGGAATGTTAAACGGCAGTGCGGTGACTGCGGCGGCGAGCATTTCAAAACGATCACCGAGAACGACGAGCAGATCGGGTCTGTTTTTCGCATAAGCTTCCGCAAAGCCGCCCACGCCGCGACTCATCGATTTCGCGATGCCTTCCGGCGAATCGTCCATGAGCATCTCCACGCGCGCGACAATTTCAAAACCGTCCGCTTCGATCGTGCGAACTGTCATGCCGTATTGCGGAGCGAGGTGCATGCCGCCGACAAACAACTGCAGCCGCAGCGTTTCTTCCGCCTCAATCGCGCGGAGCACTGGACGATAAATGCCGTAGTCGGAACGCGCTGTGGTGACGACGCCGATGGTTCGCGTTTTCATTCCAGCATTTCCAAAGTTAACAGCGTTCCGGCGGAAATTTCGTTGCGCACTTTTCGTCCGATCAATTTGTCGCGCAACGCAGGTGACAAGCCGGTTCCCGGGCGTTTTGCCGAAATCATTTCCGCAGTCAAAACCTCGCCTCGCGCGACGTCGCACGCAGCGACCAAGCTTTTGCGAATCACTGCGGCGCTGGCGTTTTCACTTCGCGCAGGCTCTTTGTGGCCGGTGCCCAACGCCTCTTCCACTTTGCGAATGCCACGCACCAGCGCGGCAAATTCCTCCGGCTCGGATGACGCACGGTGATCGGGTCCCGGTAAATTTTTGTCGAGCGTCAGATGTTTTTCGATGACGCACGCACCGAGCGCGACCGCGGAGAGCGAGACTTCGATGCCGAGCGTGTGATCCGAGTAACCGGTCGCGACATGCAGCCGTTCGCTCATCGTCCGCATTGCGCGCAGATTTGTATCCGCCGGCGCGGCGGGATAATTTGTGACGCACTGTAGCAAAATAATTTCGTCATTTTCCGCACGCTGAATCGCTTTCACCGCGGCCTCGACTTCGTCCATGTTCGCCATTCCCGTGGAAAGAATGATCGGCTTTTTCATTCGCGCGATTTGCTCAAGAAACGGCAGGTTAGTAATTTCGCCGGACGGAATTTTGAATAAAGGAATGCCAAGTTTGTTTAAGAATTCCGCGCTGCATTCATCGAAAGGCGTGGACAAAAACAGAATCCCGCGACGCTGCGCGTGCTTCAGCAATTCGACATGCGAATTTTCGCTGAGCTCGAGTTTGCGCAACATTTCCTGCTGCGATTCCGCGGCATCGGTGAGTCGTGTTTGATATTCCGCTTTCGGCGCGGATGCAGTCGTGAGCCGGTCCG
The DNA here is from genome assembly GCA_021324395.1 of Spartobacteria bacterium. GTDB lineage: Bacteria > Verrucomicrobiota > Verrucomicrobiia > Chthoniobacterales > Chthoniobacteraceae > JAJPJG01. The sequence goes on along the minus strand of JAJPJG010000009.1, from coordinate 19,421 downwards.
CTTTGAACGTCTGGAATTTCACCGCATCGGCGCCAGCGTCCGCGGCAGCATAGATTAATTTTCTCGCCAGAGCGATGTCTCCATTGTGATTCACACCGGCTTCGGCGATGACAAAACAGGGCTGCTCGAATCCGATTTTGCGTCCAGCCACGGCGATTGGGCGCGGTAACATGTGGCCGCGAATTTCCGTCAGCCGAAAAAAAGAGTCAATTGAACAATCCGCAGCCGTCGCTACACTCGACGCCTGCCGTTTTCGTGAAGATCTCAAACCTCATCCGGCGTTTCGGCAAAACGTCACCGCCGCAAAAAGCCGAATCAAAACCCCGCAATCGAAATCCGTTTCGCGAGCGGCGCGACCTGTGCAAGCAGCGGTGCGCGCTGTGGCGCGAACTCGGACGCGAGCCCGGACGCGGTCGCAGGGTCGCGGTGCTCGTCACGCCATGGATGTCCACGGCGGTGCCGCTTTTCAGCATCGAATGCGCGCTGATGCTCGCGCATCGTGGCGATCATGTGACGATTTTGTGGGACCCCTGCGACGTCACCGGAAACATTCCGAACAAAAAACACATCGCAGATCTCGAGGAAATTTTTCCCGAGTTGCCGGAGTGGATCGAGTTGATCGACGTCTCGCAATTTTCCGCGGAGGAAAACGCGGCCGATGCGGAGCGATCACGCGCGATCGTGCATGAAAACGCGATCCGCTGGACCAAGGGCGAATCGACTGTCGCGGAATTTTTCCAAAGCCATCCCGAAGCCGAACTCGAAACGCAGCGGCACATCGCGAAAATTCGCAATCTGCTTTCCGCACAGCGTTACGACTGGATGCTGATCCCGGGCGGAATTTTCGGCGTGAGCGCAGTTTATGTGTCCGTCGTGCAGGATCTCGGGCTCGCATTTTCGACTTATGACAGCGGCCCTGGACGCCTGCGCCTGGCGCGCAATGGCATCGCGGCGCACCTCGGCGAGCTCGTGCATGCGTTTCAAAAACTCAGCAGTGAAATTGATGAAGGCGAGCGGCGGAGATTGATCAAAGCCGGACGCGAAGAGCTGGCGGCGCGCACCGAGGCGAGGGATAAACGCGGGTTTCAAGTTGCGGCAGCGTCGAATCGGAACATTCCGTGCGACATTCTCATGCCGTTAAATATCCGATGGGATTCCGCGGCGCTTTCGCGGCAACGGCTTTTTCAATCAGTCGACGCTTTTATCTCGAGCGTGCTGGCGTGGCTGGAGACCCGCCCCGGCGTTCACATTTGCATTCGGCAGCATCCGGTGGAGCGAAAAGCGCATCTGCGCGGCAGCGATGACTTCAGCGCGACCGTCGCGAAATTTCCGGCGCTCGCCGATCGCGTTCGCTGGATTAGCGCTGCCGAGGAGACGAGCACTTACGACTTGCTGCGCAATGCCAAAGTGGTGTTGCCGCACACGTCGACGGTCGGAATCGAAGCCGCGTTTCTCGGCAAGCCGGCAATTATTTCGACGAAAGCTTACTATCAGGATTTTTCGTTCGTGTGGAAAGCGGAGACGGTTGAGCAATTTTTCGCGCTGATCGACGATGCGCTCGCGGGGAAGCTCGTTGTCAGCGACGCCGCGCGCGATGAAGCCGGGCTCGTCTATTACCTCACGCAAAAGTGCTCGATGATCGACGCATCGTTCACGCCGGACAACGACGAGTATTTTGAATGGGCAAAAATTCCGCCGCGCGAATTGTGGGCACGGCCGGAGGTCGCCGATTTCCGCGATGCGCTTCTGACGGACGAGCTCTTCACGATTCTGCGTCATCGTCACCAATGAAAATCGACCACGCTTTCGCGCTGGGAAAAGTTTACTCGCGAAAACAGGTGCGGTCGCCGTCGTGGATCGAAAAAATCGCACGAAAATTTTTCGGTGTGGAGCGTCGGACGGCGTTCGATGTCTGGTCGAATTTTGAGGCGTGCGGACAAATCGACCGCACGTGCAAGCTTGGCCCGGATGCATTTTGCCTCAGCGAAAAAAAGCGAGTAACGCTCGCAAAAAACGTCATCTGCCGCGGCGTTTTGCGCTGCGAATTTTTTGGCGAAGGGGAGATCTTGGTCGGCGAAGATGCATACATCGGCGATGACGTAATCGTGAGTTCGAGCGTGCGCGTGAGCATCGGCGCACGGACGCTGATCGCACAAGGCGTGGAAATTTTCGACAACGACACGCACCCACTCGACCCGAAGCTGCGCTGGCAGGATTACCAATTCATTTTGGGCAAAACGAAAGAAAAGCCAGATGTGCCGTGCGCCCCGGTAACGATCGAAGAAGACTGCTGGATTGGTTCCGGCGCGTTTGTCGGCAAAGGCGTGCGGATCGGCGCAGGCAGTGTTGTCGCGGCGCGCAGCGTGGTGACGCACGATGTGCCGCCGCTCACGCTCGTTGCGGGAAATCCGGCGCGCACCATCCGCAGCATCGGCGGGTAGCGCTTGTCGCATCCGCGCCCAGCGACTACAACCGCAGCGATGAATTTGTTCGGCAAAAAACGCGCGTCGAACGCGAAGGAGCTCGAGAATTTGCAAAAAGAAATCAAGCGCATCAGCTCGCGCATGATGCGCATGCAGGAAGCGCTCGGACGCATCGAGACGCGGCAATGCACCTCGGCGGCGGATTTGCGCGAGAGCGAGTTTCGCGCGTTTTCGCAATGGGGCGAGGATGGCATTATCCAGTTTTTGCTGCGCCACGTGAAAGTGCCGCGCGAGATTTTCGTGGAGTTCGGTGTGGAAAGTTATGTCGAGGCAAACACGCGATTTTTGCTCACGAACAACAACTGGTCGGGTCTCGTGATCGACGGTTCCTGCGACAACATCCGGCGCATCAAACGCAGCGCAATTTACTGGCAGCACAATTTGAAAGCGGTCGAGGCATTCGTGACGCGTGACAACATCAACGCGCTGCTTGTCGAGAATGGCATCAGCGACGACATCGGCCTGCTTTCGATCGATATTGACGGAAATGACTATTGGGTTTGGAAAGCGATCGACGTCATCTCGCCGGCGATTCTCGTGCTCGAATACAACGCGCGATTCGGTCCCGACGAAGCGGTGACCGTGCCTTACGATGCGCAGTTCACGCGCGCGAAGGCGCATTTTTCGCACATCTACTACGGCGCGTCGTTGCGCGCCCTGACGCAACTTTCGCAGCAGAAAGGTTACGCACTGATTGGCTGCAACACAGCCGGCAACAATGCGTTTTATGTCCGCGAAGATCTGCTGCCGCCGACTTTGCCAAGGCGCAGCGTCGAGGACGCATTCGTCGCAAACAAATTTCGCGAATCACGAAAGGCCGACGGCGCACTCGCGATGATGAATTTTGAGCAGGAGCAAAAGCTCCTCTTTTCGCTGCCGCTCGAGCGCGTATGAAAATCGCGATCACCGGCAGCCGCGGATTCATCGGAGGCAGCGTCGCGCGTTTTGCCGCGGCGCAAGGCCACGAAGTGCTCGGCATCAGCCGCTCGTCGCAACCGGAAGCGGATTGGCCAGGCCGCCATTTGCACGCCGACGCGCTGCATGCCGATCTCGCGCCGGCTCTGCGCGCTTTTCAACCGGATGTTTTTTTGCACGCAGCGGGCACTGCCTCGGTTGCCGAATCACTCGCCGATCCGCTTGAAGACTTGCGTGCGAGCACGCTGACACTGGCGAACACGCTCGACAGCATTCGCCGCGCGGGCATTTCGCCGACGATTCTTTTTCCGTCGAGCGCCGCGGTTTACGGCAATCCCGCCGAGCTTCCGGTGAACGAAAATGCGCCGGTCGCGCCGATCTCGCCTTACGGTTTTCACAAGGCTGCCTGTGAATTGCTGGCGCGCGAATACGCGGAGTGTTTCGGGTTGAAAATTATCGTTTGCCGTTTGTTCTCGGTCTTCGGCGAAAGGCAGCGGCGTTTGCTGGTGTGGGAAATTTTTAAACAACTCGCGAAGCACAGCCGCGAACTCGAGCTGCAAGGAACCGGAGAAGAAACGCGCGACTTTTTGCACGTGGAAGATGTTTCGTCTGCGTTGCTGCGGCTTGCAAAACGCACCGACGCGAATTTTACGATCGTTAACGTAGCGAGCGGCCACGAAGTTTCCGTGCGCAATCTCGCCGAGCAAATGCGCACGATTCTTTCCCCGCAAAAAACGGTGCGTTATCGCGGCGAAACACGCGCCGGCGATCCGCTTCACTGGCGCGCGGACGTGACGCGACTGCACAAAATCACCGCGCCGTGGCAGTCGCGCGATCTCACCGCCGCATTACGCGCAACCATTTCCGATTGGCAGCATGCCTGAGCTCGCACGCATCGGCGTCGTCAACATGTCGGTCGATTGGTGGACTGCCGGCGCGAGCTACACGCGCATGCTCGTGCAATCGCTCGCCGCCGCAATCGGTGGCGACAGGCCGGAACTGCTGCTGCTCTCGAAAAAAAAGAGCGATAGTGAAAACGATCTGCCGGCGAAGGTGCGCCATTTCAAACCGGTGGCGTATTTTCCCGGCGAAAAATTCGCACGCGCGATTTTCGGTCGCGGCGAAAAATCGGAACTCTACGAAACTGCAGCACGCTACAAGGCGTCAGTGCTTTTGCCAGTGCTGGAAATTCCGATGCCGAGGCCGCCGATTCCGAGCATCGGCTGGATTCCCGATTTTCAACATCGGCACTGGCCGGAGTTTTATTCGAAAGCTTCGCTCGCGAGTCGCGACCGCGCGTTTCGTCTGCTCGCTGAACGCTCGAAACTCGTGATGCTTTCAAGCGAAAGCGCGCGCGAAGATTTTCTAGCATTCGAGCCGGAGCACGCTGCAAAAGCACGCGTGGCGCCGTTTCCGTCGCTGTTTGCGTTCAATCCGCCGCCGGACACAAATGTGAACGGAGTGCTCACGCGCTTTCATCTGCCGGAAAAATTTGTGCTCGTTGCGAATCAATTCTGGCAGCACAAAAATCACGCGGTGATTGTCGATGCAATCGCGCAGCTCAACGCGCAGGGACTGCATGTGCCGGCGGTGATGACGGGACAGCCGAGCGATTTTCGCGACGCACAAAATAAAACGCTTTCGCGTTTGCTGCAGTCGATCGCAGCGCACGATCTCGCCAGACAAATCATTATTCTCGGACAAGTCGATTACGCCGATCTCATCGCGCTGATGCGCGCGGCGGCGGTGATTATTCAGCCGTCGCGCTCGGAAGGTTGGAGCACCGTAGTGCAGGACGCCAAAGCGCTCGGGCGGCCGCTGATTTGCTCTGGCATCGCAGTGCATCGCGAGCAGTCGCCGGATGCGCTCGGATTTTTCGAGTGGAACCGCGCGGATCAGCTTGCCGCCTTGATCGGCGGGCATTGGCCGCAAATTGAGCCCGGACCAAACCCTGCGCGCGAAGACGTTGCACTAGCAAACGAAAAGGCATTCGCGGCCGAACATGGAAAAAAGCTTCTCGGCATGTGTAGCGAAGCAGTCGCGTGATGTTTTGGGGGTTCAAAAAACGCGACGCGCCGCCGCCATTCGCAATCGTGATTCCGAGTTTTCGCTGCCCCGTAAAACTCGAGCGCTCGATTGAATCGGTGCTTCGCGAGCCGCGTGAGTTGTTTGAATTGCTCGTCGTCGATGGCGGCTCGGATGACGCTACGCTCGTGGTGCTGAAAAAACATGAGCCGCATTTGCGCTGGATTTCCGAGTCCGATGACGGAGTTTACGATGCGTTAAATAAAGGAATTGCGCGCACGACCGGCCGCTATTTGTATTTTCTCGGCGCGGGCGACACGTTGCGCGCTGGGATTCTTCAAAAAATCGCGGCGCGACTACCGCATTTTCGCATCGGGTTCGTTTACGGCAACGTCCTGATGCACGACAAAGGCGTTGTGTGGGACGGGCCATGGACGCCGGAAAAATTCCGCACGCGCACGCCATGTCAGCAGGCGATTTTTTATGACAGGCGGATTTTTCCGCGACAAGGGTTGTTCGATCTTCGTTTCAAAACGCTAGCTGACTACGCGCTGAACATCCGTTGTTTCGGCGACAAGAAAATCGCGAAGATTTTTGTCGATGAAATCATCGCTGACTACGAAGGCGGTGGCTTCAGCGCGAACTTCCGCGACGAGGCGTTTTATGCGGAACGCGATGCGCTGCTGAAGGAGCACCTCGGAATCGAGCCGAAAAAGAAGCGCGCAAAATAGCTCCCGTTTTTGCGCGCAACCGCTAGATTTTCGCGCATGACCGATCTTTGGAAAGGCCTGCGCGACTCAGCTCGCGCGCAACTCAGCCAGCGCGATTACGCTGCGCGATCGCTCGCGGAGCGACTCGCGACAAGCGGTGTCGAGGCTGGCGAACTCGTCGTCGCGAATCGCGCGGAGTTGGCGTGGATTCCCGGCGTCGAGATTTTCGCGCGCAAAATTTTTCCGCAACGGTATCGCGGGTTTTTCGGTGAGTTCGCCCGTCGTGACGAAGGGTCGCTCGCGCAGATCGGGCTTTGGCCCCAGCAATGGGCGACGGCGACCATGTTCGCGAACACGGCGAAAGGTTTCCACATTCATCCGCCGCACATTCCCGCAGGCGAAGATGCGAAAAAGTGGTTCCAGCGCTTGTTTATTTCCGAGATTAACAACTACAAATTGCGTCCTTATGATCGCGAGCAATGGGACGCGATGTTTTTTGTGCAGGGAAATGTCGAGATGATCCTCATCGACGAGCGCGCGGGGCTCGAGCGGCGGGTCATGCGTTTCATCGTCGAGGGCGATGATCGGCGCGGCGCTAACAATATTGGCGTCGTCATTCCCGCCGGAGTCGCGCACGCGTTGCGCGTCGAAGGCTCGCGCGATGCGATCATGGTTTACGGCACGAGCACACAATTCGATCCGGCTTTCGAAGGCCGCATCGCGAGCGAAGTCGAAAGCGCGCCATTGCCGCCGGAGTGGCAGAATTACCTGCATCGCGGGCGCGTTTAGCCCGGACGTGCGATCGCCCGCGGCTCGGTTTTTATTTGAACCGCACGAAAGCGGTGAGATATTCGCCCTCCCATGACTCTCACCGAAAAGATCCTCGCGCGTGCCAGTGGCAAAGCTCACGTCGCTCCCGGCGACAACGTTTGGGTGAATGTCGATATTCTCATGACCCACGATGTGTGCGGCCCGGGAACGATCGGCGTCTTTAAACGCGAGTTCGGCAAGACAGCGAAGGTTTGGGACAAAAGCAAAGTCGTCATCATCCCGGACCACTACATTTTTACCGCCGATTCGATGTCGAACCGCAACGTGGATATCCTGCGTGACTTCGTCAACGAGCAGGAGCTGCCCTATTTTTACGATGTGATCGATGACCCGAACGGGCATTGGCATTTCGACGCCTCGCGGGGTCAGTTGAAAAAGCAATACGGCTCGCATTTCACCGGCGTTTGCCACACGACTTTGCCGTGGAAAGGCCACACGCGCCCGGGTGAGATTCTTTTTGGCACCGACTCGCATACGTGCATGGCGGGTGCGTTCAATCAATTTGCGACCGGCATTGGCAATACCGACGCGGGCTTCATCCTCGGCACCGGCAAGCTCCTAATCAAGGTGCCCGAGACGATGCGCTTTTATCTCGAAGGTGAAATGTCGCCCGGCGTGATGGCGAAAGACGTCATCCTGCACGTGATCGGCGACATCGGTTTCGACGGTGCGACGTATCGCGCGATGCAATGGGAAGGCCTCGGCGTTCACACGATGTCGATGGATGACCGCATGACGATCGCGAACATGGCGATTGAAGCCGGCGGAAAAAACGGCATTTTCCCTTACGACGAAAAGACGGGCGATTACGTGCGCGATCGCGTTCGCGAGAACGGCACGAAGAGCGAGTTCGAGCCGGTCGAGGTTGATGCGGAGCAGTCGTTCATTTACGACAAAACATTCGATCTCTCGAAGCTCGAGCCGACCGTCGCGATGCATCCCGATCCGGGTAACCGCGAGCTCGCTAAAAATCTAGGCGACGTGAAACTCGACCGCGCTTACATCGGATCGTGCACCGGAGGAAAGACGAGCGATTTTCTCGCGTTCGCGGAAGTCATCCGCGGCAAATCGGTAAAGATCGACACGTTCGGCGTGCCCGCGACCACGAAAGTCGTTGCCGAGCTGAAAGAGACGCAATGGGACGGCAAAAGCGTGTGGGACATTCTCGAAGGCGCGGGCGTGCGCATGACGGAAAACGCCTCGTGTGCCGCGTGTCTTGGTGGGCCGGTCGATACGTTCGGCCGCATGAATACGCCGATGAATTGCATCAGCGCGACAAACCGCAATTTCCCCGGTCGCATGGGTCATAAGGAATCGCGCGTTTTCCTCGCGAGTCCCTACACGGTCGCGGCGTCGGCACTCACCGGCCACATCACTGATCCGCGCGAGTTCGTGAGTTAATGCGAAACGCAGAATGAAGAATGCAAAATGAAAAAGGATGCGCTCCATGGCCGCGACTGATCGCATTCCTCATTCTTCATTCCTCATTCGTCGTTTCTTTTAGCGGCTGCGCGAATAGCGGTGCAGGCGTTCACGCAGGCGAAAAATACGTCGTCAACAAAGCGCAAACCCTGTTTTATAAATACGGACCTGCACAACCCGCCGGCCCCGATTTCACGCTGGCAAAAGGCCGGCAGGTCACGATGCTGAGCCGGCAATTTGGTTACAGCAGCGTCGCGCTCGAGGACGGTCAGAGCGGCTACGTGCCAACGGACGATCTCGCGCCCGCGCCGCCGGAAGAAAGACCGACGCCTTCGCCCGAAACCAAACACACAGCGCGCCGCCGCGAACGCGCGCCGACCCGCGAGGAGGAATCGCAGGTGCCGCTGCCCGAGCTGCCGCAAACGAAGTCCGGTTCGAACCCGCCTTTCCGCTATTGAAAAAGCGCCGCGCGCGTTTAGCATCCAGCACTCCGCCATGTCCCACACACTCACGAGCAAAGTCTTCGTCGTTCACGACAACATCGACACCGACCAGATCATACCCGCGCAATATTTGACGCTCGTCCCGACGATTTCGGAGGAATACGAAAAGCTCGGCAGCTACGCGCTCATCGGCCTGCCCGACGACAAATATCCCGTCGACCTCGTCGAGCCGGGCCGGACGAAAACCGATTATCAAATTGTGATCGCGGGCCGAAACTTCGGCTGCGGCAGCTCGCGCGAGCACGCGCCGATCGCGCTCGGCGCGGCGGGTGTTCAGGCCGTCGTCGCGGAAAGTTTCGCGCGCATTTTTTTCCGCAACTGCGTCGCAACCGGCGAGCTTTATCCCTACGACTCGAACGAACGCCTGTGCGACATCGTGAAAACGGGCGACGAAGCGACGCTCGATTTCGACCACGACACGCTGACGGTCAACGGCCAAACCTACCCGCTCAAGCCGCTCGGCGAAGTCCGCCCGGTCATCGATGCCGGCGGCATTTTCAACTACGCGCGCAAGAGCGGAATGATTCCCGCGCAAAGCTAGCGCACTGCGCGAAACGGAGCAGTGGCGCACGATCTGACTCTCGTCAAAATCGCGCTGCTTTTCGTCGTCGGCTTCATCGCCGGCGTGATCAACGCGCTCGCGGGTGGCGGCACGATCCTGACTTTTCCCACGCTGATTTTTGCCGGTCTGCCGGCGATCGTCGCGAATGCGACGAACACGATCGCGATGCCGCTCGGTGCGCTCGCGGGCGCGGCGGGTTATCGGCGCAATCTGCCCACTGCGTGGAAATGGATTCGCAGATTTGCGTTCGTGAGTTTGCTCGGCGGATTGCTCGGCGGCATTTTACTCACGCGCACCTCGGAAAAAACATTCGAGTGGCTCGTGCCGTTTTTGATTTTGTTCGCGACGATATTGTTCATGGCGCGCGGATTTTTCTCGCGGCTGTTTCGCACCGGAGTCGAGCAGCAGCAGCGCGCGCCAAGCGCCGCCTGGCTCGTCGGCGCGACTGCGTTTCAATTTCTCGTCGCTGTTTACGGCGGCTATTTCGGTGCGGGCATCGGCATCCTCATGCTCGCATCGCTCGGCATGCTCGGCATCGGCCACATCCACGAGATGAACACAGTCAAAAACGCGCTCGGTTTTCTGATCAATATCGTCGCCGCGATTTATTTCGTCATCGCAGGGTTGATCCATTGGCCGTCGGCAATCGTGATGACCATTGGCGCAATCGGCGGCGGCTATTTCGGCGCGCATTTCGCGCAAAAAATTCCGCAGATCGTCGTTCAGCGCGTCATCACCGGCATCGGTTTTTTCCTCACGGCAATCATGTTCATCAAGCAGCTCGCGAAGTAGCGATGTGGCGTCGTCTCGTTAATCTCGCCGCCGCAGTTTGCCTCGCGACGACAACCGTTCTGCAATGGCTCGGCTTGCGCAAACGGCGCGATCCGTGGCGTGCGATGGCTGCACTAAATCTCCGGGGCGAGAACGCGAAGTTCAGTCTCGCCGCCTTCAGCATTCGCACGGGCGACGACGAAAAATTCGCGCGCGAGTTGCGCGAATTTTTAGCGCACGAACCGGTCGGGCGCGTAGCGGTCGAGCATCGGCGATTTCACACGCGCCCGATCGCGATTCAGCCCGCCGACGTCACGCTCGCGCGATTCGATGCCGACGGTCGGATCCAGCAAATCACGCCGTTTTTCGATCCCGCATTTCCGCCGAAGACCGAAGCGCCGCGCCGCGCGAAAATCCATCACGCGCTCCTTTACGCAATCAACGCGACGCAATTTCTCCCCGCGACCAAGCGCCCGAAACAAATCCTCCGCCTCCTCTCTCGCCGGCATCGCGCTTACGCGTTGCGCATTTTGCAGAGCACGTTCTTGAGCTTCGCGGAAAATCCGAACCGCGACGCGCCACCCGACCCGCGCGTCTTCCGCCATCCCGGCGTCGGCCTGCTGAACTTCACCGCGCTGCGGCTCGGCAATGGTGCGGTCGATTTGTGGATGCAGGTGCATCACGTTCCCGTCGATGCCGCGCCGATGCAAACGATGCTGCGCCGGCTGCAACTCCACTTCGGCACCGACGAGAAAACGATTCTCGCGCCCGCTGCGAACACATTCATCAATCGCACCGAGTGCTGGCGCGAAGGCCGCGATTTGATTTTGCTCGGCGGCTTTTTCGACTTCCTCACGCTCCGCGAATGGCAGCGAAAAATGGATGCGTTGCATCGCCACGAGCTCACGCTGCCGCTCACTACTGGCGCGGCTTTGATCTGGCAGCTCGGTCGTCAGCCGGAGTTCGACGGCATCCGCTTCGCATTCGTCATTGATGTTCCCGCGGATGAAAATTACGAGCGCAGCGTCGATTTCATCATCGCCAGACCGCGCGATTTCATGCGCGACGACGCGCCCGACGGCGGCTTCGGCGTATTCGTGCGCGACTACGACCGCCGGCTCTGCGAAGCGCAAACGCGCCGCAGCCGCACCTTTCGCACGATGCGCAATCTCTCTATGCTCCCGCCCGCGCTCGCGCACACCGCGATGCGCCTCAATGTCCGCGTGCGCCACCGCGCATTCGGCACGTGCGGTATCACCCTGCTGCCGACGGCGAACTGCGGCATCTCGCCGATCGGAGACCTCGGCTTCGAGCACGGCTTTATCTCCATCGGTAAAATGCAACTGCTCTCCAGCGACGACGGCCTCGTCGGCGGCATCTCCATCAAAGGCGAGCCGCATGTGATCGAGTGCTATCCCGACGCGATTCGTCGCGCGCTGCGTTGCGAAGCTGGCATTGCCGTTCGCTAGCGCCGCCGGTCAGGCCGCTCCCTTTGTGCGCCGGGCGCGGATCGCCAGCCCGATCTTCCACGCGGCGAACAGCGCCACCTGGCTCAGCAGCGCCGGCCCGAACCCCGCCAGCCGGTAAGCCCCGAGCCACAGCGCGACTCCCATGATGGCAAACACCGCGCCGGCATACATCCAGTAACCGGAAAGGATCATCACCGGTACGAAGAGAAACCGGACACCGCCGGCGTATTGTTGCACCTCCGAAGCCGGCTCATAAATGTAACCGAGGATCGGAATGCTCAGCACGAGATGAATCACCCGCAGGACCGCGCGTTTGGTGGAACTTTTCATGATTTCCCCGCCACTCTATTTATCGGCAAAACCGCGTCAATTGTTCGGCTTAATTCTGGATGTGCGAATCGCGATTACCGCAAAAGAAGATGGTCGTTCCCCCCGCATGGCCATTATCGCTCATAGCGGACTTCGCGTCCGGCGGTGAGGTGCACGGCGATTCCATTCGTGAACGATGTTTCGACTTTCTTTCGCGCGCTGTTTTGTGGCCGCGATTGCTTCGCTGCTGCTGCACGGCTGCGCGCTGCATCGCGGGCAGAAGATTCGTGAGCCGGTGACGCCGGCGTCGGCGGTGGGCTCGCCGGAGTTTCGCGCGGCGACGGGGACGCTGCTCGGGCAGGGGTTTGTCGGCGGGAACAACATCGTGACGCTGGTCAATGGCGACCGGATTTTTCCCGCGATGCTGCAGGCGATCCGCGGCGCGAGGCGGACGATCAATTTCGAGACGTATGTTTTTTGGAACGGCAACGTCGGCCGGCAATTCGCCGAGACGCTCGCCGAACGCGCGGCGGCGGGTGTGCGGGTGAATGTGATTCTCGACGCGCAGGGGACACACAAGATGGGCGCGGCGAACCTGGCGCGGATGCGGCAGGCTGGCGTGCGCGTGGAGAAATATCATACGATTTTCTGGTGGGACTTGCGGCGTTACAACAACCGGACACATCGCAAGCTGCTGGTCGTGGATGGCAAGGTCGGGTTCATCGGCGGCGTCGGCATCGCGGACGAATGGGAGGGCAATGCGGAGTCGCCGGAGCATTGGCGCGACAATCACTATCGCGTGACGGGGCCGGTGGTGGCGCAGTTGCAGGCGCTGTTCATGGACAACTGGCTGAAAACCGAGGGGACGGTGTTGAACGGCGCGGATTATTTTCCGGCGCTGAAGCCGGCGGGGAATGCCGCGGCGCAGGCGTTCAAGAGCTCGCCGCAATACGGGAACATCGACGTGCACTTGATGTATCTGCTCACGATCGCATCCGCGCGAAAAAATCTGTGCATCGAGAATGCGTATTTTTTACCGGACGAAATGACGCGCAAGGAGTTGCTCGCAGCCGCGCAGCGCGGGGTGAAAATCGAAATCGTCGTGCCGGGACCGCACATCGACCAGAAGCTCGTGCGCAACGCGTCGCGCCGGCATTGGCCCGAGCTGCTGAAAGCGGGCATCCGCATTTACGAATACCAGCCGACGATGGTGCACGTGAAACTGCTGATCGCGGATGAGCGGTTCGTGTCGATCGGCTCGGCGAATTTCGACAACCGCTCGATCCGCTTGAACGATGAGGCGAACCTGAACGTGCTCGATCGCGGATTCGCGGCAACGCAGACGCGACTGTTCGAAATGGACAGGCGCAATTCACGCGAAGTTACGCTCGATGAAGCCGGGCATCTTTCACCGGTGAAGCCGGCGGAGCAAGTGGCCGGGCTCGCAGCGCCGCAGTTATGACGCCGCTTCGGGACGCCCGGTCTGTTCCTACGGAACACGTATCAAACGTCCGGTCGTCGGCTCTCTTACTTCCGTGCCAGACTCATAACCGCGCACATCGATCAGCTCGGAACTACGTGAATACGGGCTCATCACATATCCGGGCTGTCCCCGGACCGGAACGGCGAATGGACTTTCCGGTTGCCGGCTCGCAGGAGACTCGCCGTTGAGGAACGTATGATCATCCACCTGCGCCGATATCGCGTCTACGCGGCTAATCATGCGATCAATGGAATTATCGAGCACCTGCGTCCTGTAGAACCGGTCCGGATATTTTTTCTCCGATAGCGGCTGCCCACGCGTCCGACGTGTTTGCAATGGCATTTCGCGGGCATTTTCACTTTCAGGTTCCTGCACGAACGCTGCTTTCATGTATCTGTTCGCATGCGTTGACTGGTTCTGAGCCGTGGCCATCCTTCCCTCCATTGACGACGTGTAGTTGTTGACCACGATGCTCGGGGCCTGCGCTTGTGCCAGCGCTATCTGCTGCGCCATTTTGAACTTCTCATACTCCGCGATTTGATGATCCTCTGCGATACGCCGTTTTCCCAACACAATCGCCATGCGTCTTGCATCGGCGGGCGCAGGGCCCGGTGCATTCGCTTCTGCGCGAAGCTCTGCTTGATACCGCTTCTCCTGCGCAATCAACTCACCGGGTTGCATGATTTTTTGTCCTCCATTCGCGGTCGCTGCCAACAGCACTGTTAAACCGACTGCTCTCTCAATTTTCATATTTCTTCCTTTCTTTGCGCTTCCCACTACAGCACTCCGCAGAAATGTGCGGTAGCGGTGTTTCCTTGATTTCACTTGAGAGAGAAACACCCCCCTCCTTGTGGGTGAAACCTCTTCGGTGCGCGCAGGGGAATATCCGCCGTCGTGTCGGATATTGTCTGAATGGAGTCAGTGCCCCGGGGGATTCTGTCCCTCGTCCTGTGCGGCTTCCGCGAGCACCCATTGAATCGCGTGCTGCAACAACTCGCGGGAACTGTCGAGGTCGAGCTTTTCCTTCAACCGTGTTTTGTAAGACTCAACAGTTTTGAAGCCGATGTGCAATTGGTCGGCGATTTCCTTTGACGATTTCCCAATGCCGACCAGTTGAAAAATTTCCAACTCCCGGTCACTCAGTCCATCGACTTCACCGGCCAGCGTTGTTTCCGTTCCTTGCGCGAATTTTTTCAAAATGGCCGCCGCCATCGGCTCGCTGAGATAAATCTCGCCATCAAGCACCCGATAAATCGCGGTGATGATGTCATCGGTTTCCGACTGCTTGCAGACGTAACCGAGGGCACCCGCCCGCAACGCGCGCTCCGCATACATCGAATCACTGTGAAGGGAGACTACGAGCACGGGCATTCCTGGAAAACGGGCACGGATGTCTTTGATCAATTCGATACCGAACATGTCAGGTAGCGATAAACTACAAATGACAATGTCCGGAATCGCCGCTTCCATGGACTGAAGAGCTTCGAGGCCACTGCCGGCGCTGGCGGTAACTACCAAGCCGTCTTTCCCGTCGGTGATCCGCTTGAAAAACCATTCTCGAACGAGCGGATGATTATCTACGATCAAGATTTTCTTCCTGGTTTCGACCTGCGGAGAGCTCTCATTTGCAGGTTTAGGATTCTTTTTTTTAGCGGCCATTGAATACCGCCTCCATCAGCAGGAAGTTTCTAAAATTGTATCGCATCAGTCAACGGACGGGGTTGTATTTCGGATCCTTCACTTGCTTGCGGATTGCCTCGAAAAGTTTTCCGATGCCGATCTGGTTCGCTTTATTTGCCAGGAATCCGGGGAGCGAGCCGCCGCTGTCTGTATAAATGCGATAGGTCGCGCGCGTTGAGTTTTCGCCGGATGGCTCGAGATACCAGCTTCCCTCGTTGGTTTTCACTCGAATCACGCCGTTGCGTTCGGCGGGGCCGAGCGCGTTGGCGAGTTGCCAGCTCGTTCGAAATGCGGGGCCGCCGGGCGCGCGGAGTGTTTCGTGCGAGACGCGAATCGTGTAGTCGCGGTCGGTGCAAAACGGCGGCGAAATGCGCTGGTAGCTGACGATGCTCACAGCGTCGCGCGAGATGACGCGGCATTCGATGACGTAAGGCATGAAGCGCGTGTAGGCGTCGACGTCGTCGAGGACGCTTTGCACCGCGCGCGTCGGCGCTCCGATTTCACCGACGGCTTTAAATTCCTTGATCGGCGAGCCGGCACGTGTGCGGCTGTAAATCGTCACACCGGATTCGTGCGCGCTCAAAACCCAGCCGGCGTCGCTGTCGCGCGAACGTTCGATTTGCGCACGCGAGCTGTTTGCGGATAGCAAAAGGATCAACACCGCCACGCTCGCGATCTGCCATGCTCGGCGATGAATTTGCACGCGCTTTGTGTCGAAAGATTCGCAAGGAAATGCAACGAACTTTTTTGTAATTCGCTTTGTCATGAGGCGTCCGATTGGCATGGCGAGCCGCGATTTGTAAGCAAATGAAAAAGCTAATGTTGTTCAGCTTGTTAACCGCAATCGGCGCATTTCTAAATGGCTGCGTCACTCACGAAGAAGAGCCGATCACGCACCGGAGCACCGTGACGACGACCGAAGAGCACCACGTCATTGCGGAACCGGCCGCCAGCACGACGACTACGATCGTCCACTAGCGCGCAGCGGCGTTACATTAATTTCGCGCCGAGCTCGGCAAGCGCGCTGCGCTCGCCTTTGCTCAAGCTCACGTGCGCCGAAACCGCGTGGCCCTTGAGCCGGTTGCGCGTGTAAACTAGACCGTTGCTGCGGCTGTCGACGTAAGGATTGTCGATCTGGCCGGGATCGCCGACGAGGATGAGCTTCGAGCCTTTTGACATGCGCGTAACCACCGTTTTGGCCTCGAGCGGCGTCAACTGCTGCGCTTCGTCGAGAATGAAAAAGCGCCGCGGAATGCTGCGGCCGCGGATGTAGCAGAGCGCTTCGATTTCGAGCAGGCCTTGCTCGATCAGGTGATCGTAAGACTTGCGCGGCGTCGCGCCGTTGGCGTGTTGCGGCGCTTCGACAACGACATGTTTTTTCGAGCGCTTTTGCTGGTCGTTAACGTTGTGCGGCGGCAGGAGCACTTCGAGCGCGTCGTAGATCGGCTGCAACCACGGGCGCATTTTTTCTTCGAGATTGCCCGGCAGAAAACCAAGCGTGCCGCCCATCGCGACGACCGGTCGGCTGATCGTGAGGCCATTGAAACTCTTCGAAAAAACCGCGTGCAATCCCGCGGCGACGGCGAGCAGCGTTTTGCCCGTGCCGGCAGGGCCGTAGCACGTCACGAGCGAAATGCCCGGATCGAGCAGCGCGTCGATGAAACATTGCTGGCCGAGATTCATCGGGCGCAAATCGATGCCGCGCGGGATGTGGAGCGCCTCGGGAATCTGCAGGCGTTTAAACATCTGCGCCGCGCAAAAACGCGCCGGCATTGTCTTGCGATCGCCCGCACGGAGCAGGACGTATTCGTTTAACCCGAGTCCGTGAACGCGCTCGTCGTCGACGTGCAATTCACCCGAGCTCGCGAAGCGTTGCAGCTCGTGCGGATGCACATCGATGCAGCGCAAGTCGTAGCTCTCGATGTCACTCGCGGCGACTTTGTCATTGAGATAATCCTCGCACTGCAAGCCGACCGCGAGCGCCTTGAGCTGCATGTTCAGATCTTTCGTCACGAGAATTGCCGGCGCCGGATCGCTCTCCTGCACAAGTAAAACAGCCGCAAGGATGCGGTGATCGATGCGCTCGGTATCGTGAAAAATATGGCGGAAACGCTGGAGCGCGGCGCTATTCGTCCCGTCGAGATCAAACACCGCGAGCCGCAGCGTGCCGCCGCCATCGGTGGCGATGCCTTGTGTCACGGCGCGTCCGTTTTTACCGAAAATCCTGCTCAGCGAACGGTGAACCGCGCGAGCGTTTGCGCCGCGGTCGGACTGCTCGTTTTTAAATTTGTCCAACTCCGCGAGCACGTCGACGGGAATCCAGACGTGGTTCTCCTCGAAACGCCCGATGCAGGTTGGATCGTGCAGCAGCACGTTCGTATCGAGGACGAAGTTTTTACGTTTTGTCACGGGGCCGCGCGCAATGCGTCGCTGCTTTAAGATTCGTGGCGCATCGCCGTTTTGGGTTTGAGTGGAATCGCCCGCGAGCGGGATGTCATTGAGTGGATCGAATTGATTCATGGGTAAAGACGAGACGAGCCCTCACCGACGCGCCGGTATTTTCGAAGCGGAGTTGTCGGTTGTTTGCAGTCACCGGAAAATAATTACTGCCACGCAGATGAGGAAGTAGCGGTTTCTGCGCCAAAAGACAACAACTCGCTGCGCACTGTTTTGTGACAATTGCGTGACGGCCGCCTTGTCGAAAAGATGACGGCTGTTAAACTCGCGCGCATGCTTGAAATTTCGCGCTGCGACTGGAGCGGAGATGATCCGCTGATGATTCGTTATCACGACGAAGAGTGGGGCGTGCCGGTGCACGACGATCGTCTCTTGTTTGAGTTTTTGATTTTAGAAGGCGCGCAAGCCGGGCTGAGCTGGCGGACGATTTTGAAGCGGCGGGAAAATTACCGCGCGGCTTTCGACAATTTCGATGCGAAGAAAATCGTGCGTTACGACGAGCGCAAAATCGCGCGATTGCTCGCCGATGAAGGCATTATTCGAAACCGATTGAAAATCGCGGCGACGATTCAGAATGCGAAAGCATTTCTTGCCGCGCAAAAAGAGTTCGGAAGCTTCGACAAATTCATCTGGCAGTTTGTGGACGGAAAGCCGGTGATCAATCGTCCGAGCAGAGGGAGTGAAATTCCGGCGCGGACACCGGTTTCGGACGCAATGAGCAAAGCGTTAAAACAGCGTGGCTTTTCGTTTGTTGGCTCGACGATTTGCTACGCATTCATGCAGGCCGTGGGAATGGTGAATGATCACGTCGCCGACTGCTTTCGAGCGAAGAAACGGTTGAAGTAACAAGTGATGAGAAATACTCGCGCAAAAAAATTCCGAAAAATGTTGTTGCGGTGCGGATGAAGTTTGGTAGTTTCCTCACCCCGCCGGAAACGGCGACGAGACACGGCTGAAATGCCGAAACTTGGGCAGCGAAAAAATTTTAAAAAAAATCGTTGACCGGATTTCAAATTCAGCTACGTTGTTCTCCCCGCAAGAAACGGGGGCTCGCAAAGCGAAAGCAGCGCGAGTGGTTCTTCAAACTTTGTGGGACTTCAGATTGACTCAATCTTGTCCCGACTAATGACGAAGCCCGCGAGGGCAAAAACATTGTCGGTGGCGGGATTGAGTTTTTTGTCGCCCGAAAGTTTGAATGACAGCGATCTTTGAAAGTTTGGTTCTGGAAATTTCAATGGGAAATTCAGAACGGTCGGCCTCGAAGAAATTCGGGGCTTAAATGACAGCAAAAATTGAATTGTGCGTTATACGTCAAATCTTTGATTCAAATATTTAAAGATCGAACAAACCCTGTTCCCGATAACCTCGGGGCAGGCAATTGAAACGGTCAGATTTTTGTCGGCACCTTAGCAGTGCCGGCACAAACTTTTCACGGAGAGTTTGATTCTGGCTCAGAACGAACGCTGGCGGCGTGGATAAGACATGCAAGTCGAACGGGACTTATCTTGTAGCAATACAAGGTAAGTTCAGTGGCGTAAGGGTGCGTAACACGTGGGCAACCTGCCGAAGAGTGGGGGATAGCTCGCCGAAAGGCGAATTAATACCGCATGTGGCCAGGCGAGACATCTCGCTGAAGCTAAAGTCGGGGCAACCTGACGCTCTTTGATGGGCCCGCGGCCTATCAGCTAGTTGGTGAGGTAACGGCTCACCAAGGCTATGACGGGTAGCTGGTCTGAGAGGACGACCAGCCACACTGGGACTGAGACACGGCCCAGACACCTACGGGTGGCAGCAGTCGAGA
>JAJPJG010000024.1 GCA_021324395.1 Spartobacteria bacterium | reverse complement strand
CCCGTTGTGTTGCGTGGGGAAAAAGTCGATCGCATCGAGCTCGGTGAGCACGTCACGTTTGGCCGCGACGAACACTCCGACGTCGTGCTGAATGTGCCGGCGGTTTCCCGCCAGCATGCGATCATTCGGCGTGAAGCGCGCGGTTTTCGCGTGATCGATTTGCAAAGCACGGCGGGCTCGTTTGTAAACGGTCACCGCTTTGACGAGCACGAACTGACGATCGGCGACCGTTTGCAGATCGGGCCGTTTTTTTTCCAGTTCGACGGACGAGCACTGAACGTCGTCAGCGCGGTTTCCGGCGGTGCAATCCACGCGCGCAGCCTCGCGTTGCAGGCAAACGGACGCGCGATTCTCAACGATGTCTCGCTCGATATCGCGCCGTCGTGTTTCGCCGGGATCATCGGCCCGAGCGGCGCGGGAAAATCATCGCTGCTCAACGCACTCAGCGGCGCCCGCCCGCCCGATGCCGGCGTGGTGCTGATGAACGGCGTCGATGTTTCAAACGATAATCAGCCGCGTCATTTCGGCTTTGTGCCGCAGGAAGATATTGTTCATCGCGAGTTAAACGTTTCAGAAGCGATGCGTTTTGCCGCGGAATTACGCCTGCCGCGCGATACACCGGCGATTGAATTGCAAAAACTCGTCGTTCACACGATGCATCTGCTCGGTTTGCACGAACGCGCCGCAATGCGCATCAGCGATCTTTCCGGTGGTCAGCGCAAGCGCGTGAGCGTCGCCGTTGAGCTGCTCGCGCGGCCAGCGGTGCTGTTTCTGGACGAGCCAACTTCCGGTCTCGATCCGGCGACGGAATTTAAGATGATGGAGCTGCTGCGCGATCTCGCGGACACCGGCTGCACGGTCGTCTGCACCACACACGTCATGGAAAACGTGTATCTCATGGATAAAATTGCGGTGATGTTTGGCGGCTGCCTTGTCTTTCACGGGACGCCGCAGGAAGTACGCGATTTTTTCAACGTGCCGCGGCTCTCGGCGCTCTACGACAAGCTCGAAGAGCAATCTCCAGCCGCGTGGCGCGCGCAGTTCCAATCGCGGAGCAGCGTCGCCGGATTGAATGCCGCGCTTCCGGCTGCGGCAACAAAGAGCGACTCCGCATCGCGGCGCACGTCGTTTGACATTTTGCTCCGCCGGCAGCTTGCGATTTTGTTTTCCGATTGGCGCAATGCGGCAATTTTGCTCGGGCAACCGATCGTGCTCGCCGCGCTCGTTTCGTGGGTGAGCGATGACGCCGCGCTGCTTTTATTTTTCGCTTACATCGCGACGCTTTGGTTCGGCTGCAGCAATACCGCGCAAGAAATCGTGCGAGAGATCGCGATTTATCGGCGCGAACGCGTCATCGGCGTGGGCAGCGTTGCTTATCTCGCCAGCAAGTTTGTTTTCCTCGGCGCGATTACCGCGGCGCAGTCGCTGTTATTTTACATTTGCCTGCAAATCGGCGAAGGCGGTTTCGACGGCTCGATCGCGTGGCAGCTCGCGGCGCTGTTCGGAACGGCTTGCGCGGCGGTCGGCATCGGCGCAACAATCTCCGCGCTGGCGCGCACACTGATGCAAGCCGTCGTCGCAGTTCCCCTCGCCTTGATCCCGCTCATTTTATTTTCCGGCTACACCGTCCCCGCGCACGAGATGAAACCGTCGGTCGCGCTCGTGAGCCGCTTCACGCCTGCGTTTGCGGCGCAGACGATGATCGATACCAGTTTTCTATGGGGCAAACGCATCGACCATCAATCGCTCGGCGATCACTGGACTTCATTCCGCAATCTGAATCGCGACAGTTCGCTGCGAACCGGCGAAATTTTTCATCGCGCACGCGCGGCATTGCTCGCAGTGATCGTGCTTGCGTTCTGGACCGGTGGCGCATTTTTCGTTGCGTTAAACGCATTACGAACGCGAGAAAAGGCGTCATGAAATTTTGCACGCTCATCGCCATCGCGCTTTCGCTTTTCTGCGCCGGCTGCGAGCGCATCGCGGAGGACGACGAGACGAAAGTAGAAATCTATTCGCAGTTTGCAGCGGGCGACGAATTGCCCGCTGTGCTCGGCGAACTCGATCTCAACGACAAGCCGGTCCGTTTTCGCAACGGCATGCCGCCGGGCGAAATCTCCGCCGTTTATTTTGTCGAACACGGCAACGTGCATATCGAGGCGAAGACCGTCGAGGGCCGGCAGGTGCTGCGCACCGCGCCTTTTTTCGAAGCGGTTAACGGCACTGTCGAAGAGCGCGTCGCCGCGTGGGACGCTGCGGCCGACGAGCAGAACAAGACTTTTAAAAGCCACAAGTAAACACGCGCAAAACGCGCGGCTTTCGTTGTTTCATTCGCGCGCTACAATTTTAAAATCAGCCGATGCCTGAAACGGCAATTTTCGATCATTACGAAGTTCTGCGTCGCGACGACGGCTCGCTTTATGAGCTGGGCCGCGGAGCGATGGGTATTACCTACAAGGCATTCGACACGAACCTGCGTTGTCACGTCGCGCTGAAGGTCATCAACGCCGCGTCGATTGACAGCGATGTCGCGCGTCAGCGATTCGTGCGCGAGGCGCGCTCGGCGGCGCAGTTGCGGCATCGGCACGTCGCGTCGGTCTTTCATCTCGGCGTGCAGGGCGACACCTATTTTTACGCGATGGAATTCATCGACGGCGAAACGGTCGAGTCGCTGACTCGTCGCGCCGGGCCGCTCGATCCGGTGCTCGCTTTGCAAATCGCGCTGCAGGTCACGCGCGCACTCAACGCCGCGCAAAAACATGAGCTGGTTCATCGCGACATCAAGCCGTCGAATCTCATGCTCGTGCATGAAGACGATGAGCTCGTCGTGAAAGTGATCGACTTCGGCCTCGCAAAATCGAGCCGGAAAGATGACGGCGACGAGACCTCCGCACTTTCGGTCAGCGGCTTCGTCGGCACGCCGCATTTCGCGTCGCCGGAGCAACTCGAGGAAAAGGAAATCGACGTCCGCTCGGATATCTACTCACTCGGCGTGACGCTTTGGTATATGCTAGCCGGTAACGCTCCGTTTGCAGGCTCGCTCGCGCAGGTGATGAGCCATCATCTGCACACCGCGCCACCGATCGAGCGATTGAAAAATACGCCCGAGCCGTTGTGCGATTTGCTGCGGCGCATGCTTGAAAAAGATCCGACGAAGCGCCCGCAAACGCCCGCCGATTTGCGCAAGGAAATCGAGTGCTGCATCGAGCTGCTCGTCGCGATGCAGCCGGATCACAACGCAAAACGCGACGTCGAATTGCATCCGCACGTGCAGGACGCCCGCGAGCACGAAACGCTGCATCGCATTTTCCGCGTCGGCGCAGTCATCGACGGTTGTTACGAAATTGCGGAGGATTTGGGCGAAGGAAATTCCGGCTGGGCTTTTCGCGCGAAAGATCGTGAAAGCGCGCGCGAAGTCCGGCTCGTGGTTTTGCATCCGGAGCTTGCGGAAAAAAGTGAAACGCTCGCGCGACTCGAGCGTGAAGTGGAAAAACTGCAGAGCGAACGGCATCCGAATTTTCTCGGCATTTTCGGCATCGAGCGCGTGGAGGATCTCAGTTTCCTCGTGTTCGAATGCACGCGCGGTTTTTCGCTGCTCGAGCTTTTGCGCGCACGCCACGAGCTGGACGCGGCGGAAGTGATGCCGATTCTCGAGCAGGCTGCGGCAGGCGTGGATTTCGCCATCGCGCGCGGTTTGAAGCGGCTCGACTTGTCGCTGCATCAAATCGCGATCGACTTTGCGCAAGCGGCATCGCCCGCGCCTTCGGCGAAAGTTTTCACGTGGCGGCAATTTGCCGTAAAACTCAATCCAATCGGCATTACGCGCGAGTTTGCGACGTCCGACACGTGGGCGGGCGGACAAACGATTGTCGGCGGAATCGCATCGGCGAAAAGCGAACTGAGCGCGGGAAATATTTCGGGCAAATATGTGCAGGCGCTCGCGGCGCTCGTTTACGAATTGCTCGGCGGCACGCTTTCGCCGGTGATGCTCGGCGCGGCCGGCGCGCAACCTGCGCAGCGTTACATTCCACTCGCCGGCTTGCCTGAAGATGGCAACGAAGTGCTGAAGCAGGCTCTCGATCCGGCGCGTTCGTTTGCGACGGCGCAGGATTTTTTCCGTGAGCTGAAGGCGACCGTCGAAGGCGAAACGAAAAATCATGGAACGACGCTTGCGCCATTTGCGAAAAGCGAGGACGCGCAAAAAATCGAATCGCCAATCCCTGCGCCGCATGAGCCGCTCATTCCGACATGGGTGATCGCGGCTGGAACCGCGACGCTCGCGCTGCTGATTATTTTAACGCTTACGGTTTTTCGGCGCAATCCTCAGACGGTAAACGTCGCGACAACAAATCAGCAACCAACTGAAACGCCAGTTGCCAGCGCCGCGCCAACCGCACAGGCAATCCCCGAAAACCCACGGCAATCGCTTTTAAAAACGAAGCTTGCCGAAGCCGGGAGCTACGAATCGGCGCGCGACTGGCCACGGACGATTGCGGCTTATGCGCACATCGCGCGCGAGTTTCCAGAGAGCGATACGGGCAAAGTGCGGCTCGAATTGATTTTAACGAGCATGCGCGCGGTGTTTGACAAAATGAGCGACGACGAATTTGCGCAACTGCAAGCGCCGCTCACCGAAGCTGCGAAGCTCGATGTGATTTCGGCGATGATGATTCTCGGCGATCATCTGCGCAAAACCGCGCCGCGCGATGCGTTCAACTGTTTCTGCGCAGCTGCCGCGCGCGGGCATACGCCGGCGCTCGTGCAGATCGGGCTGATGTATTCGAACGGTGCGGGTGTCGAGCGCGATTTCGGCAAAGCCGTCTGGTGGTTTCAGCAGGCGAGCGAGCGCGGCGAAGCGTCGGGCAAAACGTGCCTGGCGGAATGTTATTTGTATGGCCGTGGCGTGCGAAAGGATGAGCGCCGCGCGGTGGAAATTCTGCAGGACGCCGTTGCGGGAGGCGATCCGCGCGCGATGAATTTACTCGGCACGTGTTATCACCAAGGCATCGGAACGCAGAAGAACTTCACCGAGGCGTTCCGGCTTTTTTCGAAAGCACAGGAACTGAAATTCAGCGACGCTTCGGGAAATCTCGGCGTGCTTTACGTCAACGGCGATGGCGTCGCGCCCGATGCGCGCAAAGCGGTGGAGCTTTTCCAGCAAGGCTCGCGCGACGGCAATGCATATTGCATGTATCTGCTCGCGCGCTGCCTGGAGCTTGGCACGGGCGTCGAGCAAAATTTGCTCAGCGCCGAAACGTGGTATCGAAAATCCGCCGAGGCCGGCAATCCGCGCGCGATCGACTGGTGCCGCAAAAATAACGTGCCGGTTTCGCCGCGTTAACACACGCGCTTGCCACGCGTGAGCGCATCCATCACGCTCACCGCATGACTTCCGCGGTTT
The DNA here is from genome assembly GCA_021324395.1 of Spartobacteria bacterium. Taxonomy (GTDB): domain Bacteria; phylum Verrucomicrobiota; class Verrucomicrobiia; order Chthoniobacterales; family Chthoniobacteraceae; genus JAJPJG01. Next base: position 41,764 of record JAJPJG010000024.1, on the reverse strand, counting down.
TGAAAATTTCCTCACTCTCTGTCGCAACCACGCTCATTGTCGCGGCGTGCTCGAACACTCCCGGCACATTCACCAGCGCCGATTCGGATGCGATTTCGCGCGCATCCGGAATGACCACGGCGGAGTCGATCGCAACCGGAGCACCCGGCGGCGCGATGATTAGCGCGGTGACTTTCATCATCGCGAAACACGAGGCAACGGAGCATCAACGCCGCATCGCGGAACAACGCGCGCGCGCCGTTTACTTAAAACTGTCGGCGAAACAAAAAGCAATCGTTCGTAAAACACGCTACATCGCGGTCGACACGGTGCGCGACGAGCATACTTCGCCACGCGCGAAGAAAGCGGTGATGCTTTGGGACACGCAATCCGAGCAGGTTGTCGGCAATAACGTTTACGACGTGCAAACGCCGCCGCCGGTCGGCTCGACCGCGCGCTTTGAAACGTATTCGGCGGAATACGTCGGCTCCGGCACGTAATCGCGGAGTCGCGCACGTTTTTTCTTGAGGGGCAAATGACATGGCTCAGGATGACACTCCCTCTCGATGAATATTCACGAATATCAGGCACGCGAACTTTTCGATAAATTCGGCGTCGCCGCACCGCGCGGCATCGCCATTTCCACACCGGATGAGGCGGAAAAAGCGGCGCGCACGCTCGGCACGAACAACCTCGTCATCAAAGCGCAAATCCACGCGGGCGGCCGCGGCAAAGGGCAATTCCAGAACGGCAGCGGCGGCGGTGTGAAGCTCTGCAAAACGGCGAGCCAGGCGCGCGACATCGCCGCAGGAATGCTCAACCAAACGCTCGTTACGCACCAGACCGGACCTGACGGTCGCGTTGTCCGCAAAGTGCTTATTGCCGAGGCGACCGAGATTGAGCGCGAGTTGTATTTCGCGGTTTTGATCGATCGCGTAACGAGCGCGCCCGTCGTGATCGCGAGCACCGAGGGCGGCATGGATATCGAGACGGTAGCTGAAAAATTTCCGGACAAAATTGTGCGCGAGCCGGTATCGCCGGCATTCGGTTTGCAGCCGTATCAAACGCGCAAACTTGCGAAGCTGCTCGGTTTCGCATCCGCGCAAATGCGGCCCGCGTGCAAATTATTCGACGCGATCTACAAGCTTTTCATCGCGTCCGATTGCTCGCTCGTCGAGGTGAATCCGCTCGTTGTCACGAAAGGCGGCGAAGTGCTCGCACTCGATGCGAAAATTAACTTCGATGACAATGCGCTTTTTCGGCATCCGGACATCGTGGCGATGCGAGATACGGCGGAGGAAGATCCGCGCGAAGTCGAGGCGTCAAAATTCAATTTGAACTACATCGGTCTCGATGGAAACATCGCCTGTCTCGTCAACGGCGCGGGCCTCGCCATGGCGACGATGGACATCATCAAACATTTCGGCGGCGAGCCCGCGAACTTCCTCGATGTCGGCGGCGGCGCGAACGAGCAGCAGGTGACCGAAGCATTCAAAATCCTCACCGCTGATAAGCGCGTGAAAGCGATCCTCGTGAATATTTTCGGCGGCATCATGAAGTGCGACGTGATTGCGCAAGGCATCATCAACGCCGTGAAATTTCTTGAAAAAAGCGAGCAGCGAATGGTGCCGCTCGTCGTCCGGCTCGAGGGCACGAATGTCGAGCTCGGCAAAAAATTACTGAAAGAATCCGGCCTGCACATCATCGCCGCGGACGATCTCACCGATGCCGCGCGCAAAGTCGTGGAGATCGCGAAATGATCACTGAAATCGCCTTTTCGTCGTATCCCGTGACCGATGTGCCGCGCGCCCGCGCCTTTTACGAAAACGTGCTCGGACTGAAGCCGACGATGGACATGGACATGGGCGAGCAGGGTCATTGGATCGAATACGATATCGGTCCAGGAACGCTCGGCATCGGCCGTTACGAAGGCTGGAAACCGACCGGCGACGGTTGCACCGTTGGGCTCGAAGTCGACGATTTCGATGCGACGGTCGCGTCGCTGCAAAAGGCCGCGGTCACTTTCAAAATGGGCCCGTTCGAGACGCCGGTCTGTCACATGGCGATGATTTCGGATCCGGACGGAAATACTTTGATCATTCACAAACGCAAGCCAAGTCACCACTAACCAATGGCCATTCTCGTTGACAAAAATACGCGCCTGCTCGTGCAGGGCATCACTGGAAAAGCGGGCGGTTTTCACGCCCGAGCCTGCATGGAATACGGCACCAACGTGGTCGCGGGTGTCACGCCTGCGCGCGGCGGCGAAAAGTTCGAAAACAAAGTGCCGGTGTTCGACACGGTGATCGAGGCGCGGCGCGAAACGGGATGCAATGCGACGATGATTTTCGTGCCGGCCGAGTTCGCGGCGGACTCGATTCTCGAAGCGGTGGATGCGGGCACCGAGCTCGTGATTTGCATCACCGAAGGCATTCCGGTGCTCGACATGATGCGCGTGAAAGCGGCGATGGCCGGGAAGCCGTGCCGATTGATCGGGCCGAACTGCCCTGGCGTCATTACGCCGGAGCAGTGCAAAATCGGCATCATGCCCGGTTATATTCACAAAGCAGGTAACGTCGGCGTCGTCTCTCGCTCCGGCACGCTGACTTACGAAGCCGTCTGGCAGCTCACGGCGCGCGGCTACGGCCAGAGCACTTGCGTCGGCATCGGTGGCGATCCGATCAATGGCACCTCGCATCGCGACGTGTTGCAGATGTTCAATGACGATCCGCAAACCGAAGCGATCATCATGATTGGCGAGATCGGTGGCACCGCCGAGGAGGAAGCTGCCGCGTGGGCGAAAGCAAATTGCAAGAAACCGATCGCCGCGTTTATCGCCGGCGCGACCGCTCCGCCGGGACGCCGAATGGGTCACGCCGGTGCAATCGTCTCTGGCGGCAAAGGCACCGCTGCCGGAAAAATCGAAGCGTTGCGCGAAGCCGGCATCGCTGTCGCGGATACGCCCGCGACGATGGCTGAAACGTTAATTAAGCATTGGAAGAACTGATGCTATTTTGCTTCGGCCAGTTTTGATTTGCCGAACAGGACGGCTTTCAGTTTTACTCACCGCTTTTTAACACCACGCATTATGCCCGTCATTTCACGAGGACTCGAGGGAATCGTAGCAGCAGAAACCCGCATCGGCGATGTCCGCGGCGATGTCGGCCAGCTGATTTATTGTGGCTACGACATCAACGAACTCGCAGGCAAAGCGAGCTACGAGGAAGTCATCCATCTGCTCTGGCACGGGCATTTGCCGAGCAAACGCGAGCTCGATAAACTGACGACGGCGTTGCGCGCCGAGCGCGAGCTTCCGCAGGGCGTTATCGATTTTTTAACAGCCGCGCCGAAAAGCGCCACGCCGATCGACATCATGCGCACGGCGGTCAGCATGCTCGGTTGTTATCCGACCGTCCGGCACGATCTCGACATGAACGAGAACGAAGCGATCGCGATCAAACTCGTCGCGCAAATCGGGATCATCGCCGCTTATTTTCATCGCGCGCGCTGCGGAAAAGATTTGCCGCCGATCCGCAAAGATTTGGGCGAAGCCGCGCATTTTCTTTGGCTGATGGATGGCAAAGAACCGACGCCGGACGCGGTGCAGACGCTCGACGTCGCTTACGTTCTGCACGCGGAGCATGGTTTTAACGCATCGACATTCACCGCGCGCGTCGTTGCGAGCACGCTTTCCGATATGTATTCCGCGGTTAGCGCCGCGATCGGCGCGCTGAAAGGCCCGCTGCACGGCGGCGCGAATGAAGGCGTCATCCACATGCTGCAGGAAATCGGTTCGCTTGACCGTGTGGATGAATGGATCGACGACGCGCTCGCACAGAAAAAGAAAATCATGGGCATCGGTCACCGTGTTTACAAAGTGCTGGATCCGCGCGCGCCGCACTTGAAAACGATGGCTACCAAACTTTCCAACCAGCTCGGCGAGCCGAAATGGATCCAGATGTCGGAGCGCATCGCGCAGATCATGAAAGAGCGCAAAGGATTAAACGCGAACGTCGATTTTTACTCGGCGACCGTTTATTACTCGCTCGGCATTCCGACCGATCTCTTCACGCCGATTTTCGCGATCGCACGCGCAAGCGGCTGGACGGCGCACATTCTTGAGCAGCTCGCGGACAATCGACTGTTCCGCCCGCTCAGCGAATATGCCGGGCCGGAGCCCGGGAAAAAATTTGTTCCGATCGAAGATCGCTGACCGTTTGCGGTTTGACATCAGTTTTAGCCGATGAGATAGAAACTTGCTTCCACTATGGCCGACGAAAATCCCTCCAGCGCGAACACTCCCAAAAAGGAAACGGTTCGCATCACCCTACCGCCAAAACCGAGCGACGCACCCGCTGTAAAACGCGAAACCGTTCGCATTAACGCACCGAGCGCCGCTCCGAAAAAAGAGACTTCGAAAATTCCGACTGTCGGCACACCCAATCCCGCTGCTCCTCCGACAGCGCCGAAACCATTCGTTCCGCCTCCATCCGCACCGAAGGCACCGTCAATGCCCGCAGTTCCGACAGCGCCCGTGAAGCCTGTGGCAGCCGGCGCACCCATGGCGCCGAAAGCTCCGGCCGCGCCCGTGAGACCCGCGCCGACGGCTCCGATGAAACCCGCGCCAGCTCCTGCAACTCCGGCGGCTGCGCCAAAGGCTGCGACTTACGCCGAAGCCGCTCCGGTCACGATGAAAGCTGCACCGAAAAAAGAAACTGCTCGCATTCAAGTTCCGCCGGAGGCAAAACGCGTTATGCCCCAAGCGACGATTAAAATGCAGCAGACGCAGCCGCTCGCGCAGGCTCCCGCACCCGCGTTGCGAACCGCCGGAGCGCCAATGGCAGCGGCTGCGGCAGCCACCGCATCGGCGGAGGCCGATCCGCTCGTCGGCATTTTAAGCTGGGTCACGCTCGTCGCCGCACTCGCCGCAGCCGTGCTCAGCTACCTCGCATTTTCAGCTTAATTCAGATTCACCATGGCAAGCGCAAACGTCGTCACCGTCACCGATTCCAATTTCCAAACCGAAGTCATGCAATCGGCCACACCTGTGGTCGTCGATTTCTGGGCTGAATGGTGCGGGCCATGCAAGATGATTGCGCCGATTCTCGACGAGATCGCGAACGAAAAATCCGGCGCGGTAAAGATCGCGAAAGTGAACGTCGATCAGGTGCAAGGACTCGCCGCGCAATATCAAATTCGCGCGATCCCGACGCTGCTCTTTTTCAAAGGCGGACAGGTTCGCGAACAGATTGTCGGCATGGCAAGCAAACGCGATTTGCTCGCGAAAATCGACGCGCTCGCCTAACCGGTTTTCAGCTCCGCAATTTTTCGAGCAGCCGATCAATCTCAACGTGTCGCTCAATTAGCGATTGGATTTTGCTGATTTTTTCCGCGTCGCCCGGCAGTGTTTTGACAGTCATCGAATAAATCGTGTTTGCCACTGTGTAACTATCGAGCGGCGACGCGATCGCTGGCAAATCCGACGCGCTGATCAGATCCAGCACGCTTTGATGCGGAAATAAATCGCCCGACAAAACAAGACCGGCAACCGCACGACCATCCGCTTCCGTGAGCGAGCTCGTAGAAAGCGCGGCGAGAATCACATCCTCGCGATCGCCCGGCGTGATTACCAGCGTGCCCGGCGAAAAGTATTCCATCACGTGCGACGAACTCATCGCGCCGATGATGATCTTGCGCACGCGGCGTAGCGATTCGCTTGGCCGATTAAGGAATTTGCCTTTCGTTTCCTTGCAAATTTGGCCGAGTGTCGCATTGGCGAGCAACGGCTCGACGGGGACGACTCCGAGCAAATCAATGCCGAGCCGATCGAGTCCGCGCCGCGCGAACTCCGCGACATGATCGAATTTGTCGTGCAGAACTTTGTTTAAAATAACACCGACGAGCTCGACTCCCTCCTTGTCGAACAGCGCTTTGTTCAGCGCGACTTCGTCAATCGACCGCCCGATGCCGCCGCGCGTCACGAGCAGCACTTTGCTCTGCAGCAGCTTCGCGACGCGCGCGTTCGACAAATCAAAAACCGAGCCGACGCCGGCGTGACCGGTGCCTTCGATAATGCAAAACTCCTTTTCCCAGCATGCGCGGTCGAACGAATTTTGGATGCGCCTGACAAGAAATTCGCTGTTCGATTTGCTGATGTATTTGCGTGTAAAGTCGGGCTCGACCGCAATCGGGCTCATGTCTTCCAGCGGCGTCTGCACGCCGAACGTCTGGTCAATGAGCACTGAATCCTCGTCGATGCGCCGGCCTTCGATTTCGACAAAGCGCTGGCCGACCGGCTTGATGAAACCGATGCGGCCTAAACGCTTTTTTAAAGCAGCGAAAAGCCCGAGCGCCGTGGTGGTTTTGCCGTCATTTTGCTGCGTAGCCGCGACGAAAACGCGGGGCGTGACGGTGTTCACTCCTTACAAATCGGTTCGCATCGTTCAGCCCGCCGCAACAACATCGTCGCCATTGGTCTGCGGATAGAGCTTGCGATATTCAATCGCCTGCAATCCGACGATCGCCGCGACGCTCAGAATGTCCTCCGGAGAAGCGCCGCGCGACATATCCGCAGCCGGCTTCGAAAGTCCGAGCAAAATCTGCCCGTAAACATCCGCACCGGCGAGATACTGCACGAGTTTCGCGGCGATGTTGCCGGCGTTGAGATCGGGAAAAATGAGCACGTTCGCTTTTCCAGCGACGCGGCTCGTCGGTGCTTTGCGCTCGGCAAGTTGTGTAAGCAAAGCCGTATCGGCCTGCATCTCGCCGTCGATTTCCATCTCGATTTTTTCCGCGTCGGCTTTTTGTTTTGCAAGCGCAGTCGCAGCCGCCACTTTTTCTGCGGCAGCCGTTTTCGAGCTGCCTTTTGTCGAGTAACTCAGCATCGCCACGCGTGCCGGAGCGCCGGTGAGTTGCCGGCAAATTTTCCCGGTCTGCACCGCGATATTTGCGAGTTGGTCGACCGTCGGCTCGGGGATCACCGCGCAATCGGCAAACACCAGCACGCCGTGATCGCCGTAATTTTTGTTCGGCACCTGCACGATCATGCAGCTCGAGATTGTCTCAACGCCCGGCAACGGCTTAACGAGCTGGATCAGCGGTCGCAGCAGCGTTCCCGGATACACGCTCGCGCCGCCGACGAGCGCATCGGCCTGGCCGTTTTGAATCATCATCGCCGCAAAATAATTCGGGTTCAGCATGATCTCGCGCGTCTCGGTTTTTCCAAAATTGCGATAGCGCTTCAGCTTTTCCAAGCGCTCGCAAAAGACGGGCAGATCGTCCGCTGTCGCCGGATCGATGATTCCGATGCGGTCCACGTTGATGCTGTGTCGCGCCGCCGCGAGGAGCACTTCCTCTTTTTTCCCGAGCACGATGGGCGCGCCGAGCTGTAATTTGACAAAGCGCGCCGCGGCCTGCAAAACTCGCGGCTCGGTGCCTTCTGGAAAGACGATGCGCTTCGGGTGCCGTTTCAATTTTTCAAAAACGGACTCAATGAATTTCATAGTCGGCGTTACGTTGATGCGTTTGCAAAACAGGCACAAGCCTAACCTCGCCACGATTCGATGACAGCCGACTTTCACCTGCACACTTCGCTCTGCAAACACGCGAGCGGCGAACCGGCCGATTACGCGCAAGCCGCTCTGGAAAAGGGTTTGCGCGAAATCGGTTTCGCGGATCACAACCCAATGCCCGAGCCCTGCGACGATTGGCGCATGGGCATCGACGAATTGCCGCGCTACATCGAACTGGTGCAGATCGCGCGTGAAAAATTTCCGCAGCTCAAAATTCGCCTCGGGCTCGAGTGCGACTTTATCGCAGGTCGTGAGGCGTGGATCGAAAAGCTCGCGGGCATGGCCGATTGGGATTTTTTGATCGGCAGCGTGCATTACATCGCGCCAGGCTGGGATGTGGATAATCCGAAATGGATCGGCCGTTTTCGCGAAATTCCGGTCACGGAAATTTGGGCAACTTACTGGAAAATTTACGAGCAGTGCATTCGCAGCGGCCTGTTTGATTTTGTTGCGCACGCTGATTTGCCGAAAAAATTCGGATTCAAGCCCGAGGGCGATCTGCGCGCTTTTTATGAGCCGAGCATCACGGCGCTGGCTGAGAAAAATGTAGCTGTTGAAATCAACACCGCCGGCCTGCGCAAGCCGGTGCATGAGTTTTACCCAAGCCGTGAATTTCTCGAGCTCGCACACGCAGCGAATGTGCCGCTACTCATCAATTCCGACGCACATGCGCCGGAGGAAGTCGGCGCGGACTTTGCCGCTGCGATCGAATTGGCGCGTGCTGTCGGCTACACAGAAACGGTCACGTTCGAAAAGCGAAAGCGCATTTCCGTGCCGTTGTGAAACTGACAACGCGTCGTTTTACAATCGAGATTACGCGCCCGCTTGTGATGGGCATCGTCAATCTCGTTGCCGATTCGTTTTCGGGCGACGGAATTGAGAACACCGATCGCGCGCTTAGGCATGCTCGCGAACTCGCGCAAAGCGGCGCGGACATTATCGACGTCGGCGGCGAAAGCGCCGGAACGAAGCGCGCAGCGATGGCTGAGCAGGAGGAAATCGATCGACTCTGCCCATTCATCGAAAAGTTTCTTGCGAGCGATTTCGGTGAAACACCGCTTTCCATCAATACCTGGCGACCCGGCGTCGCGCGCGCGACGCTCCCGTTTGGCGGCGATATTTTAAATGATATCGGCGCGCTGCAGACGGATGAAAACGCGCTCATTTGCGCACAATACGGGGTGGCGCTCGTCATTATGCACAGCGTCGGCGAACCGAAAATTCCGCACACGCACGTGCGTTATGACGATATTCTCGAGACGCTCGAAAGCTTTTTTGCGGAGAAAATTACCGCAGCTGAACGCGCCGGTGTTCCGCGCGAGCGCATCATCATCGATCCGGGAATCGACTTCGCGAAACAACGCGATGACAACCTGCAGATTTATCGTGAGCTCGCGCGATTGCGAAAATTTGAGAGACCGATTTTACTGCCGGTTTCGCGAAAAACAGTGATCGGTGAGGTGTTAAATATCCGCGAAGCATGCAATCGCGATGCCGGCACAGTCGCATGCATCGTTAGCGGCATCCTGCGCGACGCTTCGATTTTTCGCGTGCACAACGTGCGTGCAGCGCGACAGACGGTCGAAATGCTTTCGGCGATTGAAGCCGCCTAACCGCCTGAAACTCGCAAACAGTCGCTAAAATTCCGGTAGAACTCCTTGTGCCGCACCACACCGCGCCGAAGCACCGGCGCGAAGTTGCTCAAGTCAGAGATGCTGAACGTCAGATCGACGCTGAACTGAAACGCCTGCATCTCGTCGTTCGTCACCATGCTTGTGCCAATGAGCACGACGTATTGCTGGCGGCGCTGATGCGACGGGATGCGCGTGATTTCCATGAGCACCGGGTTTCCCTCGAGGATCGAGTCGTTGAAGTTTTCGTAAACCACAACAATGTCGTAACTCTGCGCCTTTAGCTTGAGCGAAATGTCCTCGGTGAAAAGGCCGGTGTGCATTTTGTAACCGAGCGAGCCGAGCTGCTCGACCACCGCGCGTTGCACTTCCGGTTCGTCGATGCAGACGAGCGCGGTCTGGTCGCCGGGCTCAAAAACGTCGTAGCGAGTTTGGATTTCCATGTTATTTGCGTTCGATTGAGAGCGCCGGCTCCGATGCCGGTTGATTTGGCAAATCGAGCCGGAGACCAGATGCGGTATCCGTGGCAACGCCGCGGCGTTTTTTCGAAAGATCGATGGCGCGACTGACTTTTCCTTTGTTGGTCGCGTAGAGATAAGCCGTTTCCTCAGTGAGTAAATCGGCTTCGTAGGCGCGTCCGATGGATTGGTCAAACGTTTGCCATCCGAACGACGCGCTCGCCTCAATAATGTCGTAAAAACTGCGGTTTTCGTTTTCGCCAAATGCGATGGTTTCGCGCACGCGCAGGTTCGTGCCCATGATTTCGTTAATCATCAAACGACCGCCGCCGCGCTTCGGCGCGAGTCGCTGGCTGACGATGTAGCGCACAGTGTCGGCAAGACGCAGGCGGAGTTGCGTTTCTTCGGAAAGCTCGAACATGCCGAGCATGCGGTTGATCGCCTGGCCGGCGTCAATCGTGTGCAGCGTGCTTAAAACGAGATGGCCTGTTTCCGCAGCAGTGAGCGCGATCTCGACCGTCTGGCGGTCGCGCATTTCGCCAACGAGAATCACTTTCGGAGCCTGTCGCAAAGCGGCGCGCAGGCCGCTGGGATAGTCGTCAAAGTCGGAGCCGAGTTCGCGCTGCGAGAACGTGCAGTTTTTGTGGCGATGCACAAATTCGATTGGATCTTCGAGTGTTACAACATGCACCGCTTGTGTCTCGTTGATCTCGTTTAAAATTGCGGTGAGTGTTGTCGTCTTGCCGCTGCCGGTTGCGCCGGTGACGAGAATGAGTCCGTTTTTCTCGCGAGCGATGTCCTGAAAAATCGGCTGCATCCCAAGCGATGCCATCGTCGGGATTTCCGACTGCGGCTTGCGCATCACGATCGTAAAATTGCCGCGCTGCTTGAAAATGTTAACACGAAAACGCAACCGATCATTTAACACGTAGCTGCAATCGCATGAGCCCATCATCAAAAGCTCTTTGATCAACCGGCGGTCGTCGCCGACGATATTGAGCGCGATTTTTTCCGTCTGCGTCGGCGTCAGCCGCTGCACATCCGGATGTGTTTCCACCGGTTTTAATTCACCGTAAGACTCGACTTGAAACGGACGGCCGACGGCGAAGATGAGGTCGGAAACTCCCGGGTGGGATTCCATCATCGATGTTAAAATGGTGTCGAACTCGGCGCGTCGCATAGTTTTTAGTCCTCAAAATCTTCCGGCGGTTCTTTCAACAACGCGCGGAATTTTTTCCGATCCGTCGCTTTTTCGTAAGCTTCCTCGGGCGCAATGCGCGCGGCGCGCAGGTGCTCCATGATCGCGTCGTCGAGCGGCTGGTTGCCCTTGCGTTTGCCGACCTGCATCATGCCGGCGACTTGGTGCGTTTTGCCTTCGCGAATGAGGTTTGCGATCGGGCTATCGCACACAAGAATTTCGAGCGCGGCGCAGCGCCCCGGTTTGTCAATGCGGCGGAAAAGGTTCTGCGCGACGACGCCTTTGAGCGATTCACTCAAGCCTGCGCGAATCTGGTTTTGCTGGTTCGTCGGAAAAACGTCGATGATGCGGTCGATGGTTTTCGCGGCGTTGGATGTGTGTAACGTTCCGAAAACAAGGTGACCGGTCGATGCCGCGGTGAGCGCGAGCTCGATCGTCTCCAGGTCGCGCATTTCACCGACGAGAACTATGTCCGGATCTTCGCGCAACGCGCCTTTGAGCGCCGATGCAAACGAGCGCGTGTGCAAGCCGACTTCGCGCTGGTTGACGAGGCATTGCTGCGAGCGGTGCACGAATTCGATCGGGTCCTCGACCGTGATGATGTGGTCTTTGCGGTGCAAATTGGCGTAGTCGATCATCGCTGCGAGCGTCGTCGATTTACCGGAGCCGGTCGGCCCGGTGACGAGCACGAGCCCTTTTTTCAGCATCGCGAATCGCTTGAGCACCGGCGGCAGACCGAGTTCTTCGCACGTGAGCACTTTGCTCGGAATCAAACGAAAGACCGCGGCGATGCCGTGCTTTTGATTAAGAAAATTTGCGCGGTAGCGCGCGACACCGGGATATTCGTAGCCGAAATCGACGTCGCCGCTTTCCTCGAACACTTTGATTTTTGTCTCAGGCGCGATTTCGTAAACGAGCGCCTTGAGGTCGTCGGAAGTCAACGGTGGCGCGTCCACGCGAACGAGTTCGCCGTGAATGCGCAGCATCGGCTGATTGCCTGTGGACAGATGCAAGTCCGAGGCATTCTGCTCGATCATGAATTTAAAAAATGAGTCAATCCTGGCCATAACTCAGGACTGCTAAAGCGAGAACGATGCCAGCTTCGCGAGAATGTGATCAGCAGCGGATCACGCGCGCTCCTGCTTGATCGCGTCAAGCGTGGAGCGGACTTGCAGCAACAGCTTTTGCTGCGTGTAAGGCTTGGGAATAAAACCGCGCAGGCCTTTGGCGAGCATCCATTTCAGCTTGTCCTGCTCTGTAAAGCCGCTGCTCAACACGACGGACACAGCCGGATTGATAAGACGCAGTTCGCTGAAAACTTCCGAGCCGTCCATGATCGGCATCGTGAAATCGAGGATCACAAGTCGGATCTGATCCTGCAATTTTTTGTAAATCTCGAGCGCTTGAAAACCATCTTTTGCCGTGATGACGCGGTAGCCTTCGTCGGTGAGCACGCGTTGCGCGAGCAGCGTCACGAAGTCTTCGTCGTCCACAATCATGATCAATTCGCGCGGGCCGTTCGGATTCGCAATTTTGATATCGCTCTGTTCCAAGCGCTGCTGGCTGGCATTCGCAAAAGGCATTTTCGATTCCGTCGCAGGCGCGGAGGTAAACTGGCCGGGCAGCGGGAAAGGATGCACGCTGGCGGTTTGCTGCGGTTGCGCCTGGCTGCTGTCGAGCATCGCGCGCGAAAGCTGCGCGGCGCGATCGATGGCGCTGCGCATCATGTCAAAATATCGCTGTGCGTCCGGATTTCCGCCGGTGTAACGCTGCAAAAACTGACTCGCCTCGGTAATGACCTGCAAGAGGTTGTTCAGTTCATTCGCGGTGGATTTGACCCACTGCATTTCCTCGTGATCAGGCATAAATTAAATCACTAAATGTTATCTCCGTCGTTGTTGCATGCCCACCAAACGCAACCGATGAAGGCGGCGAAAACAAGAGAAAACATTCCGAGCGTGAGCATAATGATTCTGAAAAAAGCGTTCTGAATGATGCCGAAGAAAAGGTCAACCAGCAATTCACATGCTAACTAAATTGAAACGCTGAAGAAATCGCGCAGCACCGTGCGATAGACCTCGAGCTTCATTTCAGGCAGCCACTTCGCTTCAAATTCGCGAGGCAGAATCCATTTGGCCGCGCGGAATTCCGGGTGCGCCGTAGCGACTCGAATCGCCGATTCCGTGCCGGTGAATTTTGCCAAAAAATAATACTGCTCTTTTCCATGATGGCCCTTTTTCAGTTTGCCATCGCCGTAGAGATAACAATACGGGCCTTTGCGCGCGAGCACTTCGTAGTGTTTTGGTCGTAGGGAAATTTCCTCGGTCAATTCCCGCGCGAGCGCCTGCTCGAGCGTTTCACCTTCATCCACTCCGCCCTGCGGAAATTGCCACGCACCATGCGTATCGATCCGCTCACAAACGAGAATTTTGCCGTCGCGATTTTGCAAAATCGCCGCGACATTCAGCCGGTAACGGATCTCCGATTTTTCGAGCATGAGCACAAAATTCCGAATCAGCGTGCCGCTGGCAAGCCTCGTCATCGTCGCGACCGCGCTTTACGACTTGTGGCTCTGGCAACCGGAGCGGCAAGTGCTCAAACATCACGCGCATTTCATTCATGCCGCCGAGGCGCGGCATTGGAAGGCATTCGCCGATTTTATCGATCCGAAATACAGCGACCGATGGAATCATGACAAAGCATTTGTAGTTCGCGAAAGCAGCGAAGTGCTGCGTCAGTTCTTTGCGCTCTCCATTGAAAATGAAGTCGTCAGTTGCGAAGTCACCGGCACGACGGGAAACGTCACCGCGCATCTAAAAATCGACGGCAACGGCACGGCGCTCGCGCAATATGCCAGGCAGGAGGTCAACGATTTGCGTGAGCCGTTCACGTTCGAGTGGACGCGCAAAAGCTGGAAGCCGTGGGATTGGCAGCTCACGCGGGTGGATAATCCGCAGCTGCGAATCGGCGAGTGGCGCGATTAGCGCGGCATCTCGATGATGCGACGATACGGATCGTTTGAGCCCGCCGTGCTGAGAATCGGCGGGGGATTCGTCGAGCGCAACTCATAGCCGGTCAGCACAAATTCCGGATAAACAGTGTTGCTCGCCGGTTCGTAAACCGTCTCGCCGGAAAAGCGTCCGTAGAGTTTGTATTCGTAGCCGTGGTCGCTGCCGAGTTTTCCACCCTGCCGGTCCGGCGCGAGTTTTTGCTGCTCATTCATCATCACGAGCTTCGCCGTGGCCCACGGCTGGCCCGGGCGACGCACGAAGCCCCAGAATTTGTAATCCACTTTGTAATAGCGGCGGCCGATGTAGTAATCGCCCTGCGGCTCGGTCTTGATCGCGTCGTTCATTGCCACGCGCGCCGCTTGCGCTGCCTGCATTTCCGCAGTCTGACAACCCGCGAGCATGCTCAGGCCGGCGAGCGCGAAGAGAACATAAAGTGCTGTTTTCATTTTGTTAAAAGCAAGTTGTTTACAAGCCGACGCGCTTTAGTTGCAGCTCAATCCAGTCGGCCAGTGCGCGCTCTTTTAGCGAATCCGGCTGCGTCGGCACATCGAGCAAATACCACCGCTCCGTATGCTCGGTGCTCTCGCCCGGCGCGAGCTTTTGCAGCGGTCCGAGCGCCTCGATTTCCAGCATCTCATCATTGGTGAATGTCTCGAAATTGCAGCCGTTGTCCGGATACATCCGGCCTTCTTCGTAAGAAAACGTTTTTACGAAAAGTGCGTTACGCATGAGATACGCAACCCATCGTTCCTTGTGCGCGAGACCGAGTTTCATCGGTGCGCCTTTGTCGGTTTGACGCAGCGTGATGAATTTCCAGCCGAACCGCCAGCGCTCGTCGGTCATGTCGGTGTAAGGCCATATGACCATCGTGCGATTCGGCAGCAAATCGCGCGGGTGCTCGCCGAGCGGCGGCAGCGGGATGATCTCGAGTCCGCCGGGCGCCATCACGCTTAAACCCCACGTCGCGATTTCGACCGGCGCATCGCTTTCGTTTGTCGCGCGATGCAAAATCGTCGCTTGCGAGCTGTCGGGCGCGAGCGTGACGGTCATCTCCTTTTTGATTTTCCACGGATCAACCCCCGTGTTCACCAGTTTGATGCTGTTTTCGCCAAGAAACTCATGTTTCACCGGCGCGTTGTCCGGCACGTAGCTCAAAATTTCATCCTCCGGCGCGATCCAAAAACGATGCCCGCCGCGGATCATCCATTTCGTCTCGCCGCTTTTGCCCATCTGCTCCGGGTAATTTTTAAAGACGTTTTCGCCCTCGGGTGTTTTGTAGGAAAGAATGCGCGGGCCAACGTCGAGGCTGATAATCAGCTCCACCTGGGCGTTCGCGAGCTGGAGGTTGTGTTCCCAGCCGCCGAATTTGGATTGTTTAATGTGCATCGATTTGGGTTCTGACCTTGGCGAGCAGCGACGGTTGCCGCTCCAGCGCGCGCGTCAGCGCCTCGATCGCGCGCAGCGTCGGCGGGCTGATGTGGTGCTCCATGCCTTCGACGTCGTGATAGATCACCTGATCGTCAATTCCAAGCAGTTTGAGAAAATCGGTCAGCAACTGGTGGCGATGCGTGATGTTTCGCGCAAGCGTTTCGCCGGCGGTCGTCAGGACGAGCCCGCGATATTTTTCGTAGTTGAGCAAACCTTCGGCATCGAGCCGTTGAATCATGTTTGTAACGCTCGCCTGCGAGATTTTCAGCGACTGAGCGATGTCCACGACGCGCGCGTAGCCCTTCGAGTTGATCAGCTCGAGGATGCGTTCGAGGTAATCTTCGACAGCGGACGAGTTGCGCAATGCGATGGATTTGGCGGCAGCCACAGCCCTCAACGTTAGGAAACACACCACATTCAGTCAAAACGAAAAGAATTTGCCTATTGACAAAATGATAGGTTAAAACAAATAACTTAGCCTGACCTAATTTATGGAAAACGGCTACCACACGACTTCCGGCTGGCGCTCGCAACCTCCGATGCCGAGTTTGCCCGAAGTTCATCGCTCGCTCGTTGTTCCCTCGACGGCCGGTTTCATGCGCAAAATGCTCGCGTTCGCCGGGCCCGGTTTTCTCGTTGCCGTCGGCTACATGGACCCGGGCAATTGGGCAACGGACCTCGCCGGCGGCTCGAAATACAACTACACGCTGCTGTCGGTCATCCTGATTTCAAACTTCATCGCGATCCTGCTGCAAAACCTCGCACTGAAACTCGGCATCGTCACCGGCCGCGATCTCGCGCAGGCCTGCCGCGATCATTACTCGAGGCCGGTCTCGATCGCGCTCTGGCTCGTTTGCGAACTTGCGATCGCCGCGTGCGATCTCGCCGAGGTCATCGGTTCCGCGGTCGCGCTTAATTTGCTTTTCCACATCCCGCTTTTGTGGGGCGTTTGCATCACCGCGCTCGACGTGCTGGTGGTTTTATTTTTACAAAACAAAGGCTTTCGCTATGTCGAAGCGCTCGTGATGACGCTGCTCGCGACGATCGGCATCTGCTTCGGCCTCGAGATTCTTTTCTCACGACCGGATCTGCCCAGCGTTTTGCGCGGCTTCATTCCGACGACGGAAATCGTTCGTAACCCCGACATGCTTTACATCGCGATCGGCATCCTTGGCGCGACGGTAATGCCGCACAATTTGTATCTACACTCATCTATCGTGCAGACGCGACGCTACGAATTAACCGCCGCTGGAAAACGCGAAGCCGTAAAATTTGCGACGATCGACTCGACGGTCGCGTTGATGTTTGCGCTGCTGATTAACGCTGCGATTCTCATCGTTTCCGCGGCGACGTTTTATCGCAGCGGCCACACCGGCGTCGCGGAAATCAAGGACGCTTACAAGCTGCTCAGCCCGCTACTCGGCGTCACCGGCGCGAGCACGCTCTTCGCGCTTGCACTGCTCGCATCGGGCCAAAATTCCACGCTCACCGGCACGCTCGCCGGACAAATCGTGATGGAAGGTTTTTTAAACATCCGTATTCGCCCATGGCTGCGCCGTCTGCTCACACGTTTGCTCGCGATCGTGCCGGCGGTGATCGTTACCGCGATTTCGGGCGAAAGCGGCACGAACAAATTGCTCGTGCTCAGCCAGGTGATTTTGAGCATGCAACTTTCGTTCGCGGTTTTCCCGCTCGTCATTTTCACCAGCGACAAAATCAAGATGGGCGACTTTGCAAACTCCACGCCGATCAAAATCCTCGCGTGGGTCGCAGCGATCGCGATCGCCGTTTTAAACGTGTGGCTGCTCTTGCAAACTGTCCGCGAGTGGCTTGGAATCTAGCTTCGCGCAAAATGTATAAGACGATTCTCATCCCGGTCGAAAACCGCGAGACCGACCAGACGATCCTCGCGCACATTCGTCCGCTCGCGCGTTTGACCAATGCCGAGCTGATCCTGATGCACGTGGCGGACGGCTGGGTCGCGCGAAATTATGAGGAATTCAATCTGCGCGAAAGCGACGAGATGCGCGAGGACCGCGCTTATCTCAGCACACTCGAAAACGAATTGCGCGGCGACGGGTTCGTCGTCAACTCAGTGCTCGCGATGGGCGAACCTGCGACAGAAATCATCAAGCTCGCACGCGATCGCAATGTCGATTTGATCGCAATGAGCACGCACGGCCATCGCTTTATCAGTGACCTGCTTTACGGCAGCACGGCGGACAAAGTGCGGCACAAAGTGAACGTGCCGGTGCTGCTCTTAAAAGTGCGGAAGTAATCAGCGGGCGACGATCAGCCCGCCTGCCTGCTGGTTAAAACCGAGCACGGAAATCAGCGCCGCGTTCGCGTTGTGTTTTTCAAGACCGATCGCGCCGAGAATCGTCTGCATCAGCGCGCTTGCGCCGAGCGCTTCGCCGAGTTGCGGCTTCGCCGCCAGCCTGCACGATTTCGGCCGTGTTGCTTCGATTGCCGCACGTTCTGCGGCGTCGATGAACGTTCCGTTCGCACAACAAATGATCGCATCCACATCGCCGGGTAGCTCTTGATGAATGCGCGTCATCGCTTTGGCAGCTTCGCGCCGGTTTAAAAAAGCAACGCCATCGTGAATTCGCGGTATCCCAATTCTTCCCTCGCGCGCGAGCACAAGAGCGCCCGCGCCTTCCGCCAGCAATGTGCCGCGATTTGAGCCGATCTCGATGCACCGCGCTGGCGAGACTAGCCGCCATTCGCGATATGCTTCGCACAAAACCCAGTCCACTTCCTCCGCGCCAATGACGACGCAGCGGTCGATGTCGCTCGTCTCCAGCAATTGCTCCACACATTTCAGCGCCGCGATGCCAACCGATTGATCGCCGACGAGCGTGTAACTCATTCCGGTAACGCCGAGCAACGCGGCAAGATGACTTGCCGGCGCGTTGTAAACCGTTTCGGGAAATAACAGCGGACTCGCTGCGTTCGCGCCCTGCTTCACGATTTGTTCGTAAAATTTGCGCGTATAAATCACGCCGCCGCTGCTGATCGCGAACACGACAGCCGTGCGCTCCGCCAGCTCCGGCGTCATTCGGATGCCCGCATTTTCCAAAGCCGCGAGCCCGGCTGCAGCGGCAAAATATGAAATCGCACTCGAGCGGCGCAGGCGCGGATTTCGCGCAAGCGATTCGACCGATTTCGGCGGAACAGGAATGTAAAAATGTTTGTGTGTCGAATCGGCGCTCGCGATTTCGCGCGGTTCGGCGCGCTCACCGTTCATCAACCGCTCCCAAACTTCGTCGAGCCCGGTGCCGAGCGGCGTCACCCAGCCCATGCCTTGAATGCGCACGCTCATTTTTCCAGCACGATGGTAGCGTTCGTGCCACCGAAGCCGAACGAGTTTGAAATGACGCAGCGCATCTCGGCATCGCACGATTCATTTGCGACAACGTCGAGTTCCCAAGCGGGATCGCATTCGTTAAAATTGATGTTCGGCGGCAAAAACTGTCGCTGCAACGCGAGCAACGAAATCACGGCCTCGATCGCGCCTGCAGCCCCGAGCGCGTGACCCATCATCGATTTTGTCGAACTCACGGGCGTTCTTCTTTCGCTAAACAACTGCTCAATCGCCGCGCCTTCGGTTGCGTCGTTAAATTGCGTCGCCGTGCCGTGCGCGTTGATGTAATCGACGTCGCTTGCTTTTCGACCGGCGGACGCGAGAGCGCGCTCCATCGCCTGGCGCGGACCGATGCCGGATGGATGCGGCTGAGTGAGGTGATAGTTGTCCGTCGAAATGCCGTAGCCGGTCACCTTCGCCAAAATGTTCGCTCCTCGCGAAACCGCTTCATCAAAGGCTTCCAGGGCAATCAGCGCCGCGCCTTCACCGAGCACGAGGCCGGTTCGCGCTTTGTCGAAAGGACGAATTTTTTCCTGCGTCGCCGCTTGCAATGAATCGAAGCCGACGAAGACCAGCTCAGAAATCGCGTCATATCCGCCGCACAAAACTCGTTCGTATTTCCCGCTCGCGACAAGCGAAAACGCGTGGCCGATCGCGTTCGTTCCGGATGCGCAAGCGTTCGCAATGATTTGAGCCGGCGCGGAAAAACCGGCGGCTTCCATCGCGTCGAGCACCGGCTTTTGTGGATTGTAATTCGCGAGCCACGCGGCGCGTTTACGCTTGTTGTCACTGTGCAAAAGCGAGCGATAAAAAGCTTCGCCGAAAGTCATGCCGCCGCTCGTCGTGCCAATCACCATCAGCTCCGGCGCAAAATCGCGATCCTGCTGCACGAGCTCGTCCATCGCGGCGATCATCATTTTGCTCGCGCGATGCAGCCGCTTTCGCCGGCGCGTCGTCGCGAATGCGTCGAGCCATTCGTTGGGAATCTGACCTGCGGTGGACGAGCGGCATTTGCTCACATCGAAACGCGTGATCGGCGACACGCAATCGCGACCGGCGCGCAACGCGGCGTGCGTCTCCGCGAGCCCGCGTCCGAGCGGACTGATCACGCCGGCGGCGACAATCGCAACTTCGCGGCTCGCAGGTTTGAGGGACATGGGGCAGAACACTATTCGCAAAAATGGACGTGTCCAAAATTGAATCTTTATTTGCCGAAAATTTCGCGCGCCGCGGCGAGCTCGGCGCTTCGATATCGATCTGGCAAAATGGTCGCGAAGTCGTGAGTCTCGCCGCCGGTTGGCGCGACCGGCAAAAGACGCAGCCGTGGACGGAACACACGCCGGTGCTGATTTATTCCATAACGAAAGCGCTCGCGTCAGCGTGCGTTTTACATTGCCTACAAAAGCGCAAGCTGCCGCTCGAAACGCGCGTCGCGGAAATCTGGCCGGAGTTTGCCGCGGCGGGTAAAAGCGGGATTACCATCGCTGAAGTTTTGTCGCATCGCGCGGGACTCGCGGCGCTGGATCGCGAAGTTTCGGTTTTTGATTACGACGACGTTATCGCCGCGCTCGCGGAGCAAGCGCCGCAATGGCCGCGCGGCAGCGGACATGGCTATCATCCGCGCACGTTTGGTTATTTACTGGATGAAATTGTGCGCCGGCTTGGCGGAATTTCGATCGGCGAATACTGGCGCGAACATTTTGTCGAGCCGCTTGGACTTGAAACTTGGATCGGTTTGCCGCGCGAAAAACTCGCCGATGTCGCGACGATTCACGCCGCGCGCTCGGCACCGCCCGACGACGAATTCATGCACGCATTTTCGGACCAAAATTCGCTGACGCATCGAGCATTCGGCTCGCCGCGCGGGCTGCACAGCGTCAGTTCGATGAACACGCCGGAAGTACGCACGGCCTCGTTTCCGGCATTCGGCGGCATCAGCACCGGCAGCTCGCTCGGCAAATTTTTCGCGATGCTTGCAAATGGCGGCGAAATGGACGGCGTGCGTTTCTTTTCGTCCGAAACCATTGATCTCATGAAAACCACGCTGATCAGCGGCTTCGACAAAGTTTTACAAAAAGAAACGGCGTTTTCGGCCGGCTTCATGAAAGATCCGGCCCATGCGAACGGCGAAAAGATCCGCGCGCTTTTCGGACCATCGCTCTCCGCATTCGGCCAACCGGGTGCCGGCGGCAGCGTCGCGTTTGCCGATCCGGAAGATCGCATCGCTTTTGCCTATGTGATGAACCAGATGGAACCGGGCGTTTTGCCGAATGAAAAGTCGCTGCGAATCATCGATACGATCTACGCGCGAACGTGATTGCTTTCCAAAAAAGCGACGATAAAGTGCGCAGCCTATGAAGCTGGTCCGATGGACGCGTTTTAGCTGGGCTTTGGCAAAATTGCCCGAGCCGCGAACCGTCGTCGATTCGCACTACCACATCCGTGCGGCGACGCGCGAGGAGGCCGACACGGTGCGACATGTCGTGATGAGCGCGTTTACGCTCGATTCGGCCTGGGCCGACACGATGTTGCTGCTGCGCGAGTGGATTGAGACGCAGCTGGAAGAATCTTTTTCGCACAAAGGCGTGCACTGCCTCGTGGTGACACACGGCTCGCGAATCATCGGCGCGTCGGCGCTCGACACAAATCCCGCCGCGGAAAATCACCTGCTCACCGGCCCGTGCATTTTAAACGAATACCGCAGCCGCGGGCTCGGTTCAGCGCTGCTGCATCAATCGCTGCTCGCGTTGCGCGAGACTGGCGTCGAGCGGGCGTTCGGCATCACGAAAGAAAACGTGCCGGCGGCGAAATTCGTCTATCCAAAATACAACTCGATGAGCGCGCCGGTGGAGTTCGAGCCGGCGATGGCAAATTCGTAATCATGCCCGTATTCGTGCCGTGAATCAGTCGAACGCGTTTTTTTCGAATTACGAGGTTGGCGAGTTTTACGACGAAATGTTCGAGGCGCCGGGAGTCATCCGGTCGCATTATCGCAAGCTATTCGAGCGCTTCAGCGAAATGGGACTCGATGAATTCGAGCGCAAACGCGCGCTCGTGGATAACACGCTTTTAAATCAAGGCGTCACCTTCACCGTTTACAGCGACAACAAAGGCACCGAGCGGATTTTTCCGTTCGATCTCATCCCGCGGATCATTCCGGCCAAGGAATGGGACCACGTCGAGCGCGGGCTCACGCAGCGCATCATCGCGTTAAATTTGTTTTTACACGACATCTATCACGAGCAACGCATCGTAAAGGAAAAGATCGTGCCCGAGGAAGTCGTGCGCAGCGCGGTGCATTTTCGCCCGGAGTTTATGGGCTTCAATGTGCCGAAGGATATTTACATTCACATCTGCGGCACGGATTTGATCCGCGATCGCGATGGAAATTACCTCGTGCTCGAGGACAATGGCCGCTGCCCATCCGGTGTATCCTACGTGCTGGAAAACCGACAGGTCATGAAGCGCGTTTTTCCGAAACTTTTCGCGCGGCACAGCGTCCGGCCGATTGATGACTACGCGCAGGAACTGCTCAATTTGCTCCGCTACGTCGCTCCGGACGGCAATCCCGATCCGACCGTCGTGCTGCTCACTCCCGGCATTTACAACTCGGCTTACTACGAGCACTCATTCCTCGCGCGCTCGATGGGCATCGAGATCGTCGTCGGCCAGGACCTTGTCGTGAAAAACGACTGTGTTTACATGAAAACGACGAAGGGCTTGAAAAAAGTCGACGTGATTTATCGCCGCATCGACGATGATTTTCTCGACCCGCTCGTGTTCCGGAAAGACTCAATGCTAGGCGTGCCGGGCATCGTCAATGCGTATCGCAAAGGCAACGTGAATCTCGCAAACGCGATCGGCACCGGCGTCGCAGACGACAAGGTGATGTATTACTTCGTGCCGCAGATGATCAAATTTTACCTCGGCGAGGAACCGATTTTGCCGAATGTGCCGACGTATCTCACGATGTTCGATGACGACCGGAAATACGTGCTCGATCACATCCCCGAGCTCGTCATCAAAAGCGCGAACGAGAGCGGCGGTTACGGAATGCTCATCGGCCCGCACGCGACGCACGAGCAGCACGAGAAATTCCGCGATGCGATTTTGAAAAATCCGCGCAATTACGTTGCGCAACCGGTTGTTCAACTTTCGCGCGCACCGGCGTTTTGCGATGGCACGATCGAGGGCCGCCACATCGATCTGCGGCCTTACATTTTATACGGCGAAAAAATCACGATCATTCCCGGCGGCCTCACGCGCGTTGCGTTGCGCAAAGGCTCGCTCGTGGTCAACTCTTCGCAAGGCGGCGGCAGCAAGGAGACGTGGGTCGTCGACGAAAATTGAGCCATGCTGAGCCGCGTCGCTGATTCACTTTACTGGCTGGGCCGCTACGTCGAACGCGCGGAAAACAACGCACGCATCCTCGACGTGAATCTGCAGCTCATGCTCGATTTTCAGGACGGCAGCGACATGACCGAGCAGCGGCAATGGGAGCCGATCATCGCGTCCCTCGAAGATCAGAAACTCTTCAATTCGCTCTCCAAGCAATTCACTGCGGAAACTGTCTGCGAGTTCGTTACGTTCGAGCGCGAAAATCCGAATTCGATTTATTCCTGTCTCGCGCGCGCCCGCGAAAACGCGCGCACCGTGCGCGAATACATCTCCAGCGAAATGTGGGAGCAAATCAACCGGCTCTACCTTTTCATGAACTCCGATGCCGCGCGTCAGGAATGCGCGAACAGCAGCATCGATTTTTACCGGCGTTTCGTTGACAGCTCCCACCAGTTCCTTGGCATCACGAACGCGACGTTAACACATGGCGAAGGCTGGCATTTTCTGCAGGTCGGCAAATATCTCGAGCGCGCCGACTGCACTTCGCGCATTCTCGATTTGAAATATCACATCCTCCTGCCGAGCGGCGAACAGGTCGGCGGCAATGTCGATACCGTGCAGTGGATGGCCGTGCTGAAATCGTGCAGCGCGCTCGAAGCTTATCGCAAAATCAGCGTCGGCCAGGTCATTCCGTGGAAAGTCGCGGAGTTTTTGATTTTGCACGACAGCTTTCCGCGTTCGATCCGGTTTTGCATCGATGGACTCGACGCTTCGCTGCACCGCATCTCGGGGTGCGATCGCGCCCATTTTTCAAATGAAGCGGAGCGGCTCTCCGGCCGGCTTTGCTCGGATCTCGATTACGTCACCATCGATGAGATTTTCAAATACGGCCTGCACGAATATCTCGATCGCATCCAGCTCCGGCTCATCGAAATCGCGGGCGCAATGCATAAAACGTATTGCGAATGGATGGAGCCGGAACCGGCGCTGCAAACACAGGCGCAGTGATCAGCGCGGCGCCATCAGCCGCACATACCATTCCACGATTTCCCAACCCGCGAAGAGCCACAGCAACGCGCCGAACGCGAGATAAGGGCCGAACGGAATTTTCGCCGACCATTCGCGATGGCCGAGCGCGATCGTCACCACGCCGACAACTGCGCCGAGCACCGAAGCAGTCATGATTGTGAAAAACACGGCCTGCCAGCCGAGAAATGCGCCGATGCATGCGATGAATTTCACGTCGCCAAAACCCATCGCTTCACGCGGAATGACGATTTCGAAAACGGTGCCGGAAATCGTGTCGAGTTTCTCCAGCTCAAATTCGCCACCGTCCGTAACCAAACGGTTGTAAAAAAAGCGAACGGTCGTGCTTTCGATCGTCACGCCTTTCACCTCGACCGATCCGCAGCGCATGATGAGCTGGTCCGTCTCGCGCGAAAACAAATCGCTCCAGCGCATTTTTTCGTCGCCGACCTGCAAGTCCGCATCGTCGCCATCGCGCATCCACATGAATTTTTCCGCTCGCTCAAACGCGATGCGTTTTTTTCCGAATGCCTTTTTGCCGAGCTCGACCACGCACCATAACGTCACGTAACCGACCGCTGCGCCGAGCGCTGACCAGACCAGGCTCCACAAGCTCGACTCCATCAAACGCGCCGGCACGGACGCCTGCATCATTAGCGGAATCGCGAAACTGAGCAGAACGCCGGCGACCGTTCCGCCGATGGTGATTTCATCGGGAATGATGAAATGCTCGAAATCCACAAACGTCGCGACGATCAGCAGGCTGACAAAAATCCAATACGGAAACGCGAGCACCCATTGGCCGGCCGCCCAGTATTTAAGCCATACGGCGAGGAACAGCACCGCCGTGAGCAGCTCGACGCCGAAGTAACGAAATGCGATCGGCGCGCCGCAGTTCGCGCATTTTCCGCGCAGCGCGAGCCAGGAAATCAGCGGCAGATTTTGCGACCACGGAATTTGTTTTTTGCAATGCGGACAAAACGAGCGGCGCGGCTCATTCACCGACAGCCCGAGCGGCATCCGGTAAATGCAGACGTTGAGAAACGAGCCGACGATCGCGCCCAAAACAAACGCAAACGCATCGAAAATGTATTCGTAAATGGCGATTTCCACGCGTCAGCTTGCCTGCAGGTCGGGCTCCACGATTTCGCAAAGCGTGTGCAGCAAAAACTTGTGCGCTTCCTGCACGCGCGCCGTCGTCATTTGCGCGACGAGCAACTCGGCTTCGGCCATCCCGCGCGCGGCGCCGCCGTCCTTGCCGAGCAGGGCGATCGTGTGCATGCCGGCGTTTTTCGCCTCCTCGATCGCGCGGATGATGTTGCGCGAATTGCCGCTCGTGGTGATCGCCACGAGCACATCGCCCTTTTTTCCGTAGGCGCGCACCTGGCGCGCAAAGATTTCGTCGAAGCCGTAGTCGTTGCCGGTCGCCGTGACGAGGCTCTCGCTCGCGGCGAGATTGATCGCGGGAAACGGATGGCGGTCATTCACGAACCGGCAGGTGAACTCGGTGGAAAAATCCGCGCCGTCGGCGGCGCTGCCGCCATTGCCGCAAACCAGCAGCTTGTTGCCGCTTTTTAAACAATCGCGAACCAGCTCCGCCGCGTGCTCGAGTTGCGGCTCGAGTGGCGCGAGGGATCGAAATGTATCGATCGCTGCGCCAATCGCGTTTTGGAGAGTGCTCACGCCGAAAAGCTCTACGCGAGCCGCGCGCCGAAACCAATTTCAATCTGTTGCCGCATGCGCCAACTTCTGGCAAATTGCCCGCCGATGAAATTGCCGCCCTGCATTTTTCTCGCCCTGCTCGCGCTCGTTTTGCCGCTGCGCGCGGAGGTCGAGTGGCAGCCGGCGGCGGACATGGACGGCCAGCTTTTTTCGTCGCTGATCCTCGCGACTGCGACGATGAAGCCGGATCCGAAAGTGAAGCGCGATCCGAAATTGCTCGGCGATCAGACGGGGCTGCTCGGCATCGCGATTAAAAACGCGCCGGCGAATTCGCTCGTAAAAATCAGTGTGCGCGAAAATGCATTGATGGAGGCGTGCACGTTCACGATCAAAATTCCCGCAACCGATCGCGAGTATTCGATCGCGCCGAAGATTAGCTACAAATTCGACAAGATGCGCCACGTTTTTCAGCAACGGCCGCTGAACGTCGCGTTCGCGGTGGAGCTCGATGGACAGCCGCTCGGCGAGCAAATGGAAACCGTGAATGTGCACTCGATCGACGATTGTCCCTACGGCGTCGCCGATTCCGAGGACGCGCTGCCGAACGCGCCAAAAAAATCGACAAAGACCGCGACGAAAAAGAAAAGCACCAATGATCGCGGCTATGTGGACATGAGCTGGATGTTCGCAGCTTACGTGAATGAGAGCCATCCGCTCATCGACACAATTTTAAAAGAAGCGCTCGCGACAAAAATCGTCACTGCGTTTGACGGTTATCAAGCGGGCTCGCGCACGAAAGTCGTGCGGCAGGCGTTCGCGATCTGGCGCGCACTGCAGGATCACGGCATTCGTTATTCGAACACGACCGCGACGCCGGGCGGTTCGCGGCTCGTGCTCAGCCAGCACGTGCGTTTTCTCGAGGATGCGCTCGGCTCGGCACAAGCGAATTGCGTCGACGGCAGCGCGCTCTTCGCGTCGATTTTGCGCAAGCTCGAGATGGATCCGTTCCTCGTGCTCGTGCCCGGCCACATGTATGTCGGCGTGTATCTCGATGACGACGAAGACAGCAACGCCGCGATCGCGATCGACACGACGACGCTCGGCGAAGACGTGAAGCCGGCCGAAGCGAAATTGATCAAGGAACTCAGAGGCCTCGACCAAAAGCTCGGTGCCGCACAGCGAGGCGCAGCGTGGAAGTCATTCAAAGCCGCCACGGCGGAAGCGACCGAAGATTTCCGCAGACACAAACACCGGTTCGATTCCGGCAACGATCCTCAATACCAGATCGTCGATATCGGCACCGCGCGCGACCAGGGCGTGATGCCGATCGCTTACGAGAAGGCGATGCCGTAGCGGTTGACGACGGCTGCGACGAGTCGCCTGACGAAGCGCATGCGCCACAGTTGACCACGCCCGTATTGCTCCGCATAGTCTCCCGCTCCGCATGTCCATCGAACGCACGCGCAATTTCTGCATCATCGCCCACATTGATCACGGAAAGACGACTCTTTCCGACCGGTTGTTGCAGGTGACCGGCACCGTCGCCGACCGCGAGGCGCAGGATCAGCATCTCGACGCGATGGATCTCGAGCGCGAACGCGGCATCACGATCAAGATGCATCCGGTCGCGATGCGCTATCGCGCGAAAGACGGGCACGTTTACAAACTCAACCTGCTCGACACGCCGGGGCACGTCGATTTTGCCTACGAAGTCTCCCGCTCGCTCGCGGCGTGTGAAGGCGCGCTGGTGATCGTGGACGCGGCGCAGGGGGTCGAGGCGCAGACGGTCGCGAATGTTCATCTCGCGAACAAGCAGGGGCTGACGATCATCCCGGTGATCAACAAAATCGATCTGCCGAACTCCGACATTCCGACGGTAAAAAGGCAACTCGAGGACATCCTCTCGATTCCCGCCGAGGAGGCGATTCTCGCCAGCGCAAAAGTGGGCCTCGGCATCGAGGAGATTTTGGAAGCGGTGATCCATCGCATTCCCGCACCGAAAAAATGGGACGACGAAAAAGTGCGCGCGCTGGTTTTTGACTCGACCTTCGACAGCTATCGCGGCGTCGTCACCTACGTCCGCATGATGAGCGGCTCGCTCCGTGCCGGCGACGGCGTGAAAATGATGAGCAACAACCGCCCTTACGAAGTGAAAGAGGTCGGCGTCTTCACCCCGAAGATGGAGGCCCGCGAAAAACTCGAGCCCGGCGACACCGGCTACGTCATTGCGAACATCAAAGCCTCCAGCGAAATCAAAATCGGCGACACCCTCACCGGCACGAAGTTCCCCGCGACCCAGCCGTTGCCCGGCTTCCAGGAAATCCAGCCGATGGTTTTCAGCGGCGTTTATCCCATCAACACCGCCGACTTCGAGCACCTCAAAGCCGCGATGGCGAAGCTCCAGCTCAACGACTCCTCCTTTGTCTACCAGGCCGAGAGCAGTGTCGCGCTCGGCTTCGGCTTCCGCTGCGGCTTTCTCGGGCTGCTCCACATGGAAATCATCCTCGAGCGCCTGCGCCGCGAATACGACATGGACATCATCGCCACGTATCCGTCGGTGATTTACGAAGTTTTAAAAACCAACGGCGAAATGCTGAACGTGGACAACCCGGAGTTCCTGCCCGACTTCAGCGTCATCGACGAAATCCGCGAGCCGATCGTGAAGTGCTTCATCATGGTGCCCAACGAATACATCTCGCCGCTCATGCAGCTCATCATGGACAAGCGCGGCGTGCTCGATCACACCGAGACGCTCGACACGAAGCGCGTGATGCTCTCCTGCGTGATGCCGCTGGCGGAGATCCTCGTCGATTTCAACGACAAGATTAAGTCCATCACGCGCGGTTACGGCTCGATGGACTACGAGCACGCCGGCCATCGCGCCGACAAGCTCGTCAAGCTCGACATCCTCGTCAACGGCGAGCCGGTGGATGCATTCAGCTCCATCGTCCATCGCGACAAAGCCGAGGGACGCGGCCGCCAGCTCGCGGCGAAGCTCAAAGAAGTCATCCCGACCCAGCTCTACCAGGTCGCGATTCAGGCAGCCATCGGCGGAAAAATCATCGCGCGCGAAAGCGTGAGCGCCATGCGGAAGGACGTGACCGCGAAATGCTACGGCGGCGACATTTCGCGCAAACGCAAACTTTTGGAAAAGCAAAAGGAAGGCAAAAAGCGGATGAAGAGCATCGGCAAGGTCAACATCCCGCAGGAAGCCTTCATCGAAGTGCTGAAGTCGAGCTAAACGAAAGCGCACGCCTCTTCAGGGGAAGATGACTTGTGCTTTTGTGACAGGACGGTTATAAAGGCCCGTTGGCTATGAAAACGTCTGCCGGGTTCCACTTTGCTGACGCGATGCGGTTTTTGCTCGTCGGCTTGTTGTTCACTGATCTCACCGTTTCTCTTCGCGCGGACCCGTCGCAGCGATTCACGTCCGATCAACGCCTCAACGCGGCTTACGGCAAATTGCCGTTGAGCTTTGAGGTGAACGACGGGCAGACCGATGCGCGGGTAAAATTCCTCTCGCGCGGGCGCAGCTACAGCTTGTTTTTGACAAACGATGAAGCGGTGCTGGCGCTGTCGAAGAGCCGCGACGGGCAGGGCGCGTCGCTCCGGATGAAATTGCTCGGCGCAAACGCGGAGCCGAAAGTCACCGGGTGCGACAAGCTGCCGGGCGTGGTCAATTACTACATCGGCAACGATCCGGCGAAATGGCGCGCGGGTATCGCGACTTACGCGAAGGTGCGTTTCGAGAAAGTCTATCCGGGTGTCGATCTTGTTTACTACGGCAACCAGCGGCAGCTCGAATACGATTACATCGTCGCGCCGGGCGCGAATCCGAAGTGCATCCGGCTCGGCTTCGACGACGCGGAAAAACTGCATGTGGATGAGCAGGGCAATCTTTTGGTCGAAACAGCGAGCGGTGCGGTGCGCTGGCACAAGCCGGTCGTTTATCAACAGGTGCGCGGCAAGCGCAAAACAATCGCCGGCAATTATGTGCTGCACTACGGCAACGAGGTAAGTTTTCAAATCGCGAAATACGACGCGAGCAAGCCGCTCGTGATCGACCCGAGCATGGCCTACTCGACCTTCCTCGGCGGAAGCGGCGATGAGACTGCCAGCGGCGGCGAGGACGGACCGGGAATCGCGGTGGATAAGTTTGGGCACGCCGTGGTCGCGGGGTCAACCGCTTCGACCGATTTTCCCGCCAGCGGTTTTCAAACCAACGACGAGGGTGTCATCGCCGAACTCAACGTCGCTGGCACCGCGCTCATTTACGCCACTTACTTTGGACCCAAAGCGACTATCGCAGGCGTGGCGGTGGATACGGACGCCAACGCATACATCGCCGGCGAGGCGCACCCCGGAACGCCCGGCACCATTCTCTCAGGTAGTAGCGCGGATGGGCCTTATGTCGCGAAGTTCGACACGACCGGCGCGCTGGTTTATTCGGGTTTGGTAGGCGGCGGCGGCGCGGGAAATGCCGTCGCGGTGGCCTCGGATAGAACTGCCTACGTTGCTGGACATGATGGCAACGATAACGTGATCGTGGCAAGAATCAGCGCCGATGGCACGGGGCTTCTCTTTACAAATTCATTCGGCGGGAGTGCCAGTCAAGACGCAAGCGGCATCGCCGTGGACACAAACGGCAATGCCTATGTGACCGGGGCAACTCAATCGACCAATTTTCCGACGACCACGGGAGCGTTCCAGACAACCAATCCAAATGGCGGCAACAATGGCACTGCCTTTGTCACAAAACTCAACAACACCGGCCAAACAGTCTATTCCACCTACCTCGGCGGCAGCAATGGCGATCAGGGAATTGGGATCGCCGTGAATAGCGCAGGTGAAGCTTATGTGGCCGGCTCGACGAATTCGTCCGACTTTCCCACCACTACCGGGGCATTTCAGACGGTTTTCTCGACTGGAGGTCCTTTCAGTGGCAGCAACGGCTTCGTGACCAAGTTAACCGTCGATGGCACCGCACAGGTCTATTCCACTTTCCTCGGCGGTAGCAACTATAACCAATGCGAGGCGATCGCCGTGGATGCAGCGGGCGATGCCTATGTCACAGGCATCACGGGTTCCACCGACTTCCCGATCATGGACGCATTCCAGTCAAAGGCAGGCGACACCATAGGAGCCGACGATGCTTTCGTCACAGAATTCACCCCGGATGGCAGCGCGCTGGTTTATTCGAGCTACCTCGGCGGCAGTGACGGAGACGATGGCTATGGCATCGCTGTGGATCCGACAGGCACCGCTTATGTCGTCGGGGGAACGCGGTCAACCGACTTCCCCATCACGCCCCATGTGTTCCAAACGGCCAATACCGGCGGCAAAGATTTCTTCGTCACCAAGATTAACCCGGTGCTTGGCAGGTTCATCGCAGCGGAGGCCGGACCGCCAGCGATCGACGCTGCGGCCGAGATCGCTTATCGTGTGGTTCCCACCGGCTCGAGGAACGCCGAAATTTTGCTTTTCAGCGGGACGACGCCCACGGTCGTCGCGCAGGTGGGTGGCACCGACACGGTGACCGGCGCCACGT
Source organism: Spartobacteria bacterium (assembly GCA_021324395.1). Taxonomy (GTDB): domain Bacteria; phylum Verrucomicrobiota; class Verrucomicrobiia; order Chthoniobacterales; family Chthoniobacteraceae; genus JAJPJG01. The sequence continues at coordinate 10,547 of JAJPJG010000024.1, read as the reverse complement.
TTACGAAATTGAGCGACCCGGTCTTGAGTGGCAGCGGGGTGCTCGCATTTCTCGGCACGCTAAAACCCGGAACCGGCGATGCAACTTCGCACAACGATATCGCCGTCTATCTTTTCCAGAGCGGCTCGACACGCATCGTTTCGCGCGTGGGCGACAACGTGCCCGGTGCGAATCCTGGCAGCGCAACGATCACGGGATTCGCCCAGATCGCTGTGGATCAGGCTGGGGGAATCGCGTTGCTGGCGAAGATCAAAGGGAGTGCGAATTTTGTCGCCAACGGCTTCGGCTTTTTCGGAACTGATAACTCGGGCGCGTTGACGTTGCTCGACCGCATGGGCGGCTCAACCAAAAAAATCATCGCGTTCAAACCGCTGCCCGATGTCATCGGACAGAGCCGCTCGATTGATACCATAAATGGCAACGTAGTTTATCTGCGCCTGGATGCCGGCAACAGCGGTGTCATCGTGTTGGGAAATCCGCAGACACACAGCTTTTCCACAAAAATTCCGATCACGACCGGCCAGTCGCCGGCTTCGTTCGGCGGTGCGACGGTTAAGTCGCTGGGAGAACCGACAGTAAATGCGAATGGTAACATCGCTTTTTCAGCCGTGCTCAGCGGCAATGGAATCAACGGCAGCAATAAATCCGCGATTGCGCTCACGAGCGGCACGACGCTCAAAATCGCAGAGCGGACAGGCAACGCCGCGCCTGACAGCGACGGCAACGCAACGGGTGCCGTCTTTTCCAAGCTCAGCGATCCGGTGCTCAACAATAACGATCGCATCGCATTTGTCGGGACACTGAAAAACGGCGGCGGCGTGAATGCGACCAACGATCTCGGCATTTGGTCGGATGCCGACGGCACATTGAAATTGATCGTGCGCAAAGGCGACAACGCATCGGGCGGCGGAAAATTTTCAGCGTTTAATCAAATCGTGCTGCCCGATGTCGGCGGCGTCATCATTTTCGCGACCTTGAGCGGCGTGCCTGCCGTGCAAAATCAAGGCGTCTGGATCGTTGGCAGCAATGGCATCCCCACGCCCATCGTGCGCAAAGGCGACATGCTCAATTTTCAAGGCACATTGAAAAAGGTGAAGAAAATCGGCATTTTCGAACTTGCTCCCAGTGTAACGGGCCAAACTCGCAGCTTCGACGCAGTCATCGGCAATCTCGTTTTCCGCGCGACTTTCACCGATGGCACCATCGGCATATACAAGATCGATTCGCTTCCGTAACCAGCCAAATTCGCTTCAGTTACGATTCTCCGAGCTTAAGTTCCGAATTCCATCGCGGCGAATCCCATTTCCAGCGTTTAGGATGCGGTTTCCATCTTTGGAAACCAGACTTCCAGCGCTGGAAACTCAACTTTCAGGACTGGAAATGGCATTTCCAAACCGCGGCGTTGTATAAAAATCGCCAGCTCAGCCTTCGCAAGCCTCGGCAGCCGCGCTCCTGCGCAAAAACGCCAAAAGCGCTGCTGAAATAGATTGATCGGATTTCGAATCCGACTAGTCGGATTGCGAAACGGATGAATCGATTGCTCTGCCGATTAGTCGGATTTGCAAAACGATTCAGGGAATTCGGAATCGGACTAGTCGGATTGCCAGTCCGATTGATCGAATTTGAAAACGGATCGAAGGAATTCGGAATTGGACTAGCCGGATTCCGAATCAGATCAGTCCAAACCCGAATCCGACTAGTCGGATTCGGAAACCGACTCATGGAAATCGGAAAAGGACTAATCCCTTTTGCAAAACGATCGATCCAAATCGGAATCGGATTGATGCTTTTTTGCCCGAAATCAGATAGGTTTCCGAATCATGTCCATCGAACAACGTGCAGCCGGCGCCGTGATGGGCGCGCTGATTGGCGATGCGCTCGGGGTGGGGCCGCATTGGTATTATGACCTCGACGAGATGAGGCGTGATTTTGGCGACTGGATCAGCGGCTACACCGAGCCGAAGCCGCACCGCTATCACGCCGGTTTGAAAGCGGGCGAGCTTTCCCAGGCAGGAATCATCACCGAAATGCTGCTGCGTTCGGTCGTGGAAAACGACGGCTACGATGAAGCGGATTTTTGCCGCAGGCTGGACGACGAACTTTTCCCGAAGCTCGATGGCCGGCCGATGAGCGGGCCGGGCGGTTACACGAGCCAGTCGATTCGCGAAGCGTGGCGGCGGCGGGTCGAGCAGAAAAAATCGTGGCGCGAAACCGGCGGTCATGCGGACACGACCGAAGCCGCGGAGCGCGCGCTGGTGCTCGCGGCGCGTTACGCAAAGACGCCGGCGCGCGTCGCGGAAACGGTGAGCGCGAATTGCATTCTCACGCAGGCCGACGAGGCGATCGTCGCGATGACGACGGCTTACTGCTGCGTGCTCGCTTTGCTCGTGCGCGGCGAAAAGCTCGATCCGCTACTTTCGGACAAATTGCTCGATATGGTCAAAGCCGGTGAGCTGCCTTTCCATGCGGTCACGAGCAGCAAACTCCAGCCACCGAAACCGGGCGATCCCGATCCGCCGCGCGCGGGCCGCTTTTCATCACCCGACGCGCTGCTGACGCCATCCTACATGGCCGAGGCGGCGCTCGATCAGGGCATTCGCATCGAGCCGGCGTGGAAAGTCTCGATCGTTTACGGCATGCCGTGCGCGATTTATCACCAGCTTCCGGCTGCCTATTATCTCGCGGCGCGCTTCAGCGACGACTTCGAGTCCGCCGTGCTCCACGCGCTCAACGGCGGCGGACAAAACCAGGCGCGTTGCATTCTCACCGGCGCACTCGTCGGCGCACAGGTCGGGCTCACGGGAATTCCGCAGCGTTTCCTCGACGGCCTCGCAAATTCCGCGGCACTGACGAAGCTCGCGCTGCAACTCGGCGCGCAGGCAGCCGCGTAATCGCCGCGCTGCAGAAGCGAATTTTACACAAGGTTGAACGTGCTAAGGTCGCCGGGCGTGTCATACACGTCGGGGCCGAGTGGCGCGCTGTTGGCGATGACCTTGGCGATTTGCAGGGTGACGTTGCCGGTGTCATTGAAAACACCGCCGCCCTGCTGGACGGCGATGTTGCCGATAATGCTGGTCTTGATGGTGCCGGTGCCGGATGTGACGTCGATTCCGCCGCCCTCGGTGAGAGCGGTGTTGTCGGTGATGGAGCCGCCGGTGACGAGAAAGCTGGTGGTGTCGCCGAGGTAAATGCCACCGCCGCCGTGTGCCGAGAAATTGGTTGCGACAACGTTGTTTTTGATAGTGGTCACGGCAGCCCCGAAAGTGCGGGCATAGATGCCACCGCCATGGCCGCCGGCGCTGTTGCCGGTGACTTTCGAGGAGGAGATGGTGAAATTGCCCTCGGTGAAGACGTGAATGCCGCCGCCATAATAGGTGGCGGTATTATCGGAGATGGTGCTGCCGGTCACGGTGAGGTTGACCCGGTTGTTGCCGTTGCCGGCGACATAGAGGCCGCCACCCCACTTCGCGGCGTTATTGCCGGAGATGGTGGAACCGGTGATGGAAAGATCGACACCACCGTAGGCGAGGACGCCGCCGCCCCAGCGGGCGGAATGATTGTCGGAAATGGTGCAGCCGGTGATCGTCGCCGGTTGTTGTGTGCCGGAGTCGGCACCGAGGATGTAGATGCCGCCTCCACCCTGATAGGAGCTGCTGAGCGTCGTCGTCCGGTTGCCACTCACGACGCTGGCGGAGATCGTCAGCGAGTTGAATCCATTGGCCTCAATGCCGCCGCCGGCAAATTTCGCGCTGTTGTTTTGGATGATCGAGTGGGTGATGACGGTCTCGCCCGTCCTCGCGTAGAGTCCGCCTCCGCCGCTGGCGGAGCTGGTGGAGGTGTTGCCGGCGATGGTGGTTTTGTCGATGGTGATCTTCGAGCCGGTGACGGTGCTGTTGTTGTTCAGCAACAATCCGCCGGCGATGTCGGCGGAGGTGTTGCCGGTAATTACGTCCTGTTTGATCGTGGCGCCCGTGCCCGTGGCGGAGAGAAAAACGTAAGCGCCTCCGCCGCGTGCGGAACCGGTGCCGGTGTTGCCGGTAATCTGGCTCTTCATGAGGGTGACGGACTTTGTCGCCTCGAGATCAACTCCCCCGGCGCCACTGGTGCCGTGATTGCCGGTGATGAACGAGTTGCTGATATTGATTGTGGTGCTCGGATTCAATTCTGCGTAGGCGCCGATGCCGCCGACGCCGCCGCTCGCGGTATTTCCCGAGATGACGCAGTTCGTGACCGTGAGCGATTCCGTGTCCACGATTGCTCCGCCATCTCCCGAGTAATGGGCGCCGGTGCCATTGCCATGGACTAGTGACAGCCCGCTGATGATCGACGGATGATCGGTCGATTTATCGCCATCGAAGATGTCGAAAATCCGCGAGTTGCCGCCACCGTCGATGATCAGTTTGCCCGCGCCGGGGCCTTTGATGGTGACGTCGCCTTTGCTGGTCAGCTCGCCGAGCGTCAGCAGAATGATGTTGGCATCGTGCGCGGCGGGCGCGGGGAGCTTGAAGCCGATGGTTTGCACGCCGGGCATCAGGTCGGCAACGGCGAGTGCTTCGCGCAATGAGAGCACGTGGTCCGCTCCGGCGGGATCGTTCAGCGTGCCGCCGTCACTTTCGTCGTCCGTGGTGGTGACGATGAGGTTGCCGCTCGTCGCGGGCGCGGCCACGGCGACGTCGGGGCCGGAGGCGGTGAAGGGGCCGGCGACGTTCGGTTCGGTCGGCGCGGTGTTGGCGGTGACTTTGGCGACCTGGAGGGTGAGATTGCCGCCGCTTTCAAACACGCCGCCGCCTTTGTCGGTCGCCGCGTTGCCGGAGATGGTGACGCCGAGGATGCTGCCGGTGATCACGTCCCCGTAGATGCCGCCGCCCTCATTGGTGGCAGCGTTGCCGGTGATCGAGCCGCCGGTCATGGTGAGGTGCTGGGTGCTGGCGAGAAAGAGGCCGCCGCCATCGGCGGCGATGTTGTTGGAAACGATGAGGCCCTTGAGCACGAGGTTGCCGTTGGTGTTCAGATCGCCGCCGCCGCCCACGCCGAGGGCTGCTGTGTTACCGGTGATCTTGGTGCCCGTGATGGTGATGTCGCCGTCGTCGCCGGCGTAGATCCCGCCTCCATGAATGCCAGTGACATTGTTGGTGAACGCGCCTCCGGTGATCGTCAGTGCGAACGCAGTGTTCGATTTGTTGAGGCCAAATAGGTAAAGACCGCCACCGGATTTCGCCGCGGTATTTCCGGAAATAAATGAGCTGGTCAAGGTCAGCGCGATCCCATCGGGCGCGGCGATCCCGCCGCCGGTAGCGGCGGAGGTGTTGTCGGAAATTTGCGACGCTTTGATGCTGACCGGTTGCGGCGTGCCGGAGCTGTTGCCCTCAATGAAGATGCCGCCGCCGCCGGTGCCGCTGCCGTTGATCGTCTGATTGCCGCTGATGGTGCTGCCGGTGATGCTCAGCGAAGCGAAGCCATTGGCGGCCTCGATGCCGCCGCCGTTCTGTTGGACGGTATTATTTTTAATGATCGAGCCGGTGATGATCATGTTGCCTTTACTCACAAAGACGCCGCCGCCTTCGCTCGTGGCGGTATTGCCGGCGATTTCCGAGGCGCTGATGGAGATCTTGGAGGCGGGATCGGGATTATGGTCCACCACATACAATCCGCCGCCCTCGCCACTGGTGTTGCCGGTGATGATGTTGTGGCTGAGAGTCGCGCCCGTGCCCGTGTTGGTGAGGAAAATGTAAGCGCCGCCGCCTTTTCCACCCGTCACGCCGTTGCCGGTAATCTGGCAGTTGGTGACAAAGACGGATTTCGACGGCTCGAGGGCGAGTCCGGGGCCGCCGGTGTTGCCGGTGATGAGCGAGTTGCTGATATTGACCGTGGTGCCTGCGGTCTTGTAGGCATACGCGCTCACGCCACTGGCGGTGCAGCCGGAGACCACGCACTTTTTGATCGTGAGCGACTCGGTGTCGAAGATCGCTCCGCCGCTGCCGGAGAAGTGCAGGCCGTTGCCGTTGCCATGCACGAGTGAGAGGCCGCTGATGGTCGCGGGGCTGTCGGTCACGTCGCTGTTATCGTCGATGTCGAAAATGCGCGAATTGCCGCCGCCGTCGATGATGAGCTTGCCCGCGCCGGGGCCGGTGATCGTGAGGGAATCGCCGGCGTTGACCGGCTGGATCAAGAGCTCGCCGTAAGTGTTGTTCAGCGTGATGATGTTTTCGCTGTGCGACGGTCGCGCCGGTAGTTTGAACTTGATCGTGTCCGCGCCGGGATTGTTGTTCGCATTCGCAATCGCATCGCGCAAGCTGCCGGAAGCGTGATGCACAGGATCCAATGTATCCGCGGTGGTGGTGACGAGGAAAACGGAAGGAGCGATGCGGGATTCGAGTGCTTCAATGCGCGAGTGTTTTTTCATGGAACAAATACGTGCGATTAAACGGGGTGTGTCCGTTATACAAACGTGAACGTCTTGAGGTCGCCGGGCGTGTCATACACGTCGGGCCCGAGCGGGGCGCTGTTGGCGATGACTTTGGCGATCTGGAGCGTCACACTGTTGAGAGTCGTGGTGTGGTTGAACACACCGCCGCCCGAGCTGGTCGCGATGTTGCCGGAGATGGTGACGGCCTCTATGTCGCCGCTGGAATCCTGCAGGTAAATCCCGCCGCCTTCGACCGCGGTATTGCCGGTAAAGGAGCCGCCGCTGACGAGGAAATTGGTGGTGTCGCGGATGTCCAGCCCGCCGCCGTATTTCGCAGCAAAGTTGTCGGCGGCGATGGCTTTGTTGATGACTACTCCGTTGGTGGAAACAGAGGTGCTGGCGTAGATGCCGCCGCCGTTTTTTGCAGCCGTGTTGCCGGTGATCTTCGAGCCGGTGAGCGAGAAGGTTCCGTTGCCGAACCACACGCCGCCGCCGGTGAAGCCGGAGACGTTGTCGGCAAATGCGCCGCTGGTGACGGTCAGCGCCGGCATGTTCGCGCCGTGGCCGTCCGCGAACACGCCGCCGCCATCGCTCGCGGCGTTGTTGCCGCTGAATGTGGTGCCGGAGATGGTGAGCCCGACACCATTCTCGGCGAAAAGACCGCCGCCGTAGAGCGCGGCGCGGTTGTCGGCGATGAGCGATTTGGAAATAAGAACCGGCGGCAGGCCGCCGCTGGTGTCGCCCTCGAGGAAAACGCCGCCGCCGCCTTGATAGTTGGCGTTGGTGGTGGTGGCGCGATTGCCGCTGATGGTGCACTTGGAGATGGTGATCGAGGTGAAGTCTTTCGCCTCGATGCCGCCGCCGGTGAACTTCGCGGTGTTGTTATCGATGATGCACCCGGTGAGTGTGGTCTTGCCGCCTCCGAGGAAAAGGCCCGCGCCACCGCGCTTGCCGGATGCGTCTGCGATGGTGTTGCCGTTGAATTTTGTGCTGGTGATGGTGACTTTGGCGCCGGCGTCGGTGCTGGCGTCATTGATGCGCAGGCCGCCGCCGTAGTATGCGCTGTTGCCGGAGATCTGGCAGCCGGTGACGGTGACCAGTCCTTTGCCGGCGGCGGTCATGCCGATGTAAGCGCCGCCGCCGCTGTTGGTGGCGGTGTTGCCGGTGAGGACGCTGTTTTTCAAGGTGAGCGAGCTCAGGCCCTCGAGGTCGAGCGCGCCTGCGTAGGCGGACGTGGTGTTGCCGGTGAAGAACGAGTTGCTGATCGATACGTCGAGATTCGTGGTCGCCGCAAAATTCACCGCGCTAATGGCCGCGCCATCGGCTGCCTGACAGCCGGCGATGACGACGTTGCTGACCGTGAGTGATTCGAGACAATCGATGCCGGCGCCAACATTCGACGATGAGACATTGCCGTTCAGGATTGACAGCCCGCTGATGCTCACCGGCCGATCCGTGCCATTGTCGCCGTCGTCGAAATGGAATACGCGGCTGTTGCCGCCGGCGTCAATGATCAGTTTGCCCGCGCCGGGTCCAACGATTTTTACATTGCCCATGCTGCTCAGTTCGGTGCCGCCGAGCTGAATGGTGAATGCGCCGTCCACGAGTTGCGATGCGGGCAACGCAAAACCGATGGTGTCCACCGTGTCCGGTGTCAGGTCGGCCTGCGCGAGTGCTTCGCGCACCGAGATCACGCCGTCGTTCGGGTCGGTTTCGTCGGCAGTGGTGGTTACGATGATATTGCCCTTCGTCGCACCGGGCGCTTTGACGGCAGTCGGACCGAATGGCGTGACGTTGCCGTAGATATTCGGATCAGTTGGAGCGCTATTGCCGGTTACCTTTGCAGTTTGCAGCGTGAGCGTGCTGTGGCTGCCGAGATAAACACCGCCGCCTTTCGCATCCGCTGTATTACCGGAAATGGTGACTCCTTTGATGCTGCCGGAGCTGGGATGAGCGAGGGTGCCGAAGATGTAAACGCCGCCGCCATAACTGCCGGCACCGTTGCCTGTGACCGAGCCGCCGGTTACGAGAAAGTTTGGGGATTCCTCGATATCGAGTCCGCCGCCCGCATGATCGGAAAGATTGCCGGAGACGACCGCGCCTTTGATTACCACTGTCGCAGCACTGCTCTGCGCGAAGATTCCGGCGCCGCGTCCTGCTGCGTGATTCCCGGTCACTTTCGCGCCCGTGATGGAAATCGCGCCATCGCCTTGGGCGAAAATGCCGCCGCCGACATTGTGACCCGCGATGTTGTCCGAAAACACCCCGCCGCTGATGGTGAGATCCACTTTGTTATTGCCATAGCCGAAGGCGGAGACTCCTCCGCCACCGCCGCCTTGCGCGGTGTTGCCGGAAACGGTGCAGCCGGAAATCGTGAGCGACAAGCCTTTCATCGCGTAAACGCCGCCACCATATTTTCCGCTGTAGTTTCCGGTAATCGTCGTGCCCGTGATCTTTGCGGCAGTCGTTGTCGAATTGCCGTGCAGGAAAATGCCGCCGCCACCGTAGCCGCTCGAACTCGTGGCGGTGTTCCCGCTGATGGTGCATCCGCTCATTGCGAGCGAGAAATTGAGGGAATAACCGGCCGCGATACCGCCGCCATTGTAAACAGCCGTGTTGTTCTCGATCGTCGTCGCCGTTACGACAAAATTGCCAAGTGGCGCATAAATGCCGCCACCGCCGCCCTCAGTCGGAGTATTGGTTTTCGATATATTGCCGCTGATCGTGCAATGACTCACGGTGATCTTCGAGGTCGCTGCGCTGTTGTAGTCCTTGAGATAAAGCCCGCCTCCGAACCCGCCGGTGTTTCCGGTGATCTGCGAATTCGTGATCGAAGCACCTTTGCCGCTCCCGTTGATAGTGAGATACACGCCGCCGCCGTCTTCGTCGATTGCGGCGGAATTCCCGGATATCACGCTCTGGCTGATCGTCGCACTCGCGAGATTTCTCAAATAAAGACCGCCGCCATATTTCGCGCTGTTGCCGGATATCAAACAACCGGTGATCGAGGCTTTCACGGTCGAGGCAACCCCGCCGCTTAAACATAATGCGCCGCCGCCCTTCGAACTGCTCGACCCTGAGATCACCACGTTTTTGAGCGTCAACGATTCCGCCGAGTAAATGGCGCCACCGTAATCGACGGTGTTTCCATTCATCATGGAAATCCCGCTGATCGTCGCCGGACTATCCGTGCCGCTGTTGTGATCGTTGAGATCAAAAACGCGCTGGTTGCCGTTACCGTTAATGATGAGCTTGCCAGCGCCCGGCCCGGTGATGGTGACATTGCCGAGGCTCGTTAACTCGCCGTAACCGTTGTTTAACGTGATGATGTTCTCGCTGTGCGCAGCGGGCGCGGGCAGCTTGAACTTGATGATATCCGCGCCCGGACTGACATCCGCCTTCGCGAGCGCATCGCGAAGACTGCCGGTGTCGTGCAAACCATCGGCCGTATCAGCCGTGGTAGTGACGAGGAAAACTGAGGGCGCAATCCGGGATTCCAGCGGCTCGATCGGGGGGAACATCGTTTTCATAGCTCAAAAACGCGGTCGTTTATTTGACTCGTCCGCACCAATCGCCGCCGCGTTGCCAACGCCGGAGCGGAACGCGTTCAGTTTAAAAAGGCGGGGCCGCGCTGTCACGCCAAAACATCACTCGAACTGACGTTACTGCGAAGAATTCGGGATTTTTCATTTCAATGGCCGATGGGAGTTTCGTGAGAGCGTTTCCGGCTCAGACAAGCGTGAACGGCCCGGAGACGTAGGGATCGACCGGCGCAATTGAGTCGGCCATGATGCTTCGGCGCGGGAACCCGGTCTAAGGCTGAACCGTCACGCGATAGAAACGTTTCTGCGATGTGCCGCTGACGGGAATCGTGAACTGGATATCGCCGCCGGTGCCGGCCTGGACTGAACCGTATGTCTGCCAGTTTCCCGCACCCAAGTCGTCGCAATACTGAAGCTGGTAAGAGTGGCCTACGACGGAGTTGGTTCGGGTGATCGTCGCGTTTCCTCCTGCAAGGCTCACTGCCGGCGCCAGCCGTTCGGTTGCGCTGATCGGCGCGGTAGGGCGTGCGTTGATTTCTGGCGAGTCGACGCCTTCGCTCGTGGCATTAAGGGCAGAGATGACGTAGTAGGCGGTTGTG
>JAJPJG010000025.1 GCA_021324395.1 Spartobacteria bacterium | reverse complement strand
CTCGATCCAGGGCGGCACGAACAACCAAACCGGCATCATCGATGGCGGCGCAGGCATCGGCTCGGTCAGCGTGCTCGGCGATATTGTCGGCGGAACGGATTTCCGCACCGGCCTGATCCGCGCGGCTACGAGCATCGGCAAGGCGACCGTCGGCGGCTCGCTCGTCGGGGGAACCAACAGCGAGACCGGCGGCATCGAAGCCGCAACGACCATCGCCAGCGTGAAAGTGACAAACGATTTGCGCGGCATCGATTTCTCGAATGCGAACAATTTCAAACAAGCCGCGTTTGTTTCCGCAAAGGACATTACGACCGTCACCATCGGCGGCTCGCTGATTTCCGGCCTGGAAACGGGCGGCGGCGTCCTGCAATTCAGCGCATCCGTTCAAGCCGACGAATTTTTGGGCACCGTGAAAATCGGCGGCGATGTCATCGGGAACACCGCCACGCCGGTCGTCATATCCGGCGGCGGCTTCGCTGGCGCCGCGGTGAAACCTTCCAACGACACTGTAATCAAGAGCCTCACCGTTGCCGGCACGGTGAACAACGCACTCATCGAAACCGGATTCGACAGCACCGGCAAAGCAGTCGATGGCGACGCGAGCATCGGCGCGATTAAAATCGGCGGCGACCTCATCGCCACCAGCATCGGCGCGGGGATCGATCCCGGCGCGAATGGCTTCGGCGACGTGACCGACGCCGTGATTTCCAAGCACAACACCGCCGCCATCCTCGCAAAAATCGCGAGCATCACCGTCGCCGGGCAAATCGCCGGCACCGTCGGCAGCGGAGACGATTTCGCCATCGAGGCGCAGTTGATCGGCTCGATAAAAACCGGCGGCGTCGCCCTGCCGCTGCAAGTCGGCAACGGAAACGACAACTTCCGCATTTCGCAAACCACCACCCACGACGTCCTCATCCGCGAGTTTACCGGAACGTAACCGCTGGCTTGGACCGGAACAGCCCCCTAGTCGCTTGTCTATCCAACCCGCTGTTTGCGCGGTTTTGCTGTTACTTGTAAACGGCTGCGGCGTAGCGCGCGCCGAACCAATCGACCGGCACGCGCTGGTGAGCCGGCATGACGCGCGGGTTCGCACGCTCGATCCTTTGAGTCCTTTGAGCGTCGGCAATGGCGATTTTGCGTTTACGGCGGATGTGACGGGACTGCAATCCTTCGCCGATCTCTATTTCCGCGATGGCATGCCGACCGAAACGCTCTCGTCGCTGCCGTGGGCCTGGCATTCGTTTCCGAACACGGAGAATCTGCGGCGCGAGGATGCGATGAAAGAGTATCCATTCCACGGCCGCACGATTCGCTACGACAGTCTTCAGAATAGCCCGGCAGGAAAATACTTTCGCGAAAATCCGCAGCCGCTGCCGCTCGGCGAGATTGCGTTTTTTTACAAAGGCGAGCCGTTGAAACCGGACGCGATCGCGGAGATCGCTCAGCGACTGGAGCTGTGGTCGGGAGTCATTTACAGTTCCTTCAAATTGGATGGCCAGCCGGTGACGGTGGAAACCGTCGCGCATCCATCGCGCGCTCTGGTCGCATTCGAAATCCATTCGCCGCTGCTCGAAAATGGATCACTCGAAGTGCGCATGCGGTTTGCCTATGCCTACGATGTTCGTGCTGCGAAAACCAAACCGCCGCTAATCTGGAACCAGTCCGATAAGCACCAAACGGCGCTTCACTCCGCGAACCTGGAAAAAACAGACATCAGAAGGCAGCCGCTTGTCGTGCTGGAACGAGTCATCGACGGCAGCCGCTATTTCGTGAACATCGGGAAAGGTGCGGGCGGGTTTACCCAAACCGCGCCGCATGAGTTTGCGCTACGTGCGAATTCAGATGCACAGACTTTTAGCTGCGAGTTTAGTCCGGCCACGCTGGGCGAACCTCCGCCGGATTTCCCCGCGACGAAAGCCGCAAGCGCCGATGCATGGAGGGATTACTGGACGCGCGGCGGGGCGATCGATTTCTCCGCGTGCACCGACCCGCGCGCGAAGGAACTGGAGCGGCGGGTGGTCCTCTCGCAATACCTGATGAAGGTCAACTACGCCGGCTCATTTCCACCACAGGAAAGCGGACTCACGCACCTGAGCTGGTTCGGCAAGCATAACTCGGAAATGGTTTTTTGGCATGCCGCGCAGTTTTACCAATGGGGCCACACCGATCTCCTCGAAAAGAACCTCGCGTGGTATCGAAAAATCCTGCCGCTCGCAAAACAAGACGCAGCGTCCAAAGGCTTTGATGGCGCACGCTGGCCGAAGATGACGGGCATCGACGGACGGACGGGGCCGGGTGGGATCAATCCATTCATCATCTGGAATTTTCCGAATCCTATCTACCTCTGCGAGCTGGTTTATCGTGCGCACCCGCAGCGCGCGACACTGGAGAGATATCGCGAGCTCGTTTTCGAGACGGCGCAGTTCCTCGCATCCTACGCTTTTTATGACAAGCCGACAGATCGCTACGTGCTCGGGCCGCCGCTGCAAACCGTCACGGAAGATTCCGACGTGAGCAGAACGCAAAATCCGACTTTCGAGCTGGCGTATTGGTATTACGCATTGAATGTCGCGCAGACATGGCGCACGCGCCTCGGCATGGAGCCCGAGCCACACTGGGCCGACGTGATCGCGAAACTTTCCGAGCTGCCGATCGCCGACGGCAGATATCTGGAAGTCGAGCCGGAAGCGGATATTTCGACGGGGAAAAATTCACCGACTCCTGCGAAGCGCGATGAAAAAACAGGAGCATCCACTCTCATGGCGCTCGGTTTTCTACCACAAACGCCGAAGGTCGATCCCGAAGTCATGCGCGCGACATTTGACGAACTCTGCGCGCACAACGGAATGGATGGCTGGGTGAGCTGGGCGATGGGCAAAGCCGCCATGACTGCCGCGCGCGTCGACGAGCCGGATAAAGCAGTCGCGATTTTAACCAACGATGCGCCGCCCGCCCGGTTCCTCAACAACGGCCACGTGCCGCGTCCGAAGGAACCAAAGACCTGCCCCGCCTACCTGCCCGCAAACGCGTCGTTACTAAGCGCCATTGCATTGATGGCGGCGGGCTGGGACGGAGCGCCAAAAGTCAACGCGCCCGGCTTTCCACAGGACGGCACCTGGAAAGTAAAATGCGAAGGCCTGCAGCCGATGCCGTGAATCCTTAAGTTAACGCCAGCTCCAGCCATCGGCACTCGCAGAAATGGCAGAGACAGGAGAGTTCCCGCACCTGCCCGAGAAAAAGCCCGCTGTGCGCCGCGACGTTCAGGTTCGGGCATTTCTCACGCAAAGCTGCCGCGCCGTGCGCGCTCGATCGGTTCATTCATCGGTTTCCTTCGGCTGTTTAAGTGCGCCGCGTTGTCAGCACTGGATACGGCGGCGTCCATTGTATTAGCCAAAGTATTAGTAAGCCTCTCGCTAAATCGTAAGTCGCTGTTAATCATTATAATGGAGGCGAGGGGAGTTGAACCCCTGTCCTTATCATCATCTACGCAAGCTTCTACATGTTTAGCCGGTCATGGATTGTCGGGCCGCGGCTGCTGATCGGCGAGTTGCTTTGGCCTTAGCGACCACGTAATCGATTCACCCATCAGCGCGGTCACGCCACCGATGAGCCAGCCTGCTGTCGTCGCTTCGTCACCGTAGCGGGCGTCCGGTGGGAAACGTCGCGGTCAATTAAGCCGCGAGAGCGAGATCTTCGTAATCTGCGTTTATTTTTTTGACCCGGGAGTTTTACGAGGCCAACGAGTCATCCTCGACATGCCGCCTGTGCTTCAGAGCATAAGTCGAAACCAGTGCGCCCCCGTTTTTTTGGGAGACGAGAATTTACGCGACTTTTTCCAAAACGCAAACATAAGCTCGCGCGATGAAAGTGTTCCCGCTGCTCGCCATTTTGGCTGGCTGTTGTTTGACAGCATGTGCGCACCATCAGCCAAAGTCGTCCGCGCGGATCATCATGGAAGGCGAGGAGAATCCAAACATCCGCAGTGATGTGCAGCGCGCGGGCGAACGCGTGCACGTGATGCGCTGATGTAGCGGCGCGCGTGCGTTTGCGCTAAGTTGCCCTTTCATGCGCCTCTCGCGAAAATCCGAATACGCAATCCGCGCGCTCATCGCGATCGCGCGGCAGCAGCGCTCGGCTCAAATTCATGAGCTTTCGCGGATCGCAAATATTCCCGTAAAATTTCTCGAGCAAATCCTGCTCGCATTGCGACGCGGCGGTTACCTCACGAGCAAGCGCGGCGTCGGCGGCGGCTACACGTTGCGCGTGCCGCCCGCGGAAATCACTGTCGGCGAAATCATCGCGCTAATGGAAGGCGCGATTGCGCCTGTGCCATGCGCGGCGAAAAATCCGGTCGAGCGCTGTTCGTGTCCCGACCCGCGCACGTGCGCATTGCGTTTGCTGATGACGGAAGTGCGCGAGGAGCTGAACGCGATCCTCGATCACCGCACGATCGACGATTTGCTAAAGCTCACACCGGATAACAGCGCGCTCGCTTTCGATATTTAGGCGCGCCCTGTTCCCCAGCGCCGGTGCAAAAAGCGCTCCCACGGCGAGAAGAGGATTTTGTCCGCGAGTAAACCGATGACGACGATAACGAACATGATGCCGATGACCTGGTCCATCGCATTCAGCTCGCGACCGTAGTGCAGCAAATGGCCAAGCCCGAAGCCGGTTAAAATCGTGACGTAAATTTCCGCAGCCATCAGCGAGCGCCACGCGAATGCCCAACCTTGTTTCATGCCGCTGACAATGAACGGCAGCGACGCCGGCAAAATGACGCGAAGCCAGGTGTGGAGCCGTTTTGAGCCCATCGTCTTCGCGGCGCGCGCGAAGATCGGCGGCACGTTGCGCACGCCGTTGTCGGTCGCGATAATTACCGACCAGAGCGTGCCCATGATGACGACGAAAAGCATCGCCGCTTCCGTTTGTCCGAACCACAAAAGCGCGAGCGGCACCCAACAAACGCTCGGCAGCGTTTGTAAACCCAGCGCCATCACTCCGAGCGTATCCTCGACGAATTTCCAGCGCGCCGTCAACAAGCCGAGCGGCAGCCCGACAACGATGCCTATGAAATAGCCAAGCAGCAGCCGTTTCATCGTCACGAGCGCGGCTTGGAGCAATGTGCCGTCCTGCGTCGCGGACAAAAGATATTCGCCGACGCTTTTCGGATCGGGCAGCAAAACGGGCGACCAGATCTTTGCGAGCACGAGCAGGTGCCACGCAAACAGCAATCCCGCAAAAAACAAAATGGAAAGAACGGCGCGTTTCATTCAGCGACCTCCGGGGCGACGTAGCCTTTTAGCGCACGCGTGATTTCGGTCGAATAGCTCGCGAGCTCGACGCTGTTGATATCGCGCGGACGCGGGAGCTCGACTTTGAATTCCTCGCGAATGCGGCCGGGATGCGGCGAAAACAAAACCACTCGATTGCCGAGACACGCGGCTTCGCGAACATTGTGCGTAACAAAAACGATTGTTTTTTTCCGCGCGGCCCAGATTTTCTGGATGTCGCCGTAAAGCTGCTCGCGTGTGAGCGCATCGAGCGCGGCGAACGGCTCGTCCATCAAGAGCACGCGCGGGTTCGGAGCAAGTGCTCGTGCGAGTGCGACGCGTTGTTTCATACCGCCGCTCAACTCGTGGATGTTTGCATGCATGAATTTTTCGAGGCCGACGAGCTTGAGGTAAAATTTCGCGACCTCGCGCCGCTCGTGGTCTTTCAAATTCGGCTTCAGCTTCAGTCCGAACATGACGTTGCCCATCACATCGAGCCACGGAAAGAGCGCCGATTCCTGGAACATCACCATGCGGTCGCGTCCTGGTGTGGCGACCGGTTTGCCATCGGCGAGGACCTGGCCGCTGTCGGGCTTTTCGAGTCCGGCGATGATATTTAGCAGCGTCGATTTTCCACAGCCACTCGGGCCGACGAGGCAGACGAATTCTCCCTCCTCAACATTCAGCGAAACATTATCGAGCGCCTTGATGACGCGCCCGCTCGCGACAAACTCCTTCGAAACTCCCTCGACGGCGAGTTTCGATGGCTGGATGACTTGCAGTTCTTCGGTAAGCGTCATGGGGCGGCGCAACGGAGATTTGGATTTTGGCAGATGCAACAGCGACCGTTACGGCGTTTCAAATAGCCGTTTTAAATCAGGCGCGCTTTTGATGAAGCCGGACTTCAGCGAATTCTGCACGAAACCTTCGACCGCGGCGCGTGGTGTTTCGGCAGTGAAAACGATCCGTTTCCACGCTTGCGCGATCAACTCGGCCTTCATGTCGTTGCGCGTTTCCTCCAGCAGCTCGGCTTTGAAAAGCTTCTGCGCTTCGTCGGGATTCGCCTTGATCCAATCAGTGAGCTCCGCGTGCGCTTGCGCGAATTTTTTCGCGAGGTCGCGCTTTTGATTTAAAAACAGCGCGCTCGAGACGAGCACGGTCGTCGCCGAGTCGCGCTCATCGACGAGCACCTTGCCACCGGCCTCGCGCTCGAGGCGCGAGACCCACGGCTCGACCGTCCACACCGCATCGATTTTCTTTTGCTGAAAAAGCGAAAGTTGATCCGGATTTTGCGTCGGCAGCACCTGTGCATCGCCGCCGAGTTGCGTGATTTTCAATCCGCCTGCCGACAGCCACGCACGGCACGCGATGTCCTGCGTGTTGCCGAGCTGCGGGGTCGCGATGCGTTTGCCTTTGAAATCGGCGGGCGCATTCAAATTCTGGTCCGGCTGCACGACCAGCGCCGCGCCGCCATTGGCCGCGCCCGCGATGAGACGAATCTCTTCGCCCTGCGACCGGGTGTAGGCGTTTAACGCCGGCCCGGGGCCGACATAAGTCAGATCGATCGATTTCGCGAAGATCGCCTCCGTCGCACTTGGGCCGGCGTTGTAAACGAACCACTGAATCTCCACATCCGGCCCGAGCCGTTGCTCGAACCAGCCTTTGCCCTGGCGCGACAAAGCATGCGCGATTACGCCTTGCGCGTGCGTGATGTTCGGAAAATGTCCGACGCGCAAAACGGTTTTGTCCGCCCCGAGCAGCGAAGCTGCCGTTGCAAAAAATGCGATCAATTTTAGCACAAGTTTCATTTGGTTTTTCGTTTTGATTTTGCGTTTTGCTTCACGAATTCCAGCGGCGCAGGCAACTGCGCGCGCAAAATTCCGCCGAGGAACGGCAGCGCGACCTTATCCCGCCGCATTTTGCGCAACGTCACCTCGACCGTGTCTGCAAGCGTGTAGCGATCGAGGATTGCGGCGATCGAGTTGCGCACATCGAGCATCAACATGCGCAGCCCGCAATGCGCTTCATCAGGGCACGTGCAGCGCTCGTATGCCGTGACGCTCACGCATGAGATCGGCGCGAGCGGGCCGTCGATGAGACGAATGACCGCGCCAAATTTGATCTTCTTCATCGGCTTCGCCAAAAAGTAACCGCCCAGTTTGCCGCGCTTGCTATCGACATAGCCGGCTTCCTTGAGTTGCGTGAGGATTTGCTCGAGAAACTTGATCGGCAGACGCTCCTGCTGCGCGAGCTCGTTGATTTGCACGAGTTCGCGGCCGAGTTCCTGCGCGATGCCGATGTCGATCAGCGCGCGTAGTGCGTATTCGCCTCGTTTGGAAATTTTCATTCTTTTGTCTACTGGAGCGGTCAACATAAGAACTCCACCCGCCCGCTGGCAATATCTTTTCTGTGACGTTTCTGTGACGGAAAAAATGCGCGGCAATAAACGCACAGACATTCGCAAATTCGACGGAGAGCAAACCGGCTTTCGTCTGCACAATCCATGCATGGTCATCCTGATCCTTGCTGCTTGTTGGACGACACTCGCGCTCGCTGTTCTCGGTCTGATGCACTTCGCGCCGTATGGCTACTGCGACAGCGGCGGGTTTCATTTGCAAAAAATCGCGCCGCCGACGCTCGTGCAAATTCACCGCTTCAAAAAATTCTGCGCGTGCCACTGCCGGCAGCGCCGCAACTGCGCGCATAAACAATCCGCGCTGCGCCTTGGCACCTGCGCGGACTTTGAATTGCACGCGAAGCGGACAGGATCGCAGCAGGTGCATTGAAGCCCCGGATGGAAACTGACCACTCCGTTTCGGTGCGCAGGGAATATCGGTAAAAATACAACCGAACCGTCGCACATTTCGCTTGCCCGTGGAAACTGCCGCTGGTGCAGTTTCCATTTCACCCCTCATTCATGAAAACGACCCTCGGCACGCTAACTCTTTCAGCCATTCTATCTTTAACCATGCTGCCGACAGCGGACTCGCGCGCCGCAGCAAAGCTCGATATCGATCTAGGTCACCCCGGTGCGGCGATTCCGCCGATCTTTTACGGATTGATGACCGAGGAGATCAATCACAGCTATGACGGCGGATTGTTTGCGGAGCTAATTCAGAACCGCACGTTTCAAGATCCCGGTGCACAGAATGATGTTCCGGCGCATTGGTCCTCGTTTGGCGCAGGTAAGGTTTCGACGAATAGGGATTCTCCTGTAAACGAGGCTTTGCCGATCAATCTAAGACTTAACCTAACTGGAGATACCGGAGGAGTAGCCAACGATGGCTACTGGGGTATTCCGATCTGGCCTAACACTACTTACACCGTCAACTTCTACGCAAAGGCTGCGGATGGCTTTAGCAGCGCGGTAACTGCATCGCTGGTTACCAATGCGGGAAACACTTCAGTCGCCAAGGCGGATACCCTGCCGATAAGCAACCAGTGGAAGAAATACACGCTTAAGCTTACGACCGCCGGCAATGCTGCGACTACTGCGGACGCAAAGTTTGTGTTATCCGCAAAAGGCACCGGCAACATCGATTTCAGCTTTGTCTCGCTCTTTCCGCCGACTTATCAAAATGTCCCGAATGGTTTGCGTGTCGATATCATGAGGCTATTGGCCGATATGCGTCCGGCCTTTATCCGGCTGCCGGGCGGAAACTATGTTGAAGGCAGTCGCTTTCCCGATCGCTTCGACTGGAAAAAGATGATCGGGCCTGCAGACCATCGTCCCGGCCACATGGGTTGCTGGAGTTATCGCAGTAGTGACGGGTTTGGGCTTCCCGAGTATCTGCTTTGGTGCAAGCAACTCGGCGCGGAGCCGGTGCTTGCTGTTTTTGCGGGTTATACTTTGAATGGCGAACACGTCAATGCGGGTAGTCCGGAGTTAGCTATTTACACTACGGAAGCACTCCAGGAGATAGAGTATGTCGCCGGCCCTGCCAGCAGCGAATGGGGCTCGAAGCGCGCCGCGGACGGCTTTGCAGAGCCTTTCCCGCTGCATTATGTCGAGATAGGTAATGAAGATTGGTTTGATCGCTCCGGCAGCTACGATGGCCGCTTCACGCAAATCGCAAAAGCTATCCGCGCGAAGTATCCCAACCTAAAGATCATCGCGACTGCGCCGGTCACCAGCTTTAAGCCTGACCTATACGACGACCATCTCTACGCGAACTTAAAAGTGATGCTCGATCAATGGGATCGTTATAACCCGCGACCCGCTGGCGCACCTGCGCCCACCTTCTCTGGCGGAGGATGGAATGGCCGGCTTACACAAGATGGCATCCACACCTTCATGGGCGAATGGGCGACTCAATCAGGCAAACCTACACCTAACTTAAAAGGCGCATTAGGTGACGCGGTCTTTGCCATGGCTCTCGAACGCAACTCCGATGCGGTCACCATGCAGTGTTACGCGCCGCTATTTGCAAATGTGAACCCGGGCGCATGGCAATGGGGCACAAACCTTATCGGCTACGATGCGCTGCAGAGCTTTGGTTCTCCCAGCTATCACGTGCTCGCCGCGTTTGGACAAAACAGAGGCGACGTAGTGATCCCTGCCAAGCTCGATGCCCCGCCGGTTAACACCCTCGAAGCTAGTCCGCATGGAATGATCGGCGTCGGCTCCTGGCGCACACAGGTCGAATACCAGGACATCGTCGTCACCGGGGCCGACGGCAAAAAGCTATCCGCCGACAATCTGCTCGACGATAAAAGCCCCTGGCAGTTCGCGAATGGCGAATGGGCTGTGAAAGATGGAAGCATCAAGTCAGTCGGAGATGTTCCCACGGGCTGGGCGCTTGCCGGCGATCCGAAATGGGATAACTACAACATCACTCTCCGCGCCCGCAAACTAAGCGGCGAGGAAGGCTTCCTCATCCTCTGGCACGCGGCTGATGGAAATAACTACCGCTGGTGGAACATCGGCGGATGGGGTAACACGCAGTCGCGTTGCGAACTCGCCGAGGACGGCAGCCGCGGACCTTACGGCCCCGGCACACCATTTCAGGTCGAGCCGAATCGCTGGTATGACCTTCGGCTTGAGATTAGCGGCCATAACATGCGCGGGTTCATCGACGACCAGCTAGTCATCGAAACAAGCGACGAGTCGTCCGCGCAGAATAGCGCCTATGCCTTTGCCACGGCCTCCTACATCAATCAAAGCCGCGAAATCATCGTAAAAGTTGTCAACACCAGCGCCGAGCCGATGGAGACGCAGATCAATGTGCAAGGCGCAACGCAAGTCGCGCCGAAAGGCAAAGCCATCGTGATCGCAGGTGAGCTTGACGCTGTGAACACGGTCGACAAACCCGCCAACGTCGCGCCAAAGGAAGAGCCGCTGACCAATGCAGCGGCCAGCTTCACGCGCACCTTTGCGCCGCACTCGATCACGCTGCTGCGATTTCCCGCGGCGAAAAGATAAATAGCCATCTGTTATTTAGTCATTCTCTTAGAACCCCGCGCACTGTGGCAGGCCGAGAAAATCCTCGACGAACGCATTCGCGGGTTCGCTTTGGATGGCCGAGGGCGCGCCGATTTGCTGGATCGCGCCTTCGTTTAAAATGACGACGCGGTCGGCGACTTCAAACGCTTCGTCCTGGTCGTGCGTGACGAAGAGCGTGGTGAGCTGCGTCTTGTCGTGAAACTGTCGGAGCCAGCGGCGGAGCTCCTTGCGCACCTTCGAGTCGAGCGCGCCAAATGGCTCGTCGAGCAGCAGGACGCGAGGCTCGATGGCGAGTGCGCGCGCGAAGGCGACGCGCTGGCGTTGCCCGCCGGAAAGCTGCGCGGGAAAACGCTGCGCGAAGTTTTCGAGCTGGACGAGCCGCAGCAAGCCGGCGACACGCGCGGCTATTTCGTTTTTCGACGGACGCGATTTGCGCGGGCGGACTTCGAGGCCGAAGGCGATGTTTTTGGCGACGGTCATGTGCTCGAAGAGCGCGTATTGCTGGAACACGAAGCCGGCGCGGCGCTGATACGCGCTTTTGTGCGTGACGTTTTCCTTTTCAAAAAAAACGTCGCCGGTATCGGCAAATTCGAGCCCGGCGATGATGCGCAGCAGCGTGGTTTTGCCGGAACCGCTCGGGCCGAGCAGCGCGACGAGCTCGCCGGTGTGGACGACGAGGCTGGTTT
The DNA here is from genome assembly GCA_021324395.1 of Spartobacteria bacterium. Lineage (GTDB taxonomy): Bacteria > Verrucomicrobiota > Verrucomicrobiia > Chthoniobacterales > Chthoniobacteraceae > JAJPJG01. The sequence goes on along the minus strand of JAJPJG010000025.1, from coordinate 7,327 downwards.
CTTTTAGCGCGGGGAAGCGGCCAAAGGTTTTGCTGAGGTTGCGAATTTCGATGCTCATGTTTTTGGAAAGTCAATGCAGCGCGCGCCGGAACTGACGCTGCGCCCGCCATTCGGTGATCGTTTTTAACGCGAGTGTCATCAGCGCGAGGAGCGAGAGCACCGAGGCGACGGCGAATGCGGCGGAGATGGCGTAGTCGTTGTAAAGAATCTCGATGTGCAGCGGCATGGTGTTCGTGCGTCCGCGCACGTGGCCGGAGACGACGGAGACCGCGCCGAATTCGCCCATCGCGCGGGCGTTGCAGAGGATCACGCCGTAGATGAGGCCCCATTTGATTTTCGGCAATGTCACACGCCGGAAGACCTGCCAGCCGCTCGCGCCGAGCGTGAGCGCGGCTTCCTCCTCGAGCTGGCCTTGCGATTGCATCAGTGGAATCAGCCCGCGTGCGACGAATGGGAACGTGACGAAAATGGTCGCGAGCACGATGCCGGGCTGCGCGAAGATGATCTTGATGTCGTGCCCGATCAGCCAATCGCCGAACCAGCCTTGCGAGCCGAAAAGCAAAACGTAGATGAGTCCGCCGATCACGGGCGAAATCCAGAGCGGAAGGTCGATGAGATTGGTCAGCAGGCGCTTTCCGGGAAACTGGAAACGGGCGATTGCCCACGCGGCGGCAAGGCCGAAGGTCGTGTTGAGCGGAACTGCGATGGCGGCGGTTTTCAGCGTGAGCCAGATGGCGGCCACTGTGTCCGGATCGCGCAGCGTTTCAAAATAAACGCGCATGCCTTTGCGGAACGCCTCGACAAAAACCATCGCAAGGGGCAGCAGCAAAAACGCGGCGAAGAAAAGGAGCACGATGGCGATGAGAAGCCATTGCACGGCGCGCGATTCCTCAGTCGCGGGACGCGTCGCTGCGAAGCGCGGGAGAGTGAGTGTTTGTGTCGCGCCAGCCATGATCAACTGTGCGCGTGTCCCGTGCGGCGCGCGCTCCACCATTGCAGCGCATTGACGAGCAGCAGGATCGCCAGCGACGCGAGCACCATCACGAACCCGATCGCCGCCGCGCCGTGGTAGTCGTATTGCTCGAGCTTCGCGACGATGAGCAGCGGTGTGATTTCGGTTTTAAAAGGAAGATTCCCCGAGATGAAAACGATCGAGCCGTATTCGCCGACCGCGCGGCCGAACGCGAGCATGATTCCCGTGAGCAGCGCGGGAAGCACCGCCGGGAAAATGACTCGCCGGAATGTCTGCCATCGCGTCGAGCCGAGGCAGGCCGCGGCTTCCTCGACATCGGCTGAGAGCGACGCAATGACCGGCTGGAGCGTGCGGACGACGAACGGAAACCCGATGAACACGAGCGCAATCAACACGCCGAGCGGGGTGAACGCGGCCTGCACGCCGAATTTTCCGAGAAACTCACCGATGAGTCCGTTCGGCGCGTAAAGCGCGGTCAGCGCGATGCCCGCAACCGCTGTCGGCAGCGCGAACGGCAGATCGACCAGCGCGTCGATGATGCGGCGTCCGGGAAAGCGGTAACGCGACAAAACCCACGCCGTTAATAAGCCGAACATGCCGTTGATCAACGCGGCCACGAACGACGCGCCGAAGCTGAGCTTGTAAGACGCGACGACGCGCTCGTCGGTGACCGCATTCCAAAAATGCTCCAGCGAGCCGCCGAATGATTTCGCGCAAAGCGCGCTGAGCGGGAGCAGCACGAGCAGCGAGAGGTAAAACAGCGCAAATCCAAGCGTGATGCCGAATCCCGGCAGGATGTGACGTCGCATTCGGCTAGATGTCTGCCGCGTAGGAAATGAGACGGCGGTATTCGGAAAGGATCGCCTCGAGCGCGAGCAGAAAGGCCTTTTGTTGCAATTCCATCGGCGCGAGGTGCGGTGTCTCCAGCACGATCTCGAATGGCGCGGGATGTTGATCCGGCGGCGCGGAAAGGATGCCGCCGTAACCGGAGTGGATGATGCCTTCGATTGCGTAGAAGCCGTCGATGTGATCGTTTTTGTTTCGCGGAAGCGCGTGCTCGGCGGCGGCGAGTGCAGGCGCGAGCAGGTGCTTCGTGAGCGTCGCGCCGCGCACAAAACCGTAAACGCCGTCGCTCGTGTCATCGGAGTGCAGCGAGATGATTCCGTCGAATTTGCGCCTGCGAATTTCCTCTTCGATCAGCTTTACCTCGGGTTCGGGCGAGTCTTTCCAAAACTCGCGGTTCAAGTCCTTGCCCGCGCGCGAATGGCGTGTGCCGTCGACGTAGCCGCTCGGATTGCACAGCGGATAAATCCAGAGCTGAAAATCGCGGCCTAGCTCCGGGTTCATGTCGAGATCACGCAGAAAATCGATCAGCCCGAGAACGCCCGCCGGCTCGTCGCCGTGAACGCCTGCGAAGACGCCGATGGTGATGCGCGGCTTTACCACTTGCGTGCGCTGAAAAACAAAACGCGGCAGCCAGTAGCGCTCATCGCCGAGGCGCCAGAAGCCGAGCGAATCCGCGCGCAAAGTCGTCGAGCTGCCGACCTGGATAAAGAGCGGCAGCAGCAACTCCTTGATCGTCGGTCGCGGCTTTTGCACGCGGTAACGATGAAATCGCTGCGGCGCCACGTCCAGCCTCGATACGAGGTCGCGCAGCCGAATGTCTATCGCGATAGTAGAGTTCATCGTGTCTGCTTCGGATCGCCCGGGAGCCCTGCGCGTATCGCACAGGGCTCCGTTGCATGGGCGATTAGAACTTCCAGTTCAGGTCAACCTGCACGACATCCACGTCGTTGAGGTCCGCGATCGCAGCGCCGCCCGTGGCTTCGCCGCCGATGACGTTTTTCTTCAAGTTCCACGCGTGCGAATACGTCAGGCTACCCGTTAACCAATCGGTAAGATTGTAGGTGAGACCCGTCCGAATGGCGCGAATGTTCAAAGCACTCAGTGCAATGTCGGAGTCGTTGATGTTCGGATCGATCGACGAAATACCCACCTCGCGATAGTTAGCGAAGAGTGACCAATCGCCGGCGCGTTTATTATCGCCTACCTGCAACCCAACGAGCCACGCGAGGTCATCCTGTGAGCTATGTCGATCCGTCTGCGGCGCGTAAGGCGACTTGAGCAGATAGATATCGCTGTAACGTTTTCCACCGTCGAAGTTATACGCGACGTCCCAGTAGAGCTTGCTCTTTAATCCGCCGACCTTAAACGAAAAATCGCCGGGTAATGTAAGGATACTTAGATCGCGTGTTTCTCCACCTACGCCCACTGTCGGCGCGCTGGTTACGACCGTCGTTCCGTTGCTAAGGATCTTCGTCGTCGTGATCGTCTGATTTTTAAGCGCAGCGTTTTTTGCCACAAACGGCACGCCATGCGCAGGGTCGGCCACTACGTTTCCAGCACCGTTTGGATTTGCCGTGTAACTTTGTTGCACTCTGCTGCCGGTGGTTGTGACCACGCGCGGAGATCCTGTCGCCGGCGTCGTGACCTGCGTCGTTGTCTGAATATCCGTAGGTGTGACTGTAACCGTAGGGACACCGGTCTTGTCATACTTGATCTGGATTGCAGCTTGACGCTGATCAGTTGTCGTGGTTTGCACCGGAGTGAAGTTCAGCCCGCCAAGGTTATCCTGCGGCGCACTAAACGCACGAGTGTTGAGCAACCCGCTTAGACTCGCTGCGGTGTAGTTCAAGATACCCGGAGCAAAGGTCAGGCTGGTATCACTATTGAACTTGTAAGTCAGCTTAACCTGCTCCTGGAATAACCATGCATCGGTGCTGTTATCATGGCCGAGTCGGAACTCATCGTTATCGAAGAACAATAGCTGTCCCGCAATGAGCTGCACCGAGAGCTTGCTATCGGGAAACAACGCTTTGCCGATATCGACAATTTCCACTGCGCCTTGCGGGTTGATATCCGGATCCCATAGCAAATCGGTCGTGTAAAACGGATTCGCCTGCTTGCCGACGACGAGTGTGAGCCAGTTAGTCGGCGTCCAGCCGAGAAAGGCCTTGCTCAAATAGATTCCGTATTTGTCAAAGCCGTTGCCGAGCGTCTGGTTATCACTATCCGCAGCCTGATTCGTGGTCAGCAGCAACCCGCCGAAGAACTGATCGCCCAGCTTGAAGTCGGCGCCAATTCGCAGACGCAACCGCCAGCGCGAACGTTGCGCGACGTTTGCATTTGATCCCGGAGTCGCCGAGGCGGAACCTGCCGCAGCAGGAAAATATAACTGCGCATCCGCCTGGTCATATTGATAACGCAAGCGCGCATCACCATAGAGTTTCAGCTCCGTGATTGAGTTGGATAGCTTTAGTTTTCCCGCGGAAGTTTCCGCTTCTTCTTTTGCAAGCTTGGCGCGGATTCTTTCAGCTTCTGCCGGAGACAGCACCTTCTTATCGACGAGTGCATCGACAAGCGCGCCTACCTCCTGTGCTCGTGCCGCTGAGAATAGCAAGGTCGCCGAGAGCAATATTGTAATAAATCGTTTCATGTATTTTTGAAGTAAAGTCGGCCATGCCTGCGGTAATCCGCTGGGCCAAGCCAATGTTGGTTGGGTAAACCTCCGGTTGTTGCCGGTCAGTAAATGTTACTTGGAGGGTTTGTAGATTTGGTCGAACACGCCGCCGTCGTTGAAGTGCTTCGACTGCGCAGCGCGCCACCCGCCGAAGTCAGCAATAGTAACCAGCTTTAGTTTTGGAAAGTTACTCGCATACTTCGCTGCCACTGCTTGTGAGCGAGGTCTGTAGAAATTCTTTCCAATGATGTCCTGTCCTTCATCCGAGTAGAGATACTCCAGATAAGCATGCGCTATATCATAGGTTCCTTTCTTGCCAGCCACGCGGCTTACTACCGCTACCGGCGGTTCGGCCAAAATACTTTGCGATGGAGTAACGATATCGAACTTGCTGCCAAACTCTTGCAAGGCCAGATGCGCCTCATTTTCCCAAGCGATCAATACGTCGCCGATACCGCGTTGTGCAAAGGTGATTGTCGAACCGCGCGCGCCGCTGTCGAGCACGGGCACGTTTTTGTAAAGCGACTTGATCCATTCGCGGATCCTGCCTTCTTCTTTGCCGACCTTCTGTTCGGCAAAAGCCCAGGCGGCTAGATAGTTCCAGCGTGCGCCGCCGGACGTCTTCGGATTCGGCGTGATCACGGAAATGCCGGGCTTAACCAGGTCGTTCCAGTCCTTGATGCCTTTCGGATTACCTTTGCGAACGAGAAAAACGATCGTCGAGGTGTAGGGCGAGCTATTGTGCGGGAAGACGCTTTGCCAGTCTTTCCCGACGAGACCTCTGTCAGCGAGAATGTCGATGTCGTAGCCGAGGCCGAGCGTTACCACATCGGCTTCGAGCCCATCGAGCACCGCGCGAGCCTGTTTACCAGAGCCGCCGTGCGATTGCTGGATGCTAACGTCCTGTCCGGTCTTTCCCTTCCAATACTGGATGAAAGCTTTGTTGTATTCCTGGTAGAGCTCGCGCGTCGGATCGTAGGAGACGTTGAGCAACTCGACTTTCGCGGCGTGCGTGACGCCTGCGAATGCGAGGAGTGCGAGCAAAGTGGTCGTGAGTAATTTCATTTTGGCTGTTCATAATTTTCCGGTGGTCCGGTTTAGTGGGTTTGTTTGGTGAAGGCACCGGTGGTCCGGCAGCCAATGAAAAAATCAATCTTGCGAGGGCGCAAAGTCGGTCGCTTCGCGCCGGTCGATGCGCGTCTTCTCAGTGCGATCGATCTGCACCACCTGCCCCTCATGGACGACGATCTGGACGACTCCGAAGCGGAGCGTCTGCACTTTTTGCTGAACCAGGTTCAGCCATTGAGCGGAATTAGTGGCGCGAGTATTGGCGTTCATATAATGTCTACTGAATCGGTCGACATTCAATCCATACTATTTCACTAGGGATTCGCGCAACCATTTTTTAGGAAATTTTTACGGCGGTATTTTCTTGCGGCTGATCGTGCGGCGCGGTCTCCGGTAAAAGTTGCAGCTTTGAACATCGCGTGCTGGATGCTTGAATCGTGCGCATGAAACAGGGCAAGTGCGCCAATTACGCGGGCTGTCTGCTCGCGTATCGCAACGAGACGATCACGATTTCCGAGGGCGAATTCGTTTGCCCCGAATGCAAGCAACCGCTTATGCCCATCGCCGAGGCGGGGAGAAGCTCGCCGAAGTTGATTCCGACGCTGATTGTCGGCGGAATCGTGGTGCTCGTGCTGATGAGTGCCGCAGCGGTCTGGACGCAGGCGAAGCGGATGCAGCAAAAGCCTGTGACGACGCGTGAACAGGCGCTCGCGGCCGAGATGGCGCTACAAAATCAAGGCACTTTGATGCCGCCGCGCAAACAAGCTAGTTCACCTCCGCCGGAGGAAGCCGCGCCGTTGCCGGTCACCGCGACTTCTGCGCCAAATCTCGATTTGGAGAACAAGGAAAACCAGCAAGTGAAAGCCGAGGTGCTAAAGCGCATCGATTTGATGCCGACCATTTCCGCCGACAACAAGGACAAGCTCTATGTCAGCGTCGAGCGCGCTAAAAAAATGGGCAAGATCATGACAATCGGTTTTGCGTCCGGCAAAACGACCCTCGCGCCGGGTGACGTGGAAAAGCTGAAGACGGAAATCAATTCGCCGCAGCTCCAGCAGTTGCTGCAAGACCCGACGTGCGTATTTGTGATTCTGGGCTTCGCCGACACGAAGGGTGACGAGAAAACGAACCTGCGTATCTCGCAGGAACGCGCGCAAAGCGTGTTAAACACCCTGCGCGATAAAGGAGGAGTCATCAATGTGATGCACGCCGTCGCGATGGGCGGCTCGAATCTGTTTGATGAACAGGGCGCAGAAAAAAATCGCGTCGCGGAGATTTGGGCAGTGCTGCCTTGAACAGCGTTAGTCAAAATGCAAAACGCAAACGCTTCTGCTGCGCCGCAATCGTCCGGTTTTCCATTTTGCATTTTGCTTTTTGAGTTTTGCCTTTAATGGACGTCGTCCACCACCCCGCCTACGTCGCAGTCATCGCTGGTTTGCCGGTGAAAGTCTTTAAACTCGCGAGCGGAAGCTTTGTCGTCGGGCGCGCGCCGACTGTCGATTTTCACCTCGAACATCTCGAGGTCTCGCGGCAGCATTGCCGCATCACGTGGGATGGCCGAGAATGTTTCGTCGAGGATCTCGGCAGCCAGTGGGGCACTCGCGTCGATAACAAACCGATCGCCGGCCGCACGAAATTGCAGCCTGGTGACATTCTCTCGCTCGGCGCGGTCGTGCTGCTCTTCGAGCACGGTGAACCACCCGCAGATCAAGAGCTGGAGCGGCTTGGCGCGGGATGGCGTGGCGCCTCAGTGCCGGTGCCCGTTG
>JAJPJG010000034.1 GCA_021324395.1 Spartobacteria bacterium | reverse complement strand
TCTCCCGGTGTGTATTTCACGTCGTCCCAGTGGAGGCGATACTCGTATTGACCCTTCTTTTTACGGCCTAGTGATTTGCCATTGAGGAATAGCTCTGCTTCGTCGCCCGAGGTATAGACATAGACGGGAGTGACCTCTCCTTCGCGACCGGGCCATGTCCAGTCGGGCAATATGTGAGCCATGGGCAGCTCGGGCCGCCAGTGCGATTGATAGAGATAGAAGCGATCTTTTTTAAAACCGCATAGGTCTACGATTCCAAAGTAGGAGCTGCGCGATGGGACGCGGATTTTACCGATCGCCTTTAGCTCTTCCTCGGCTTTGGCCTTTTCCTCGGATGTGTGGTAGTTGAGCAGGTTTGTGGTGTCGGAGTTAAAAGGAGTCGGCTCGCCGAGATAGTCAAAGCCGGTCCAGACAAACTCTCCCGCGACGAAGGGGTTTTCCTCCTGGCCATGGAATTCGCTGTCGGGAGTCGTGGCCCACGAAGGCACATGGTAGTCGTAGGAGCTAACTTGATAACCGATGCGACCTTCCTTGGGATTGGTGCTGACTGGAAAGGCGTATTCGCCGCGCGAGCTGACTGTCGAAGCTGTCTCGCTGCCGAAGATCGGCTGATTGGGATTTGCCTCGCGGAATTTTTTGTATTCATACGGCTTGTAGTTGTAGCCGAAGACATCGACACCGGTCTGGTAGCCATTGTAGCCGCCGCGAACGTCGCTGCACGCAAAGGTAGTTGGGCGCGTGGCGTCTTCTTCGTGCGCAAAGCCGCTAAGTCTTTTCGCCATCGCGGGACCTTCGGGCCGACCTTGCTCGGGTATCTCGTTGCCCATGCTCCAAAGGACTACGCACGGATGATTGCGATCGCGCCGGACATAGGAGCGCATATCGGCTTCGGACCAGTCTTCGAAGAGCAGATGGTAATCATTCGGTGTCTTGTGAATCTTCCAGCAATCAAAAGACTCATCCATGACGATGATGCCCATGCGGTCGCATAGCTCGAGCATCTCGGGTGCTGGAGGGTTATGGCTGGTGCGAAGCGCGTTGACGCCCATTTCCTTCAGGATCTCGAACTGGCGCTCCGCCGCGCGGAAGTTGAACGCGGAACCAAGCGCGCCCAAGTCGTGGTGATCGCACACGCCTTGTATCTTCACGCGCTTGCCATTGAGGTGAAAACCATCGTTCACCGTAAACTCTATGGTGCGGACGCCGAAAGACGTGTCATAGCTATCGACCAGCTTTCCATTTTGCTCGATCATGGTAGTTACGACATAGCGCTGCGGCCTATCGATGTTCCAGAGTTTTGGAGAGCTAATCGTGCCTTCACTGGTTGCTGTTGCCGCTTCATGTGCTGCGATGTTGACGTTTCCACTGTTTGTTGTTGCAACGAGTTTGCCTTTGGAACCATCGGCATTCAGTTCGTGGATTTGATGCGTTAGCTTTGCGGTTGCTTGCTCTGTTGAGTCGTTCTGCACTTTTACCTCAATCTTCACATTAGCCGCATTCGCGGTTATTTTCGGAGTCGTCACATAGGTGCCCCAATGCGCGACGTGCACTGGCGATGTCTTTACCAGCCAGACATTGCGATAAATGCCACCGCCCGGATACCAACGCGAAGAGTTAGGAGGATTATCCAGCCGAATCGCGAGCACGTTCTCACCTGCCTTGATAAATGGAGTCAAATCCACCCGCCATGATGCATAGCCGTAAGGCCACCCACCTACAAACTGTCCATTGCACCACACCGTCGCGTAAGCCATCGCGCCATCGATATCGAGGTAAAGCTGTTTGCCGATGTCTATCGCTGCGGCGTTGAAATGCTTGCGATACCATGCTACGCCGAACCATGGCAGCTTTGCGGTTTCACCGGGTAGATTTTGGTCGAAAGGACCTTCGATACCCCAGTCGTGCGGAAGCTTTAGTTGCCGCCAGCCGCTATCATTAAAGTCCGCTTTCGCAAAATCGACCTGACTGCCCGGAGCTTCGCCATCCGGACGTTTCGTGCTACGCTCCGCCGCGACAAACTCATTGGTCGCGGGCAGGAGCCAGTTCTTTATGTTCTTGTATTGAAGCTGGTCGCCTACACCTGCCGGATCGCCTTTTTGAAAACGCCAATCGGCATTGAAGTTGATGCGTTCGCGTGGCTGCAATTCTTCGGCACGCGAAGAGATGGCACCGACGGCTAATACAGATAGCATAAGGAAATGATGGAGGGCTGACATGGGTGGAAGCGCGAGTATTCACAGTGTGCGGCTTTCGGCAAACAATTAAATGTGCCGCTTGACAAAATATGCGCAGCATCTCATACGAGCTTGTTTCCAGCCCAAAACTCCAACCCCTCGCCTCTCATGAAACAAAACGCCCTGCTCGCACTTCTAAGTCTTGCTCTGTGCTACAAACTTGCTGCTGCCGATACCGTCACTTCTCCATCCGCTGATGCTTTCCCCGTTAGCATCAAAGTCCACGCAGATCAGTCGATGGGTTCACTCACGCCTATCTGGCGCTTCTTTGGCTATGACGAGGCAAATTATACCTACATGAAAGATGGAAAGAAGCTGCTAGCCGAGCTAGGTCAGCTTGGCGGGCCGCAGGTCTTCATTCGCTGTCATCATCTGCTCACGAGCGGCGATGGTTCTTATGCTCTGAAATGGGGCTCCACGAGTGCTTATAAGGAAGATGCGGATGGCAAGCCGATCTACGACTGGAGCATCAATGATCGCATTTTCGAAACCTATCTCCAGCGTGGGTTAAAGCCATACGCACAGATTGGCTTCATGCCGGAAGCTTTATCGACCCGTCCGGACATCTATCGGCACAATCCACCGGTCCATGAGCGCGTAACGGGCGATGGCGGCGAGAATTTTCCGCCAAAGGACTATGCGAAATGGGGCGAACTGTCTTATCAGTGGGTGAAGCATTGCGTGGATAAGTATGGCAAAGGGGAAGTAGAGAAATGGTATTGGGAAGTCTGGAACGAGCCGAATATCGGCTACTGGAAAGGTTCGCACGAAGATTACTTCAAGCTTTACGACTATGCCGTCGATGGAGTCCGGCGTGCTTTACCGACAGCACGTGTGGGCGGGCCTGAGACTGCCGGAGGCCCTGGCGGAAAGTTTCTCGAGGAATTTCTCAACCATTGCGCTCACGGCACGAACTATGTGAGCGGCAAGCAAGGTTCGCCACTGGATTTTGTCTCCTTTCACGCGAAAGGTTCGCCCAAGTTTGTCGAAGGTCACGTGCAGATGGGTATGTCTAACCAGCTTCGCAATATGGACGATGCTTTCCGTGTTATTGCTTCTTTTCCCGAATACAAAGATAAGCCGATCGTCATCGGTGAATCCGACCCTGAAGGTTGCGCCGCGTGCAAAGGCCCGCAGAATGGTTATCGCAATGGCACGATGTATTCGAGCTACACCGCGGCCAGCTTTCCGCGCAAACTTGATCTCGCCGCCAAGCATGGCGTGAACCTCGAAGGCGCGTTGACATGGGCTTTCGAATTTGAAGATCAGCCTTACTTTGCGGGCTTCCGTGCGCTCGCGACGAACGGCCTCGACTTACCCGTGCTGAATGTCTTCCGAATGTTTGCGAAGATGAGCGGGCAGCGACTAGCTGTCGAAAGCAGCTCCGCGATGGATGCACAAAGTATCATCGCCCACAACGTGCGCGGTGATCCCGATGTTTCCGCACTCGCGAGTCGTGATAAGAACACGCTGGCTGTGCTGGTCTGGCATTATCATGACGATGATGTGCCAGGGCCCAATGCGGCGGTTTCATTGGCTCTCGATCACTTACCTTGGAAGAGGGGGACAGCTACTGTCACCCGATATTCCATCGACACGGATCATAGTAACTCCTACGAAGCGTGGAAGCGCATGAGTTCGCCGCAACAACCAACTCCGGAGCAATATGCTCAACTCGAAAAAGCAGGCAAACTCGCGACAGTCGGAGAGTCGCAGACTATTTCGATTGAGAACGGCGAAGCGACGATTCCGATCAAGCTGCCGCGTCAGGCCGTTTCGCTTCTGGTTCTAAGCTTCGCGCAATCGAAGTAAGCCAAGGAAGCTTAGCTCTACTTCCCTGCTTCCGCAGGCGAAAAGCCGCGACTGCAATCCCAGTGGTCACCGACCCGGAGTTGCTCCCAATCGTGGCGGAAAAGGATCACGTTTTTGTGCGCGACGCGCCCATGTTTATCGCGGCCTGCGACACGAACCCAGTAAACATCGGGCTCGTCGTAGCGAAAGGAGAGCCACGTCGCGTAAACGTTCGCCATGCCACGCCGGCTTTCCTTTTCGACAACGACACCTTCGCGCACGCAGGTGCATGAGGTGAGGATAATTGCGAGGGCTAATGCGGGGAGTCGCCGGAGCATTGCGGCATCGTGACGAGCGCAAGCACGGCTGTCAAGTGGACGACCGGCGATTTGCTTTTGATTGGACAGATGGAATTTTACCGCATGAGTCGTTTCCGCTGCATTTTGGCGCTGGCAGCCTTGTGTGCCATGCGCGCATCCGCCGACGACTGGAAGGTGCTGCACCTCGACGGGCGCGATTATCTCTCACTCGATAACGTGGCTAAGTTTTACAACTTTCCAAATCAGGTGCCGCCGGTGAGCCAGATCATTTCGGCGAATCCGGTGGAATCTTTGACCAAAAAACTGTTGCTCGATAATGGCCGGCAGCAACTCGAGGTCACGTTGAACAGCCGCGAGATCATATTAAATGGCGTGCGGCAATGGTTGTCGTTCCCGATCGCGCAGATCGACGATCAACTCGCCGTGTCGCGGCTCGATTTGGCGAAAACGATCGAGCCGATGTTCCGCCCGGAGATGACCCGCGGTTTGCAGCCTGTGACAACCGTCGTGCTCGATCCCGGCCATGGCGGACACGACAAAGGTGCGGTGAGTATTTTTGGAAACGAAAAGGATTTCGCGCTCGATGTCTGCCAGCGCGCAAAGCCGCTGCTCGAGAGCAAAGGCTACAACGTCGTGATGACGCGGAGCACCGATGTATTCATTCCGCTCGAGGCGCGTCCGCGAATCGCGAATGCAATTCCGAACAGCGTGTTTGTCGCGGTGCATTTCAATTCCGCGCCATCGAATCCGTTTGCGAATGGATTTGAGATTTTTTCGATCACGCCGCGCGGCGGACCTTCGACGGACGAAGAATTTCTCGGTGTCCGCGATCTGCGCAATGAACCGGGAAATGCAGTTGACGTCGCAAGCGCAGAGCTCTCGGCGAGTATTTACCACGCGATGCTCGGGAACATTCCGCAGTTCGATCGCGGCATAAAGCATCAGCGCTTCGCGGTGATTCGGCTCGCGACAGTGCCGGCGGTTTTGATCGAAGGTGGCTTTTTAACAAACACAAACGATGTGCGGCTCGCGGCCACTCCGGCCTGGCGGCAAAAACTTGCCGAGGCGATCGTCACCGGGATCGATGGTTTCAAAGGACTCGCGGAGCGGCATATTCCGCCGAAACTCGTCGCCGACTATCGCCGAGTCACGCCATCCGTCGCGCAAGCGCCGAGCGTGATCACGAACGCGCCGAAGAGCAACTGAAGCGTAAAGCGAATTCACTCGTGGCCAAACGAGTGAAACAGTGTTAAGTCACATTTATCCGCCCATCCGCTCCGCCACGAGCGTCTCTCTTTAATGACTGCAACCACAAAGTTCTTCTGCCCCACTTGTAATACCGACCGCAAATTTCATCGCGAAGGAATCAATCACCGATTGCATCTTATTTTGACGGTTCTGACGGGCGGTCTCTGGCTTGTGAGTTGGATCGCCATTACCATCGGGCGCCGCTACGAACCCTGGAACTGCAATATCTGTGACATGCCGCACCATCCGCCGTCCGCAAACAAAAAGAAAAAATAGCGGCTATTTGTTGTCCTCGAACCAGCTCGCGATTTTGTAGTCGGTCAAAAACGGCGCATCGCCCAGCGCTTCATCGTAATGCACGGCGGTATGATTATTCATCGTGATTGTTTTTGCCACGATGCTGCCGCAATAGGTGCCGTTTGTGCCGCCGTCGCTGAGCACCACGTCGGCATTCGGTGCATACAGCGCACCGATGAATGAGCCGTTGCCGGTAAGCGTGACCGAGCGGGACGCGCCATCGTCGGGATGCACGCCGAGAATTTCGAGATACGGCGCTTGCGACGAATCGTTGATGAATCCGTTGCCGTTGATCGCCATGTTTCCCTCGACATAAATTTTCGCGTGAACGTGCGGCTGCAATTCGATCTCGCCATTTCCCTGCAGGTTCATATCTCCGGTGATCCAAATCTCAACATAGCTCTCCACACCCGGCGCAGACGGCGCGAGCGACAAAACGTTATTGCCGGTTTCTTTGACGCTGCTGAGTTTGTAGCGTTGCGGGTTGCTTTGCGAGCCGCCGACTAGAGTCATGTTGTTTACAATGTCGCCGTAATTTCCGTTGATCACTGTCCATGAAGGACGCTGCACGGGAATTAAATCCTGGTAAAAATCCGTGCGCTGCAAACCCGTCACGTGCGCGGCGTTGATGACTGCGCCCGCATTCGTCGACGCGTCGCCGTAAATGTAAGCGTTGCCCGCATCGATGACGTTACCATCGGTTGCGACATCACCGTTTTGTTGAAACTTTGCTGGATCGTAACTGCCATTGGTCGATTTGCTCGGATCGCGCGAATCGTAGCTGTCGATGACGATGTTGTAATTGTTGAGCTGGATCAGCCCGGCGGCTACCAGCGCGTTTTGAAATGCGACCGGCTGCGCGATCACTTCGATGAGCCGCGTCGCTTGCGGCTGCATCACGCGCGTCCCGGTTTTACGATCCCACACCAAGCTCAATCGCCGCAAAAGATGGTCGCGTTTGTCGGGGCCGATCAGTTTTGTGTTGCCGGGCAGATACGTGATTCCCGTTGCGCGAATCCGATACCACTGCCGCCCGCTCGAATCAATCAGTTGCGCCGGAGCATCGACGGTAACGGTTGCGTTGAGCTGCGAATTTCCTTCGCCCGTATGCGTAATGTTTGACACCGCGCAGGTTCGACCGCTGTTCGCCAGGGTGTTTCCATTGGCATCGGCGGTGCTCCAGCCGTTCCATGCGTTATTCGAATCCGAGAGTGTTGCGCGCAATGCGGCCATGCCGGTGTCGTTGCCCGATTCGGCCGCGAGGAGCGCTTCCTGCCAGCTCGAGATTTGCACGAGTGTGTGGTAGTTATTCAACGTCCTGAAAACGACGACGCCGACAATCATCGAGATCACCGTGAAAGTGATCAGCACCATGATAATCACGCTGGCGCCGTTTTGTTGCAAACGCTTCATGAGCGATCACGACGTTTATTGCGCAGCAGTGTCGTGTTGAAAACCGTCGTCGCCAGGCGCGCATCGGCGCTCGACGGCCGCGAAAATTGCGGTGCGAATATGATCTGCGTTTTCACCACTTTATTCAGGTCCTGGACGGAAATTTGAAAATCGCTGACGTTGGATGCGATCTCCGTCGCCGCGTTACTGCCTTCCTGCCGGTAAATCGACGAGCCGCTTTTTGTATACAAAACCGTCACCGGCGCAATCGCACTGCCGTAGTTCACAACGTCATTCGAGATCGTCGGGACGCGCGGCTGTTTGTTGCTGTCGTAGTAATCAGGAATCGTCAGCACGAGCAGCGTGCCTGCATTGGTCCCCGAGGTGACCGTGAGCGCCCGTCGCAAATCGAGCGCGAGATAATCGCTTACCCTCATCTGGTCGCACTTCGCAGTCGCGTAATCATCACCCGCCGCGAGATTCCGCTGCATCGCGATCGCCGCCGACACGAGCGACGCGATGATGAGCGACGCGACGACCGTTGTCATCATCAACTCGACCAGCGTGAAGGCCGCTATTTTTGAAAATGCGTGCCGCCCTTGAAAAAAATGAGTCACTTTGCAATCCCTCCTTTTGCGATCAGCGTCGTCGTCGCGCGTGTGTGTTTGCGATTGTCCACGCCCGTCCAAGCTAGATTTAAATCGATGCGCACCATTTTTTCACTCGCGAGTGCGGAATCAGTGGAGTTGACCTGCACATTGTTGCCGCTGCGTGTCACCTTTCCCGGAGTCATGCTCGGATTCGCCCACGAAGTCACCGTCATCGTCTCGGTCAATCCGCCGAGTCCGACCGCCGAACTCGTCGCCGTATTAAGCACATTTGCCGCGAGATAATTTGCGTCAGTGATTTGCACCCAGTTGGAAATGCGCAACTGCTCGACGCGTTCCTGCAACGCTTGATTTGCGGACGTTGTCTCTTTTCCGGTTTTAATCAAAGCCAGCAGGTTTGCATCCATCATCATCACGCCCGAAATAAACATCCCGACCATTGCCGTCGCTATGTTCGCTTCGAGCAAACTAAAGCCTGAGCGTGTGCATAAAATCATGCCTCATAATTACCATAATAAGTGCTACGCGGAAGAGTTCTATGCCGTTTAAAGAATGAGACCTACGCAATTCCACGCAATTTTGCACATTAAACGAACACACAGTCTTTCGACAACGCTGCGTCTAAACGCCGTAAATACTCTTCGCGCGGAATTTCCACTGTCCCGAACTGCTGCAAATGCTCGGTGATCCATTGCGTATCCAGCAATGTGTAACCACGTGTTTTTAGCCGCTCGACAAGCGCGTGCAGCGCTATTTTTGACGCGTCGGTTTTGTAATGAAACATCGACTCACCGAAAAACGCGCCGCCCAGCGCGACGCCGTAAAGTCCACCAGCGAGTTCGCCGTCCCTCCACGCTTCGACGGAATGAGCGTAGCCGAGCCGAAACATTTCGATATAGCTCTCGATGATATCCGCGTTGATCCACGTGGTTTCGCGTCTCGCGCAGCCTTCAAGCACTTCGGTAAACGCGGTATCGATTTTGATTTCGTAGATTTTTTTTCGCAGCGTCCGCGCGAGCCCGTGCGGAATGTGGAAAGTATCGATTGGAATGATCGCACGCGGATTCGGCGAAAACCACGCGATCTTGTCCGTGCCGTCGCTGATGCCCATCGGAAAAACGCCTTGCTGGTAACCCGCGAGGATAATCTCCGGCTTGATCATCGCAGCAACGAGCGATAGAGCGCGACGTAGTTATCCACCATCGTCGCGTAACTGAACCGCTCGCAGACGCGTTCGCGAATCCGGCGTCGATCCAGCTCGATCGCTTTCGGAACGAGCGCCGCGAGGTCGTCGATTTCTTCCGCATGAAAACCGGTTACGCCCTGTTCGACCACTTCCACAACCGAGCCCCACGTCCGCGCAACGACCGGAGTCCCGCATGCCATCGCCTCGACCATGACCAGCCCGAACGGCTCCGGCCATTGCACTGGAAAAAGCAGCGCCGCGGCGTGGCGCAGCAGCTCGTTTTTCTGCGCGTGGTTCACCGGGCCAATCCAACGCACGTTTTTCCCGTCGAGATGCTGCTGCACATTTTCGGCGAAGTATTTTTCCTCTTTCGAATTTTGCGGCCTGCCCGCGAGCACGAGCGGCATTCCGACTTTTTTTGCGACACGAATCGCATCCAACGGATTTTTGTCATGCGACAAACGACCGAGAAACGCAAGATACTCGCCGCGCCCAAAGGTTGGATCGAAACGGTCGCAATCGATCCCATTGTAAACCACCGGCACTTCACGTCCGCGTATACGCGAAAACTCGCTGACCTGATCGCGGCTGATACCGACGATGTTTGCGTTCGGATAACGCGCGAACATCCATTTTTCATCAGCGGAAGGGAACGTGTGCATCGTAAAAACCGTCGTCGTTCGCACGAGCGAAGCAACGGGCACGAGCGAATTGCCTGCGTGGAAATGCACGATGTCGAACTCATCCGGATTGCGCAGCGCATCGGCGGCCGCGGAGTTCGCGTAATATTCGTAAAGAGACGCACCATTTTTCTCCATCAGCGCCATCACGTTTTCGTCACAAACGGCGCGCAGCTTCGCGTCGGTCCGCGAATCGCCGCTCGCAAAAAGCGTCACATCATGCCCGCGCCGCACGAGCTCGTTCGTGAGCAAATGAACGATCAGCTCGATGCCGCCGTAGGTCGCCGGCGGAATGCTCGCCCAGAGCGGCGCGACTTGCGCGATGCGAAGCTTGCGTTCATTCATGCGCTGCAAACAATCCCAACCGCCGCTGCACAATTCAAAGTGAAAAAAGCAATTGCGAATTGCCCCTCACGAAAGTGCGTGAATAATTCCCGATTCCCGTGAAAGCATTTGCCGCATTTTTCATCGCACTATTCACCGCGTTCGCCGCGCTCGCGCAGGACTCAAACAAGGAGGCGAATGTTGCGAAAGCACAACTCGTAAACGAGCGCGAGGTCGTCACGCAGCTTCAGATTTTTCTCGATCAGCAAAACTTCGGTCCGGGCATTATCGATGGCCGGTGGGGAGAATTCACCGGCAAAGCGCTTGTTCACTACGCTCGCGCGCACGGTTTGCAAGTTACAGCGGACATTTACAACCAGCTTCCGCTCGACTCCGTTTATCCCGTTTACACGGATTACACCATCACGGATCAGGACGCGAAATGGGTGGGGCCGATCACACAAAAGCCTTCCGACGCCGCGAAATTAAAGCGGATGCCTTATCCTGATTTGCTCACGTTTATCGAGGAGCGCTATCACGCCTCGCCCGATTTTTTGAAAAAAATCAACGCGGGCAAAAATCTCGACGCGCTGAAAGCGGGCGATACCGTGCGCGTGCCGAACGTCGCGCCATTTAAAATCGAAGCCATGGAGGAAAAAGGGCGGCTGCCAGACGTGCCCGAATTCGCCGCGCGCACCATTTTCATCAACACGCACGACAAAATGCTCGATCTCTACGACGGCTCGGCGCTCATCGCGGCGTTCCCGATCACACCCGGCTCGAAGACGCTGCCAGCGCCGCCCGGCAAGTGGACGATCATCGGCATCGCGACGCTGCCGACGTTTCGCTGGGATGAGGAAATGCTGCAACATGGCCATCGCAGCGCGAATTTTTTTGAAATTCCGAGCGGGCCGCGAAACCCGGTCGGCGTGCTCTGGGCGGGCTTGAGCAAAGTCGGCATCGGCATGCATGGAACGAACACGCCGGAGACGATCGGACGCGCCGCAAGCCACGGCTGCATCCGGCTCGCGAACTGGGACGCCGCACGCTTTGCCTACATGATCACGAAAGGCCTGGTCGTCACGATCTGGTGACGTTCAGCGTGCGCGAACGAGAAAAAAATAGTGGCTGTTTTTTTGTGCGCCGACTCCCGTTGCATCGGCGAGAAACGAGGGCTGGAACGAATCGGCATGACTTGAAAAATCCTGCGCATTCAGCACGAGTGCATCGATTTTTCCGTCGCGCCACGCATTTTGCGCATCGTGCGGTTTGATAAACGCAGGTTGTCGTAAGTAAAGCAGCATGCCTTCGTCTTTGCTTGTCGCAATTGCATAACGCAACGCGTGCTGCTGCGCGTAGTCGCACACGCGATTACCAAATTTCACGAGCACATCGTCGCCTTCACGATATGAGTCGATCACGTTGTAAATCGCGTAGTCCGCGCTGAGAAGCAGCGCGATGCTTGTCGAAATCACGACAAGCCGTTTCACGCGCCAGCCGCTCGTTTGCATCTCGCGCAAAAAATAAACGAGCAACAAACAAAGCGGCGGAATGATCGGGAAAATGCGATCCGGCCGTTTCGAGGGAACGAGCGACATCACGATCAATCCCCCAATGCTCCAGCAAACCAGCCACAGCGCCGCGCGATCGCTGAGTGCGCGCCGCACATCCCGGACAAATGGCAGCGCGATCAACAGCAAACTCCACGGCGCAAAATCGCGCAGCACGTGCGTGACGTAAAAATAGAACGGTTGATTCTTGTGCACCGCTTGTTCTCCAACCGTGAAGCGCCCGAGAAATTCCTTCAGCACAACTTGTTCGTAAAATTCGCGATCGCGCATTCCAACCAGCGCCCACGCCGTGAACACCAGCAACGGCGAAAACCACGTCCACCAGCCGCTCCACGCGTTCGAGGGGATGCCGCGCTTTTTGCAAATCAGCGCAAACGCGATAAGACCCGGCAGCAGGAATGCATAGGCAATCGGGCCTTTCGTCAGCATCGAGCAGAGCACAAGCCAAAACACAAACCACCGCTCGCGCGTCGTCCATACAAAGCCGGTCCGCACTTTTTCATAAATTACAAAGCCGGTTAAAAAGATGAAAAGCGTGAGCAGCATGTCGGTTCGCACGAGCGTTGCAAGGCGCGGTGTCATCAGATTCAGCCCGAACACGCTGGCAGCCACGACGCCGCCGAACTGCGGAAAAACACGATCTCCGGCACGAACGAGCACGAGCAAAATTACAAGCGCGCTTGCGATCGAGGGAATGCGCCACGCACCATCCCACCAGCGCGTCGCGTAAAACAGCGCAGCGGAAATCCAGCCGGCGAGTGGCGGCTTAGTCGCGACACTCTGCGCGGGAGTGTGCTGAAACCACCAATGCCCCTGCCCGACCATTTCGAATGACGTATAAGCCTGTTTTGCCTGGTCGTAATCGTCGAGATGCCACGGCAGGTTGCGCGCACTGAAAAGCGCAATGATCGCTACGAAAATTACACGCTGAAACCAGACGTTCATTCTGTGCGCAACGCGTTTAGCACGGCGTCGGCAGCGCGTTCGCTCGCGCCGGGTTCGCCGAGCATCGCGACGACCTTATCGAGATTGGCCACCAGTCGTGCGCGCTCGTTTTCGTCGTCGAGCAAGTGCAAAACTTTTGCCGCAATTGGCGCCGGTTCGGCTTCCTCCTGCAAAAATTCGCGAACGATTTCGCGACCCGCAAGAATGTTCGGCATGCCGAGCCACGGCACGCGCACAAGTTTGCGGCCGAGGTAAAAAGTGAGCCATGCAGTGCGGTAAACAACAACAAACGGCAGGCGAAAGAACGTTGCCTCCATCGTCGCGGTGCCCGATGCGACCATTCCCGCAGCCGCGCGCTGCATCAATTCATGCGAGCTTTTCACACCGATTTCGCAGCGCAGATTTGGGAATTGCTCCGCGATGCGATGCATTCGCCATTTCATCGCGTCAGACGCAGCGGCGGCTTCGAAGCGCAACTCAGGTTTTTCGCCGCGCATCAAATCCGCCGCACCCAGCATCAGCGGAAAAATTTTGCGCACCTCGCGTTTACGGCTGCCGGGAAAAAGTCCGACGAGCAGTGAATCGCGCGGCTCCGCGATTTTTTTCAACGCGAGCGAATCGAGCATCGGATGTCCGACAAAAACCGTCTTCAAGCCGGATTGCTCGTAGAGTGGTTTTTCGAATGGAAAAATACACATCATCAAATCGACGACGCGCGCCATTTTCGGAATGCGGCGGCGATTCCACGCCCAGACCTGCGGGCTGATGTAGTAAAAAATGCGCGGTGGATTTGTGCGTTTTTTGAGCGCGCTCGCGAGGCGCAGATTGAACCCCGGATAATCGATCAGAATCACCGCGTCCGGTTTGATGCGCCCGATTTCCTGGAGCGTCGCATCAAACTGTTTTTTAAACCAAGTGTAGCTCTTGAGCACATCAATAATGCCGATGACTCCCGCGCGATCGCTCCAGTCGTGAAACTCATTTCCGGCGAGCGCGTGCATCTGCGCACCGCCGCGTCCGAAGAACTGCAGCGCCGGTTCGTGCTCGCGCAAACTGCGCATCAACTCGGCTCCACGCGCATCGCCGCTCGCTTCGCCGGCGACGAAGTAGAGTTTCATTTTGCGTTTTGCTCTTCGATCTGCCGCGTAATCTCCACGGCGAGTTCAAGCGCGGCGGTCGCTTGCGAGCCGGTGACTTTCGGCTGCGCTCCTTCGCGGCTGCACTCGACAAACGAACGCAGTTCGCGCTTGAGCGGCTCGTCTTTTTCGATCTCGACCGCTTCGCGCACGATCTGCATGCCCTCGCGCCGATACAATTCGCCGCTCTGATTTTGGTAGTCGAGCGAGAGATAACCTTCTGATTGAAACACGCGAATCTTTCGCATTTTCTCGGGGCTCACACGGCTCACCGAGATGTTCGCGACGCAATCGTTTTCGAAACGAATGCGCGCATTCGCGATGTCTTCGCTGCGGCTCAGCACCGGCACGCCGACGGCATCAATGTGTTTAACAGGCGAACGCACGAGGTGCAGGATGATTTCCAAGTCGTGGATCATCAAATCGAGCACAACACCGATTTCGATGCTGCGATGCGGATATGGCGAAAGCCGGTGCGCCTCGATGAATCGTGGACGCGTGAGCCATTCCTCGAGGCTGCTCATCACCGGATTGAATCGCTCGACATGGCCGACCTGCAGGACGAGCCCGCGCTCGTGCGCGATCTCGACGAGTTTCTTCGCGTCCGCGGTGTTTTCGGTGATCGGTTTTTCGATGAGCAAATGTTTGCCGCGTTCGAGCAGGAATTTGCCGATTTCAAAATGCGTCGGCGTCGGCGTGGCGATCGTTGCCGCATCGATCTGTTCGGCGAATTCCTCGAGCGAGCCGACGGCGCGCGTGTTGTAAAGCGACGCGATCTGCTGCGTGTTCGTCTGATCGGCGTCGTGCACTGCGGCGAAATCCGCTTCGCCGAGTTCCGACAAAATGCGCGCGTGGTTTTTACCGATGTGTCCGAGGCCGATGATGCCGACTTTGATTTTGTTCATAGCGTGTGTCCGAAAATGGAGATGCGGTGCTCGTCTGCGAGCGTGAGGAGTTTTTCTTTTTCGAGCAAAAGTGTCTTGCCCGCCTCGACTGCGATCACGCGAATTTTAGCGTCGCTTGCCGTGGCGAGCGTTTGCGGGCCGACGACCGGCACGTCGAAACGGAAGTCCTGATTCGGCTTCGATACTTTGATGACAATGGCTTCCTTGCGTCCGAGCAAGCCGCCGCGTTTGATCGCATCGTTCGTGCCTTCGAATGCCTCGACCGCGAGCACCGTGCCGCTTTTCACGACGATGGTCTGGCCGATGTCGAGCCGGCTCGTTTCCTTTGCGATGCTAAAACCAAACGCAACGTCCTGTTCTTCGCGCTTGCTCAGGCGCGGACCAGCGATCAAGCCGGCTTTTGCCAGGTCGCCGTCCATGTAAGTCGTCGCGGGGAGTAGCGTCACGCCGGCTTTCGCGAGCTCGTCG
Source organism: Spartobacteria bacterium (assembly GCA_021324395.1). GTDB lineage: Bacteria > Verrucomicrobiota > Verrucomicrobiia > Chthoniobacterales > Chthoniobacteraceae > JAJPJG01. Next base: position 30,694 of record JAJPJG010000034.1, on the reverse strand, counting down.
GCGATTGCGCCGAAGATCGATTCCGCGTTGCGCTCTTTCAATTTTCCGAGGAGCACGAGCGCTTTTAGATCGGGCCGCAGATCGAACAAATTGCCCGGCGCAATCTGCCCGGCCATCACCGCTTCGGGCACCGCGGCTTTCTTAAAAAACGAAATCAGCCGCCCGAGCTGGCCGACGCGCATCCACTCAATTTCATCGACGAGCGGCGCGAGCGCGGGATCGGTCTCGTTTTGAAACGCAGCCGCGACGATGCGCGACACGCCCGCTGCCCGCGCGGCGCGAGCCATGGCAAGCGGATACGTGCCGTTGCCGGCGATGATTCCGAGGGATTTTTCCAAAGCGCATTTCTTTTAGCTCGAAATCCTCGAATGAACAGGTTTTTGCATGATCTGCCGGAATCGAAACATGACATTTTTTTAAGTCGAAGGCCTCGCGGAAAAATGCGACTCTCTGCCCATGAAAATCCTCGCGTCTAAAGCCGCCGACTGGATTCCCGTGAGCTGTGCGCTGCTGCACACGGCGTATCTTGTTGCGCTGTTTTTTGCGTTTCCGCACCTGCCGTGGTGGGCGCTCGCAGTGCTCGGATTCATCTACTCCGTAAGCATTTCCTGGAACATCAACGGCATCGCGCACAACTTCATTCACAACCCCTACTTCCGATCGGAGACGCTGAACTATGCGTTTAGCTGGCTGCTGTCTGTCACGATGGGTTTTTCGCAGCAGTTTTACACGTTGATCCACAATCGACATCATCAAGGGAACAGCGACCGTCCTGATGAAAACGGCGAAACGGTCGACCCGCTTTCGATTTACAAGCACGGCGACGATGGCGAAGCGGAGAGCGCGTGGAGCTACACGTTCCTCGGCTATTTCCGCGATGACCCGAAGGCGATTTATCGCGACATCGCAAAGCGCGATTCTTTCAGCGCAAAGTTCGGCGTGTTCGAGATCGCGTCGTGGGTGCTGCTGGTCATCGCCGGGTTTATCGTGCAGTGGAAGTTCATGCTGTTCTTTCTACCGTGTTATTATTTCGGCCATTGCCTGTCGTATCTGAACGGCTACTTCCTGCACTACGGCGGCAATCCCGATGTGCCGCTCGCGTGGGGCGTGAGCAGCTATCACAAACTCTATAATTTGATCTGGTTCAACAACGGCTACCACGCGGAGCATCACTACAAGCCGAAGGTGCACTGGACGGAGATGAAGGCGCTGCGCGACAAAATCCTCGAGCAACAACGCGCCGCCGGCACGCACGTCATCATCCCACCGCATGCGCTCGGTTTTCTCGATCCGAGTTTTCCGGACAAAAGCCGGCCGACCGAGCAGCAGCCGGATACTTCGAGCGCGACGGCTTAAACTGGCGTTTTTTAGCCTCGTGGAAAGGCGACTTCAATTCGTGGAAACGTCGCTTCAATTCATGGCGATCATCCGGCGTCTGGCTGGTCGATACAGCTCACTTCCGCGCGAGCGCTTCGCGACGGTCGAGACTTTCGCGATGCCATTGCCAGCTATCGCTCATGCGTCGCTGCAAAAATGCGAGCGCGTCTTCGGGCGGTTTTATGAGCAGCCGGACAATGTCAAACGTGGTGCCGAGCTCGCGCCAATATTCGTCCCAGATGCCCATTTTCGGCGAGTGGACGGCGTGCGGGCTCTCGGCGAGCTTGCGGAAAAATGCGATCTGCGGATGTGGATGATGCATTTCGAAAAAAGGACTCCACTGCCGCAACGGCGAATTTTTTTCCTGCAAAAAACAAAGCAACTCGATGCCGCTCAGCTCATCAAAGCTCTGCGCGTTCGGATTGCTCGATGCGATGTATTTTAGAAATTGCCATGCCTCGCGTGCGTGCTTCGCGCCGCGCGGGATCGCGAGCGCGTCGGCTTCGGCGAGCGTGAAGTCGCTCACGCCGGGCTGCGCTTCGGGCCAGCCGGCGACGCCGTAATCCATGCCGGGCGCGTATTGGCGGATGAAGTTGTTGAGGAAAACGCCTTGCAGAGTCATCGCAACCTGCCCGGAGAAAAACGGATCCTGCGGCGACGAAAAATTGCCGAAACCGCTTGTAAACGCTTTTACCGAATCGAGACCGTAGTGACGCGTCCAGTCGGCGAGCCATTGGTAAGCGGCCACGTTTTGCGGACGCGTGCCGGCGGTGATTTCACGCCCGTCAAAAATCTCGCCGCCGAACCACGCCGGATACGCCCACGACCACCACGTCGGCTGTTGCGGAAGAAAACCAATCTGCCGGATCGCGCCGTTCGCGTCGCGTATCGTGAGCTTGTCGGAAAATTCGCGCAGCTCCGCGAGTGTGCGCGGCGGGCGCTCCGGATCGAGCCCGGCTGCGCGGAAGAGGCTTTTATTCCAGTGCAACGCGGTGACCGACGGCGTGCTGGGAATGCCCCAGACGTGGCCGCGGTATTCGACGAGATCGGCGAAAACCGGCACGTAACGCGCGAGCCACTGCTCCGCCGTTACGCCATCTTCGCGGATGAAATCGTCGAGCGGCGTGAGCGCGTTGCAATCGGAAAAGGAATAGAGATTACCCGGCCAAATTCCCGCGATGTCCGGCGGATCACCGCCCGAGGTTGCGAGCAACGTTTTGCGATCAACCTGCGAGACGTTGAGGTATTCGACGACGATCCGGTTTTGCGAGCTGTTGAACTTATCGACCGTGCGCCGCATCGCCTCGCCTTCCGCACCGGTCCATTTTTCCCAATACGTGACGTGGACTTTTGTGTCGCTCGTCTGCCTTTTTTCACACGCAGAGAAAAGCGAGAGTGCGGGCAGGAGCGCGGCGGAAGTCAGCGCACGGATCATCGGGGGGTTGGTTGAATTTAGCGGAATGCGTCAGCCGCGCACGAGCAGGTTTTTGCCGGTCATCTCTTTCGGTTGTTCCAGCCCGAGCAAAAACAAAAGCGTCGGCGCGACATCGGCGAGGATGCCGTTTTGCACCTGCACGTTTTTCGCATCGTCGGCCACGTAGATGACGTGGACGAGGTTCGTGGTGTGAGCGGTGTTTGGCGAGCCGTCGGCGTTGCGCATCTGCTCGCAATTGCCGTGGTCGGCGGTGACGAGTGCCTTGCCGCCGAGCTCCAAAACGCGTGTAATGACTTGTTTAACACATCCGTCGATCGTCTCCACAGCCTTGATGCCGGCTTCGACGACGCCGGTATGGCCAACCATGTCGGGATTCGCGAAGTTCAGGATCACGAGATCGTAATTCGGCAGCGCAGCAACGACTTTTTCCGTCACTTCCGGCGCGCTCATTTGCGGCTTGTGATCGTAAGTCGGCACGTCTTTAGGCGACGGCACGATCGTCCGATCTTCGCCTTCGAATTGCTGCTCGATGCCGCCATTAAAGAAATAGGTGACGTGCGGATACTTCTCCGTCTCGGCAATGCGGAGCTGCTTCAAGCCTGCGCGCGAGACGATTTCGCCCAGGATGTTCGAGAGCGATTGAGGCGGGAAAACAACCGGGCAGCCGTAGGTCTTGTCGTATTCCGTAAGCGTCACGTAATCCACGCGCGGCGTCACTTCGCGATCGAAGCCATTGAAGTCGGGACGCAGAAACGCTTCGCTGAGCTGCCGCGCGCGGTCGGCACGGAAATTAAAAAAGACGATGACATCGCCGTCGCGGATGCGCTGTTCGTTGCGATGCGAAAAGATGATCGGCTGTAAAAACTCATCGCCGCGCGGGTCGCGCGTGTAAGCTTCTGAAACCGCTCCGGCCGGCGATTTATTCGACTGCTCCCCTCGCCCGAGCACGATCGCGTCCCACGCGAGTTTGTTGCGGTTCCAGCGCTTGTCGCGATCCATCGCGTAGTAACGGCCGATAACCGTGGCCACTTTCGCGACGCCATCGAGCTGCGCGCAAACGCCCGCGAGATAATCCGCGCCGCCGGTCGGCGAAGTGTCGCGTCCATCGGTGATCGCATGGACGAGAATGTCGCGCACGCCCGCATCGCGAGCCGCTTTTGCGAGCGCGATGAGATGGTTCTGGTGCGAATGCACGCCGCCATCGGAAATAAGCCCGAGAAAATGCAGGCGCGCATTTTTTGCTTTCGCGAACGCCTCCTGCAGCACGGTGTTTTTCGCGAGCTCGCCGTCGGCGATCGCCTTGTTGATCCGCGTTAAATCCTGGTAAACAATCCGTCCAGCGCCGAGATTCAGGTGGCCGACTTCGCTGTTGCCCATCTGCCCTTCCGGCAGGCCGACGTCCATGCCGCTCGCGCTCAATTTCGCACCGGGATATTTCGCATACATTTCGTCATGAAACGGCGTGCGCGCGAGCAGGGTCGCGTCGCCATTTTCCTTTGCGTGCTCGCGTCCGCCGGGATTGATGCCCCAGCCGTCGCGGATGATGAGGATGACAGGTTTCGGCATGACGGGAATGTGAATGACCCGCGCCCGCACGCCCAATCTTTTTTTGAAAAAGCCTCACGGCTTTGCGCAAACGGCAGCGCCTTGCGCCACCGCTCGATTGCAGACTGCTGGTTCGATCAAATCTCCACTGCGCCGATATCGACGTGCGAGCCATCCGGCCGCGCATGGCCGCGCTGGTCAGTGGCGATGCTGTAGGTCGCATCGAGTGCGTCGTCGCCCGCGTTGATCGCGGGACTGCCCGGCTTCAGGATATGTGTCTTCGTCGGGCCGCCGTTGTTTGCCAGCGGGCCAAGTTTCGGTTTGCTCCCGACGATGTCGCTCCCGAGCGTGAACAAGCTGGCGGGATCCGCGAAGACGAGATTGTGGCCGAGGTCGTCGAAGGTTCCCGAGGTGGATTGCGCATCGGGATTGGTGGTCGCGCTGTTGAGAGCGATGATCGTGTTGCCGATGTGAAGAGTGCCGGAGCCGGAATCCTGGGACACACCGCCGCCGGTGTTCGCTTTGTTAAAGGCGATCGTCGCGTGGAGCACCGTGAGGTCGCCGTCGCCCTCGAAGTCGAAGCCGCCGCCGTTATTCTGCGCGGCGTTTCCACTGATGGTGCTGTTGATGATGAACGAGCCGTTGCTGCCGATGGTCGTGCCGGTGCCGCTCGTGCTCTCGAAAATGCCGCCACCATCGCCTCCCGCGCGGTTGCCGCTGACGGTGCTGCCGGTCATGACCAGCGTGGTGCCGTCCGCGGTGAAACCGCCGCCGTTGCCGGTCGCGGTATTGCCGGTAATGGTGCTGTCGGAAACCGTTACGATTGCAGCCGACCCGGCGCTGAATCCGCCGCCGTTACCGTTGCCGGCTGTGTTGCCTTTGATGACGCTGTGGACAACGGTGACGTTGCCACCTTCGCCGTTGAAGCCACCGCCATCGCCGCTCGACGCGTTATTGAGGAAAAAGCTGTCGGTCACCGTGATTCCATTTGAAGGATCGTCGATGCCGCCGCCATACGAGCCGGAGAAATTCCCGATGAACTTGCTGCGAAGGATGTCCACTTTATCTCCATTGGCGTAAATGCCGCCGCCGTCGCTTTCGGATCTATTGCTGTCGAAAATGCTGTCGGTAATGTGAATCTGGTTGCCGGAACCGCCGTCGGCATTGATGCCGCCGCCCTCGCTGCTGCCGGCATAATTTCCGCGAAACACGCTGTGTGTGACCGTGATGTCGCCGCTGCTTTCCTGGTGGATGCCGCCGCCATCGCCGCTGGAAGCCGTGTTGTCGATAAAGAAGCTGTCGGTCACCGTCACCGCGCCGGCGTCGTCAATGCCGCCGCCCGCTGAACCGGAGACGTTGCCTGTAAAGATGCTGCCATCGGTGATGACCAAAGCGTCGCCGCCTGCGAAAATGCCGCCGCCATCACTTTCGGAGCGGTTATTGGAAAAGATGCTTTTTGTGATCGTGATCGTGTCGCTGCTGCCCTCGGCGAAAAGACCGCCGCCCTCGCTGCTGCCGGCGAAGTTCCCCGAGAATACGCTGTGCGTGATCGTGATTGCGCCGCTGCTTTCCTGGTCGATGCCGCCGCCGTTGCCTTCGGCGGAGGTATTGTTCAGGAAGAAACTGTCGGTGACCGTGACAGCGGCTGCGTCGTCAATGCCGCCGCCGCCGCCACCTGCGACGTTATTTTTAAAAGTGCTGCCGGTGATGACCACTTTGTCTCCGTTCAACATGATGCCGCCGCCGTCGCTCTCGGAGCGATTGTTGACAAAAGTGCTCTTGGTAATCGTGACCGTGTCACTGCTGCCTTCCGTGTAGAGACCCGCGCCTTCGCTGCCGGCTGTATTGCCTGAGAAAATGCTGTGAGTGATCTTGACGTCGCCGGCGCTTTCCTGGTGAATGCCGCCGCCACTGCTTTCAGCACTGTTATTTAGGAAGGCACTATCGATGACGGTGACCTTCGCGGCGTCATCGATGCCGCCGCCGCCGCTGCCCTCCGACACATTCAGGTCGAACTTGCTGTGCACGATCTTCACGTCAGCGCCATCGGCAAAGATGCCGCCGCCGTCGGACTCGGAGCGATTGTCGTGAAAGATGCTGTTTGTGACAGTGATCAATCCCGTGCTGCCGAAATCCACGTCAAGTCCGCCGCCATCGCTGCCGCTGCGATTACCGCTGATGATGCTGTTGGTGATCGTCACGAACTTCGCATCCACTTCCCCGCCACCGCCATCGCTCTCGCTGGCATTATTGAGCACGCGACTCTTGATGACCTTGAAATCGCCACTGGAAAAATCCGCGATGCCGCCGCCGTCGCTGCCGGCGTTGTTCGCGTTGAGCGTGCTCTCGTTGAGAGTGACAATTCCGGTGCCGCCATTCAGGTAAATGCCGCCGCCCTCGCTGCCCGAGGTGTTGCTGTCCACATGGCTGGCGAATAACGAGATGTCCCCGAGGTCGCTGTAAATCGCGCCGCCGTTGCTGCTGGCATGATTGCCCGTCATCGTCACGCCATTGAGTCCGATGTTTGCGACATTGCCATTATTCGCGCGAATCCCGCCGCCCTTGCCCGCCGCCAACCCGCCGGTGATGGTGAGATTTTTGAAAGAGACGTGCGCGCCCGATGCCGGAGCGAGAATGTCGAAGACACGATCCGCGCCGTTGCCGTCGATCTTCGTGTGGTTCGCCCCCGCGCCCACGATCCGCAAATCTCCCGTGATATCAAAATCGCCGGTCGCATTCGCGTCATCGCCTGAGCCGAAGAGACCGATTTTGTAGGTGCCGGCGTGCAGGACGATCGTGTCCGACGCGATGCCGTTGCCATTGGCGAGGTTGATCGCTTCGCGCAGCGAAAGCTTGCCATCGCCCGGAGTCACTTCATCCGCAAAAGTCGTGACGACAAAAATTGCCGGCGCGATCCGGGATTCGAGCATTTCGATTCCGGCGCGGCAGGGCTTCGATCGGGGTGAAGCTTCCGCGGGGATTTTGTTTTCGCGCGTAAGCAAGGAGAGTAGTTGATTGATCATAAGGAGGGATTGTTTTTGCGACGAATCCAATTGAACCAGCCTTCCGCCTTTTTGTCCATCCGTTTACGGGTTACCAGCTATTCGCTTGAATTCGTTTGGCTGGCTGTAATGCGATTTATTCTTTCAAAAAAATCCACACGCGTTTTTTCGATCCGATCCCAAGCCGGCAAAATCGCGCCGGCTCCGGTGTTCGTCTCCGCCGAGGCTTCGGCCAGCGCGCGCGCAAAACTTTGCACGCAACGCATTTCATCGGCCTCGTCGAAGTGCAGGCCGTTGATCCGCGCGAGATTTTTGAAACGCACCAGCGCCTCGCGCGATTCGCTCCGATAGCTCTCGAGCACCGCATCGGTGAACGTAGAGCAGATCGGCAACCCTTCCTCGAGCAACTGCAAAAAAAGTGCGCGCGCGATTTCCTTGCTCATTTTGAAAAGCCCGCCGGACTCGCTGCCGAGCGGCTGATGCCGATGGTTGTAATCGCTGCCGCCATCGACCTGGCAGATTTTGCGCGGCTCTGCGCGACGGAAAATCTCGCACAGCATCGCGATCTCCAAACCCCAGCCGCCGTCGAACGGCAGCGATGCCGCGAGCTCGCGCGTAATCGCCATTTCGCCCGCCAGCGGATAACGAAAGCTCAGCAGAAAATCGAGCAGCGGCTGATGCCCGGAAACTCGCATCAATGCTTGCAGCAGCGGCGCCACGAAGAGACGGCTCACGCGTCCGTAAATGCGATCGGTGACGCGGGAGTAATACATTTTTGCAAAAGCGTAATCGAGCGCGGTGCAGGCATAGCAAAGGCGCACGAGCATTTCGCGGCGGAATGTGAGCACGTCGCAATCGAGCAGCGCTATGATGTTGCAGCGCGATTCGCGCGCAAGCAGACCGATCGCAGACCAGACGTTGAGCCCCTTTCCGGCGATTACGTTTTGCGCGATTGTGTTCCGCGCACGCGTCACACGCGGCGAGTCATTCCACAAGATGCGATGCGGCTGCGGCAGTCGCGCGAACTTCTTTTGCGCTTGTTTCGCGCTGCGTTGCTCGAGCCCATTCATGCTTACAACGATCTCGCGCAGAAATTTCGCGCCGGCGATTTCCTCGATCACATGATCCAGCGCCGGCTCCCCCAGCTCACCCGCATGACATGGCAGCACGAGCGCGATCGGCGATTCGCGCGCGAGGTTTTCCAGGTCCCGCTCCAGCGCCGCGGCGTTATTTTCGTTTAACCGCTGCAGCGTCGTGATGAGACCTTGCTGCGAAAAATCGCTCACGGACTTTCCACGTGCTCCAACTCATCCTCGTCGTCCTCCTCTTCGATTTCACGTTTCCATTTACGCGAAATCCACGGCCGCAAAAATCCGTAGAGCAGATACGCGATGAAAATGACCGCCGGCATCCACTCGTAGTTCATGCACGTGAAAACGATGAGACAGATGATGACGATGAAACGCGGGATCGAGCGTTTCGTGCGCCAGTTGATGGCCTTGAAGCTCGGATAGCGCACGCGGCTGAACATCATGAACGAAAGAAAAACCATCAGCGGCGGCAGAATGAAACGTCCGTAGCCGATGGTCACCGTGTGCTCGCCCGATTGCCACCAGAGCAAAAAGAGCGTTAACGAAGCGATCAGCCCCGCCGCCGCGGGAATCGGGAAGCCTTTGAACTCCTTGTCGCCGCCGGGAATGTTTGCCGCCGCGATGCAGTTGAAACGCGCCAGCCGCAACGCGCCGCATGCGAGGTAAAGAAAAGCGATGAGCCAGCCGAAGCGATACGATTCGTGCAGCACGATGCGATAAATCAGCAACGCCGGCGCGATGCCAAACGACACGATGTCCGCGATCGAATCGAACTCGCGCCCGAACGGACTTTCGTGCCCGCCCATGCGAGCGACGCGGCCGTCGAGCAAATCAAAAATGCACGCGCCGAGAATGAACCAGATCGCCGAATGATAGAGCTGGTTTGGATTTATTCCTTTTTCCGCCATCAGCGCGCCTTCCAAAATCCGCAGTGTTGCGGCAAACCCGCAGAAGAGATTTCCTGCGGTCATCAGATTCGGCAAAAGGTAAATCTTTGGGCTGCCGTCGTCGTTCATGACAATTCCGCGATGATCGTTTCCCCGCCCTTCACGCGATCGCCGATTTTCACCGTCACCGTTGCATCGAGCGGCAGGTAAACTTCCGTGCGTGAGCCGAAGCGGATCATGCCGAAGCGCTCCCCTTTCGCCAGTTTGTCGCCTACGCGCGACCAGCCGACGATCCGTCGCGCGATCGCGCCCGTAATCTGGCGCACCACCAGCGTCACGCGCTCATTTTTAAAACCCCACGTCTGATACTCGTTCAGCTTCGTCGCGTCCGGATGGCGCGCGTCGAGAAACTTGCCGACGTAATGCTGGCTGTAAATCACCTCGCCCTCGATCGGCGCGCGATTCGTGTGCACATCGAAAACCGACAGGAAAATCGCCACGCGCCGCATCGTCGTCTTGGTCACCTCCGGCTCGAGAATTTCCGTGATGTCGGCGACCAGCCCGTCCGCCGCCGCCACCACCGCGCGCGGATCAGCCGGCGCCGTCCGGTCCGGGTCGCGGAAAAAATAGAACACGTAAAAAATGAACAACACCCCGAGAATCCAAAGCCACGGCACGAGAATGGCGCTCAACGCCGTGAGCACGATCACCACGGCAAAAATCCAGCGGGCTTCCCGCAAAGTCTCAAAACGCATCACAATAGATATTTGAAATAGGCACGGTTTCCTTCGACGGGCTGACAAACGCAGCCAATCGCCGCAGGTCTTAGCACGTCACGCCGGCGAATGCCAGCGCCGCATTCTCCTGTGCAGTCGAGGAATTACGGCACCGTCATCTCGACATTCTCCGCCCCGCCATGCATGCGAAATGTTTGGGCATTCGATGGGGCGAACTCCAGCTGTTATCACACGATGCCGGTGAAATGACGAAACTCTTCCGCTTCCTGCTCAGGTTGTGGCAATAAGTTCCACAAACGGCCATTAACTTGACGAAGGTCGTCCCAGGATTCTTCGGCAATGTATCGCTTTCCATTTTCAATGAGGTTCTTCGCTTGAAGCTGGTCGTTCATTGAAGTGCGCTTTTCGACAAGATGTTTGAACATGCCGACAAGGAAGTCTGGACTTCTCGCGAGAATCTGAAAGCGCAATCGCTCTAGTGCTGCGGTAACGGCCTGGATTTTCTCCGGGTTTGTGGAGGTTGTAACCGCATGTTCCCGCGCTAAAAATTCAGCTAATTGATGGCGTTCATTATCATTGCCCATCTCATTTACTAAGGTGATCACATCCTCTTTCACACTCCGATATTCTGTTTTAGCCTGTTCGATCTTCTTACCGGAGGTTAACTGATTGAGTGATTGTGCGAGTCGGCGTTTCTTGTCTTCGAGTTTGAACCGATCATCTGTTACATCATCAATGGATAAAAGAGCAGCTTCACCGACAAGCTCTTGAACTTCATTTTGCAACTTACTCAAGCCCTCAATGACCTCATAGTTTTCCGCTGTTTTAGCCTCGGTTAATTCTCTTTCTGTGCGGGATTCCAGCATTTGGATCTCACTTTCTAATGTTTTCACTGGAACAGCGCGTGGCTTGGGGTCGAAAACTTGAGAAAATTCCTGTCCTGTTCCATTAACGTAAGCGCTGACCGTAAGATCACGGGATTCCGACATTTCAAAGGTGAGGTCGATCTCGGTGCCGCGAAGCAGGTCACGAGAGATTTGCTGGCCGCTAATTAGGAGAATACCAATCGGTTTATTTGTTGAAGAATGATTATCGGCAGAACCTTCGACAACAATTATCCGAAGTTCATCATTTGAGCCTTTTACGATAGTCTTTCCCACCTCAACTGTCTTTTTGGTTTTTGACGGCAAAACGGAATTCTTCGCGAAAACCCGTTCCAACCGTGTATCTTTTAGTGCCGGATCGTCCTTAACTAGACTAAGATCTTCCGGCAGCATTTGCCCCGCCACGCTATATTTTCCCTGCGCAATTTGGATAGTATCGAAGCCAGTGGAAACTACGTTATTTTTTTGATCCAAAATTCGAAACGTAAATTGATTGAAGGCGCCCTCCTGCAACGGAAGGTCTTCTACGATACGTCCCGTCAATTTCTTGAGACCACTATCAAAAGCTCCATCGTCACGGGTGATTCTATAGAATAAGCCAGATGCATCTCCTTCAATCTTCGCTGAAAATAGTTCCTCTTTCTCCTGAGATGCTCGGTTGTATGAGACTTTGATCTTAAGTCCTCCTGACGTAATTGCAGATTTTTGCTCTTCTTCACCTTCAAGCTTAGCTTCTTTCGTAGCGGCGAAGTAAGCGGCCCCAATCGCAATCGCATTCGTTGGATCAATAGATGTGTTCACAGGAATTCCAAGTAACTCTTCGATTCGCTTGCGAACGAATGGGACATAAGTTGAGCCACCAACCATCAAGACGAATTTGAGGTCTTCACCCCGCAATGAATTCCGAGTCAGAATTTTCTTCAACATGTCCGCCGTGCTATCGACAGCTTCTTTAATGACAGTTTCAAATTCAGATCGAGTAATTGCGATAATGGAATCAATAGCTTTGCCGTTATCATCCTGAAGGTCACGAATCATACCGAGATCAACTTCGGCTGATTGTTTTGTCGAAAGCTCAATCTTCGCTTCCTCTGCTTTATGCAAAAGAATAGTCCAGAGTCGATTATACTTTCCGGTTTCACTTTTCATCTGCGTAAGAAGATCGTCAAACTCACCTCGCTTATTGAGTTCCGGAACTAGAATTCTCTCGACAATGATTGCGTCGAAGTCGCTGCCCCCAAGATAATTGTCCCCTTCGTGATCAACGACAGTGAGTTCTCCTTCAACAATTCTGACCAATGCGACATCGAATGTCCCGCCACCGAGGTCGTAGACAATCCATTGGCTGTTTTTTAGATCAGCGCCTTTCTCTTTATTCGCGTAGGCGAGACTTGCAGCGATTGGCTCTTGTAAAAGAACCACCTGTTTAAAGCCCGCTTGATAACCCGCCTCTTTCGTCGCATTGGATTGGACCGTGTCAAATGAAGCTGGAATCGTGATTACTGCTGCCGCCGGGTTCTCGCCACTATGGATGAACCCTTTTAATTCTTTCAAAACAAAAGCAGAGAGTTCTATGGGAGTTTTCGACGCATTCAATGCTTTAATCTTGATTGTCTCGGTCGTCCCCATCTTCCGCTTGAACCTTGAGGCGACGCTTTTGGGATCCTTTTCCGCATAGGTTCGCGCTTGTTCGCCAACCATGATGCGGTCATTACGAAAACCTACCACTGAAGGCAGCGTTTCTTTGAATCCACTCGGGTTTTTGAATACTTCAACAGACCCTTTATTGAATCGCGCTATCAACGAATTTGTTGTTCCGAGGTCGATGCCAAAATCAATCATCTTGTTCATTTGTTGGGTTTCTCTATTTGTTTAGATTCAATGACTACAATACCTTTTTGCAATACAACTGAAAAATCCCGCTTCCCTTGGCGGATAATAGGTTTGATTACCTCGACGACATGAAGATTTTCAGTGTCGCTGCCTGAGATTGTAGCTTCGAGGTCAGTTCTAGTCTCTTTGAAAGCTTGGCCCATTGGATCCTCGTAAAACAGGCCAACATCTTCCAGTGCATCTTTCATTTTTTCGACATTGCGCAAAGCGTTGCCCGTATCCCCATGAAGCTTTAACTTTCGCTCGATTTCGTAAAGCTGATTAAGAAGCGCGAACGCCCATTTCGGCAGCTCTGGCTTCGCTTGAAGTATTTTCACATTCATAGGCGGTTCTTTTCTGCATCACTTGCAAAAATTCGAAGAATGATCGCGTTCTCTGATTCGCGTAGAGGTGTTTGAATTCGCATTTTGGGATTCGTGCGATCGAATACTGAGAGTATTCCATTTCTCATTTCTGTTCCAACTTGCTGCCACGGAATGATCTGTTTTTTATTGCTAAACCAGCCTTGCGCATCAAACGCCACACCTTCACGGATCATGGTGCATTTACCGACACGGATGTGTTCGCCATTCGCAAGTTGGTTTTGCACCTTTAGGAAGATTTTTGGAACGATGTAGTTCATTGCCGCTTCCACAAGTTGATTAAAATGTGCTTCCTGCTTTTTAAGATCGCTGGAAGAACGCCATGAAAAAACGGCCTCTTGGAAGTCATCATCACGGAATACCATTAAAAATTCATAAACAGGGGCGTGTTGATATCCTGTTATAAGTATTCCCCATCGAATTGATGTAATCTTGGAAGCAGCGAGAAAGCATTCCCCCATCCGAACGCCCTCTTTGGTAATCTGCATCGGCTGGCCTCCCAATGTGAGCTTTGCGTCGTGCTTTCGCTCCTCCGCGATTAACTTCTGAATTTGCAAAAAATCTTGTTCCAGCCGTTGGTGCAATTCAGTGCTCTTAAAGGTGAATTTTTTGGAAAGCAACAGAATTGACTTTGATAAATCTGATTCGCCGTGTTCGTTGTAGCATGCAATTGCAATGTCTCTGACGCAGCGAACTGCCTCAGCTTGCTTCTCCCGGAACGGCTCGGGTAGAAGGTTGATCACAGAAGAGAGGCCGCTATCGATAACTAGCTGTTCAATTTCAATCAAAGATGGACAATTATTTCGCGCAGCCTTCGCCGCTTCTTTCAATGGCTCCAAAAGACGGTCGACATGACGATGTGCAGCGTCAAAGCAAATGTCTTCATGGCAACGAAGAGTCCAACGGCGTCCATCAAACAAACTTTCGATCACTGGAATGGCCATTTTCTGCATCGCACGGGACAGAACCAAGTTATATTGCTTTGCGAAAGGTTTGCTTAACCATTCTTTGAAACCCGACCATGGTGAGTCCAGTGCCTCAAGCACTTCAAGCGGAGAGTAATCAGACCTATAGACAAAGTGGCGCAGATCACCTCGCGTAAGAAACCAAAGCAGAAAAGGGTTTTTAAATACAAGCCAATGATGGCTTTTGATGTTTTCGTCAGTCAATTCTTCACAAACTCCAATAACCTGTGATCGATCGAAACAAAATCCATTCAAGTGTTCGATGTGGCCATCTTCCAAGTCGATTTCTTGAAGTAGGCGCTTTTTAAGCTTTTGGATTGTTTTTGAATCGAAATCTTCAAGCCTTTGTTCCCGTGTCGCACCCAATAATTCGAATGGGTTGAGGTAGAATTGGAACCATTCTTCGAAAGCAAGTAATGTCTCCCCAAATTTCAACGCTTCGTAAGCCAAGCTGCGAAGGCGAGGTGTAATCTCAGCCAGCTTTTTATTGGCAGGATGATAATCTGGATTTAGTGCTAGAGCCCGATTTAATGAGTCAACCGCATCTACATCTTGAGAGACTTCACTGTGATTGTAAACGAGCGCTAAATTGAAATACGGGGCCGGGTCTGCCTCTTCTGCTGCTGAGCGGAGATAGTATTCAATGGCTTTCGCGAAATGTTTTTTTTCCCAATGAGCAATACCCAAACGATTTAGATCAGCGCTGTCTGCCTTGCCGAAGGAGTCCAAGGAATTTAAAAATCGGATTTGTCCATCGCGATCCTCCGCAAGTTCACAAATCCGTGCAGCTTGTCTATGAGCAAAGACATGTTGAGGATCAATACGAATCGCTTGATTAAACGCTTTCTTGGCTTCCTCTAACTGACCATTCTCGCCTAGGACTACGCCATACTGTGCCCACCCGGAAGCAAAACGCGGGGCGTGCTTAAGCATTTCACGAAGAGCTGAAAGCGAGTCTTTAATTCTATCTAAAGAATGGGCTGCTAACCCAGCAATCCACCATGCATCGGCATTCGCCGGCTCAATTGCAGTAATACGTAGAGCAATCTCCAAAGCCTCTGCTTGGCAATTTTGCTTTCGCAGTTCTCGTGCCTTTGAAAGCTCTTCGTCGACTGTCATAGTAGCAACCTGCTTAGTGGCTACCTGAATTTTATAATCGAAGCCCTGCTCTTTCCGCCATCTTATTCCAACGGCTGGTCTTCGGGCAGGAGGAAGGTTTTGCGGATGGTTCGGACGCCTTGCGCGCGCCAGGGCCAGCGCTGGTCGGCGGCGAGCTGGATGTCGTGGCGTTTGCCGGCGAGCGTGGCGACGGCTGTTTCGATTTGTTCGAGGCTCATCTGGTTGTTGCCGTCCTGGTCTTCCTGAGTTGTGTTTTTGTCGTCGTAGGTGCCGATGGCGCCGGAGAGTTCCTGGATTTTCGCGGCGTTGATGCCGGGGAGCGTGTCTTTTGGCGGCACGTTGTTTTCGCCGGGGCTGAGGCGCTCGTGAATGGCGCGGGCTGCGAGCAGGACGAAGTCGAGGCTTTGGTTGGCAAGCGAGGTGCCGATGAAGTAGGCGTCGCGCAGCTTTTCGGTGTCGCCTTTAAAGACGCGCTTGGCGGCGGTCTGGATGGGCGCGATGACGGCGATCAACGCCTCGCGCGCGGCCGCTTCCTGGTCGGTGGCGCTGCCTTTACCGGCGCGTCCGCCCTGCAGGTTGCCGATGCTGGTCTCGATGCTTTTTGCCAAAGTGATCATGCCGGGTGCGATGGTCGCGTCGAGCTCGACCTCGGCGAGACCGGGCGCGTAAGCGGAGTCGAGCGCGGCGGTGGCGACGGCGCGTGAGTCTTTGACTTCTTGCAGGAATTTTTTGTTTACCACGCCGCGCGTGCGTTTTGGCTTTTGCGGTTCGGGGTCGTTGTTGGGTGCTGGATTGGGGTTTTCTGTGCTCATGGTTTTGTGTGTTTTTTGGGGTTTTGGTGTGAGATGAATGTAAAGTGCTCTAAATCAAGGCAGCGCGGATGATTTGCGATCTGCCAAAGCCAGTTCCCAGCGTTCCAAAGCCAGTTCTTAAGGTTCCAAAGCCAATTCTTAAGACTCCAAAGCCGGTTCTTAGCGCGGCAAACCCAATTCCCAGCGCTCCAAAGCCAGAACTTAAGACGCCAAAGCCAGAACTTAAGACGCCAAAGCCGGAACTTAACGCCGCCAAGGCGCCACTTAATGTGCCGATGACGATTCCTAAACCGACAAAGCCGTTTCCTAGCGAAAGCAACGGGCGTTTTTGAAAAGCGATCCCGCGAGAAAACGACGAGGGTGCATCCGCCGGGCTTCCAAAGCTCCGGCACCGCGCGTTTCTGTTGCCATGTCGCCGCTGCACGGCTCGTGGTTTTGCAAAAAAGACGCGTCTTTTGTCAAAACTTTTTTAAAAGAGTCCCGCGACAGCCGCGGCGAACGGCGCTGCGCTGCGGAACGAGCTTTTGCTTTTCGGCGCGGACGCGCTTTAATGCACGGCTCCGATGCGTTTTGCCATTTTATTGTTCCTCGCCGCCGCGACGGCGTTTGCGCAGACCGAAAATACGATGACGCCGAGCTGGGAGACGCAGAAGCATGCGCGGACTTACGTGCTGCAGATTCCGGCGCCGCGCGGGCAGATCACCGATCGCAATGGATTGCCGCTGGCGCAGACGCGGGTGAGCTACAATCTCGCGATCAATTTCCCGATGCCGCCGAATTTTACGCTGAATGGCGCGCTGGCGTTTGCGCACGAGCAGATGGAGATCGCGCGGACGCTGACGCAGCGGCGCATCGCCATTTCGGACGATCAAATTTTAAAGCACTACGGCAATCGCGCGGTGCTGCCGCTGGATATTGCGTTCGATCTTTTGCCGGCGGAGATCGAGGCAGTGAAGCAAAAGGCGCCGCCTTCTCTTTCGCTGCATCCGCTCTATCAGCGGTTCTATCCGGGCGGGACGCTCGCGGCGCACATCCTCGGCTACGCGGGCCATGCGGGGCGGAGATTGGACGGACCGGTTCAGAATAACGAGATGCTCTGGCCGAACTCGGAGGGACGCGAAGGGCTGGAGCAGACGTTTAACGATCAGCTGAATGGCAAGCCGGGGCAGTTGAATCTCGCCTTTGACGCGAACGGCAAAAAGGTGTCGGAGAAAATCGCGATCCCGCCGCAGCCGGGCTACAACGTCGTCACCACGCTCGATGAGAAGATTCAGCGGCTCGCCGAGGAGACGCTCGAGAAAGGCGTGAAACGCGGCGCGCTCGTCATCATCGATCCGAACAACGGCGACATCCTCGCGATGGCGTCGTGGCCCAGCTACAACCCGAACGCGTTCGTGCCGACGATCTCGGCGGAGGCGTTCAAGGCGCTGCAGGACGATCCGAATGTGCCGCTGCTGCCGCGCGCGTTTCGCTCGGCGTATCCGCCGGGGTCGACATTCAAGGTCACGGTCGGGCTCGCGGCGCTGGAAAGTCACACGGTGAAACCGGACGATGAATTCAATTGCCCGCACGCGTTCCAGATCGGGAACATCACGATGAACAACTGGAAGAAGACCGATTCGGGCATGCTCAACTTTCACGACGCGCTCGCGCAATCGTGCGACACGTGGTTCTACCAGGTCGGCATCAAGACCGGCGCGCAACCGATCATCGACTGGTCGCTGAAGATGGGCTTCGGCAGCAAAACGGGCATCCCGCTCGCGAGCGAAGCGGAAGGACGCGTGCCGACGGATGATTACATGCGTAAAACACATGGCCGCAAATTGCTCGATGGCGATGTCGCGAATCTCTCGATCGGCCAGGGCGATTTGCTCGTCACGCCTTTGCAAATGGCACAGGCGATGGCCGCCGTCGGCAACGGCGGCACGCTTTACCGCACCCGGCTCGTGCAGCAGGTGCAGAGCATCGACAGCCAGATCGTCACCGCTTACGAAGTCGGCGCGCGCGGCACGCTCGATATCGATCCGAAGATTTTGGCCGAGCTCAAGAAAGCAATGGTCGCAGTGGTTTCCAGCCGCGCCGGCACCGGCGGAAAAGCCGGCGTTGACGGCGTGGATGTCGCCGGCAAGACCGGCACGGCGCAATGGGGCCCGAAAAGCAAGGAGCGCAACGCCGCGTGGTTCGCCGGTTTTGCGCCGGCGGAGAAACCGCGCTACGCCTTTGCCGCGCTTTACGAAAGCGAGCCCGGCCAAAGCGCGCACGGCGGCACCTACGCCGCACCGATGATCGGCAAAGTGCTCGGCGAGCTTTTCAGCGACCAAACAAAGAGCAAACAAAAAGGCAAACGCGCGCGCAACGCCGAACCCGTCGAGCCGGGCGAAAACGACTAGCTACTCGCCGGACCCGCATGTCCGAAAGCGGACATTTCGACCCACGCGACCCGCTCCTCCGGGATGTGCAGCAATATTGCCCCGTGGCGCGGTCAGTTCTCCTGCAGGCGAAGCCGGAAGAATTGTTTTGTTCCGAGCATCGGCCCGGTGAGCATCACGTTGCCGCCGGGCAGCGGGATGCCGTTGTTTCCGGGAACATCCCACAGCGACCAATTGATGAGGTCGGACGACGTATCCACAAATGCCGAGCGATTCGCGGGCGCGGCAAAGCTGAACGTTACGTTACTGCCATTCGTCGAGACTTGCGGCGCGAGGAAACTGGAGCCATCAAGCGGGTTGGTGAGCGCGAGAAACTCCGCGGTGTTCGTGCGGCTGTCGCTGTCAGGATCGGCAGCCGGATCGCCTTGCGATGAAGTGCTGGAGCCGAATTGCGCGACGCGCCACTGATCATATGTCTGTCGGTTCGGCAGCGATTGCGCGATCCATTCCTGCAATAGCGCGATGTCCGCCTGGTCGAGTTCGCTGCTCGCCAGCGGCGGCATTCGCGTAAAGCCGTTGGATGCCGAGACACGGTTGAAAACGATTGAGTGCAGTGTGTCGCCGGGCACGACGAGTTTGTTTGCCGCATTGCCGCCGTTGTTGCTGGCGGTGCCATTGATCAAGCCGGTTTGATCGAGCGTGAGTTGCGGGCGGCCATCCCACGCGGCCGGCGACGCAGTGCCGCCTGCCTGATGGCAATAGGAGCAGTTGACCGCGAGATAAGAACGAACGCGCGCCTCGGCAGGATACGCCGTTTCATTGGCGCGCAGATGACGCGGAAGCAGGTTGGTCGATTCCGGCGTGTTGGAAAAATATCCGCCGGTGCGCAACAGATCGATTTGGTTTCCACTAAAGCCGTCCATCGTGTTGCTCTGATTCATCTGCCGCGTGTTGAACGAAAGCGCGTGCCCCGCTTGCGGCGTATGGCAGATGAGGCAGCTCGCGCGACTCGGAATCTGCCATGTCTGCGTGTAGTTGCTGCCGCTGACATTGATCGTGAGCGGAAAACTCGCGCCTTCATCGGGAACAAGCGTGGCTTCGGTTTGTGCATCGTTCCAGCGATAGCTCACACCGTAAGCGCCGGTGGAATTTTTCACGAGCAGGCGCGTCTCGATCCGCTTCTTCGTTGAGTCATCACCGCGCGTCATGTCGAGGTCGAAATGTTTCACCCAGATTTGTCCGTCTGGAAAAGTCCACTGCCCGTCGCGCGACCAGCTCATTTTGCTCGCACCATCGGGAATCACGAACCAGCGCCGCTTGATCGCGTAGTCACTCCAAAATGCGAGGTTTGGCGCATACGGCAGGACGCCGGGACTCGGCGAAAGATCGGTCAGATCGGCGAACAGACCCGTGGCACTTAACGTCGTCGGAAAGCTGCCCGCGACCGTGCTCGTGACGAGTCGCTGGATGATGCCAGTGTTGATATTCGCCATGAGCACATCGCCGTTCGACGGATCGGTGCCGAGCGCGACGATGCCGCCCTGGCCGGTAATGCGAGTCACCGTGGGTGCTGACGCGCCATTGCGCACAAGCGTCCAGATATTTCCTGAAACATAATCGGCAAAAATGTATTGGCCGGCCAGGCTGGGAAAGCGCGTGCCGCGATAGACCAGTCCGCCGATGACGGAGTTGCCCTGAAAGTTGCCGCTGCCATGCGCGTATTCGTAAACCGGGTGCGTGTAGGTAAAGCCGCTCGGAAGAGAACCGATCTTCGGTCCATTATGATTCTGTTCGTAGAAAGACCAGCCGCAATTTTGTCCACTCGTGATGGTATAAACGCCTTCGTAAGCATCCTGCCCGACGTTGCCGCACCACATTTCACCCGTCTGCGAATCAAAGGAAAAACGCCACGGATTGCGCAGACCGACGGCGTAAAGTTCGGTGAAGACAGAACTCGCAGTCACCGCCGCGCCGTTGAAACTCGTCGCGCCGATGTAAGGATTGTTCGGCGGTATCGCGTAAGCCGCAGTGCCGGAATAGAGCGGCACTTGCGAATGCAAATTCGGTGCGAGGCTCCCGCTCTTTTTGTCCACGTCGATGCGCGCGATGCCGGAATAAAATCCGTCGTTGATTCTCTGCGCGTGGCCTTGGGAATCGTTTTGGTCTCCGCCGTCGCCAAGCGAAATGTAAAGATAACCGTCCGGACCGAAGTGCAGGTCGCCGCCATTGTGATTACTCGCCGAGTCTGGTTGCTGGAACAAAGTCACTTCCGACGCCGTGTTCGCGGCATTTGGATTTCCCGCCGAAACCGTGAAACGCGACACGCGTTCGTAGGTCGTGCCGCTCGCCGTGACGGAATAGTAGACGTAGAAAAATCCGTTGGTCGCGTAGTTCGGATGAAATGCGAGGCCGAGCAAACCTTGTTCGCTTGTGGTGCTGATGGCTTCGCCGCGCGCCGTCAGCAGCGTCGGCAGATCGAGGAATGTGGATTGCGTTCCCGTCGTCGCCGTCACGTCCGGAATCATTTTTAGCACGCCCGTTTTTTCGCAAACAAACAGCCGCTTCGTGTCGCCCGGCGGACTCGCCATGCAAAGCGGCTGGCTGAAAGCGGCGACACCGTCAAACGCCGGATTGAGCTGGAACGCCGTCGCTGGCGGGCTCGACGGCACATTCAGCGTGTTATTTGCGATGCGCAGATTATTCGTAAAATTCACCGTCACCGTCGTCGCCGCCGAAGTGCCGCCCGCACCGCCGACACGATACGTAAACGTGTCCGTCGCCGGCGCGCCTGTCGTGTGCGTGTAAAGAATTTTGCCTGTGCCGTCGGCGACTGCCGTGCCAAATTGCGGCGCTTGCACGACCGCTACTGTCGCTGCCGCGAGCGTTCCGGAATCATTTGCCAGCACTGCGATCCGCGCCTTTTGCCCATAGTGCATCGTCACCGAATCGGGCTGCGTAACGGGCGGCGCATACGTGGGATTCGGCCCGGCACTGAAGCTGTTCGCCACATCGGTCGCAGTGAAAGCGTTATCGTAAATGCGGAATTCGTCATAGGCGATGTTCGCGTTCGAGTCGCCGCTCCATTGCGAACGGCCGAGCCAGTCATTGACGTCCTCGATGCTGCTGAGGTGATAATTCACATCGACGCTGCCGATGAACGTCCCGTTGCGATACCACGAGATCGTCCCCCCACTCGTGCCGTAGCTGCCGGCGCTGTCCTGAAAAACAACGACGTAATGATAAGTCGTGCCCGCGGTCGTCGTAAGGCCGCTGTCGAATGTGAACTCCGTGCCTGTCGTGCCGTTAAAATCGATGCGCGAGGCAAGCCGCTGTGTGTTCGCGGTCGTGCCGCGTTGGCTCGCAAGAAAAAGCTCATCGCTCGCCTGCGTCGTGCCTGGCGCGGTGGTCGCAGTGCCCGTGATTTCTCCCGCCGCACCGAGTCCGTCACCCGCTTGCACGACGCGCCCGAAATCGAAAAATCGCTGCCAGTTTTTCACCGACTTCGTGTCGGCCCAAAATTCGATCGTAAGATTCGTCTTGTTCGAGATTAATCCGTTCGGCAAATCGAGATATGCCGAAATGCTGGACGGCGTTTGATTGCCGTTCGTCGTCCCCGGCAGCAGCAGTTGCGTCCCGGTGAACGTCGCGCCGACGCCGCGCACCACCCCCACTTTTCCCGAAACGGAATCCGTGAGCGTTGTCCCGGCCGACGCGGTGCCGGCGCTGTTGTTGAACGACCAGCGGTTCAGCAAATCCCCGCGTGCTGGCGCGGCAGCAAGCGCAGCGAACAGGACTACAAGGACGATCCGTGATTGAACCGGGAGAAACTTTTCAAGGGGCGACAAGATGCCTTTTCATAGCCGGATATCAGCTTGCGATCAATTGCCATCAATCAGTCACCGGCTACGGAATGTTCACGGTCGATCGAGCGCCCAGACGATGGATTCGGGACCACTACGCTCGCGGCGTGGGTGTGGGATCGGACTTGCCGAAGCCTCGCCTGTCTGAACCGTCGCGCCCGGGGCATAGGTAATTGTGGGATCTCCACCGGAATTCTCTTCCGGCACCTCGCCGGTGCGATTCATCCGGGCAAAGTTCGGGACGGCCAGCATTGGCCTGCCATCAGTCCACGTGCCTTTGAGCGCGATGACTCCACCCAGCAGGTTCTCGCGCCATTCCGCTGTAATCGGCGCGGAGCCGAGCGGTTTGCTGAGGTCGGTTTGATCGGCGCTCTCGACGTTGTAGATAAGCGGCCCGTAGCGGAGCGCAACGCGGCCGCGGTCGGCCGCAATGCGCGGGTCAGCCTTAATCCGTTGTGGTTCGAGAGGTAGCTCGAGTTCGATATGGTCGCCCGCCTTCCACTCGTGCGTCACGACTGCATAGCCTTTTTCGATTTTGGGAGTAACTGGCGCGCCATTGACAGCAAAGGATTTGTAGCCCCGGACTACAGGCGTGTTAGTATAAAGCTCACTGGTCTTGCGGTCCGGTATGCGCACATGCAGCGAGAAGCTCTTTGCCTCACGCGGATTCACCGTGATTGTGATTTTTCCGTTCCATGGGTAGTCGGTCTTCTGCACCATCTCGACATTGGTGCCAGCTACTTTCTCGACGTTGATACGGCTGCCGATGAAAAGGTTCACATAGATTCCATCGCGGTCTTTTACATAAGTCCACGTTGGGATCATCAGCAAGGTGCGCGGGATGTTGCCCACGCAGCACGGGCAGACATGCCATGAATAGCGCGCCTTCTCCTCGATGAGTGGGTTGTCGTAGTAGAAGTTCTTCCCTTCCATGTCCAACGAGCCGAGCAGCGCGTTATACATCGTCTCCTCGTAAAGATCGGCATACTTCGCATCGTGACTGGCAAGGTTAAGCTTGTATTGAAAGAAGATAAGCCCCGCGCTCGAGCACGACTCGGCGTAAGCCTCGTTGCGCAGCGAGTAGTTTGGACCAAAGCCTTCCGATGTCTCGCCGCTGCCGATGCCACCGGTGACGTAGTATTTCTTGTTAATCAAGTTATCCCACAACGACATCACTGCGCTCTCGTAATCCACATCACCAGTCTCAGCCGCCACATCAGCCATCCCGGAGTAGTTGTAAACTGCCCGAACTGCATGTCCGACGGCTTCGTATTGTTTGATGGGCGGCAGATGGCTTTGGTCATATTCTGCGCCGCCTCTGCGCGAATCCAAAAGGAAACGGGCAAGCTTCACATAAGCATCGCCACGTCCGCCACCTTCCATATCGTTCACGAACCGGCCAAAGCGCACCAGTGCCTGCTCCATCTCCTGATGACCGTCAAACCACTCTTTTTTGCCTGGTCCGATGTTTGCGACCCAGCAGTCGGCTAGCTTTTTCGCAGCATTGTAAAGGCGGAGGTCTTTGCCTTCCGTTAAAGTATAATGGTTAATCGCGGATTCGATGAAGTAACCAGCCACATATCCTTCATGATACCCACGGTGGCTTGGCGACCACTTTTCAGGCCATGCACTGCGTTCTGCGAGCGTATAGGCGGTCTGCAAGTATCCATCAGGCTCCTGAGCGGAGAGTATCTTCGGAATCCAATCTTCCAGCGTGGCTTTCATCTTCTCCTGGGCCGCGATGATTTCCCGGTCGCCTTTGGGATCAACCATCAATGCAATGCACATCGCTTCCACAGTCTGATGCACCCACGCATTCGAAAATGGATAGCCGAGATGACGCGCGTGCGGCTCGCCGCGCAGTGCCTTGCCGGCTTCTATGAAGTTGTTGATCCCGCCTTCCTTGAGATCCGGCTGGTTGTTCATGTCAATGCAGTGCGGAATCCAGTTCACGATGATGGCCTTTGTCCGCGCGTTCCAAAGCGGACTATCTATGCTGTATCTCCTGGTATAGACTACGTCCAGGCGCTCTTTGGGAGGCGGCATTTCGGCGCGAACCTTGAGGGTAGAGCTGGCGCTTTTCCCCTCGGAAGTAGCTGTCAGCCTTAGCACATAGTCACCAGGCTTGGATAAAGTCGCAGTAGTTTCGGCTGCGTCAGCATTCTGGAAAGTCACTTCGCCGGGACCGGATTCCTTATTCCACTTCGTCTCCACCTTTTCGCTACGAAAGGGCTTGATAACACCCGACAGATAAGTCTTTCCACCTAGAATCACTACGCGATCCACTCCAGCCTGCACCGCAGGCGGGAACGCGGGCGAGCGGCCTGAATCAAAGACTCGCCACTCCAGGACACCAGTGGAGAGTCCGCCGTCTGAGACGACTTCAAGCCGCAACTTATTGGTTGTTACCTCGTAAAAATTCGTGGTGTTGAAAGTGTTTCCCGTAACCCCGAGACCTTGCGCGTTTTTCACCGGGAGAAATTGTCCGCCATCCCAGTAAAGAAGCCGGCAGGACTTCGGCGCGCCGACTCCTCGGCCATCAATCCACCAGTAGACTTCCATGCAATTAGTCGCGACGGGCTGTGACCACTCATATTGAATCCATTCCACCCCTGTGCGCGGCCAGTTCCCATACGAGCGATGCTCCGCATCCGCGGAGTTCGCAGGAGCGTAGCCATCATTGAGCGCAGCGACCGTGGTATCACCGGAGCAATAGGAACTAGACGGAGTGGCGACTGTTGCCAGGTTCAACGCTTTTTCAGCAGCGGATACGTGCGAAGGATACATCGCTAAAACCAGCAGAGTGACGCCGGCCATAACTATCCGCCAGCTGCCGAGTTTGATTACAGGGAGCATAGAGTTGTTCAACAGCGCAGTAATTGACCAGCGAATAAGGAGAAAGAAAGCTGCAGGAAACTTCGAACGTTCGACTGTAATTGCTGTCTCGACTGGCGCAAGTGCTTTGTGAAAAGCATGGCGGAAGGGGTGGGATTCGGTCAAGGAAACTGCTTATTTACAGGCATATATAGCCACACTTCCGGAGTAATCAAGCGATATTCAAACTAACTCTTCCATTACTCCGTGACTAACAGGAGGGACAGATTTAGGGACAGCTTTGAAAATTATGCCAGACCTCCAGTTTTAGGCATTATCCCCTAAGGAATGGTCTCCGATTTGTCCACGAGCATTGCATTGTCTGCTGCCGTGCAGCGGTGTCGTTTTCGAGGCGGCGATACTCTTTAATTGAGCATTTGCGCAAATCAACTGAATAGTGCGCGCCTGAAGTTGGTCAATTTCAAGCAGCCGTCTTCCAGCTTTCACTCA
Organism: Spartobacteria bacterium; assembly: GCA_021324395.1. Classification (GTDB taxonomy): domain Bacteria; phylum Verrucomicrobiota; class Verrucomicrobiia; order Chthoniobacterales; family Chthoniobacteraceae; genus JAJPJG01. Next base: position 5,032 of record JAJPJG010000034.1, on the reverse strand, counting down.
TTTTCGAGCAGGAGTTTGTGCGTTCTCGATTTTTCTTTGCCCAATACTGTGCGAGCGCGTGGATCGCTTCAGATAAGCACTCTGGATCTTTGGCCCATTCATTCGCGATCATATATGACTGTTGATGGTCGTCCGCCAAATCCATTCTCGAAATAGTAAATTCCGAGTCGTCGCCCGCAACGGATCACGACGACGGAGTGTGGGCAGCGAGGCGGCGCGGGACAAGGCGGCTGAAGCGGCTGCGCGCGCGACGAAATAACGGCTGGAAAAATAACCGCGGAGACACGGAGTTTTGAGATATTTTGTGCGAGCGGTAAGAGCCAATCCGAAGGATTGCTAGTGCAGAAAAAGGCTTACTGCACAACCAGCCGGTAGAAGCGCGTCGCGTGCTGTGCGCCTGCGGAATCGGTGACGTTTACCGTTTGTCCGGTGCCGGCAATGTTATCCTGCACCACTGTCCACGAGTTATTCTGGAGGTTATCCGAGCGCTCCACGCGGTAGGTTTTTCCGGTCACGGTGGGAAAGCTCAGCACGATATCGGCGCCACTCGCTTTTACCTGATCGATCTTCAGCAAACTCGCGCGATCGTTCGGGTCGGTGCCGCTGATGAATTCCTGATAGTTGCTTATGCCATCGCCGTCGGGATCCGCGCCATCGGCTGCGTTGCCGGTGTTACTGCTGGTGCCAAAATGTGCGATGCGCCAGTTCATCACCGGCGTGTTGACGGTAACGTTGAAGCTGCCCGCGGATGTATTAGCGAGCAGATCTATGGCGGAGCATTGCACCGAAGTAGTGCCTGGTTGAAAAAAGGAGCCGGAGGCTGGATTGCAGCTAACACCCAGTGTGCCGCTGACCAGATCAGTAGCAGTAGCATTGAAAGTGACATTCATCCCGGTTGAATTGGTTGAGCTAAGAACTATATCGGATGGAAGACTTAGCACCGGTGGAGTCTTGTCACCTACGTCGCCAGGCGCGGAGAGCATGGCCAGTTCGGAGAGTTGGATGGGATAACCGGAGATGCCTGCGTTGGCCGTGACGTTGAGCCGGTAGTAGCAATAAGGCGTGTTGTTGGTGAAGTCGTAGGTGTTCGTCTGGAAGCGGGAGGCGAAGATCTGGTTGCTCTGCGTGTCGAGTGTCGTCCAGTTTGCTCCGTCGTTGGAACCTTGAAACTGCCAGTTCATCGGATCGCGCTGCGGCACGTCGTTCGCGCTGGTAATCTTATACTCGGTGATGCGCCACGCGAGGCCGTTGCCGAAATGGTATTGAATCCAGCTGGTGTTATTGAAATTGGAATACCATTTGGTGCTGGTCGAGCCATCGAAGGCCATCGCAGCAGTCTCGGTCGGTATGTCTGAGTTTGCCAGCACCGTTCCGCCCGTGGTGCGGGAGACGAGAGTCGTGGAAGCTGCCGACTGGGCGAAAGCCACATCGGAATCCGCGATCTCCACGGAGCCGTTCAAGCTCGTGACGATGTAGTAATAGCCCGTGCCGTTGCTAAGACCTGTGTCCACATAGCTCGTGCCCGGCGTGGGCGACACAACGATCGCAAAAGGTCCATCGATGGACGTGGCCCGCTTCACGCGGTAACCAGACGCTCCCGACACACTATTCCAGCGCAGGATCACAGTGCCGTTGCCGGCTTCCGCCGTGATGTCGGGACTGGTTGCTGTTTTGACTGTGACATTGCTAAAAAGCGCCTGATTGGTGGTGCCGTTGCGCACGCTGCACACAGCGAGGCCAGCATAGGCGCCGGTTGCCATGGTGACACTGGTGCTGCCGATTGTCGTCCAATTCAATCCGTCCGCTGACTGGTAGGCGGTGAATGTGCTGCCGCTCCGCTTGAGCCGCAGCCAGCCGGGAGCAGTCAGCCCGGTGACATAGGAAACATCGGAACCACTCCCGCTGGTAACTGTGCGCCGCTGAAGCGATGTGCCGTTTGAAGGCGTCAAAAATGCGATCGCATGGCGCGATGCCGGGTCTAGCGATTCGCGAAACATCAAGCCGGCCTTTGCCCAAGTGGCGGTGTTTTGCATGCAGTCAACCCTGGCTGTGATGCGGCCATCTCCATTGAGTGGCAAATAGACGTAGCGGAACGAATCGGCGGTATTCCAGATATCCGCCCCGGAGCCATTGATCAGCATGGAGTTTCCCGATTGCACGAGCGCGCCGTATGCTCCGACCGTCCCGATGTCCTGCGTCTGCCACGTTACCGTTTCGGGAAGAATTGCGGGGGCGACATCGGAGTTAGGTGATGTCACCGAGTTCTGGCTGGCAGTGACGACATAGAAATACTTCGTGTCGAGAGCTGGCGTTGCATCGGTATAAGTCATCGCGCTCAATCCGGAGGCGAGAGTGTTATAAGGCCCGCCGAGACTGGTCGCGCGCTTGACGCTAAAGGTTGCTCCTGTGAGCGACGAACTCCATTTCAGAGCTACACTGGAGCCTGCGGGCGTCGCGACCAAATCAGTCGGAGATGGCGGAATGACGATAGATGGCGGCCCAATCTTGAAACAAACCGCGGTCTGAAAGGGCATGGAAGCAGGGCAGGTTATCTTGAGATCCGTAGCCGACTGCGTCCACGAGAGATTGGCACTGCTGCCGAGCAATTGGACCGAGGTAATCGGCGCGGCGAGATAGCCGTCGCCTGTTCCCAGCGCGGTCAGCGTTAACGTGGCGCCGCCAGACGGAACGGTCATGCAATATGCATAGAGATAGCCATCCGAACCGACGGTGTAGCGGAAGTCGGAGGTGGTGAATGTCGCGTTGGCCTGAGAGTTGCCTAGATTCCCACTTGGTAGCTTGTTACTCCCCTCGCCGTAAATGTTCCAGGCCCGGCTACCATAGATACCAGCGCCGTTAATGCCCATCCAAGTTCCCACGGCTTGAAGCTGCGTTACGCTGCCGGGATCGAGCGAGCCGTCCGGCCTGAGCGCGATGTTGATCGCAGCCGCGCCGTCGCGGGAGACGCACTCCAGCAGATAGCGGATGACCATTCCCGGGTCATAGTTGAACCCCGTGTTGTAATACCAATCGCCCACGGCGATGTCTCCCATCCACGCCTGCGTGGAAACGATTCCCGATGGATAAGTGCTCTCATACGTGTCCACCGTGCCGCGATTGTAAGGCACGTGCTTGATCACACCAAAGGTGTCGAGAGTGCCGCGGCGCTGCAGCGTGCGATTAAAGTAATCCGCGAGCACGCGCTGCACGGCGTCGCACTTATACCCTGTTCCGCTCTTGTATCCGCTGAAGGGCTGGGTCGAGTCGCCATCAGTATAGAAAAAATCGGGATCGTAGTTCTCGATCACGTCCATGATCCGCAGCGCCCACCACGTCGCATACCAATGCGCAAACTCGAGATGGTTTACAAAGATACCTTGCGAAAGCTCGAGGCCGTAAGTGCCCTTGTCCTCCACATTGTAGATGCCCGCATACTCGCGCAGGTTCGTCATGTAGAGCTTGCGAAGATTCATCCCTTGCCACCATTGGCCGGAACCCAGAGCCGTGGAGTCGTTATCCGTCAGATGACCATCGTAGTTAACCCCGGCGAGACCATACGTGTTGTTCACGTCGGCGCGATAGGCACTCTGCAACCACCACCAGGTATATTCATGGTGAAAGGCGACACCGAACCGCATGCCCTTGTTGCGAAGGGCCGTCTTCCACTCGCCGAGAAAGTCCCGGTGAGGCGCCAGGTTCATCGAATTCCATTCCTGGTATTTCGAATTCCAGTTGTCGTATTGATCGTGATGAACACCCTGCACCAGCACGAAACGCGCGCCGGCATTGTAGTAGGTATTCGCCAGCGCCGCCGGATCGTAAGCTGCCGGATTCCATGTGCGAATCAGATCCTTGTATCCGACCGTGGATGGATGCCCGAAGTCGCGGATGTGATTGTAATAAGGAGTGTCGCCCTCGCTGTAGAGCCGGCGCGCATACCAATCGCCGCTCTGACCAGCAGCTTGAGGACCAAAATGAACCCAGATCCCCAGCTTCGCCTGTCGCAGCCACGCGGAATCCTCGGTCGGGTAGTTTGCCACGATGGACGGCCAGCTCGAATCGAAGGTTCCGGTTTGAATCGGAAAGTCCATCTTCACCTCCGGAAAATTTGCCGGGTCACCCATCGTCACCGAGCCGGGCGCTTGCGGCGCGGGAATGGTCGGCATTGCTGGAAGGTCTGGCAAATCGAATGCAAAAAGCGGCGCATCGCACGCTATGAGAATCGTCATCAGGACAAACAGGCATACGAAAGGCTGAAACGGTTTTGCAGTTGGCAGCCTGCGCAAAAAGGCTGCGGAGGAGGCTGACTGCCCCTCGCCTTTGAAGACGCCGCCGCCTGCGCTGTTGGCGGCGTTTCCAGAGATGGTGACACCGATGATGCTGCCAGCGGAATTGATGGAGTTGTATTCGGTCATGATGCTTCGGCGCGGAGCCCGGTCTAAGGCTGAACCGTCACGCGATAGAAACGTTTCTGCGATGTGCCGCTGACTGGAATCGTGAACTGGATATCGCCGCCGGTGCCAGCCTGGACTGAACCGTATGGCTGCCAGTTTCCCGCACCCAAGTCGTCGCAATACTGAAGCTGGTAAGAGTGGCCGACGACGGAGTTGGTTCGGGTGATCGTCGCGTTTCCTCCTGAAAGGCTCACTGCCGGCGCCAGCCGCTCGGTTGCGCTGATCGGCGCGGTCGGGCGTGCGTTGATTTCTGGCGAGTCGACGCCTTCGCTCGTGGCATTAAGGGCAGAGATGACGTAGTAGGCGGTTGTGTCGTTGGCGAGGCTGATGTCGGTGAAATTCGTCGTGTTGATTCCGCTGGCGATGGTGGTGTAAGGGCCGCCCGATGTGAATGCGCGCTTGATGTTGTAGCCGGTGACGCCGGAGGAAGCCTGCCATGAAAGCGAGACCTGCGCGTCTCCGGCAGCGGCTGCGAATCCGGCGGGTGCGGCAATGGATGGATCAAGGATGGTGATTTGATCGAATTGCGCGGCAGCCAGTGCGGTGTTGTCATGCGACGTGAGCGCGAGGCCGATGTA
>JAJPJG010000036.1 GCA_021324395.1 Spartobacteria bacterium | reverse complement strand
CGCGGCTTGCCTTTGCCCCATCCTTTCGGCGTCCAGGCGCGGAATTTGTCCTGTGTTTCCGCGTAGCAATTCGTGCACAGCTCATCCACCTTCGTGCAGCCGATCCATGGATTGAACGTGTGGTCGCACCATTCGATTTTCGTTTGCGTGCTCATCGGCTTTCCGGCCTCACTTTCGATTGCACCACCTGCAGTGCCCATTGTCTTGCGCGGGAATACAGCCAACACACCAGCGTCGCGATTGTCGCAAGCGCAAAACAGAACAATAGAACCGCTCGATCTTCCCACATTTTCCGAGCAATCGAGGCCGCAATCATCAGCGCGATCGCGACGCCTCCCAGAATGGCAAGAACTTCGAGTAGCCAGCAAACACACACCACAAACCAGGCTAGAATTTTAACAAATGCGCTCACAGCACAAACCCCCTCTCCACATCCTCCGCCTGCGCTGCGAGCGCGGCGGCGAAGGCTTTGGCTCCGGGGCGGGTGCCGATGAACGTGCCGGCGTGGCGCGCATCGGCCACCCACGCGGTGCCGCTGCGGGTGAGAAAGAGGCGCACGAGCCCGCCGCGCTTCTGGCCGGGGCTGCAGCCGTGCCGCTCCAGCACCACGCGGTAACGGTAAATCCAGTTCGGGAGCTTCATGCCGCTTCCTCGCTTTCGCCCTCTTCCGTCGCGGACGCTTCGCCGATCTGGACGCCGAGCGGTTTGACGGTGAAATTCTCGGTGGTCACGCGGGTGATGCCAAACTCGGCCAGTTGCTCGTCGCTGCAGCGTTCCAGCGCCTCGATGTTGAGTTCCACCTTGCGGCGCAGGTATTTTTTGCGTCCGCCGCCGCGCGCGATCCGCAGGATGCACGCCGCCTCGTCGGCACATTCCAGTCTGGTCGATTTGCGGAACTGCAGCTTGCCGTAGGCGGTGGTGAGCGTCTTCGGTTTTACGAACCAGTGCGGATTGCGCTCGCAGATGACCTGGAGCGCCTTTTGCGCTTCGCCCTGGGCGGCCTGCAGCCGGGTGTATTCCTTGCGGCGCTTGTCGAGGATCGGCAGCATTTTCGCGTCGAGGCTGGCCTTGATCGCCGCGAGCCGGATCGTGGCGTCGGAATAGAGGGCGAGCAGGTCGATCGCGTTCTTGAAATCGGGGGATTCGGGGATGGGTGATTTGTCTTTTTTCATGTGGTGGTCATTGTGGTTTTTGGTGTTTGGTGCCGCAGCGCGGGAAACCGAAAGTGGCCTGCCGCAGGCCGACTGCGATGTTGTGCAGGAGCGCAAAGCATTCGCCGCAGACCGGCCCGAGATCGGGATCGGAGCACGTGGCCTCGGTTTCCTCGCAGCAGAGACAGAGCGGGCGGGTGTTCATCGTGGGTATACCGTCGAAGGATTAGGATCGCTGGCCGCTTTCATCAGCGCGTTCATTTGCGAAGCAACGCCGCCGTAGAAAAAGTCATGAGCGGTGTCGTAGGACGCTTTCGCCTTCACCAACTGCGCGGCTTTCGCGCACATGGCTGCGATCTGGACGAGTTCGTCGTAAACGCGCTGCGGGTCGCGCGCTTCCGCTTTTTTATAAACTTCCAGTTTAAACTCGTGAAACTCCTCATCCATCACGCCCAGCGCCTCGTGCAGCGAGGCAAATTCGCCGTGGAGCGCCACCGCCCGCTGCGCCTCCGCGTGAGTGGCCTTGAGAAATTGCAGCAGTTCGAGGTTGCTCATGCGTGCGCCCTTTCCGGCAGGCGGATGCCTTGTTGCCGCACATACGCGCGGAAGGCGTCGCGCTTGTTCATCTCGCGCTCGGCGATCTCCGTGAGCCAGTTGTCGTAGATGCAGAGTTCGTCGAGCGTTTCGGCACGGAAAAACCCGCCGTTTTTTCCCGGCGCGGCGCAGACGATCTCCGGCCAGAGCATCGACTCGTCGCTGATGATCTGCCGCACCTGCCGTTCGCGCGAAGGCCGCCAGCGCAGCTCGCGGCAGATGTCCGCGCTGGTGATCGCGTGGTCGCGGCCCACGCGCGTTTTCACCACTGCAAAAATGGCGTCGCCCTCGGGTGTCCTCATTGCGCCCTCCCATTTCTCCCAAACCTCGGCGTGAGCGCCGCCACCCGCGCTTCGCGTTCCAGTTGCCGTTGCGCCTCTTTTACCAGCTCCACCGTGAGCGGGCGGCCGGCCTCGGCCTTGAACCGGGCGCGCTCGATCGCCTTCACCATTGCGCCGCAATAGCCCTCGCTGCTGAGCGCCTGCTCGACGAGCTGCTTGATCACCGGCTCGCTCGCGTCGGGCGCGTGATGCCGCGCCACGGCGGCGAGGTCGGGCTCGCTCATCGTGTCGGCGAGCGGGAAGGTCTGCACCCGGCCCACCCACTGGCCGGGAGCCCAGCGCGGGTTATCGTTCATCGCGCCGGTGAGCGCCTCGCTGTATTGCGGCGTGGCTAAAATGATCACGCTCACGCCGTGGAGTTCCCACAGGAACCGGAGAAACTCGATCCGCGACGGCGAATTGCGCAAATCCTTCGGCCAGAGATAATGCGCCTCGTCCACAATTAAGAGGTTGATCCGGTTCGGGCCGAAACAGGCCATGATCTTCGGGCGGGCCTCGCTGTTTTTCCCGTTGGTGCCGATGTGGACGCCGAGCGCGCTGCCCAGGGCTTCCGTCCAGTCCTTTTCCGTGGGTCCAAATGGCGCGGTGAGCCAGCAGGCGCGGTGCAGGTTTTTAAAATACTCGTGCCGCGCGCAGATGCTTTTGCCCATGCGGGTTTTGCCGGTGATCTCGATGATCTGCGGCTCGGCCAGCGCCATTTTAAAGGCGTTGCCGATCTTCCGGCGCACCTTCGTGTCGGCGATTTTTCCCAGCGCCTTGTCAAACTCGCCCACCAGCCGCCAGTCGCGGCGTTGCGCGGCGCGTTCCTCGTGCAGGTGCCGCTCGAAACGGCCCCGCAGCAGGTCGACCTGTCGCACAAAGCGGGTGAGATCGGCGTCGGGATCGGTGAGCGCGCGGCGGATTTCCGTGCGGTCGAGGTCGAGTTCGCCGCTGAGGGCGTCGGCGGTGAGATCGCGCAGCCGGGCGTAATTGCAGAGCCAGAGCATCGCGTCGCGCTCCTGCGGCGGGCGGATGCGCGCGACGCGGGCGACGATGTTCAGCCCGATCGCAATCCCGCGCAGCTTCGCGCTGGCGAGGTAACGCTCGTTGCTGGCATCGGGGTCTGCGCCGGGAGGGGCAAGTCGTGTAGTGGACATGTGGGAGGGTGTGTGGTTTCTAGGTTTGTGGTGTTGTGGTTAATTGATTGGAAAAATTGCCACGTGCTGAGGCTTCGCTGCTCACGAGAGCGCCCCGCTCTGTTGCGCCGCGTGGCGCGGCAGATTGATCAAAATTCATGTCTCATCCTCCTGCGTCGCGGCCCAGTCGCGCTCATCGCCCAGCGACTCGATGTATTTCGGCTTGGCCGCATCGCGCTGCGCCGCGCGGGATTCCGCGCTGTTGATCCGGCCGGCCAGTTCGCTCTCCGGCAGCTCGCGCGCGACTTGTGCGGTGAGGCCGCAGACACGGGCGCGGAGCGCATCGAGCGCGGCGGTGTTGCCTTCGCGCCGGGCGGTCTCGGCCTCGATGTAAACCTGTGAACCAATCAACGCCTCGCGGGCAATCCGGTTGTGATTGATCGCCTGCCGCTCGTTGCGGCGGATCATTGCCTCGGGGTCGGTGCGCTCCGGCGGCACAAACATCGGGATGGTTTCGAGGTGCTCCGGTTTCTCGGCGTCATCGGCCAGTTTTTCGTTGCACTCGTCGATGTGCGAGACGGGGTTTTTGAGGACGTGAATCTCAAATGGACGGTCCACATCGTGAATGATCAGAAATTCCTTTTTACCCACGCGTTGCGCCTCGTGCACGACGCGGCTGTGTTCGTGCCAGAACCGGCAGCCATTGATCACGCAGCCGTTGGCGGTGAATGTTGCCCGCGCGATCCGCATCATCAGCAGAGCCGCATCTTTTTCGCTGATCCGCAGGAGCGATTCGCCGCGCGCGCCCATCTCGGCGAGCAGGCGCTTTTCCTTGTCGTCGGGGCTTTCGGTCACCAGCCTCCCGTTGACCTCGATCTTCGCGAAACCGTCCATCCGGTGCCCGCGCCGCCGGTTGTAGTAGGCGATCGCGAGCTTGAGCCATTCGAGAAAATCGGCAAGGTGCACCAGCGGTGCCTCGATGCCGCTTTGCGCGCAGGCCGCACGGGCGTCGAGGATTTCGCCCGTCTCGAAATACTGGCACATCACCGCGTTTTGCGCGCAAAGGAGCGCCTCCTCGGTGATTGAGTTTTTGAGCCGGTAATTTTTGTGCGTGAGCGTGGCGGGGGTGAGGTTCGGGTCGCCGTGCATGTCGGGCATCGCCACGCGCGCATCGTTGCCACGCTGCCCTTTCAAGAAGCCGATCAGGTGAGTAAAAACGTTGTTGAACGACTCGATGTAAGGTTTGCCACGCGGGTTGCCGCGCGTCTTCTCGCGCCAGAGGCCGGTCGCGCCGCGTCCGCCGAGCAGCTCGGTGCGGGAGATTTGCAGGCCGAATTGCTTGCGCAGATACTCCGCACGATCCTCGGAGATCGAGACCGTGCCGTGCTCGAATTTCAACATCGCACCCGGCGCGAAGCCGCTGAACCGGATCACCGCGACCGTCAAATCCACTACGTCGCGCTGCTTCATGTTCCCATCTGGCCGCAGCGCAAAGTCGATGATCTGGCCGGTGGCGACATCGCGCGCGAAATAAATCCACGGCTGGAAAATCCGGCCATCGTCGCCGATGACATTGAGATCGGGCCGTTTGTCGTCAAACTCGATGCGCTGCCGCAGCCCGAGCTTCGCGCGACTGCACGGAAGCGACGGGAGCGCGCCATTGAGCATTGCGTGGCCTTTGCCGAGCGTGGCCATCAATCGCGCCGCTCGGGTCGGGATTACCTTGGCGCTGCGCAGTTGCGCCAGCTTGAAAGGGAACGGCTCATCCTCGCGCCGCGCCCGCCCGAGTCCGGGCACTTCCTCGCCATGCTGCCAGAGCAGCTCAAAATAGATAAAGGCCGCGCTCACGCTCACGACGCCCGGCTCCAGGCATTTCGCGCGAAACGCCTTCACGAACGCAGCGGGGATTTCGAGCCGGTTCTTGTGGGGGACGTTCTTGTTATCGCAGAGGAATGTGAGCGCGATCCGTTGCGCCTTGAGTAATTCCCAGCCGCCGAGCCGCTCGATCGCCTTCGCCTTCCCGCGCACGCGGTGCGCGCTGATGGTGCGCTCGACAAGCTCCAGTGTGTCCTTGTCGATGAAACTAAAGAGGCTTTTAAACATCGCCTGCGCCCGTTCCTCCGCGCTCGCCCGGCGTCCGGTCGCCTCCAGCGTGGCAAAGTAAGCTTCCATCACGTCGAACATCTTTTTTGCCTTTTCCCGTGTCGCCTGCGGGAAGGCGGCAAATTCCATGCGCGGTTTCCAGCCGACCGACTGCGAGGAGACCAGCGAGGAAAAATCGCGTCCGCGATCCTCCTCCAGCCGTGCGGCGAGTTGTGCGCGCCAATCCTCCGGCAGGTCGCCAAAGCGGAAAGTCTGCATGCCGCCGCTTCCGCGCTCCTCGATCACCGGCTCGGGCGCGCGCAGGCGAAACCCTCTTTCGCTGATGCCGAGCAACCCGGCCCATGCCGCCGCCGGCAACCGTTCCTGTTCGGGTAGAATTTGCAGGTTCATTAGATCGCTCCTTTCCGGCGGAGCTTCTTCGCCTCCGCGATCAATTCCTCCAGCACGTCGATGTTTTCGCGCACGAACCGGAGCCGCTTCGCGCGGTTCATCCGCAGCCATGTCTCCATGATCGGCGTGTCGATGCCCGCCTGTTTCGCCAGTTGTTTCTTCGCCTTCTTCGCCGCCGCGTGCGGGCTCTCAGCGTGCTTGAGCACACCGCATTCGAGGAAAAGCTGGCGCGGGGTCGACGCCGGGGCGATCTCGTGCAGCGCATCGAGCGCCGCCTCGCGCCGGTCATCAGGCAACACGCCTCCGTCGAGCAGCGTGTTAAACACGGTTGTCAAATGCGACCCATGTGTCGCATTTCTCATCCGGCACTCCAGAATCTCGCCCACGCCCACGTAACGCTGGGCCGTGCGCGCGCTGCCTGGGAAGTGCTCCTCCAGCCACGGCAGCCACTCGCCGCGCGGCATCCCTGCCCGCACGCGCATCAGCTCCAGCCCGCAGAGCGCGGCGTAAAGCACCGCCTCGCGGGCGCTCTGCATCGCCAGCCGGTGAAAGGTCATCCACCTCGGTTGCTCGACGATGTGAAAGTCGGCGTCGGTCGCCAGTGTGGCAGGTTTAGTTATTGCGAGCGCGTTCATGGAGAATTTTGAAATCAATCTTGGCGTTGCGGAGCACCCGCAGGAGCGTGCGAGCGTTGAGTGGCGCGGTGTTTTCGCTATTGGCAAAGACGCGCACCTTCACGCCCGCGACCACGATGTCGCACCGCTCCTCGCCCATCGCGCGGAGCGCATTGGCCGTGCTCACGATTTGCTTTTGCGTGGCGTTCATCGCGCTGGCTCCAGCATCGGCATTTCGGTTTGCACTGGCACAGGCCGGCGCCGGCCAGCCATCAGGCAAAGTCCATCGATCCAGCTCAACGCCTCGCCCGAACATTGGTCATTTCTGCGTCCGCAGCCACAGGCGCAAAGGAGGGTTTTACGGTTGTTTTCGCGTCTCATAATTGTTTAACGGTTCTTGTTGCGGGGACGCAGCGGCAGGCCGCGCCCGTATTGAGCGGTGAGCTGGGTGGAAATGCCGCGCCGGAGGAAAAAGGCGTTGCAGGCGGCGGACACCGCGCCACTGAGTCCCTTGCGGCGCTCCACGCTACAGCCATGCCCGGCCAGCGAAATTTGATGCACGATCGGTGTTCCGTTCTTTTTCATGGCGTTAACAGGCTGGCAAACTCGGCGGATTTGCGGTTGACGGATTGCACCAGCGAGAGGAGTGCATCGGCGCTGTTTTCGATTTTCTCGCAGTCGCATCCGCGCAATCCGCGTGCGACGTTAAGAATGTCCCGCAGCAGCATCTCCCGCTTTTCCGGCGGGCAATGGCTCCAGGCCAGTGCGACGATCTGTTTAAAGGAGGCTTCCATTGTTTAACGGGCCGGTTTGACCGCTCCTTTTTTCCCGCATGACGCGGATTGCGTTTTCGTCTTAGCTCTGCGGGATGAGCGAATATCCTCCCGGCGGCGAGCCGCCTGTCCTGCGCGCGGAGCTTTCGCGCCTCCAGCGCGAGATCGACACTTTGCGCTCGGAAGCGGCGCAGTTTCGACGCTCGATTGAAGAACGCCTGGCAACTTACGCAACGCTGATTGCAGAAGCTCGCGGCGCGCTCGATCAAATAAACCTGGAGCTAGACCGAGCCGCGCATCGCGCAGGAAAATCTTCACAAAGCCCAGCTCGCCGCGAACCGAGTCGATCCGGAAAGGGAGCGCGCCCAGCTCCTCCATCGAAAGCGCGTCGATCCAAAGATCGAAAGCCGCGCACGTCTCGCAAACCAGCCGCTCCATCGCGCCCGGCTGCAAAGCTGTCAAAACCTCAGCCGTCCCGAGCGGTGCAAAATAGGAAGGCATAGCTTTCATGGCCGAGATGTATCCGGGCTCCCCGCCATGGCTGGAACCGCTGTTGAATGCTCTGCGGATGCAGGCCAGCAAGATTCGAAAGACATTGATTCTGCCACTGCCGGATTTACCGGATGGCCTTCGAGGCGAAGAAGAGCCCGCGCGAGCAGTCCGCGCATATTTCCTTCAATACATAGATACAGGTCGTTGGCCGGATGCGTCAGCAGAGCTTCGAGGCTTGATTCTTTACTCTCTGGATCGCGCGCTGGATTTATTAACCCGCCTGCGGCGTTACCCGGATTTTCGGCATTTGCCTCCGCAACCGCGTGACAAAGTTCTACGATGGCTCTTGATAGACGTTCCGGCCAGGCATCCCCTGCGTCGTAATCCTCCCGGTCAGTCGGGGCCAGCGCGGTGAAGCAGGGCGATTCGAGTTCGATTTGGTAAAGTTGCTCTGTTGTCATTCTGTTTAACTCCGTGAACTTGGGTGGGCCCGGCAGATCGCCGAGCGGTAGTAGCCGTTTTTTACGAGGAAGAGATTGCACCCCGCCTCGATCAGCCGGTTCGCCTCGCGCTGGGGTCGCTGGGGGGCCGTGCGGTCGGGTTGAAGGATTACCTGCGCGACCTGACGCAGCAGATCGGGATTGGAACGCTCGCCGAGCAGGACGATGCGCAGATAAGTATGCGAGATGCCGACGCGGCGGGCGGTGCGGCGGAGCGGAATTGCGCCTTCGAGGAAGCGGCTTCTTAATTCGTTTGGGGAGAAATCAATCATGTGGTCTAGCTTTTGGTGTTCAACATTGTGAAAAGGCGAAGCTGGTGCTCATCGGCAACCCTGAGCGCGGCGAGCGTGGCGTTGGCGGCGTCGGCTTCCGCCTCGCAGCCGCATTGCGCTCCGATCTCGGCAACGGCTTGCAGCACCGCGAAGCGTTGATCATCTTGAGAGTGTTCCAGCGCCACACGGCTGATGAGCTTAAACTGAATAGCGATATCCATACAGAGTTATTCAGCGCCCTCCCCTGGCATCGGTGCTTTTTCCACAGTCTCCTTCAACTTCTTGAACGTGGTTTCATCGATCCGCTTTCCCGAGAGAACAGAAGATGCGGCGGTGTAATTGACTTTCGCGCGACGAACAACCTCTCCAAGCGACAGCCCTTTTAATACGATCTGCGCTTTTAGTTTGCGCACTTTAAGGGGGGCTACGAATCTCATCACGCATTCACTTTGTCATTCAGTCTGAATGCTTGCAAGAAAAAACTTTCAAATTTTTTTACATGGGCGACCATTGCCATTGTGAACTCTGAATTTGCTGCGAGGATTCAGGCGCTCATCGACGCCGCAGGCGGTATCAATGCCCTCGCGCGCATCTTCAATGTGAGTCCCGGCAATATCATCAACTGGCGCGACGGAGCCCGCGCCTTTGACAGCACGCTCCACAAGGTGGCCGAACGCACGGGACTTGATTTTGAGTGGCTGCGCTCGGGCGAGGGAGATATCGAGCACGAGTTAAACAAGCTGAGAGCGCACGCCTCCGAACCCGCCGCCAAATATCGCGCGGAGAAAAAGATTCCGCTCATCTCATGGGCGACGGCTGGCAAGGCGATGATTGACTTTGATGACGTGGTGGACTGGGATGGATTTCTGGAACGCGGTGGCATCCGCGACCCGCGAGCCATCGCGGTGACGGTGCGTGGCGACTCTATGATGCCGGTGATTCAGGAAGGCGACATCGTGATCCTGCTCTGCTCGCAAAAGCCCATTAGTAATAACGTGGTGGTCGCACGGCTCAAGGCCGGCGGCGTGATCTGCAAACTCTTTCAACGCACGGGAACCGATGGCAAAACCTTCCGGCTCTCATCCTATAACGCGGCCTACCCTCCGCTCGATCTGCACGAAGAGGATTTCGTGTGGCTTTATCCGGTCGGGGAAATGCGCCGCAACTTCATGAAGTGACTATGAAACTCACGCAATGCCCCGCCTGCACAAACGCCGTTTCTACCACGGCAAAAACCTGCCCGCACTGCGGACAGATTCTTAAAAAAGCACAAAGCGCAACTGGGTTGCTCGCCGCGATCATCATCGGCCTGATCTTCGGTTTCTTCGTTCTGAGTTGCGAGAGCAACGTATTCACCCACTGATATGAAACAGTATAACGAGCCGATTCTCGCGACGATGTTCAACCTGTTCGCGGGGCTTTGTTGTTTTGGCCTGTTGCCAGCGACAATCATGCTATTCAGCGACACCAACCGCGTTTCAGTAATCGCCTTCGTATCATTACTCCTTAACGCTTTCTTTTTCGCAGGCTTCGCGCAAGTCATGGGTCTGATCGCTAAGACGGCCCACCACGCCGAGCGCGCCGCTGACGCCGTGGAGCGCATGACATTTAAACAAGTGGAAGCGCCGAAACCCACACGAGCGCCAGCCAACACCGACCCTCTCGGTCTGCACAAGGAGCCGGCGTTTTACTACAGCAACGAAGGCGCGAATGAAGGTCCGTTTACATGGAAGGATTTGCTCGACTTCAAAACGGCGGGCGTGATCAACGACGAAACATTTGTTTTACGCGAGGGTGAAACGGAGTGGCGGACTTTTGCGGCGATGGCGGAATAATCCGCTGTTCAACATACAGACAAAACACACACGCGACCAAAAAGTGTTACGGTTTGTTGTGGAGTCGGATTGAGCGCTGCGGATTAAAAAACGCGTTAAAAAAGATTTCTTTCCACTTGACAGGTGGAACGTTTCCACCTGCAAGAGCCGCGTTTTTGTCAAGCATAAAAAAAGGGCTCACGGTGTTTCCACTTTTGTTGCCAAGGCTGGGATATGCACCCACGCATTTCTCCTCGCAGCGCTGCGTTCGTTTTGCTCGCCAGCGCCTTCCTCGCCATCCCGTTTTTCACTCCCGCCTGCACCACCGGTGCCGATGGCAAAAAGCATTTTGACAAGGCGAAGTTTGAGGCGGCGTGGAACTCGCCGGCGACGCAGGAGGCAAAACGCTTTGCCACCAGCGCGGCGCTGAACATCGGCGTTTCCGCGCTCAGCCAGCTCCTCACCGGTCAGCCGGTCGATTTAAAAGCGGACGCTCTCAGCGGTGCCGCGAATGCACTGCGCACGACCATCGGCACCAATGCGCCGATGGCGGTGGTGCATCAGACCATCGCCGATGGCATCAGCGATCCCGCGCTCAAGAAGCCGGTCGCGGATGCGATCACCGGCGTGGTCGCGGAGGCAATCAAGAAACATCTGCCGCCCGACGTGGCGAAGGAAGCGGCGGCGCAGGGGCTGGACTTGAGCGTCGCGGCGGCCCCGGCAGTCGTCACACAACCCTGAAAAATCAGCCACGGAGAACACAGAGAACACGAAGATTTTTTAAACCCCCAGCGATCTCAGTGCCCTCCGTGGCAATCAAAAAAACAAATGCCTAAATTCATTCTCGATCTCGTTTTGAAATACGGCCGCCCGATCCTCGCGGGACAGGTGCGGCATTTTCTCACCGGCGGCGGCGTCTACCTGGTCACGAACGGTTACGCCGACAACGACACCGCGCAAAAAGCCATCGGCGCAGCCGTCACGCTGCTCTCGCTCGGCTGGAGCATCGTGCAAAAAATCATGGCGGAAAAGGCGAAGCAGGATGCGCTCGTCGCCGCCGCGCCCAGGGCGCAACCCGCTTTCCAAGTCGTCAACAAACCGTGATCAAATCTTTTTTTACAGCGGGGTGGGGCAGTCTGGTAGCTCGTTTGGCTCATAACCAAAAGGCCGATGGTTCAAATCCATCCCCCGCGACTTTGCACTGTGGTCAAAAGTCCCCGCGCGTCCCGTCCGGGGGGAACGGGCGCGCGGGGCAGCCCGCTTACTACCGATGATCTACCTGCCCACGCTCTTCATTTTGGGGCTGATCGTTCTGGTGTGGACATGGCCTTCGAGCGGAGGCGATTTGCGATGAGGCAGCAATACCAGGGCAAAATATCCACCTTCGGCGGACCGGACGACAAAGGCGTCGGGCAGACGGAAGGGCTCGCGCTCATCGGCCAGGCGGATGCCGGCAAATGGTGGTTTAGCTCATTATTTCTCACGCGCGGCAGCACCGGCTACGCGCGCGGCTTGAACCCGGACGCCTATTACATCGCCATGCGGTGGAACTACGCGGAGACGCCAAAAAATCTTTTGCGCCGGATGGTCGTGCGCGTCTGCAACCCGGCCAATGGCCGGATCGCCTTTGCCCGCCCGGTCGATTACGGCCCCGGCGACGGGACGTTGATCGACGGCAACCCCACCCGCGACACCGGGCGCATCGCCGATCTCTCGCCCGGCCTCGCCGCCTACCTCGGGCTGGAGACCGACGACGTCGCGGTGATCACGCTCGACACGACCCTTTTCGAATGAACACTTTTTTTCAACGCTGCAGGGAAGCGCATGGAAGGCTCGAACTCGCCAATTTCGCGCTCTCCGGGGACAAGCCGGATTTCGCGCGTGCCGGCAGGGAACTCCATCGCGCGTCCGTCGAGCTGTGTTTCGCAATCGCAATCGCGCAAGAGGAACTGGGTATTTCCGATTCGGAACTTTTCGCATGAGGAATGAAACGGCAAATTCGGAAACAGATCGCCGCGAGAAGCCAGCATTTGCTGGCGACGCTGCTCGCATGGCAACGGGAACGCCGACGCCGCACGAGGAGGAGAAAGGGTAAATGATCGCGGAACTCACAATGGAAAACGCAGGGCCGTTTCTCGTGGTCGTCATCGGGCTCGTCTCGCTCGGCGGCGTGATCCTGCTGGTGCTGAAAATTTACAACGAATCGCGCAAGGCGTTCGGCAAACGCCCGCCGGTGGATGAAGAACTCGACACGCTCGACGGACGCATCGGCGCGCTGGAGAAACTGCCGGGGGAACTGCTCCGCATCAAGGAGGACGTCACGAAGCTCGACCGCGACTTTGATATGCTTCGCGGCGGAATATCAAAGATGGAACTCGATCTCATGCGCGCCGGCGAGCAGCGCAAGGATGAGATGATCAAAATCCTCAGCGACGCCAACCGGCGTCTTTGGACAAAGATGGACGACATCGTGCGTTCGCTCGGACGGCTGGAGGGCCGCGAAAAATGAGAAACCTCGAAATCCGCCGGACGATTCTGGATGTGCTGGAAGTCGCTTTTCCATATGCGACGCCGGAAACCACGCTGCGCGTCCAGCTCGACACGCGCCTGCGCCCGCCGGTGGGCGACGCGGAGTTTGAGCAGGCGATGACTTTTTTAAACACGAAAGCGCACGTCAAAACCGTGGCCGACCCGATCGACGAGCAAAACGTGAAATGGACGATCACCGAGACGGGAAAGGTGCTGCTGCGGCAATGAACAAACGCAAAATCACCATCATCGCGATCGGGTGGTATTGGTTTTGTCCCGTCCAGTTCACGGACTTGGAAATCTTTTGTCCGATCCCGCGCCCGCTCTGGCTCGGCTGGCTGCTCGCGCTCGCGAATGCGTGGCAGCAATTCCTGAATTTTTGCTTCTCGTTCATCGACGAGGACGCGTGCGGTTTTGTGGCTCGCGTCACGCCGCTGCGCAAGCCCTACGAAATTTCAATTCCTGCGCACTGGAAGGGAGTCTGATGCCAAACAACCGTAAAACACGCGGCGATTCGGTTTTGGACTCGAAGCTCAGCGAGGCGCAGCAGGAGCAGGTATTCGCGCATTGCGAGACCGTGCCGCTGGAGGCGGGCGTGGCGTGGTTGCGCGCGGAGTTTGATATTACGCTCTCCGCCGGGCGTCTCGGCAAATGGCTCGAAAACCGCCGCGCCGACAAAGCCTTTTCCGCGACACTCTCCAGCATCCGCGCCGACGCGCAGCGCGCGGAGTTGATTAACAAAAGTTTTTCCGCCGCCGGCTTCACTTCCGCCGCGAGCACGATGATCGGCCAGTGCATTTTTGAGGAGCTGCAAAAACCGGTGGAACTCAGGAACGAGGAACGCATCGCCGAGTTCATCCGGCACATGCTCAAGGCGCAGGATTTGGAGCTGAAGGAAATCGACCAAAAGCAAACCCGCGAGTTGAAGGAACGCGACCAGCAGCTCAAGGAGCAGGCGCAAAAACTCGACCGCGAAAAATTTGAAACCGACGCGGCGAAAATGTTGTTGAACGAAGCGTTGCGCGTGCGCGCGGCGGAGATCGCAAACAGCAACCTCTCGAAAGCGGACCAGATCGCCGCGATGCGCAAGGCGGCCTTCTCGGATGTGGATGCGCTCGAAGCGAGCGGAAAGGTGGCAATCCCGCAATGAAACGCGAGCGCCGTCCCTATCAAAACGTCGCGCTGGTCGCCGTGCGCAAGGTGCGCCAGATCGCGCTCTACTGGGCGCGCCGATGCCGGAAATCGACCACGCTCGGCGACATCGGCTTTGACGAAATCTCGAAATCGCCGGGCCGCATGGTCATCGCCGCGAGCGCGTCGCTCCTGCTCGGCAAGGAACTGGTCGGCGTCACGCTCAGCGCGGCGGAGCAGGCGATGATCGTTGCCAATGAAGCAGCCGCTGTGCGCGAAGTCTTCGACCACGGCGCGGGCGAGCGCGACCTCGATTTCAAAGTCGCGGACTCGTCAAAGGACAAACTGCTCACCGGACTTTCGCCGGAGGATTTTGCAGAGCTTTACCAAAGCTCGCGCATGGAGCTGCGCCTTTACTTTGACCGCACACATTACTCGCGGCTGCAGGTGATCGCGCCGAACCCGGCGACCGCGCGGAGCTGGCGCGCGACGGTGCTGCGCGACGAGTCCGGTTTCACCAACGCGAATTTCGAGAACGAACTGCGCATCGCCACCGACCCGATGATGCGCGACACGCCCGATTTAAAAATCATCTACGCCTCGAACCTCTCGGGCAACGACCGGCATCCCTATTTTGAAATGACGATGCCGCGCGAGATCACGGCGGAGAGCGAGGACGAACAATTCCCCGCGAACCCGGATGGGCATCTCTACATCGGCCAGCAGGGCATCCTCGTGCATCGCGTGGCGCTGAAGGATGCCTACGCCGCCGGGCATGCGCTCTTTGACGATCGCGGCGAAAAAATGACTTACGCGCAATGCCGCGTCTTCCCGCAATTCCGCAGCGGCTGGGATGAGACGTATGCGCTCAACCACAAGGCGGGCGGCGCGGCGGCGATCGACCTGGTTGCGCTGATCTCGGCGCAACGGCGCGGCGTCGGAAAGTGCAACTTTGTTTTCGTCGAGAACGAAGGCGATTTCCGGCAGGCGCTCACACTGCTCGCGGCGACGCTCACGAGCGGCCCGGTCGGCATCGGCCTCGACGTGGCGAGCACCACCGGCGAGACGAGCAACCCGTCGAGCATCACCGTCACGGAGAATTGCGGCGGCGAACGCCACCAGCGGCTCGTCGTGGTTTTTAAGACGAAAAAGCGCGCGGTCATGAGCGATTACCTGGCGCGCATCGTCACCACGATCCGCGCACGCAATTCCGGCGGCCCCGCGCGCCGGCTTTGCATCGACGCGAGCAACGAACGCCTCGCGGCGGAGGAAACGAAGGACGATCTTTCGCGCATCATCCCGGTCGAGCTGGTGCTCGGCGGCGGAAGCGTGGAGCCGTTGCCGTCCGGTTATCGCGACGCGATCAATTACAAGACGTATCTCGGCGATCTTTACTGCGCCGCCGTGAATGACGGGCGCACGGTGTTGCCTGCGGCGGATTACATCAAGGACGATCACCGGCTCACGGTGAAGGATCAGGGCCGCTACAAATGCACGCCCGATAGCGACGGCAAACATGGCGACACCTTCGACAGCGGCAAGCTCGCGGAGTGGGCGCTCTTGAATAATGCCGGCGCATTGAACGCCGAGACCGTTTCCAAAATCCGCATCGGCAACTCGGCGGCACCACACCGCATTTTTGAGCCACGGAGGTTTGCGGGAGTATGATGACCCCGCGCGACAACGCAGTGATCGACCGGCTCAACCGCCGCGAAAAAAGCCGCGTGGCGGCCAAGACGTCGACGGCGATTGTGCCTGCGACCACGCAGACGTTGACCGTGAGTCCGAATAACGGCCCGCAATCCATCGCGCGCATCCTGCGGCCGCAGAATGGCGGCTACCAATGGCTGATGCCGCAGCTCGCGGCGATCACACCGCAATATATCGAGATGACGCTGCGCGGGGCGGCGTCGGGCTATCACGTCCAGCAGGCCGCGCTTTTCCGCCTGATGCTCGATAGCTGGCCGGAGCTGGCCGCGTGCGTGCAGGAAATCGTCCTCGGCGTGCAGCGCAAAAAAATGGTGTTCGAGCCGTATGCGGAGGAGGACACCGACCCGACGAACGACGCGATCGAGCGTTGCAAGGTGGCCGGGGCGGCGTTGCGAGG
This sequence comes from Spartobacteria bacterium, assembly GCA_021324395.1. GTDB lineage: Bacteria > Verrucomicrobiota > Verrucomicrobiia > Chthoniobacterales > Chthoniobacteraceae > JAJPJG01. The sequence continues at coordinate 95,441 of JAJPJG010000036.1, read as the reverse complement.
GATGCGCCCGAACCCGGCGGCGGATGAGAACGATCTCGACGGGACGATCAGCGATATTTTGCACGCGTGGTTCTGCGGCGTCTCGGTCTTGGAAATCGGCTGGCAAATCCAGCAGACGCCATCGCTCGGCCAGTTCATGGCCCCGCGCGCGACGTGGTGGGCCGACCCGACCGCATTCGCTTGGGGACAGGATGGCGTGCTCGGCCTCAACCCGAACGCCACCGCCACGGCCTCCGCGCCCGGCTCATCTTCGTATCTCACCCAGGCGCAACTCAACACGAACGTCACTCCATTCCCGCCGCACAAATTTTTGATCGCAATCCACAAGGCGCAAAGCGGCACGCCGTTTGGCAGCGCGATGTTCCGCGCGCTCGCCTGGTGGTGGTGCGCGGCGAATTTCTCCGCCGACTGGCTGATGAATCTCGCGCAGGTATTCGGCCTGCCGTTCCGCTGGGCGAACTACGACCCGAACGCCCCGCAATCGACCGTGGACGCGATTTGCAACATGCTGCAAAACATGGGGAGCGCCGGCTGGGCGGCCTTCCCCGCCGGCACCACGCTCGACTTGAAAGACACCGGCAAGACCGGCGACCACAGCCCGCAGGGCGAGCTGCTCGACCGTGCCGACCGCTACGCGCGCCTGCTCATCCTGGGGCAGACGATGAGCGGCAGCCAGAGCGCCACCAAGGGCGGCGGCAAAGCCTTCGGCTCGGTGGAAAAGGATGTGAAACAGGACCGGATCGAAGCCGCCGGCAAATTCGCCTGCGCGGTGCTCAACGGCCAGCTCATCCCGAGCATCCTCACGCTGACTTACGGCGACGGCGCGCTGCTGCCGGAGTGCCGGCTTCTGGAGAAAAAGGAGGGCAGCCTGGAAGATGCGCAAAGGGATCAAATCCTCGCTCAGCTTTTCGACCTCGATGAAGGCTATATGCGCGCCAAGTTCGACCAGCCTGCACCGGCAAAAGGCGCACCGGTCGTGCGCAAACAAAATTCAACACCACAAACAGGGTCGTTAAACAACGAAAAGTCGCCTTCGGAAGTGACTCCCCCGAAGGCGCGCTCAGGGGAAGACGACCCGCTTGAGAGCAAGCTCGCGGCACTCGCCGCCCAACCCGACGACGCCATTTTTGCCCGCGAACTAAAAACCCTCGCGGAAACCCTCGCATGAACATCGAAATCGAAGCCCTTCAAAGCATAAGCCTCAAGCCCGGCGAAACGCTGGTCGTGAAATACAGCCGGTCCGTCACGAGTGAGTGCATGGTTCGCCTCGTCGCCATTTTTAACGACTGGCACAAAAACAATCCCGACGTGCAAGTGATTTTCGTGCCGAATGACGTGGAGCTTTCCACCATCGGCGCGGCGCCAATCGACGAACCGATCACCGCGAAGAACGAGGGCGGCCAGGAAAGTGTCGAGGACACCATCGCCATTTTCTCGCATGCCGGGCCGGTCGCGGCGACGCGGCGGTTTATGTATATGCCGGGCGGGGTGCAATCGATCACGCCCGTGGGCGGCGGCATCGGGTTGCCGATCGACGTGCTCGCGGATCGCGCGGGCGCGGCGGCGCTGCAGGCGCAGCACGAGGCGCTCACCGCGAAAGGCAAGCGCCCTTATTTTGATCTCAACCACGAGGATGGCCCTGCCAGCTTCTGGCCGGAGCGCTACGAGTGGAGCGACACGCCCGCGCCGGGCATCTACGTGAGCGGGGAACTCACCGGCAGCGGCCGCGCGGCGATCGAGGGGAAGGATTACCGGCAATTCTCGCCTGTATTCCACGTGGATAACAAACGCGCCAAACCGGCGCGGATCGTCTGCCGCGAGGACGCGAAGCCGAACATGGGCGGGTTCGTGAACGACCCGGCCTTTAACCAGATTTTGCCCTTGTGGGCGAAAAACGCCGATGGAGCGCATCCATCACAACAAAAGGAAAACCTAGTCAATATGACACCTGAACAACTGGCTGCGCTCCAAGCCAAAAACACGGAGCTTCAAAAAGAGATTGACGCGCTGAAAAGCGAGCAATCGGCTCTCAAAGCCAAACAACAAAATGACGAACTCGTCGCCTCGAAAATCGAAGCGAAAGAGGCGCTACTGAAAGCGAGCCAGACCACGCTCGAAAACGAATCGCTCAAGGCCAAGGCTGCCAAACTCGAAGCCGACGACCTCGCCCGTCGCCAATCCCACGCGAAGCAATTCGTCGCGGATATGGTGAAGCGCGGCGCGGTGGCGGCCAAGGACACGGCGGCGCTCGCCGAGATCGAGAAAAACGTGACCGACAACCCGGCCACATTCGAGCCGATCTATGCGAAATGGGGCGGCGCGCAGGCGCTCGAAACGCGCATCGTCGCCAGCAATGGCGCGGAACGCATCGTCGTCACCGGCTCCGATCCGCGCAACGTCTTCTCCGCTTACGAGGCGCTCGTCGCGAAAAACTCGGCCTGCACCGACCGCACGGAGAAATCGAAACTGGCGCGCGAAATGGCGGCGATCTACGCGGCGGAGTTCCGCCACGATTCGCGGATCATGGACAGCCCGCTCATCTCGGCGAACAGCGTCGGCACACTCGCCGGCACGCTCGTCGTGCAACGCGTGCTGGAGTTGCTGAAACTCACCTTCCCGGCGCTGACCCGGTTTTCGACCGATTTCAGCGACCAGCCGGCGAGCTACAACCAGACGGTCACCACGCGGATCGTGAGCATCCCCACGGTGCAGACCTACAACACCAGCACCGGCTGGACGGCGAGCGATGACACGACCACGGACGTGAGCGTGACCATCAACGCGCACAAAGGCGTGCCGATCACGTTCGACAGCAACACGCTTTCGAGCACGGTCCGCAACCTCTTTGGCGAGGCTGCTCCCGCGCAGAGCTACGCGCTGGCCAAGGCCATCGTCGATGCGCTCTATGCGAACATCACTGCTGCTAACTTCACCGCGACACCGGTGACGCAGGCCGCTGCGAACTTCAGCCGCGCGGATGTGATCAACATGGCGGTGCCGCTGAATATCCTCGGCGTGCCGATGGGTGCGATGAACCGGACGCTGCTGCTTTACAGCACGTATTTCGGCAAGCTCGCCCAGGACAATGCGATCGTCACGCTCGCGGCGTTCCAAAAATCGGGAATCATCACGGACGGCACCTTGCCCGACGTGCATGGCTTCACGGTCGTGGACGCTCCGAACCTGCCCGCCGGCTCCGACCATATCGTCGGCTTTGGCGGCAGCAAGAGCGCGCTCGTGGTCGCGACCCGCATGCCGAATGACTACACGCAGGCGCTGCCCGGCAGCTCCTACGGCAACGTCACCACCGTCACAGACCCCGACCTCGGCATCTCCGTGATGCTGGTCGAATACGTCGATCACAAACTAGGCACGGCCACCCGCCGCATTTCCATCATGTATGGAACCGCGCTCGGCCAGGCGAACGCCGGCCAGTTGCTCACCTCGCAGTAAAAACCTTCCCGTTTCGCCCGCGCGGTGCATGCCGCGCGGGCGGCGGGATACCAACAACAAAAACCAATCAAAAGTTAAAAAAAATGAAGAAACCATTGCTCATCGCCGCAGCCATTGCGGCAGTCATCGTCGGCGCGGTTTACGCGACTGACCTCAACACCACGTTTAGCTCGCTCAAGCCGCAGACAAACGACACGGAACTCGTCATTGCCCACAAGCAGGCGATCTCCGCCGCGCCTTCGGCTTACAGCTACATCAGCACCACCGGCACCACGACGGTCACCAGCATCAACGCGATCACGCGTGTGGTGATTGGAACTGCCGGCACCGCCGATTCGTCGCTGATCCTCAAGGATGGCACCACGACGCTTGCGACCGTTTCCACGGCGGCGCAGGCATCCATCCCCATCGACGCGGTTTTGACCACCGGCACGCTTAAGCTCATCAGTAGCGGCACCACCGGCGCGCTCATCACCGCGACAACCAAGTAGCGCATCATGGCGAAACCAGCGACGGCGACCGCCAAGACGGCGGAGCCAAAAAAGACCAAACAGGCGAACCCGCTCGACAGTGTTATCGGACGGGCTTGGCTCGTCGGTCAACTCGCCGAAGCACGCCGTGTGATGCGTGAAGGCCCAGGCGGGCAGGGATGGGCTTTTAACGAAGCGCTGAAACCCGGTTCACAGGAGCTTTCGGACTTCATCGAAGCCTTGCTGGCCACGCTGAACTAACATGGCCTGGAGCGCACCCACCACTTCCGATGTCCTGAGCGAATTTACGCCCGGCGACGCGGCGGTGATCAAAAACCAGCAGGGGGGGATCGACAATATCGCGTCGATCCTCTCCCGCGTGGTCGCGGAGGTGCGCGATGCCATCCGCAGCGGCGGTTACGATCTCGATGCGGACACGACCAAGCTCCCGCTAGGGCTGCACAACGACGCCATTGCCATCACCCGCTGGAAACTGCTGATCGCACTCCCGGCGCTAAAGGCGATGCAGACCGAGGAGCGCAAAAAGGCATACGAGGACGCGCTCAAGAAACTCGGCGACATCGCCGCGCAGAAATTCGCGCCAGAGCCGCCTACCGCCGGCACCACCAGCAAGGGCGGCTGCTGGGGGAGTGAAAACAAGGTGATCGGCCGCATGCACCCGACCCCGCGCCCTGGCGTGCAGCAGACCGGCACGGCGAACGATTACGCGAACCCGAGCGAGCCCGCCGACAGCGGCAACGCATGACCATCACCTATCACATGCTGACCCGCCCACAAATTGCCCGAACCTTGCGAGCCATCACGCTGCTTCCAGTGCCGGCGCAACGGCGCATCGTCGCCGCGCTCGCGTGCGCAAATTCGGAGGCTGGCAAAACACGCGACCCGAAAAAAGTGGCGCTGGCGGCGGCGCATTTTAAAAAGCGCGAACCGGTGATTGCCTCGATGCACGCGGCGATCAAGCGGCAGCTCGATTATGCGAAATTCGAGACGCTGCGGAAGATCGAGAAAAGCGCACGCCTCAAAGCTGCGGCGGTAAAAAGTGCCGAAGGCACACGGTTCGTGTCCGATCTCGTGTTCGATCCCGATGAGTTTCGCGACGGGCTTTTTGCCACGCTGCGCAGTGAATCGACCGACGCGCTCCAGCTCGCGGGCGACCAGCTTTTCGAGGAACTCGGGCGCGACGAGCCGTTCGTGATGGCCGACCCGAAGGCACTCACATTTTTAAACGAACGCGAAAACAAGCTCGCGGACATCCCCGATGAAATCCACGCGGAGATTTCCGATGAAATCAAGACCGCGCTCGACGAGGGGAGCACGCTGAAACAAATCGCGCAACGGGTCAGCGATAAATTCGACCAGATCAGTGAAGGCCGCGCGGCGAACATCGCCAGCACCGAGACCGCCGCCGCGTTTGGATACGCGCGGCAGGAGGGGATGAAGCAGGCCGGCATCGCCACCAAGCGCTGGCTCACCAGCCATCTGCCGAACGTGCGCGAATGGCACGCCGAGGCCGAGGACGATCCGCGCAACCAGAACGTGCCGGTGGACGGGCCGTTCATCGTCGGCGGCGAAAGCCTGATGTATCCCGGCGACGGCGCGGGTTCGCCGGCCAATGTCTGCAACTGCCATTGCGTCGCGGTCGAGGGAATCGAGGAGGAGGCGGCATGAGGGCATTGCTGATTGCTGATTGCAGATTGCCAATTGAGGGGGCGCGCGCATGAGCGAGGTGAAGATCATTATTCCGATGGCGAGTTTGCAACTGGCGGAACGGGTAAAGAAATTTCCGTTCCTTACTTTGCGCGCGATCGCCAAAGGGATGGACACGGCTACGGAAAAAACGGTGTTAAACATCAAGGAAAAGCGCCTCTCCGGGCCGACAACCGAAAGCTCGCTTACACCGCGCAGTAATTTGATGCGCGAAAGCGCATCGCGCCTTTATGCGGAGATCCAGGGCAATCGAGTAACGACGCACATCATCGACGCAGCGCCTTACGCATGGGTTCACGAAGAAGGAAAAGTGATTGAGCGCGTCACCAAGCCGGGCGTGGTGCGGCTGCGGACGGATCGCGCGGGCAATCTCGTGCGGCAGGAGAATCACCCGCAGCTCGCGCGCTTCGCGAAGAAAACCGGCAAGCTCGCCCGCGAGGTGAGCCATCCGGGCGGCAAGACTTACAAGATCGTCATTCCCGCCCGCGCGCCCTTTGGCCACGGCATCGCGGATAACGAGACCACCTACACCGCGTGCATCGGCGCGGAAGTCGAGGCGGCATGGGAGGGCAAGGAATTGTGAGCACGCCGAACCTCCAGACCATCCCCGCGCTGGTGGCACAGATTTTAAAGGACTTTACCGATCTCGCCGCACTGACCCCGCGCAACGGCAACGGCTCGGAAAAAACGGACGATGCCGGCCATTCGCTTTCCTCGATCGTCAACACGAACGAAGGCGACATCCAGAGCCTCGTCGAGAAAAGCGTCGCGCAGTTGAGCGTGGCGGTCGCGATCCTGATCGAGAGCGCGGATGACGACGAATCGCAAAGCCGCACTCCATTTTACAACCCGGTCAATTTCCTCGTGGAGATTTACGAGCTGGTGGAAAGCAACAAACTCACCGCGACCACCACGGTTGTCGGGACCGGCACCGGACTGCCCGCATGGACGATTGCCGACCGCGTGATCGCGGCGCTGAAACACAAGACGCTCAGTTTTTCCGCCGACGGCAGCAGTTACGACATCACCTGCCGCAAACCGACGATCCAGAACGTCACCAGCAGCAAGGACGCGGAGATGGGCGTCAAAATTCTCCGCTGCCATTTTTCCACCAAATGCACCGGCGCAGCCCGCGCCACCGACTAACCAAACAATTATGACAGACGAACAAAACGCCAAAATCTACCAGCACTACACGAAAGCCCTCGAAGACTTCCGCAAGTTACCGGCTGAAAAACAAACCAAAGTTCCGGAATGGACCGACAGCGTGAACGCGATCGTCCCGCCCGATGCACCGAAGCCCGCGCCCGCCGCTCCAAAACCGGAGCCGCAAAGCGGCGCTTCAACTCCGACCACAAAACCAGCAGCGAACAACCAGTAAAACAACAACACAATTTAAACCATGAGCAATCAAACCAACTTTCGCGGCGGCCCGGCTTACCTGACCTGGGACTCCACCACATGGAAAATGCGGGAGGACTGGAAAGTCGTCCTGCCCGACCAGATGTTTGACATCCCGAGCGCGAGCGGCGTCGGCATCAGTAAAGGCATCGCGGACAAGGTGGGCAAAATCACCTTCGTCCCGAAAATCTTCAAGACCGGGCTGGCCGCGCAAATCGCCGCGCTCTTTCCCTACACCAACCCGTCGAGCGCCGGCGCGCTCGTGCGCCCGACCAGCGATCTGCCGGCGGTGATCCACAAGAAGTTTGGCGGCACCAGCGACCTCGGCCTCACCGGCACCGCTTACGCCGCGATGCTGACTAAAATGCCGCCGGTCACCTTCGCACCGGACAAGCCGCTCGTCGGCTCGGCGGTGGAGTTGAGCTACCTGCAGGCGCTCGGCACGAACGTCGGCGATGCCGCGTCGCTCTTCGCGGCGGCCAGCGCCAGCTACAGCGAACCGGCATGGACGATTGCCGATGAGTTGTTCGACCGCTACACGCTTGCGCTCGGTTATCTCGGCACCATCACCGCCGCGACCACGAACACCAGCACGAACGTCACCGTCACCAGCACGGCGGGCATCCTGCCCGGCCAGGCGATCACCGGCACCGGCATCCCTGCGAGCACGACCGTGGCCTCGATCACCAGCAGCACGGTGTTCGTCCTCAGCGCCGCCGCCACGGCCACGAACGCCAGCGTCACGCTCACGCTCGCGCAGCTCACCGTGGTCACCGACAAGGACGGCATCACGTTTACACCCAACTGCGTGCTCGACCCGGTGAAACCAGCGATGGAACCGACGCGCGATTACCGGCAGGGCATGCTCACCGGAACGCTCAGCTTCCGCCCGCATAACATCGATGTGGACACGTTTTACTCCACCTATTTTCCCGAGACGGCGGACGTGCTCGGCGGCAGCGTGGAGCAGGCGCAAACCTGCCAGGCAAACATCACCGGCGCGAAAAGCGGCGGGTTGAACCTCGTGATCCCGCTCGTGCGCAAGGCAAAGGCCGGGCACGAATTTTCAACCAAAAACCCGGTCACCGACAAGGTGGAGCTGGAAGCGATCCAGGCTTACCAAAGCAGCGCGTGGCAGCCGCTCTTCACCTTCGGCGTCAACTCGTAACCGGCGCACGATTTGAACAACGTCGTCAGAATCACCTGCAACGCCGTAACGCTGGCCGATGGCACGCGCACCGGCGGGCGCTGCGGGAAGCTGGAGATCAACGGCGCGGCCGTCACGGAGACGGTCGCCGCGATCCGCGCGCTCTGGCTGCAGTTCCTCGACCGCTACAACAAAAGCAACGACGTGCAATTCACCATCACCACGCAGCACGCGAGCGCGATTGCAGCGATGACGTTTCACGCCAAGCGCATCGAGGCGATCGGCGGCGTGCGCAACCTGGTGATCACCTACAGCGACGGCACCGACACGCTCACCATCACCGCCACCAGCGCGGCGTGGACCGCCACGCGCGGAGACATGGAGAATCTCTCCTCCGTCGTCACCTACAGCGTCAAGTGCGGCCAGCTCGCGATCGCGGTGAATGGCTCGCCTGCGAGCGGGGCGGATTTCGCGCTGCCGCTGCTGGACGAATCGGCGATCTCGCCGCTCATCATTCCCGCCGGCACCACGGCCACAGTCGGCGCGGGCAAAGTCCTCGTCGCCTTTTCGCTTCAAGTCGACGGCGCCCTAATCATCGACCCGTTGGCAGACGTGTATCTGCTCGCTGCTTAACAAACTATGGACGGTGTTATTTCACTACCGCAAATCGCAAACCCGAGCAGCGGCCCCGCTTCCGGCTACACCGGCCTCTTCGCGGGGAGCGACGGCGGGCTCTATTTAATCAAGTCCGACGCGACGATCATCAAACTATCCAGCCTCAACGCGGCGGGCGAAGTGCTGATCGGCACCTACGCGAAACTCGTGCCGATCACGCACGGATTCAAAATTCAAGTCTCAACAGACGGCAGCACGTGGCAGGACGGCCCGAGCTGGGTCGCCAGTTAAATTTTATGAAAAAAGCATTCATCGCACTTTTTCTTCTCAGCGGTATCGCCGCTTTCGGCGCGGTCACGCAGACCGATCCGACCACCGCCAACCACACCGGCGCACAGACGTTCAGCGGCGTCACTACGTTAAGCGGAACGAACATCGTGAGCGGCACGACTGGAATTTCCGGCACCACCACGCTCCGAAGCGGCGCAGTGCTCAACACAGCCACCGGCTCGACGGTGAACGTCAGCGGCACGCTGAACCTCAGCGGCACATCGATCGGCAACACTTACCAGCCGCTCGATGCCAGCGAGTGCTATCTCGGCGCGACGTTTAATTACTACGACGAAAAACTGGAGTTCATCACGTCCACCGACGCGCTGAACTGGCGATTTGCCACCGACCGGCAGATCACTTCCACCAGCGGCACCGTGCGCGATCCTTCCATCCTCTATCGCGGTGGGCGGTTCATCGTCGCCTTTACGAGCGATGGCATGAGCGGGACGAACGGCCGCTTCGTTGTCGGCACCAGCACGGATTTGGCGAACTGGACTTTTACGCAAATCACCGTGGCCGCTTTTTCGGGTAAGAAAACGTGGGGGCCTCTCTGGTTTGTCGATCCGGCGGACAACAGCCTGCACCTGACGATCGCGGCGGGCGACGATTCGGTGAAGATGCTCGCCTACGAGATGCACCCGGCGTCCGAAATCGACCTCACCACCGGCTGGAGCGCGCCGGTGCAGATCACCGGAACGGCGCTTTCCGCAGCCAGTTCGAACAACTCGCCATACATCGTCTACCGCGCCGGCACCTATTACATTTTTTACGACCTGCTCTTTGCGGCCAATATGCAGGAAGCGAGCTCGAGCAGCCCGTTTTCCGGTTACAACACCGTCGTCAATTCCGGCTTGAACGTCGGCGAGGGGGCATCGGTGGTGCTGCTCGCCAGCGGGACTTACCGGCTGTTTGGAGAATACACAATCGGCGGCTGCAAATACCGCGATTCAAGCGATCTCACGACGTGGAGCAGCGCGGCTGACCTGCGGCAGCCGACTTCCTTCAGCCATCCCTCGGTGATCCGGCTCGGTGCGGCTGAAAAACAAATCGTGCTCAACCTCGTGGCCGCACGCGACGCCTCGGCATTTTCGATCCAGAACAATGGCAGCAACGCTTTCGGGGTCGGCACATTTCCCACCACGCCGAGCACGCGCCGCCCGCGTGCGGATGGGCTTACGATTAGCGGCACAGGCGGCTACCATTCCAACCTCTATTTCGACGCGGCCAGCGCGGATTACGCGGCCATTTTTACCGACTACGACAGCGGCGGCACGAGTAACTTCTATATCGCGCGCAGTCCGGGAAATAGCTACTTCAAGTTCAACGCCGGCACCAATAACGTCACCACCTACGGAACGCTATCCGGCACGAATTGGTCGGTGAGCAGCGCGGGTGCGCTCGTGGCCGCCACGGTCAACGGTAACACCGTCAGCACCGGCACGGGCACGCTCAATCTCAACGGCTACAGCCTCGCCGCCGGCAGCAGCGGCACGCTCGGCACTGCCGCGTTTACCGCATCGAGCGCATATGAAGTTCCGCTCACCTTTTCCACCGGCCTCACCCGAAGCACGAACACGATCACGGTGAACACCTCGCAAAACATCGCGACGCTTTCAAACCTCACGAGCAACGGCCTTGTGACCACCAGCGGCGGCACCGGCGCGCTCTCGATCACCACCACCACCGGCAGCGGTTCCGCCGTGCTCGGAACATCGGGCACGATGACCACGCCGACTCTCAACGGCACCCCGACGCTCGGCAGCGCCAGCGGCTGGCGCAGTGCGCTCGGGTTGAAGGTGCTCTCCACGCCTTATTTTTCCGTGCAAAAAGCGAGCAGCGGCGCGAGCGACAGCAGCTCGGAGTTTGCCTTTGAAAATAGTTCCGACTGCTTTGTCGCGCTGCTCGGCGGGGCCGGCAGCAACACCGGTTTCCGATTTGGTAATTCAAGCAGCTCCACAGCCGGCGGGTTTCTCGCCGCCAGCAACAGCGGGAGCGTCCTCTACGGTGTCGCGGGAACCACGGTCATCACGCTCAGCGGCGGCACGCTCTCGACCGGCTACGCGCTCACCCAATACACAGCCGACAGCAGCGGCGTCGGCACCGGCGCGATGCGCTGCGACGGCGGCCTGACAATCGTGAAAACGATCTACACCGGCGGCGGGGTGCTCAGCGACGGCGATCTGACGACCGCCACCGTTGGCAAGACGCTGAAGGTCAAAAGCGGAGCGAACTCGCTCTCCGGCACGTTTACTCTCACCAGCGGCACGGCCAGCATCGCGAGCACGGCCATCGACGCGAATACGGTTATCGTTCCAACGATTAAAACTGCCGGCGGAACACCCGGAACCAATCTTCCGTCCATCGTCGTTTTTTCAGGCTCGGCCAACATCACCGGTGCAGCCACCGATACTAGCACCTATAACTGGGTCGGGCTAAAAGTTAACTAGCGGCGCTCATCCGAGGAATCGCATGAGCGACAAAAAGTTTGATCTAGAGATCGCGACGACGGCGACCGGCGACGGCGCGCAGAAAACCGCTGCCGGTCTCGATCAAGTCGCCGACTCCACCAAAAAGGCCACGGCGGCGACGGAGGAATACAACGCGCAACACGCGAAGACGACGGAAGGCTTGCGCGAAGCGCGGGAGGCGCTGCATCGCGAAGGTGAAGCGCAGGGCGAAATCCGTGAGGCGGCGATGGAAGCCACGCACGGGCTGCACGGCGCGCATCTGGCGATTGCCGGGTTATCTGAAGCTGCGCAAGGCGGCGAAGGCGCGCTGCATGGGCTGATGTTTGCGTTCAAGGGCGTAGCGCTCGCGGCGGGTGCTGGGGTGTTTGGCGTCTTGGCGCTGGCGCTCACTGGCCTCACGGAACTGATCGGGCATGTGGTCGAAGCTTCGAAAAAGGCGAAGGAGGAACAGGAAAAAATCGCAGACGAAGCGGAGAATGCGCGCGAGAAAATTGACGAGACGGTAAAGGAAGCCGAGAAGATGAAAAAACCGGCGGAGGAGTGGGAGGAGGCCATCAAAAATGCCGATGCCGCACTTGATCACACCCTGGAAACTTTTCGTTCCATTCATGGCGAAATGGAAAAACTTCTGGCTGCGCAGGAAAAGAATGCCATTGCCGGAATACAGGGGCGATCCGACCTGAGCGACGAGGAAAAACGGCAACAGGTATTCAACACCAAAACCACTTTTGCCTCGCTGCGTAATCAAAGCTCTCAGGCGCTTTACGACAAGGAAATCGAACTCCAAAAGCGTAAGATTGAAGCGCAGGAAAAAGCGGCTGAGGATGCCGCTCAAGCCGCTGCTGTAGCCCGCTCGTTATACGAAAATATCAAGCAGCAGAAAAACGATTTCGCTGACAAAGTTGCGGCGGTTAAGGCTCGACTGGACAAACCCGCCGCGCAGGAAGCCTCGGAATTTTACGAACAACACGGACTTGCCGCTGATACCGATGCGCAAAAACAAGGTTTTAAATCCGCGCGCGATCGCATCGACAAGGAACGCGAGGCGCTCGCTGCGTGGTTAAAAGAAAAAGTCGAAGATCAAATAAAAGAGCTGGAAGCGAAAAAGAAGGAAGCTGAGGAAGAGCAAAAAAAAGCGAACAACGCCGCCAGCACACAAAGCGCCAAGGCGGTTGAGGCGCAAGTCAGCGGCGGCAACAAAATCGCCGCACTCGAACGCGAAAAATTAAACGCAAAGGAAGCGCGCGAGATCGAGCAGCAAGCCGCCGATCAGGAGGAGTCAGCCCGCCGGCGCAAAGAAGCACAGGACGAAAAAGACAAGGCGCTAAAGCAACAGCAGGAAACCGAGCGCAAGAACCGGCACGAGACCGAGGAAGCAATCGATCGCGCGCATCAGGCGCAACTCTCCGAGGAGCGCGCTAAGGAGCAAGCTGCACGCGAAGCCGAGCAGATCGTCAAGGCCGATGTGCGCGAGGATGAAGCGGCTGATAAAGCAGCCGCCAAATCGAAAAAACAGGAGCGAGACGAGAGGCTTCGCGACGCTCCAAACGCTGCGGCGCGCCGCCAACTCAAACGCGAATTTGCGCGCGAGGATCGTCATGATCATGTGAGAGGCCAAAAATCGGCTTCAGACTTGGAGCATGATCGCGACGCGGAATATGAGAAGCCGATTGACACCAAAAGCCCGCTCTCACTTCCGAGCGAGGTTAAATCAGGAACAGGTGCAAGCGCAGACTTTGAAGCCCTCAAAGCCGCGAGCGAACACGCCAAAGCCGCCGCCGCCGCGCACAGCAAAGCCGCCCAGGACTTGACGCATTCCGCGCAGGAAATCAGCAACGCTTCGAAAATGGTGACAGCCGCAGCCGCCGCGATGGCTTCCTCGATGACCGAGATGAAATCGAGAATCGAAGGCGCAAGGAGCGACTACTAAAATGGGCCTGCAAAACCATACACTCCAGATCGGCAACAGCACCTCGGCCACATTGGCTGATCTCGGCATCGTCGATTGCGTGGTGGACGCCACCAGCGCGGGCGACGACAAGATGACGCTCACGCTGCCGCGCAGCATGCAGGCGGCCGATTTGATCCCCGCCTTTACCCGCGTGATTTTGCGCGACTGGACAAACACGATCCGCTTTACCGGCTGGTGCCTCGACCCGCGCGGCGAGGCCACCGGAAACAAGGAGGAACGCCGCTACACAATCCTCGGCCCGCAGGCGCTGCTGCGTGGCAAAGTCTTTCGCCAGCGCTGCAAAATCCCCGCTGATCCGACCGTGTTCACCACCACGTTTGTCGACGCATGGAACAGCGACGTGATTTTAAACCGCTGGAACGATGCCGGCACCAGCACGATGAAAGTGGCAGACCAGATCGTCGAGGCTCTGGAATGGTTCATCCTCGCGTGGGCGGGTTATAGCGATGCGACCATCGCCGGGCTCGGCTACGCAGCGGCCGTCACCGCCGCGCAGGCCGGTGCCCCGATCACGTGGGATGTCTCGCAGGTGGCCGATCTCTACCCGCCCGGCTCGCAGGCGCAATCGCGGTTCTGCTGGGATGTGATCCGCGACCAGATGCGCTGGATGCCGCTGCTCGCCTGCCGCTGGCTCTACAACACCAGCGACGCGCATCCGATCCTCCATTTCCACAACAATCGCGGCACAGCGGTCAATAACGCCGGCAACGCGGTGATTAGCAGCGACGTGGTTTCGCGCGTGCTCGATGTCACCGCAGGCAACGTCACCGGCTGGAACTGGACCGCGCGCCCCGACATTCTGCTCAGCCGTGTGCGGATCACGTGGGTGGCTTACATCGAAAACGTCGAGCCGGGTGACTCGGACACCGTGCGCTACTGGCGCAAATACGTCGTGGACGATTCCACGCAAGGCAACGGCTCGTTTTTTGAGATCGACCAGACGATCGAGCTGCAACCGGGGCAGTTGCTCGATGACGGCACTTTTGCCGTGCCCGAGGAAGCGCCGGCCAGCGGGCTCGCGGCGTCCATGCACGCGCCGTTTAAAACGCTGAGCTACGACTTTGAATGGAAAACCAAAGGGCAGGAGGTGAACTGGGACCCGCTGCCGGGCGAACTCTGGAAAGCGGTCAATGCCGCACCGGAGCTGTCGAACCAATGGTCGATGTGCCAGAGCATTTCGCGGGACATTCGCACCGGAACCACCAGCTTCAAATGCGGCACGCCAACGCACCTTGGACTCGATGACAAACTCGCGCTGGTGCGTGCCGATCGGCTGCGCCGGTTGCACCGGCATTTACACCACGGCATGGGCATGAGCGCCGTCCCAGCCAGCACCAGCGGCGATGGCTCGGTGAAAAACGACAAACCGCCCGGTCACCAGCGCAAAACCGCCGGCCTGCCATTGTGCGACGGCAATACCGTCAACGTCTTCGTCGCATCATGAACCTTGCCCCGCTTAAACAGGATTGCGGTGTCGAGGTGGTGAGCTGGCAGGCCGGGGTCAGCAAGCAGAAGTGCGGGTTTCACGAGAACGACGGCTATGCCTCCACGCCTCCAAGAATTTACAAGAAACGCGATACTTCAGCCAGCGGCCACATCGACGCGACCTTTGGCGACGAGCCTGATTTTACATCGAACATTTCGGTCACCAAAACCGAGACATATAGCGATGAATCGGGCGATTGCGTTTTGGATTGCGAAGGCTCGGCATCCACGGACGTAACGGACCATTACGGCCCGGCGCATGGCGACCCGGATGCCTCCTGCTCGGCGGAATGGAACCCATGCACTGACCCGAATCCGGCGTGCGCGAGTTATTGGTCGAGCGTTGATTTTTACTCCAAAATCACGATCGTCACGACGGCTACCACTGTCACGACAACAGGCTCCGGCGAATTGAGCTACGACAGCACCGTTACGCTGTCCGATGAATACACCACGTCTGATTTAAAAGCGTCGGCCATCGCGAAGTTTGGTTCTGCGACTTATCCCGGAACACCAGGCGGAACACTGCAGGCTTACCTTTTAAAAAGCGACGATGAGACTACCGCCACCGGTGCTAAACTACGCTACACGGTATCGATCAATGGAGGCTGCCAGCCAACGTGGTGGGTGCGTTTCACTCCACAAGGCGGCACTCCGCGCGATCCGCAGCAAATGAATGGCGTCGGCACCTTTGAAATCGTGCCCGACGACTGGGGCACATGGGATGTTTACGGCTTCACGCAATGCTAAACCTCGTTGCCCATGCCCACGGCTTAATCTGCGCGACGTGCGTGACACCTTGCGCATGGCAGAGCGACCCGGCAAAGCACGCCGATCCGCAGCTATCCTGTCCGCTCGGCCACTGGCATGGCTGGGGCGCAAATCCCGCGCCCGTTTCACTCCCACAATCAAAACACGGCGTCGGCACCGTCCTCACCGCGCTTTTAAAAAAGCTGAAATGCAAACCAATCGCAGGCTGCCAATGCCGCCAGCGCGCCCGTCAAATGAATGCCGCCGGAGTCGAGTGGTGCGAGCAAAACATCGACATCATCGTCGAATGGCTCCGCGAGGAATACACCCGCAGCGAAGCCGCAGGCCTGCTTCCTAAAATCCCGCTAACCAGCAAATCTATCCCTTTCATCGTGCCAGTGGCCAAAAAGGTAATCCAGCGCGCCATCGCCATCACCCGCGCCCGCGCCAAAACCCACTAACCGCCAGCACGCTCATCTTTCTTTTTTTGGCTGCCATCGAGCAGCCATTCGTTGTTTTCGTCTCGCGATTGGGCATCTGTTCGCCTACGACTGGGCATCTGTTTTCTGCGCTACTTCGGTTGTGACTGAACGTGCCTCGTCGCGCTGCGTCTTTGGGGCGATAATTCCGGCCGCTTCACGCTCTCTTTCTTCAACCAGCGCCCACATCCAGGAAGCAGTTCAAAACCGGCCGCAAGCTGATCAAAACGCGGCATGCGTTTTTGACAGATTGGTAAAAAAAAGGGTTTGCTTTTTTGAAAAGACATCGTTTAAAAGCGCGCAAATCTGTGGCCGGAATCCATTACAACACAGGCATTTTTGCGCGTGACATTTCGCCGTCGCGCCACCGGCGGCATCGTCTCTTCTTTTACGTAACCCGGCGATAAGGAACACAAGCGTATGGCAGGAAAACAGGACCACGAAGACAAGCATCGCACTGATAAAACGCGAAGCCTCTTCAGCACGCGGCTCCGCATCTGGAGGCTCTCGCAGAACATTCCGCTCAAGGTCGTCGCCGACGATCTCGGCATCTCGATCGCGGCGTGGAACCGCTGGGAAAACGGCGAGCGCTTCCCCGAGGCCGACCAGCTCAAGCGCCTCGCCGAATACATGAAAATCCCGATCTGCACCTTCTTCTACGAGGACTACGATTTCTGCGAGAAGTGCCGCGATTTCCAGCGCGGCAAATCCGCGAAAAAAGCGAAGCAGGGTTTTTGACAGATTGGTAAAACGGCGTGCTTGGATGAAATGAGGCGTCTGCGCACGCTTTTCGGCGCACATGAGAGACGCCGTTGCCATTGAAAGCCGCAAGATCGGAGCCGAATGCGCCCTCATCGGTATGGATGGCAGCTTTTCGCGCGCCGGAAATCAATTTGCGGACGGCGTGAAATCATTTTCCGGCGGCGGAACTTCAATCTTCGGCGTCGTGGAATCGTTTTCCGATGCCGGAAGTTCAATCTCCGGCGGCGGAAATCCATTTTCCGACGTCCCGAAATCAATTTCCACCAGCGGAAGCCCAATCTCCGGCGTCTCAAATTCAATCTCCGACGCCGGAACTTCATTTCCGCACGTCCAAAATCCAATTTCCCACGCCGTGAAATCAATTTCCGGCGTCACGAAACCGCTGCGGCGCGGCTCATTGCAGAGAAACACCGCCGAAAAAGCCATTTTTCGCCACCTCAACACAACCCATTAAGGAGAAACAACAATGCCAAAAGGCTATTACCTCGGTCTTAACGATGAAGGAATCGCAGCGCTGCTCGAGAACATCGCCGCCAAGCTCGGCGGACATCTCGCCACGTTGACCACCATCACCAACTCAGACCTCACCAGCGTGCAGGCGGATGCAAAAGCATTCCGCTATCTCGTAACCCTGCAGGACCTCGTGCAAAACTACGCCCAGCAGATCACATCCAACAAAAACCTCTACCGCGGCGGCAATGCCCCGAGCGCGCCCGCGCCCGCAGGCTTCACCCTGCCGACGCCGCTGCCGCCGGTCGTTGCGCCGGGCATCGTCCCGCGTCTGCGCTCGCTCGTCGGTCGCATCAAAAACGACACCGGCTACGTGGACAGCATCGGGCAGGACCTCAATATCGAGGGACCGGAGCAGACCGGGCCGGATTTCAGCAACTTCGCCCCGGTGCTCGATCTCAGCATCAACGGCGGACGCGTGGAAGTCGGCTGGAGCTGGCAGGGTTGCGGCAAATACCTCGACATGATCGAAATCCTCGTCGACCGCGGCGACGGCAAAGGCTTCGTGCTGCTCGCGCACGACACCACCACACCCAGCTACGTGGACACCACGCCGCTGCCGGCGAGCCCGGCGATCTGGAAATACAAGGCCATCTACATGGTTGGCGACCAGCGTGTCGGCCAGTGGAGCGTGGAATACAGCATCACCGTCGGCGGCTAGTCACCGACACTCAAAATCGCAGAGCCGCAAAGGCGCGGAGTCAGGAAACGGCTCCGCGCTCTTGCTTGATGACGACACACCCCCATCGCCGACGGCAAAGCCGAGGAGCGCGAATGCCAGGTCATCCCCGTCATCGGCGACGAGGAAGTCGGCCAGCCGAGCGACATCGTCAGCGCCGTCTGGCGGCCGTAGCTTCGGGTTAAAAGCATCGCGTAAAGTCCGCAAAGGACGCGAAGTCAGATAACGGCTTCGCGCCTTTTTGCTTTTGCAGCGCAGCCGATTCGCCCTTTCACGACACATAGTTGGCGAGTAAAAGGCTCGTGACGGACGCCGGTTCGCGTGTCAATATAGCGCGGCTGTCGGCGCAGCCGCGTGCCTATCCCCAAAAACGATGAAAACTGCCTTTCTGATCGCTCTGGCTTTGTTTTTTTCGCTTCGATCATTTGCCGAGCAACCAGCGGCAGCCCAATTTCAGACTCAGGCAGTCAAGATGTATCCTGACCTGGGTGTTCAAGGATCAGCGCTAAACCGCAAGTTCCTGGAAGAGTGTGAGAGGTTGCGAAAGGAAAATCCGGCATTTTTCAAAGACCCGACATGGCCATTAATGCTGGCTCGGCAATGTGCGGCGAGTGTTAATTCTGAACCCGACCATTTACCGGCTGATGATGGTGGTCCCACGACTTCTGAATCTCCCCGCGATGCTTCCACGCCAGCTCCTTCACCGGTTGACGATAGTAGTTCCGCAAACTCCGAATCGGCTCGTCCCGACTCGAGTCCTTCACCGGTTGGTGATACTAACTCTACAAATTCTGAAGCCCCCCAACTGGCACTTGCGAGAACCCATGTCGCGCCCGATTTTCATGCACACACGGTTCAAGAGCTGAATGCTCTCATTGCGGTAGCTGGAATACCGGAACTCGATCTCGGCACGTCGGATTGGGGAATCGACCTCGTTCTGGGTGATGATAGCGGTAAGGTAGAAAAAGAAGAGAATGGCGAAGGCGCGAGCGCATTCACTCAAGAGCAGACGCTCAACATAAAGTATCTGATGAAGTTTGATGATTTGAGGTATTCGCTTCCCGATAAGCTATCAAAGGACGTGTTACTGAAATACCCAATTGCCACCTCGGGATTTCCAAAGGATTCATTTTTTTACTATTCGATTGATGGAAGCTTCAAAGATCCTGAGATAATCCCCGGCGATCCACGCGCTCCAAAGATTTGGTCCCACCTTTTGGTGATTGTAGATCGAAAGGATCAAATCGCCGGAATCGAACTGTCTGATGAGTCAGGAAAAAATGCGGACGCATTAGCTGAAAAAAATGACCATTACTACGTCTATGATTTCGTCAGAAATGGTGTGAAGAGTATGTCGGCATGGAGTGTCAGGCATCAGGTATTCTCCAGCGGAAAAAACGAAGGATTTAAAATCTACAGCTCCCTCTACGATGGCGATCTACACGTGAAAAAATGCAGTATGCTTTTTTTGCCGCAGCCAGTCATTAATACACTTCTACTTGAGTCGGCTTCAGACCACGAAAGAAGGGTTTTGCAACAATCTCAGGCTACTACAGGTGTTGTGTATTTTGCCTATGACAACAGCGGAGGCATTCCGGTAAATGTTGAGTGCTATGATGGAATGCAGCTCAAAGAAGCGATTCAAAAGTTTTGCCAAGCTACCCTCAAGAAGTCACACGTGCCGGGTTACGTTCCGGTCTTCGGAAAAATCATTCCTTACGATCCCCATTATGAAGACTACTCGGTGAAAGTCTTCCGAAACCACAAGACGCTGGAACTTAGCCTGGATAAAGTGCTTTTAAGAGCAACACCGAACGTAACAGTTTTGCCGAACGATTGGATCGAGATTCATTTAGACAGTATTCGACGCTAACCAAAAGGTAAATTGAAGAAATATCCGAGGCCATAGCCTTATGGCAGCGGGCATTTCAAGACAGTCTTCGCACGATTGATGAAGCCCGGGAAATCATTGCCAACTTTCGCGCGTCGTTAAAGACAACCCATGAAATTCCAGCATGTTTGCCTGCTATCCTTCGCGCCAGCCTCCGCCGTCGCTGAGCTTGGGGTCGTTAGGCGACATTCACACGTATGCTAGAAACTGAGCGTCTTATTTTTCGCAAGCTTACTCCCAACGATGCAGAAGCTTTGTATCGCATTTATCACGAGCCGGCCGTTCTCAAGTATTTTGCTCATGGGCCGCCGGATTCAGTCGAGTCCGAGCGCGCGGGCATTGAGCGGCACCTGGACTACTATGACCGGCACGGCTTTGGACTCTGGGCTACCATCCTACGGGATTCGGGTGAGATTATTGGGCGTTGCGGGCTCTTATCGCAGCAGGTTGACGGCGCTACCGAGATTGAGGTTGCTTACTTATTGTCTTCGCACTTTTGGGGACGTGGGTTGGGTTCCGAGGCCGCTCGTGCAATCCGTGATTTCGCTTTTCAAGCTCTCGGCTACTCGCGTCTTATTTCCATTATCCATCCTCAGAACCTCGCATCCAAGCGGGTTGCCACAGCCATCGGGATGACATTCTCCAGATTGACCCGGCTCTACAACATGGATGTTGAGATTTTTTCCATCACCAGATCGGGGTAGCTGAGCTTGGCGTTAGGCTATTCAAAACACATTTTCATTGCGCAGTGGTGTTGGAAGGGAACGTCATCGTGACGGGCATCTTTTGATTAGCGAATGTCGAGCGCAGCTCAAAGCCGGTGGCGGTTTGGACGTAGGTGAAAGACTTGCCGGTTGTCGGATCGAGGTGCAGGCCGATTTGTTCCGGTCCGCCCTGCATCACTGCGAGGCCGGTGGCGAGCATGGAGCGATTCAAAGCGTCGAACTGATAACGAGTGCGTAGCTGTTTCAGATTCGGCACAGCGGCCGCAGCAACGGGCTGCGAGCTGGCTTCTTCGGTGATTTGCGACCACCACGCATCGAATTGCGCATCGGGTAGCGTCGCTTTTTGGGCGAAGGTTTTTTCAGTTTGCGCCAGCCATTTCATCTGCGCGGTCAGACTTTGGATGTCGGGAACGTTGCTGCCGGGTGGGAGGACACCTCCGATGTCATCCAAGACTTTCTGGCGCGTGTGCGGATCGTTCAGCATTTCGGCCAACGCTTGCGCAAAATTCTCCGCCTCAAAATTCATCGCCGTCGCGAAGTGTTCCGTCGAGCTGGACGGGTCCACCATTTGCATCACATCCGAAAATGCGGGGGGCGTGAGAGAGGCGGCGTTGTTCCGGATCAAATCAATACCGGTAGTCGTGAGCGAACTTTCCACCAGAAACCCGATCAGTCCATCGCCGCCGATGCTGCGCCCGAGTTGCACGCGCGCAGAGAGATCCAGGACTGCGCTCTCGGAGTCGGTGGGGAATAGATACGCGGCGTCCCAAAGTGCGAGCCTCCCGAGATCGGTGACGAGCTTCAACTGCGGCATCGGCTTGTCGAATCTCATCTTTCCCAGGCCCCAGTCCACGTAAGTCGCGCCCTTTGCCTGACGCAGCAATTCCATGATCGGCTGGATTTTTTCAAAAAGCGCATCGGCTTTTTCCGCGTCCACTTCATCCCGCGGATGGGCGAGCATGTTTTTCTCCTCCTGCGTCAACGCGCTAAAAAGCTCGAAGGCGCGTTTGTAAAGATCGGCGCCATTCACGCCGGGCGGAGGCGACGGCGTCGCGCTCGCATCCGGCAGAACGACCGCCCGGCGAGTTGGCGAAGCATCTGAAGCGGTCGCCGACGGTGCCGGAAGAGTCGTCGCCGCTGTGTTGCCCTTTTTCTCGACGCTGTGCGCATCGACTTTCCAAAAAAACCGAAGTATCAGCGCCAGCATCGCAATGATCACGGTGAGCGCGGCTGCTGCACGTAGCATCGACATTCGAAAACTATGCTCAGGCGAACGCATGGTTTTCAACGTCCCGTGCCTTCACTGCGCCAGCGACTGCTCGATCCAGTTGAGATAATCGGGGAGGCCGTCGTGCAGGCGGAGGGCGATGATCTCGGGGACTTCGTAGGAATGGAGCGCGCGGATGCGTTGTTCGAGCTGCTGGTATTTGCCGATCGTGGTTTTGATGATGACGAAGACTTCGTTCGCTGTTTCGATTTCGCCTTTCCAGCGGTAGATCGATTTGACCTGCGGCAGGATGTTTACGCACGCGGCGAGTTTTTCCTCGACGAGTGTGCGGGCGATTTTGCGGGCGCTGTCGGCGTCGGGAAAGGTGCTGAAAACGACGAGGGTTTCTTCGGCCATGCGTTAAAGCATCGCGCAGAGCCCGCAAAGGACGCAAAGGTTTTAGCGGGGTGTCTAAGCCGCCACTGCCGCCTGTTGCCGGCAAATCCAGCCGCCGCCGAGCACGCGGTCGCCGTCGTAAAACACCGCGGCTTGTCCAGGCGTGATCGCGCGCTGCGGTTCGTGCAGGCGGATGCGCGCGGCACCGTTTTCACCGGGGAAAAGCGTGGCGCCAGCGCCGGGATGCGCGTAGCGGATTTTCACGCTGATCTCGCGCGGATCGTGCAGTGGAGCGGATTCGAGCCAGTTGACGTTGTTCACCTCGAACTCGTCGCAAACCAAATCTTCGGCGTCGCCGACGATGACGCTGCTCGTCGCGGGATCGACATCGATCACGTAAAGCGGTTTCGGCGAGCCGCCGGGCAGTCCTTTGCGCTGGCCGATCGTGAACATTTCGATGCCGTCGTGTTTTGCCAAAAAATTGCCGTTTTTGTCGTAGATGCTGCCGGGGTGAAACTGCTTTTCGTTGTCAGCAAAATGCGTTTTCAAAAATGCTTTGTAGTCGTTGCCGGGAACGAAACAGATTTCTTGTGAATCGACTTTGTCCGCGACTTTCAAGCCGAGCGTGCGCGCGATTTCGCGGATCTGCGGCTTCGACATTTCGCCTAGCGGACAAAGTGCGCGCTGAAGCTGCTTTTGCCGCAGGCTGAAAAGAAAATACGACTGGTCCTTGCGCGGGTCGCGGCCTTTGCGGAGCACGGCGTGGTCGGCATGATGCTCGATGATCGCATAATGTCCGGTCGCGATAAATTCCGCGCCTAGCGCGTGCGCCTTTGCCCAGAGGTTGCCGAATTTCAATTTCTCGTTGCACATCACGCAGGGATTCGGCGTGCGGCCAGCCTGATATTCCGCGGCAAAATAATCGATGACCAGTTTCTCGAACTGCTCGCTTTCATCGACGACGTAATGCGGGATGCCGAGCGAGTGTGCCACGCCGCGCGCGTCGGCGATCGCGCTCGGGCCGCAGCATTTGTCCTCGGCGCGCGAGATGCAATCCTGCGGCCAGACTTTCATCGTCACGCCGACGACATCGTAGCCCTGCTGCTTGAGCAGGTAACCGGCGACGGAGCTATCGACTCCGCCGCTCATACCGAGGACGACGCGTGGCTTGTTCATTTTTGCGAGCGCGTAAAATACGCGGCTTTGCCGAAAAGTCGAGCAGCTAACGGCCTTCGCGGCCGCCGTGGACGTTTTGCACCGTGCTATTTTTCGGATCGGCGCTGTCGATTTCCCAAAGCAGCCAGTCGTCGTTGGCGATGTAGCGCTTGAGTTTGTCATCCCAGCGCTTCGGTAATTCGCGCGCGAGTTTTTCGAGGTAAGGCAGCAGCGGGTTTTTCGGCGGATGACGTTCCTCCTGGTCATCCATCGGAATGTGCGGCCAGCCAAAACGCTCAATGTAATTTTTAAAACCGAAGCCGTCGAAGAAATTTCCGCCCCCGATGAGCGGCATATACCAGAGGCTCGGAATCGCGCGTGGATTCGGTTTGATCGGAACTTCCGTTGCTAGCTTGTCGAGGAGCGCGAGGCCCTCGGCGTCGTCGCGCAGATGCTCGCGCAATTTGCCGAGCGTCGGGAACGTGACCGGCGGACTGACGAAAAGCACCGGCTTCCATTGCTGGCGCGAGAGGATGATTTCGTGCGCGGTGCCAACGCTGTAAATGTTGGTCGGGCAGTAGGCGATTGTGAAATCGCTCGTATCGACCATGCGCAAGTCGATGTGGAGCGTTTCCCAAAACTGCTTCGCGATTGCCGCGCGAATTTCGTCGCCGGCCTGTCCCGGCTCGAACGTCCACTTTTCGCGCGCGTCGATGGTGTTCACGTCCTCGAGCCCGTATTCCTCGAGTCCGCGCACAGCCGGCTTGAACCAGGGGTCGAAAACAATCGATTCCATCGAGCGCAGGAAATCGCCGACGCGGTTGCGCCAGCCGAGTTTTTTTTCGTCGGCGCGTGAGGCCACGAAGTCCATCGGGCCGGAAAGATACACGCGCGCTCCGCGGAGAAAATTTTGCTGTTTCATGGGGAGACAATTCACCGAACCAGCCGATGCGCGCCGTGTCAATGGCGCGCGCAATTAAAGTTGGCAGCCGCGCGCGATTTGCGCTTCATTGCCCGTTCACCTAATTTTTACTTTTGTCACTCGCGCAATGCGCGAAACGACAACCTTTCAGACATGGTCAACTGGCTTTTAAAGAAAATCATCGGCTCGAAAAATGCGCGCGAAATCAAGCGCATGCGGCCGATCGTGGACGAAATTAACCGCATCGAGCAGCAACTGCAGTCGCTGAGCGACGATGACTTGCGCGCGAAAACCGCCGCATGGAAAGCGGAGATTTCCGCGATGGAAGATCCCGAAGAACAGCAGCGCCGG
The DNA here is from genome assembly GCA_021324395.1 of Spartobacteria bacterium. Taxonomy (GTDB): domain Bacteria; phylum Verrucomicrobiota; class Verrucomicrobiia; order Chthoniobacterales; family Chthoniobacteraceae; genus JAJPJG01. The sequence goes on along the minus strand of JAJPJG010000036.1, from coordinate 70,542 downwards.
CTCGATGAAATTTTGCCGGAAGCTTTCGCGGTGGTTAAAAATACCGCGCGTCGCTTGTGCGGCCAGACAATCAGCGTAGTCGATCATCCGCTCGTTTGGAACATGGTCCATTTCGACGTGCAGTTGATCGGCGGAATGGTGCTTCACAAAGGACGCATCGCGGAGATGGCGACCGGCGAAGGCAAGACACTCGTCGCGACTTTGCCGCTCTATTTAAACGCGCTGGCCGGACGCGGCGCGCATCTCGTGACGGTGAACGATTACCTCGCACGCCGCGACGCGGAATGGATGGGATCGCTTTTTAAATTTCTCGGGCTGACCGTCGGTATCATCCAGCACGACCAATCGCCAAATGTGCGCCGCGAGCAGTATTATTGCGACATTACTTACGGCACAAACTCGGAGTTCGGTTTCGATTACCTGCGCGACAACGGCATGGCGACGACGAAGGAGCAGCAGGTTCAGCGCGGTTATTATTACGCCATCGTCGATGAAGTGGACTCGATCCTCATCGACGAAGCGCGCACGCCGCTGATCATCAGTGGACCGGCGACGATTTCCACGCATCAATTCGACCGCTTTAAGCCGCTCGTCGAGCAACTCGTGCGCAAGCAGACGATGCTTTGCAACCGGCTCGCGAGCGAGGCCGACGAGTTGTTTCAGCAGGGCAAAACCGAGGATGCGGGACGCATCATGTTCAAGGTGAAACTCGGCCAGCCGCGCAACAAACAGCTCCTGCGCATGATGGAGGACGCGGAAAAACGCCGCGCCATCGACAAGGCGGAGCTGTCGTTTTATTCCGATGCGCAAAAGGAAGAGCTGTTTAAACTAAAGGAAGAACTTTTTTTTACAATCGACGAGCGCGCGCACGAGGCCGACTTGAGCGAGCAGGGGCGCACCTTTTTGAATCCGGACGATCCCGACGCGTTCGTGCTGCCGGATTTGATGACCCATTTTGCGGACATCGACAACGACACGAGCTTGAGCGACGCGCAAAAAGCCGAGCAGAAAGCGAAGGAGCAGGCGCAGATGGATCACCAGAGCGAGCGCATTCACAACATCTCGCAGTTGCTCCGTGCGTATTGCTTGTTTGAGCGCGATGTTCAATACGTTGTCGAGGACAACAAGGTCGTCATCGTCGATGAATACACCGGACGCAAAATGCCGGGCCGGCGCTGGAGCGATGGATTACACGGCGCGGTCGAGGCGAAGGAAGGTGTGCAAATCGAGCGTGAGACGCAGACGCTCGCGACGATTACGATCCAGAATTATTTCCGCCTTTACTACAAACTCGCGGGCATGACCGGAACTGCGGAAACCGAGGCGAATGAGTTTCACGACATCTACAAACTCGACGTGAACGTCATCCCGACGAACCGCCCCGTTTCCCGCAAAGACGCGAATGATTTGATCTACAAGACGCGCCGCGAAAAATACAACGCGGTCGTCAACGAGCTGAAAAATGCGCACGCCAAAGGGCAACCGGTGCTGGTCGGCACGGTAAGCGTCGAGGCGAGCGAAGTGCTTTCACGCATGTTAAAACGCGAGAAAATTCCGCACAATGTTCTCAACGCGAAATATCACATGCAGGAAGCCGACATCGTCGCGCGCGCGGGCCAGCCCGGCACGGTGACGATTTCGACCAACATGGCCGGTCGCGGCACCGACATTAAACTCGGTGAAGGCGTCGCCGCAGTCGGCGGACTTTATGTCATCGGCACCGAGCGGCATGAATCGCGGCGCATCGACCGGCAGTTGCGCGGACGCTGCGCGCGCCAGGGCGATCCAGGCATGTCGCGGTTTTACGTTTCATTCGAGGACGACCTGATGCGCAACTTTGGCGCCGCCGATCGCATGACGAAAATCATGGAGCGATTCGGCATGAAGGAAGGCGAGGAACTCGAGCATCCATGGCTGAACAAATCGGTAGAGACCGCGCAAAAACGCGTCGAGCAGCGCAATTACTTGATGCGCAAACGGACGCTCGAGTTCGACGACGTCATGAACAAGCAGCGCGAAGTCGTTTACGGCTTGCGCAACGAAGCGATCGACACCGACGAACCGCGCAAGCTGGTGTTTGAGATCATCGACGAAGCGGTGCCCATGAAAGTGCAGGAGTTTATCGGCATTGAAGGGGAAGCGCCGAACTACGCCGGGCTTTTGCATTGGGTTAACACGACATTTCCGCTTGGTTTAACAAAGGAGAAAGCCGATTTTGAAAGCAAATCGGTCGAGGAAACGACGCAATATTTGATCGATAAAATCAAGTCGACCTACGAACTGAAATGCTCGCATGAGCTGCCCGACGCGGTGAAAGGCCTGGAGCGTTACATCATTCTCAACGCGATCGACCGGCTCTGGCAGGAGCATCTTTATGCGATGGATTCGCTGCGCGAAGCGGTTTACCTGCGCGCTTACGGACAGAAGGATCCGCTCGTCGAATATAAGAACGAGGCTTACGAAATTTTTGTCGAGCTGATGGCAAACATCAAAAATGAAGTGCTCAACAATCTTTTCCGCAGCACGTCGAACTTGATGGCATTCGAGCAATTCCTCGCAAACTTGCCGGCGCATTTGCTGAAGCAGGATGACCCGATGGCGCAGCGTCCCGCGGGTGTGCGGCAAAATCCATCCACGCCGGCAACGCGCGCTCTCGAGCCGGAGTCTGAGGTGCAGCTCGAGATTCCGCAAATCCGCCGCGAACTGCCGAAAGTCGGCCGTAACGACTCGTGCCCGTGCGGCAGCGGGAAAAAATTCAAGAATTGCTGCGGACGCACGGCTTGACGCTCCGTTAACGCGCTGTGCACATCGAGCAGGCACTCGCAATTCGGCACCGGCTCGTTGCATTCGCGATTTTCCTGCTCGCCTGCGTCGTTTACCTGCCGGCGCTGCGCGATCATTTCATCTGGGACGACGATCTCTACGTCACCGAAAACCGCACGCTGACCAGTCTGGACGGCCTGCGCCGCATCTGGACCGAGCCGACGGTGAACGTGCAATACTATCCGCTCGTCCACACGTCGTTTTGGGTTGAGCGGCATTTGTGGGGTCTGCGGCCATTCGGCTATCATTTAAACAATGTGCTGCTGCACGCCGCGAACGCCGTTTTGCTGTGGTGCGTGTTGCGGCGGCTCGAGGTGCGCGGCGCGTGGCTCGCCGGCGCGATATTCGCGGTGCACCCGATGACGGTCGAATCGGTCGCATGGATCACCGAACGAAAAAATGTGCTCTCGACGTTTTTTTATCTGTTCGCGCTGCTTTCGTATTTCCGGTTTTCGCCGCCGGAAAATGAAAACGCGCCGCGGCACTGGCGATTTTATTTGTTAGCGCTCGCGCTATTTGTCTGCGCGTTGTTGAGCAAAACGGTGACGTGCTCGCTGCCGGCCGCAATTTTGCTGATCGTGTGGTGGAAACGCGGGAAAATTTCGCTGCGCGAACTGCTGCCGACGATTCCATTTTTCGCGTTCGGCGCGCTGTTCGGCGCGGGAACGGCGTGGCTGGAAAAGCACACTGTCGGCGCGCATGGCTCGGATTACGCGCTGACATTTTTCGATCGCTGCGTGCTCGCGGCGCGCGCGCTTTGCTTTTACGCGGCGAAGCTCGTCTGGCCGGCGGAGTTGATCTTCATTTATCCACGCTGGCACATTGACGCCGCGCAGCTTTGGCAATGGGCATTCGCGATTGCCGCAGTCGCGGTCGTTGCGATGCTCTGGATCTTGCGGAAAAAAATCGGACGCGGGCCGTTGGTCGCGGTTTTATTTTTCGCGGCGACGCTTTTTCCAGCACTCGGCTTCGTAGATGTCTTTCCTTTTCGTTATTCATTCGTCGCCGATCACTTTCAATATCTCGCTAGTCTTGGACTGATTGCATTGCTCGCAGCTTTGCTTACGCGATTTGCCGCAATGCACCGCATCGTCGTCCCGATTGTGGGCGCAATGCTCCTTTGGCTCGGCGCGCTGACGTGGCTGCAATGCGGCGTTTACTACAACCTGGAAACGCTTTGGCGTGACACGCTGGAGAAAAACAACGACGCGCTGATCGCGCATTTTAATCTCGCAAACCTGCTCGCAAAAAGCGCGCAACATGACGAGGCGCTTGCGCATTACGCCGAGGTCCTGCGCATCAATCCGAAATTTTTCGAGGCGCTCGCAAACCGCGCCGGTGTGCTCGAAAAAACCGGTCATCGTGATTTGGCAGGCGCCGATCTGATGCAAGCGCTCGAACTTGCGCGCGCTGCGGGTGAGGCGGAAGCGGTTGCGGTGATCGAGCGGCAGATCGCAGGCCTAAACGCGACCGGAGCGCCGCGTTAAACAATCATAAGTTTTCCTTGCTGTGGAACATTTTCGCGCTACTATGGCGCGTGGACGCGGGTTCTCCACCCGGTTTTCCGGTTTCTCATGAAGAGCTTGATGATCTTAATCTTGTGTTCATTGCGGAACGCGACTCTGTGGCGATTTTTGCGCCATGGTGGCACGGGGAAAACCACGTCGCATTTGCGATCGCGTCTGCAAATCCTCGGCGGAGTTTTCCGAGCCGGACCGTGGCCGCAATGTGCGCCTGCGAACCGAGCCGGACTGTGCAAAATTGCGCTCCGCCGGTCACATAAACCTACTTGAAATAACAAATGAGAACTCAAGACAGATACTCGGACCGCCGATCTCGTGGTGGTTCGCGTCGCCGCGGAGGTCGCGGCAGGCGGAGCGAAGGCTACAGCAGCAGGAGCAGCGTCGCCGTCGCACCGAAAAAACAAACACTCTGGCAAAAGGTGGTCGCCTTTTTCACCGGAGAAAAAACAAAAACCGCTTCGGTCAGTGGCAATGGCCGCGGCGAACGCAGCTCACGCCCGGCGCGGCCTGAGCAGCGCAGCGACCGATTCGAGCGCAGCGAAATGCCGCGCACGGTCCGCAAGCCCGAAGTCGTCGAGGTCACGTCGACGAAGCTCTACGTCGGAAATCTTTCCTTCGACGCAACGGAGAGCGACCTTTTCGAGCTGTTTAACGGCGTCGGCAAGGTGCAAAATGCGGAGATCGTCAGCCACAAATACACGCAGAAGTCGAAAGGCTTCGCGTTCGTAATGATGACCTCGATCGACGAAGCCCGTCGCGCAGTGAGCGAACTGCACGACAAGGAATTCATGGGACGCAAGCTCGTTGTCAGCGGCGCAAAAACCAGCGACGTGCGCGGCGGCAACGCCGACACGGGCAGCGACGAAAGTTCGTCCGAAGCAGCGTAAATCGCTCGCGACAAAAAATCCAAAGAGACTCACCGTTCGCGGTGAGTCTCTTTTTTGCGGTCGCGAAAATGGCGCACGGTTTTTTCTGCGTTTGCATTTTGCGTCGCGTGCGCAAAAGCTCTCGCCCTTTCATGAGCCTGCTCAATTCACTCGAGGCAAAATTCGGACGATTCGCGATTCCGGGGTTGATCCGGATCGTGATCGCGTTCAATGCGCTCGTTTTCATTTTGTATAAATTGAATCCCGGTTACCTGAGCGTGCTCACTCTCGATCCGGCGCTCGTGCGGGCGGGGGAGATCTGGCGGCTCGTGACGTATCTCTTCATTCCGCAGATCGGCTCGCCGATGTTCGATTGGATCACGGTGATTTTTTACCTCGGCTTTTTGTGGATGATCGGTGAAGGGCTCGAGCACGCGTGGGGCGCGTTTAAGCTGAACCTTTACTACCTGCTGGGAATGGTCGGCACCACGGTCGCCGCGTTTTATTTCGGCGGCGGCTACTCCGCGGCCATGCTGAACACGTCGCTCTTCTTCGCGTTCGCCCGATTTTATCCCGACATGGTCATCTACGTTTTTTGGATTCTGCCGGTGAAAGTAAAATGGCTCGCGTGGTTTTTCGCGGCGCAGGTCATCTTCGGTTTTCTTATCCTCAATTGGGACTACCGCTTTTCCGTGCTCGTTTCGCTAGGGAATTTCCTGCTGTTTTTCGGCCCGAGTTTTTTCCGCGAGGCGCAGCATCGCACGACGGTCGCGACGCGTCGCCGGCGATTTGAGAGCGCCGCATCGCCGGCGGACGAAGCGCTGCACCACTGCGTCGTCTGCAAGCGCACCGAGCTGAGCGATCCGCAGCTCGACTTTCGCGTTTCGCGCGACGGCAACGAATATTGCATCGAGCACCTCCCGAGCCGGCAGAGTTTCAACGCCCCAAATTCAGGCTCCCGATAGGAAGCAGCCCATCTTTTACGTCCCAAAGGCAGTCTCCAAATCGGGAGCAGCCGTGTAGCGCCACGCTAGTCCGCGCGCCGCGAACTACTGCTGCGCGTTTGCCTGCGCCTGCATGTATGCCTTGTATTGCTGCGCCATGGCCGCTTGCGCGCCGAACCAGAGACGGTAAAGCTGATCAGCCTCGGGTTGCGTCTCCTGCCAGCGCCGGGCATACGCCGGATCGTTTGGGTTTTGATCCGGCCCGCCGACGGTTGCGGTAAAACTTTCCTGAAGCTGGTGGAGAGCTGTCGCTTGTTGCCCGTCGAGTTGTTTTGCGCCCGGATCGACGAAGGCGAGCGGGACTTTCGCCTGCTCCTGCTGGTGGCTCGCTGCGAGCGTGCTGGTCGCCTCAACGAAATCAGGCGTCAGGCCCGATTGAATAGGGAAGACGCTACTTTGCGACGGCGCGCCCGACTCTTGCGCTTGCGCCGGTGTGGTGGATGGGTCGTTGAAATTGGACGGGGCTGCCGTTGTTGTCGTTGGCGTGAAGGTGGTCGCAGTGCTTCCAGCACTCACGGAAGCTGATTGCGAATAGGAGCGGCTAACCGATGCGGTCGCGCTGTTTGTCATCGTCACTGGCGACGGCGCAAGATCGGATTGGACTGCTTTAATCCCGGTGTGCGCAACCGGCTCTGTCTGCGCGTTGTCGTTTACCGCTTCGGCAATGGGAACGGATTGCGCGTGCGATGCGGCGACCGGCTGACGGTGCATGAGATAGACGGCGCAGACGATTACCGAGGCGATGGTTCCGAAGAAAATTCCACCTGCGAAGGCTACAACGAGAGCTTTCTTTTTCATGATCGTTCCGGAGGTTAGTAGTGTTTTGGTGTTGCTGCTTATCGCGCAAAAAGCCGGAGCGGGGATGGAACCCGCTCCGGCTGCCGTTGCGTTTAGAAGCGCTTCGGCGAGGTTGGTTGTTTCTTAGTTATGGGTGATGACGCCGCCCTCGATGCTCTTGCTGACGTTCATGTCGCCATACTTGATGCCGGCTGCAGTCACGTCCGTATCAAAGATCTGTTTGCAGATCTTGTTCGCAACCGTTGACTGGTCGCTGCTGACACCGGAGTAGGTGTAAAGGAACTCATATTCCCAGCAAGGATAGAGACCTTCGGTGATTGCGGTATTGTTGTAACCACTGGCTGGCGTGCCATCCGCGTTGAACGTGCTGCCGTTCCAATCGGAGAAGCCGTTGTAGGTCAGGCGATGCGCGGTGTTGGCGCCGGTCGTGGTTTTGCAGGCGCGCTCCGCGTCGGAACGTCCGAGATAGGCAACAAGCCAGCCGCCTTCGTTATTGACGAGACCGCTGAAGAACGGAGCCGTCGACGAGCCGGAACCGCCGGTGGGAAGAGCGCCAACGCTGCCTGCCGCAGCCATGGCATCGGCGAGGTCGCCGCCGCCGTTGAAGCCCGACTGCCCGAGCGAGTAGCTCTTTGTGTAAGGCGACGGGAAGATGTTTTCCGCCGACCATTGGTCGAGCGTCGACACATACTTGTCCGCGCCACCGCCCGTGCCTTTGCTTCCAAAGACGCCCGGGTAAGCGTTCGCGGCAGTGCCGCTGACGCCAACAAATACCGGTTGGACTTGTGCATTCAGGCCGGCGAATACGCCGACTGCGGTTTCAGCGAGCTCGGAGAGACGCGTGCCGGAGTCGAAGTTACGGCCCATCGCGTAGACTGCAGTGCCTGCGTCCGAGGTGTTGCCGGTGAATTGCGAGAGCAATGTTCCGCCGTTCTGCAATAACGCCTGCTCGAGCAGGGTGCTTGTGGCCGTGATCGGGTTGGTGCCGCTAACCGCACCGACGAAGGTCAGGCCGCTGGTGCCGGACGTAGCCGCTGACGCGAGGGTGATGGTGCCGCTCGTGGTGCCGCTGACGGTGCTGGCCGAGACGGTGACTCCCACGTTCCGGGCAATGCCTGAGCCGCCCAGAATGTTTACTGCCTGAGCCTGCGCCGCTGTCGCAGCGGAGCCGGTTGGCACGTAGGTGGCGCTGGTAAACGTAATCGTGCTGCTGCCCGAGCCGCTCGTGCAACCGGTGAATTTCACCGGTGCGGTCACGCCGTTGTTCGCGACCCATTCAAACGGGACGATGCCAACGCAGCCTGCCGGAGCCGTGCCGTTGCCATTGCTGGCGCCATTCAGGCCGCTGATACCGGCTGACTGCTGCAAGGAATCCGCCATGGTGATCTGCGTTTTCAGCGCGTTTGTATCAGCCACGTCGCTCGCATAGCTGGGGCTCGAGAGGCCGACGATGGTCGTTGCGCCGACCGCAGCGGTTTCGGTGAGGCCCGCGAGGTTGGTTACGGACATCAAGCCGTTAGGATTGGTGTTCGTCACATCGAGCTGATTTTTGGTCGTGATCAAGCCGCCGGTGGAACCGCTCCACGCGCCTTTGACGGTCACGGGATTGTTACAGCCGGGGATGTTGCCTTGCAGGATGATGTAGGTGGCACCCTGTTCGGCATTCGCGCCGGTGGTTCCAACGAACGCAGCACGGAATTTTCCTGCGCTGATCGCGGTGCCGTCGCTATAGGTATTGCCGCCCCCGCCGGTGAGCATCAGGTTTTCGATGGCTTTGACCGTGGCCTTACGAAACGCCGTGGATCCGGTGATGTGGACGAAGGTGCCCGCTTGCGCGGTGGCACCGATGGTAAGGGCGAGCAAGCCGCCCAGGAACATGTTGTTTAATTTCATTTGGTTTTACTGAGTTAGGTTTGGTTTAGGTGGGATGTGAGTTGATTTATGCAGTGACTGAGCGACGACGGCGGGCGATCAGGACGAGAGCGCCGATGCCGACAGCCGAAAGGGCGATGGAACTTGGCTCCGGAACCGCTGCCGTATACTGGATCGAGCCGTTGCTGTTCAGGTTGAAGGTGCCGAGATAGTTGGTGCCGGCTTGTGCGCCCGCGCCACCTGTCCCGCTCGGAAACATCTCGTAGAGATCGAGCTTATTGCTGCTGTCGGTAACAGCGGCCTCAATGCCGCCGCTCCAGAAGCTGTATGCACTGGTGGAAGTGGAGCCGCTGCCATTTTGCTGGTAATAGGCCCAAGTGTTGGGAGTCGTGCCAGCGGACGACTGGAGGACTCCAGCCGGATCGTTCGCCGTCACAGTTCCAGTGGCCCACAATTGTCCCTGACTTTGGATTTTCCCAGCAGGTCCACCGGCTGCCGTGGCAGTCGACGTCGACCACGGAGTTGATCCGCCATTGGTCGAGGTCGCGGCACTGGCGAACAAGGTGTTTGCCCAGGTGAAGTTGCCCGGAGCGGTGTTTTTGGCTTTTTGTGTGCCCGCGATGCCCCAGAGGACATTCGTTGTGGCATTGGTGAACCAATCGCTGCCATAAGTGTTATCAAGATCAGTCTTGATACCGCTCAACGAGAGAGTCACTGCACTTCCAGGGCTATAATAAGTTCCACCAAGGGTGAACTGGGTGAATGCGCCGAGATCGATCAGATAATCGGTGCTTGAACCAGAGCCGCCCGTGGCGCGGAACCCGAGAAGGAGATCACCATCACTGTAGGTGAGCGCCTTCGCGGAAGGAGCAACGAACGCCAGGCCGGCTAAAGCCGCGAGCGCCGTCGTAGTTAGTTTTTTTATTTTCATGAGTGTTTTGTGTTAGGAGTTGCGCCCAATGGTTGCTTGAGCGATGGCGGAGACATTTATCTGCTAATGCTTCATCCCCAAGCTTTTTACTGTGAAGATTGTGTGTCATTTGTTACGATTTCGTAACAATTCGCACCGACTGTTTTCTAGGTGCCTCTGGCCAAGCACTAAGTCTTTGTTACAGCTATGTGGAGAAGGGGAGCCGGAACTAAAAATCCGGCGTCGGAAACCTTGGGTTAGCGGTGCACCGGCAATTGCCTGATCCAGCAAGGTTGCAAAAGACTGACAGCAAAGCGTGCTCTGACAAGGAGCGTAGCGTTTGTTTGACAAACAAGATAGCGCGCCGGATCGAGCACCACCGCTTGGAAGGAGCACGTTGCTTTTCCGCACTCACAGCGACGTTACCTGCGGCGAGTTTGACATAGCGTCAAAACACCGGGATTGGATTTTGCCGGAACAATGTTAAAACCCGAGGCAGACTTTGTGGCTGGGATATTTTACCAAACTGGTTTTGAAACCGGCAGCGCGTGTGCAGACGCAGCCGGCCGGACCGGTGTCTCCCCGCGCATCCGCGCACTCCTTTGTCACGCATCCGGAGAGAGCGCCTAGACGCGGGTTGACACGATGGCAGGCAAGAAGGCACCGAAGGCAGATCACGTCGCGCGCGACAAACGGCCGATTTTCGCGCAGCGCCTGCGCCTCTGGCGGACGAGCCGCAAGCTTCCCCTGAAAACGCATCGCGCCGAGTTCGGCATCGACTACACCACGTGGCACCGCTGGGAAACCGGTTCGAGATCGCCCTCGATCGCTTTTTTTAATCTGCTGCTGCGATACACGGGCATGCCGGCCTGCTGGTTTTTCTCGGATGACGTCGAGCCGTGCCCGCATTGCCACCAAATCCACGGGCGTCCTTTGCCGAAAAAAGGCAAAGCTACTGTTTGACACTCCGTCAAAACAACGTGCTTGGAGACACCCGGGCGCCCTCGCATTCTTTCCGCACCAAGTTATGAGCATTCCAAATACAGCCATTCCATTTCCACAAGACACGCGCACCGCCATCAAAGGCAAAATCGAGGAGGCCGGCGCGCTCTTTCCAATCCTCGAACCGGTCAGTCCCGATGAGCGCGACGGCTTGCAAACCATAGCCGAAGGCCGCGAACCGTATGTCGCCGACGCATTCACCGACGCCCGCGACAACCCGAAGACTGTCCCGACCATCATCGATATGGCGCAATGGGCATTGCTCGAGGAACAGTTCGACGGCCTCGCCGAGATGGAGAGCCTCTACCAGGCCAAGCTCGACCTGATCACCGGGATGAAAATCGTCTGCGGAGCCGCGCGCTATGCCAATGCGCGCCGCTACTACCGTTACCTGCAGGATAACCTCGACAGCCTCCCCGGTGCCGAAAGCATCTTCAACCGGCTCGGCAAACTCTTTTCAAAACAAGGCAACGGCAAACCAAAGGCGCCCGTTGCGCAGGAATCGCCGAAGTAAAACACGAAGCATATCACGCCGAACGTGACCCGACTCACAAATCCGGTGAGTCGGGTCACACTTTTTGTGAGACGACTCACGGAAAACGTGAGGGATAACACAAAATCCGTGAGGCATAACACGGATTTTGTAAGACGACTTACAGTTTTTGTGACCCGACTTACGATTTGTGTGAGCTGACTCACAAAACTTGTGAAATGACTCACGGTTTTTGTGAGTCGTCTCACACGAAACGTGAGAGAAAAATGCGCCCCGCTAAAATGCCCTGGCCGCTGGCGCAGAGAGCCTTCTGAGTTTCTCCGAGTATTCTTTCACCGGCCCCGCCAAGTCCGGGGGGAGTGTGAGCGGCTGTGTAGGTGCGGGGCCGTATTGATAGATGCGCTTCTCATTTCCGAATTGGACATAAACAGGTAAGCGCGTTTCGAGATCGATGTAGGCTACAGCCGGAATCCTGAGTGCATCCGGCACTTTCAACCCAAGACTTCTTGATTCCGTGATATACGCTTGTTCATCGGCTTGGGCTTTCTCACCGAGGGGACTGACACTGCCCTTGAAGACCAGACAGTCATTTCCTTGATATTTCACGACACCGGCATAGGTGGTTGGTGAAAGCCAATAGAGGCCGGCAAAATCCGAGGATGCAAAATTAGTTGAGAAAATGTCGGCGCTTGCAAAGTCAGGACAGACCACGGGACTGGGACTGGCTGTTACGACTCGCATACCGGAAACATGCCATATCTGGTTCCGGTGACCTGCCGCATCCACGTTTTGCTCCAGGATGATCGATCCCGTCTTTACCACGCTTGAAAGCATTGTGGGAGCCTCCTTGGCATCCTTGCCTTTCGGTTTTTCTTCGCCTGTTGTGGATGGTTTCACAGCTCCCTTGTCCTCTGTAGGATGTCCTTCGTAGGTGACTGTCCATGTCGAGTAATCGGGAGCGCGCTTGAGCAAGGGGCCCGGTGGCAGAGGCGGAACAGAGGATTGCGGTGCAGCCTGCTGCGAGTGCAAGGTGGTAACAATGCTTAGGATGAGACACGAAATATAATACGTTTTCATTCTTTTACGACTTCGACTTGCTTATCAATGACCTTGCCGGTGATGCGATCTATGGCTACGTGCACCCAGTAACGCTGTTCACCTTCGACATTGAAGCTGTCAACAGTGCTGCCTCCCACTGTTTTCGTGAAACCCGGGGAGCCTTGAGGGTAGCGACCGGTTTGAGCGACGACATCGATCATCAAGTTCCAGACACGGGTCTGGCCGGCGGCAGTGAGGGCGCGAATAGGTGCTTCGCGAAAACGTTGGGTTTGAGCCATGCTGGTTTGTAGGGGATTAGAAAGAGCGGTAAAAGCATCTGAGAGAGTTCCTGAGGTGCCGGAAGAAATCGCAGTTAAATCCGGGCCGCTGAATCCAGTATAGGAACGCTGGCCATCCTTATAGGTAGAAGGCAAATCTATTCCCCAATTATTACCGGGATTGGTCGGAAAGTAGGTTGATATTCCGTAGTAAGTTCCCGATACGGCAACCCCCGAGTTCCATTTACCAATCAACTCGGAGACATTCTGAAGCGGACCATAATTCGTGCCGGTGGTGCGCGCGACGACAAGACTGCTAATCGTGCTGGATAGAGTGGGGGACACCCAGCCAACGGTTGCGTTGGTGACTTTGGGATCATCTACGTAGGCACCGCCGACAATAGCAGACAGGACAGGCGCTTGGCGTGTATTGAGGTTCACTTTACCGGCAACCATGCCATTGGAATCGCCACTGTCATTGATGCAGAAGAGATCGAGCAACGCTGCATCGCCGCTCTCCGGCGTGAAGAAGTCGAGGTTTTTCCACGGTAGATCACGAAAGACATAACCCAATTCAGCAACCGTGCGGAATGGGCGATGGAGCAAAAGTGGCCGGCTCTGGGACTGGGTGAACGGTGTCGCGGATGCTGGAGTCACCAAGGATGCCGGTTTGCCGGAATATCCATTGATGCTTGCTGTAGGCAATCCCACAGGCGTTGTGGCGCTGGTTTTATTGCTATTATCGGCTGGCACATAAGCGCTTGCCCCGCGGCGGACAACGCCATCGGCATCGGCGTAATAGGAAGGCTGGGTAATCAGAAGTCCCCCGTTGTGAAAATAAAAAGGAGCACCCGGGTTATTCTGCGCATACATGCCTGGCGCAAACATCCAGACGTCGTTCGTGAATTCGAATACAGGCGCGGGCCAACCCGAAGTGGTTGTTGTGACAGGATACCCCGGATAGGGAACGTCTTTCGTGCCACCGTAATCTGTTATGTCGGTTCCATTAACTTTCCCTCCGGGAGGTAGATTCTTTGAGTCCACATTTCCAAAGAAATACCCCGTGTTATTATCCGGCCGGATCGGATAGATGATCCCATCCGTCGCAACTGTTGCCGCCCCGCTCGAATTATAAATCCAACCTTGTGGATCGGCACCGACCCATGCCTGGTTATGGTGGATATTAATAGCGTCCATAAACAACCCAAACCGGGCGGTGCGGGGATCTATCGCCGAGGCCCAGCTATAAGTTGAAAAGTCACCTCGATCCGATCCTCTGATAACACATGGGCTAAAAGTTCCAGGCGTAACATCTGATTGGAAAACGCATAACCCATGGGTCGTCCGGCCATACTTGGTGTCATAGGTGATCCAATTACCGCTCGCGTCCTGATACTGGAGGCGATAGGTAAAGTAAACTCGGTTATCGCCGTTTCCCGTTGCGAGCCCGATCAAGCCAGTTCCCGTGTAGTAAGTGGTCGTGTTGGTATTGTCCTTGGAAAAAGCCAAGGGGAACTGACCCAAAACCAACGGCGCCCAAGGGCCCGTGGAGCCGTCGCTTTCACCCGGTAATGGATTCGCATCCAATGAGGTAATATTTCCCGGCGCGGGGCTTACGTTTCCGGGAGTTGCATTTAGCAGTGCGTTAACCCGCGTCGCGTTTCCGGTGGTGGCGCTCTGGGCTTTGAAAATAACAGTCGGCTCGCGAAATAGCGCGCCGTTACCGTCGTCGAATTTCACCGCATCAAAAATAGGGGTTCCGCGGCCCGGCGATGGATAGTTCGGCGGTTGAGTGGGATATTCCGTGGTCTTTCCCAATCCACTCACAGTCCACGAATAAACCGGATGGGGAGGGAGCATTCCTGAGTTCGGTCCAGACGGTCCGGTTGTGGCAGCATCGGCCACTGCTCCATGCCAGACGTTTAGGCTTGGGTTACTACTCCCACTGGGGGATAAGGGGTCGTTGTTGTCGATGACAATCCGAAACTGGCTTGGGCGAAGAACGCCTGGCGTGCCATTCGGATCATACGGATTCCAGACGGCAGGAACCTGGATCATATAGGCGTTTCCAGGAGTAATCAGAGGCTTATTTACCGAGACTGGATATTGAAAGGGTGAATTGTCAGCCGCCCCGCCAGTCGGCGCCGGATTCGGCGCTTGAATCCGCAGCCCACCGTTGAAGACATATTGCAGATAAGGCAGGTCTGTGACTCCCTGAAATTCCCAAGCTGGACCCGTTGGCAAACCCGAGCCGCGGCCACTCCCGTCATCAAAGGCGATCCGAATCGGATAACTCGTGGGATTGATCTCGCTAAGGATGTTAGCTCCAATTTGGATGATATGGTAATCAACCGAGCTATCAAAAGCATAGCGCATGTTGAGCGGGACCTGCGCAACGCCGTAGGCGCTCGGTTGCTGGCCCGAAGTTATATCGGCATTGGAAGTAGTTGCCGCCTTGCCTAATGAGCCGACAGAAATCCCTGCTTTCAACAACTCAAAGAAATCAGGTTCGCGGTTGGAATCCTGAACGTATTTGGCGGAATCTGCCGTCGGAACACTAGAAGGCCTCCCGACGAGCTTGATAATTCGCGCGGTGCCAGACGTTCCTCGATGTATGTCATAAACCCACCTGCTGCCATCCCAAGTCAGGCCGAAATAGTTTTGGATATTCTGGGCGGTGCCGAGCAAGAGGTAGCTGTCAGTCAGTCCGTTGTTTTTCAAAGCGGTGATCACCGCTGCCGGAACCGCCGGATTATATACGGCCCCATTTGAAATCGCACCGTAAGGAGTGACCCATGCAAGACGGTTGAGGGCAAAGCGCTTATTGACCAATGGATCACCGATATTTGCAGTGGAACCATCGAGACGTGTGAAGGACGCCTGCACTCGTGTGCCTGGAAAACTGGGATTGATCAATTTGTCGCCACCGACCGCACTATTCCCGCCTTGGCTTGCAGCTAGAACTACGGGTGGGGGTGAGGACGGGTTCGTCTGAACGGCTGCGACATAAGATGGCTGGTTTATATCACGAGTGAACGTCGTCAGATAGTTCAGAGCTGAAAGATTGGTGCCCGATATGCTAAGGCCGCTTTGCAGGAACTTGATCAATTCCTGCCTGCTCGAGAACATGCGGTCGGATTGACCATTATTCAGCGCAGTTCCTGAGACCGTAAGAAACCCGGTGGTATTGGCCAGAAGGTAATTGTAATAATTTGCTCCTGTGCTGAAGCTGAGGTTTGGAAAAGAGCCGGTTGGCTGCGCAGTGGCGGAATTACGCCATCCCACAAGATTATAGGTTAGTTTCTGCTGTTGCGCGGTAGTAAGGGAATTGATTCCGGGAATCTGTGTGAGATCGGCAAAGGCAAGACTGTTTTTATATCCAGTCTGTGAACCTGTAAGCAGCGGGAGCGGGTTAGTATAAGCGCCAGTGCCGCCCTGCATCGGATAACCGGCAGCATTGACGTCGAGCAGACCTCCTTCATCATAAATTGTATAAGCATAGCGACCAACCACCGAATTCGGATCTGTGCCGGAGGTGATTAGATTCGGGGACCATGTAGTTGGATTCGTGCCGCTGCGCGCCACAAGAACCCAGTCGGGCGCAACAAAGCCCGCCGGCGTGGGATCAAAGCTGGTGCCACTGGTCACCGGCAGCAAAAGGGATTTATTCCATCGCTCAGGCGAGACATACCGATAATTGATCGTTTGAGTAGTGGAAGAGACGCCTACCGTGCCGGATACCACAGCTGCGCGATTGCTCGCTGGAAAATTAGTGGAATTGGCATAGGCGGCGCCGGAGAAAAACGATTGCCCGGCGGCGCTCCGTTTGACGAGGTTTGGCAGATTGTTATTTGTGCCTACACGATACGGGACGAAGGTGGTGTTTGTCCCCGCGAGATAAAGGTAGGTATTGACCGTGCCGGTGGCAATGACCGTGGCTGCCGACGATGCTGTGATTTCCTGCTTCAAATCGGCGATAATCTGGTCGCTGGCGCCATCCGCAAGAATATCCACCCGCGTCTGGTTCGCGCTGCTATTTGAGATTTGCCGCTCACTCATCGCGCGCGCAAAGAAGGCTACAACCATGCCGGTGAGGAGAACGATAAAAGCTAGAACAATAACCAGGGCGGCTCCGCGCCGCTTGGAAGATGGGGGCAGTTTCATAGGAGCTATTTTGCTTTTAAGCTGAAGCAGCGTTGATAAATCCGGATTTGGGATGCTGCGATCCTTGGAAAGGCGGGATCGACGGAGTTGGAGGCAAAGTTCGGTGTATTAAGACTCGATAGCCATATCTCCGACATGAGCTTTGGAGAGCCACTGCTTGGTTGAATGTCGGAATTGTTGGAATCACTGAAAGCCGAGATCATCTTATCGCCCAGGCTTGACCTGATCGCGTTGGTGGTCGGATCCAGGATTACCCGCCGGCTGGTATTATCCAGCAGCGCGATCGTGACAACGACGCCGAGAACGTCGTCCATTCCCAAGGGCTGCCATGTGGGTTTTTGAGTCGTCGGATCAACAGCAGAACAAAAATAAGAGTGATTGCCGCTGCTGTCATACCACCGATCTCCGACCTTTGCGCTATTGGCAGAGGTGGTTGGCGCATTACTATTAATCGTGCTGGAGTTTGTAGAACCGGAGGCGAAATAAGCCACAGGGTAGTTTGAATATTTCGCGCCAAGCGAATTTGAACTCGATAGATCCTTCACCTGAAAGCAGAATTCCATGCGATATACCGTCTCGGCAATTACGTGATAGTCATTGTCCGTGCCGTTGTAGAGCGGAGAAGTCCCGATTGTGCCCGACCAACTCCCCGCCAAGGTAGATCCAGGAATCGGTGTAGTGCTGCCGGGCGGAAAGGTGAGGAAAACCACGCTGCCGGGATTGCTTCCGGTCGTGGACCAGGTCAGCATTTTTCCAAGACGTTCCAGTTGGTAGCTGGAATTGACTCGATAGCCGATCAGCGCCACGGGGCTTTTGAAACTTAGGCTGCTTGGGGCATAAGCCGGTGCTTCGCTGTAGAAGAAGAACTTGTCGTTGCTCCCCGAGTTTCCGCCGCCGCTCTGCTTTGAAAAAAGAAAGTCAACATCCTTCCTTTTGATCATCTTTTCGAAATCCAGAAGCATGCGATCGAAGACGACGCGAGCTTCACTGTCGGCATCCAATTGTTTCCTGCTGCTGGTGGAAACAATCGTGGTGCTATTTACCAACTGCGACATCACAACGAAAAGCAGCGTCAGAACGGCCATCGAGACCAAAAGCTCCACCAACGTAAAAGCGCTCGCACAAAATGGAGGACGAATTTTCGAGTTCATTCAATTGCGGTCCAGTGTGGTGACAGTTTCAAATGACCCGGCGAATTTTGTGGGAATCGTGTTGGCGGTAGAGTCGGCCAGAGCCGGCCAGGTAATGAGAACGCGAACAGTCATCGCTCTTTTATCCATCTGATTCGGCGGAGTCCTTAATGCAGGCCCTTTAAACTCCAGCATTGCCCGGTAGAGTGGTGATGAGAGGCCATTCGCACTTTGATCAATGGTTCCAGAAATCGATCCATCCTCTTTAAGGAAGAGTGTGTGCGTGGCATTGCCAAAAGCGGGAATCGGGATGAGGAATCGCGGAGATTTATACGCCGTAGTTGTTCCTGGAGCTGCCTTTGGTGTTGCACGAAGATCGGTAACGAGCATTGAAGCCAGTCCCGAAGCGACCGTCTGGTGAATGCTCGTTTGGTTGCTATTTAAGCCGGTGGGCAGCAGACCAAATATGGCGAGGAGACAAAAAGCTGCGATGCCAAGAGCAAGCGTGACTTCGACCAGGGAAAAGGCGGCGCGTTTTTTCTTCATGGGCGGTAAATATGGGTGGAGCCGGACATGCAATCGACCTGCACCGCCGCGACGTTCGACCCGGTGCTAACGACAGTGCCGTGGGTCTGCTGCAGACCGATTTCCATGTATTGCTCGATGCTGTCGTTATTCCCCGAATACTGAATTCGAGCGATACCTTGGGGATCAAAGTTTATGACTCGCTTGAAGGAATATTGGCCCGCGTCAATGTCTGTTCCCAGTGGCCAGTCGAATGGCGTTACGCATTTACCAGGATTGGGATTAGCCGTTGAATTTCCCAGTTGATAAGCACCTGAGCTAACGGTCGGGCGTTTTGTCCCTCCGCTATTTGGAATCGTGGAAAAAAGAGGGGCAAGATGAACATTGTCGTATCTTTGCAGTTTTCCAACCGCGACGAAATTGGCTCCTTTATTGTAATTCCACGCCGGATTGGATAAAGTGCTACTGTTAATATCATAGCCGCGGGTTCCGTCTTTTGAGGCAATGGAAGCAATAGCCAGCGTCCCCACGCCAGGAACTTGCCGCGATGCCGAATTGCTTTGACCTGCATCGACTTCCAAAAGCCCGACCCAGACAAAAGTGTCATTCGCCATCGCATATGCGCGAGCCTGCGACAACGTGCCGGCAATATCGTAACTGGCTTTCGTCAGGTCCGACCCGTTGCGGATCGTATTAAAGGCCGGAATCAGCATGGTCATCATGATGACCATGATCCCGATGACCACGAGAAGCTCGACTAGGGTAAACGCGCTGCCCGGTTTCCGTCTCGGATTTCCAAACCGGTTGCCGCTGCTGGGGAATCTGGCCAATTGGGGGCGCACATCCCTAATTTACGCATTTACATAAGCAATACAAAAAGTAGTTCACTGATACGGTTTAGATGATTACCAGTGTTTGCGGTCAAACCGCTGCAAAATGAAGGTTTACGTCATGAAAAGCACGTTTCCTCTTTTACCGGCAAAGTTCTTCCTTATTCGCCTACATCCAGCCCGAAATAACGGTGCGCATTCCAAAAGCATATGTCACGCACCATGCCGCCCAGTAGTTCTACGTCGTGCGGCAATTCGCCATTTGCCACTTCACGACCGATCATATTGCAGAGAATGCGCCGGAAATATTCATGGCGCGGATATGACAGGAAGCTGCGCGAATCGGTGAGCATGCCGACGAAGCGGCTGAGCAGGCCGAGGTTTGAGAGTGCGTTGAGCTGCCATTCCATCGCTTCTTTTTGATCGAGAAACCACCAGCCGCTGCCAAATTGCAGTTTCCCCGGAATCGTTCCGTCCTGGAAATTGCCGATCATCGTGCCCACAACGTAGTTATCGGCAGGGTTCAAGTTATAGAGCACCATCTTCGGCAGGCGATTATCGCTATCGAGCTTGTCGAGATAACGAGCGAGCGATGCAGCTTGGGGCCAGTCGCCGATGGAGTCGAAGCCTGTATCAGCGCCGAGCTGGCGCAGCAGGCGCGTGTTATTGTTGCGCAATGCGCCGAGGTGAAGCTGTTTCGTCCAGCCTTTGCCGGCATCGAGATGGCCGAAGAAAAGCATCATATAGCTGCGGAACTTCGCGGCTTCTTCCGGCGTGGGTTGCCTGCCTGCGCGCGTGGCGTCGAAGATCTGCTGCGCGTCTTTTTCCGTGCAATCCATGGCGTCGACGACAGTCATACCGTGATCAGATAGTCGTCCGCCCATTTGGTGAAAGAAGCTATGGCGCTGCTCTAAAGCCGACAGATAGCTTTGAAAGCTATTGCACACGATTCCACTTACCTCGGCGAGCTTATCGATATAGCTATTGAAAGCTTCGGGCTGATCTACGCTGAGCGCTTTGTCGGGGCGAAAAGCAGGATAGATGCGCGTTGTTAGCTTTCCTTCTTCGCGGATCGCTTTGTGTGCATCGAGCGTGTCAGTCGGATCATCCGTCGTGCAGACGACAGCGACGTTGCTTTTCTCCAAAAGCGCTTGCACCGGCATCTGCGTGAGCTGCTCATTGGCGCGATTCCAAATCGACTTCGCCGATTCTTCGTTCAGCAATTCGTCGATGCCGAAATAGCGTTGCAGCTCGAGATGCGTCCAGTGATAGAGCGGATTGCGCAGCGTCTTCGGCACCGTGCGTGCGTAGGCGAGAAACTTCTCCCAGTCACTTGCGTCGCCGGTGCAATACTTCTCGGGAATGCCATTTGAGCGCATCGCGCGCCATTTGTAGTGATCGCCTTCAAGCCAAATCTGCGTGAGGTTTTCGAACTTGCGATTCGCCGCAATCTGCTGCGGCGGCAGGTGACAGTGGTAATCGAAAATGCGCTGCGATTTCGCATGCTCATGGTAAAGCTCACGCGCGACATCGGATTGCAGAAGGAAGTCGTCGGTAATGAAAGTGGTCATCGAGTTAGTAGCTAAGGTTGAGAGTGACTACTCCTCAACCGCTTCACACTCCACTGCGCGTGGCGCGATACCTTGCACGTCATACACTGTTAGCCGGCTCCACATGCGGTCGCAATCCATCAGGAACTTGATGTGAATCGGATCAAGCTGATACGCGTCCTGCTTTGCGCGATCTTCAAAAATCAACGTCAGAGCATAGGAATAGCTGCGGTCGATCACAGGCCGATCTGTTTCCGCAGGCTTGCCGAAATAAGCCGCATGCACCGTTTCTATTTTCGTGAGCGCTGCGAGACGCTCTTCGAAAAGTTCGATCTGGTCATCGGTTAATGTCGACTTCAGCCAGAACAAAGCCGTGTGAACAAACATCGGCTGCTGCGGTTCCGGCGTCGGCTCGGGTTCGGGCTCTTTATTTTCGCGATGAAAAATGCCGAGATGCTTCAGCTTCAACGCGAAGGCATGCGCGAATTTCTCGTGCGGCAGCGCAGCCGGTTTCGGCGCTTCATCGCTATGAAACACCGCTTCCTGGCCCGCGAAGTTCACGATGTCGCCATCGTGCAGCTCGCATTCGGTCACGCGATTTCCATTTACGAAAGTGCCGTTTGACGAACCCGCATCGCGCAAAATGTAAACACCGCCAGCGTGCCGGATTTCGGCGTGGTAAATCGAGGTTGTGCTGTCATCGAGGAGAATCTTACTGTGCGGCTCGCGTCCGACCGTCATGAGATCGCGATCGAGTTCGTGCGTGGTTTCCGAGCCGTCGGCTTGTTTGAGGGAGAGGGAGGTCATAACTGTTTCAACATACGAAATGGCTCACCGGTTGTGCAAAGATTCAGATTGGTCGTCCTCGGCGATTTTTCGTCGCGACCCAACCGTTCGCATAACGCCATAGCAAATAATCCCGAGCAGCGTGCCATTTATCGTCGCGAAGAACATTGGATCCGCCAGTGCGGAACTTTGATCCGCCATGCGGAAGCAGCGGAGAAAAAGCCGCGCCGGCACGAGAATCACGCCCCCGATTGCGTCGCACGCGCGCGCAACGGGCACCGAGTAGAAAAGACGCGCGGCAATGTAAAAGCCGTAGAACGAGCACCAGCTCACGACGGAAAAAATCACGATGAGCAGGAATAGAATCGCGAGGCGTTTGAAAATTTTCACAGGGCGCCGCCATGCTAAGCAGTGTCCGCCCCGGCTTCCAACTTCGGAATCACTCCGCGCTCGCAGCTTTCGCGGTCGGGACGATACATTGCTCAACAAACCGCCGCATGAATCTCGCAAAATACGCCAAGGTCTTTGATATCGGCCTGCAGAATACGTTCGTATATCGCTGGAATTTTCTGTTGCGCTCGCTGTTCGGTTTCGTCCCGCTGGCGGGAACGGTGTTCATCTGGCGGGCGATATTTGCGGAGCGGCAACAGAGCGTTGGCGGCTACGAATACCACTCAATGATCTATTATTTCATGCTGACCATTTTAGTGGACAATCTGGTCACGCCGACGGAGGACGAATGGCAGATCGCAGCGGACATTCGCGACGGACTGATCAACTCATTCCTGACAAAACCGATCAACTATCTCGCGTATCGAGTCAGCCTTTTCCTGAGTTATCGTGTGTTATACACCGTGGTGACGCTGCTGCCGGTCGCCGCGATCTTTTGGTATTTCCGCGATTACATCACGCTGCCGCGCGATCCGCTGACGTGGCCGCTCGCGGTGGTGTCATTGGCGATGGCGGGCATGATCCAATTTTTCGTCGCGTATTCGCTGGCGATGCTCGCGTTCTGGATTCTCGAGATTTCCACCATCGTGTTCATTCTTTACTCGTTCGAATATTTCCTGAGCGGTCACATTTTCCCGCTCGATATCATGCCGGCGTGGCTGCAAGGCGCGCTGCAATGGCTGCCGTTTACCTACGAGCTGTTTTTCCCGATTGCGGTTTTTTTGGAAAAGGTGAGGGGAGCGCAGTTGTGGAGCGGCTTCGCGATTCAAACGGGATGGCTGCTCGCGACGTGGTTTACGGCGCGGATGATGTGGTCACGCGGAGTGCGGCATTACCAGGCCGTCGGAGGATAAACGATGAGACGCTATCTCGAAATTTACGGGATCATGTTTCGCAACTCGCTGATCCGCGAAATGAATTTCAAGGCGAACTTCATCTTGTGGATGTTCACCGAGTTGCTCTGGTTCGTCGGGCAGATCGTGTTTATCGAAGTGCTGTTTCAATACGTTAACCGCATCGGCGACTGGACCAAATGGGAGGTCGTGCTGCTGGTCGGCACGCATCAAATCATCGGGCAGCTTTTCCAGGCGTTTTTTTACGTGAACGTCGCGAATCTGCCGGAGCTCGTGCGCACGGGAAAACTCGATTTCATGCTGCTGCTGCCGATCGACTCTCAATTCGCGGTTTCGACGCGGCAGTTCGGGATGGACAATGTGGTGAACGCGTTTGTCGGCATTGCAATCGTGGCGTTTTCGCTTGTTAAACTGCACGTTATTCCGCACGCGCTGCAGGTTTTGCTGTTCGTCGTCGCGCTCGGGCTCGGCGTGACGATTCATTATTCGATCATGTTTTTGCTCGCGACGCTTTCGTTCTGGATCGTGCGGGCGCAAGGGCTGATTTACGGCTATTTCAATTTGTTTAACATCGCGCGTTATCCCGACGCGATTTTTCGACCCGGCTTTTTTCGTTTTGTCTTCAGTTGGATTATTCCTGTGATCGTTGTCGCGAATGTGCCGGCGCGGCTTTTGATGCGCGGTTTTGTCGAGCCGTGGCCACTGCTGCTGCAACTCGTCATTGCGGCGACATTTTGTGCGGGAATGAGCCGGCTGTTCTTTCGTTTCGCGCTGCAACATTATTCGAGCGCGAGTTCTTAAAAAACGGTTTGTAAAAAAATGTGGGATTTCCCCTTGCGCAGCCCCACGAAAGCCGATAAGTATGCGCGCTCAATTTTCTGGGCGCTGCGCACTGAGTCTGCTCCCCCACAACATTATGGCGAAATCCAAGAAAGAAAAAAAAGCTCCCGCTCCCAAGGCGAAAGCTTCTCCCAAGCCCGCAAAGGCTGCTGCGAAACCTGCTGCAAAGAAGCCGGCTCCCGCGAAAAAGAACGGACGCGCGAACAACAACCACGCACCGGTTTTGACGCCGAAAAAGGCGATCGTTATCAAGGATCCATTCTTGAAGCGACAACAGGAACGACTGCTGCATTTGCGCGACGGTATGCTCGACTCCATGACCGGTGTCGCGCGCGACACGCTGCGTTCGCGCGCCGAGGGCAGCGAAGCTTCCGCGTTTGGAATGCACCAGGCCGACGCGGGCAGCGACGCCTACGATCGCGATTTTGCGCTGAGCTTGCTCTCGCAGGAACAGGATGCACTTTATGAAATCGACGAAGCGCTGAAGCGCATCGAGCTCGGCTCATATGGCGTTTGCGAGATGTGCAACAAGAACATCCCGCATGCGCGGCTCGAGGCGATTCCTTTTACGCGTTTCACCGTCGATTGCCAGTCGCAGCTCGAGAAGCAGCGCAAACAAACCCGCTCACGCGTGCCTGTCACGTCGCTCTTCGGCCTGACCGAAGGCGAGGAAGGCGCGGAGAGCGACGAGGAAGAAACCGTTACCGAAAGCAAAGAATAAATATGCCAAGAGACATCATCACACTCGAATGCACCGAGGCGAAAGCCGAGGGCAAACCCGTGTCGCGTTACATCACGACGCGCAACAAAAAGAGCCTGAACACCCCCGGCCGGCTCGAAAAGAAAAAATACAATCCGTTCTTGCGCCGTCACACGTTGCACCGCGAGACTAAGTAAACAAACCATGGAACCGAAAACACCCAAACGCCGCTCGGCATTTCGCCGCGCAAACCGCTCGATGCCGCGCCGCCGCATCGACATCGCGGTCGAGGCGATCGACTATAAAAATCCCGACCTGCTGAAAAAGTTCGTCACCGAGAGCGGCAAGATTCTTCCGCGCCGCGTCACCGGCATGCCCGCGCATCTGCACCGCAAGATTACGCGCGAAATCAAGCGCGCCCGTGCGGTGTTGCTGATGAAATAACGCAGATCGAATCGAATTTTAACGCCCAGGCTGGAACACGGCTTGGGCGTTATTTTTTCGGCACACGTCAAAAGGCTTGTGTCGAATCGATTCTGCAGTAACTTAAAACCCTTTTCCCCGCGATAGGCGACTCAAACGAATCGCCCGGGGAGATAAACAAACGGCAACCGTGGCTGGCAGTTAGCAAATCATATGATCGAAATGGAAAAGTTGATCGCGAAAAGTCTTCGCGATTTCAAAGAAGGCAGCATTGTCAAAGGACACATCCTGGAACTCCGTCCGCGCGAAGTCCTCGTGGACATCGGCTACAAATCCGAGGGCGTCATTCCGCGTTCCGAATTTGACGACGTGGACGACCTGCAAGTCGGCGACGAAGTCGAAGTGCTGCTCGAGCGTCTCGAAGACGACCAGGGCATGGTCAAGCTCTCGAAGGAACGCGCCGCACACAAACAGAACTGGGAAAAAATCATCAAAGTTTTTCAAGGCGACGGCCTGATCAAAGGCAAAGTCAAAGCAGTCGTGAAAGGCGGCCTCACCGTAAACATCGGCGTCGAGGCATTTCTCCCCGGCTCGCAAATCGACATCGTTCCGCCGAAAGATCTGCATCAATTCGTCGGCAACACCTACGATTTCAAAATCGTCAAAATTAATGATGACCGCAAAAACGTCGTCCTCAGCCGACGTGAGCTCATCGAGCAGGAGCGCAGCGAAAAGCGACAGAAGTTCATGGACAGCGTGAGAGTCGGCGACACCGTCAAAGGCGCGGTGAAAAATCTCACCGACTTCGGCGCATTCATCGACCTCGACGGCATGGACGGTTTGCTGCACATCACCGACATGACGTGGGGCCGCCTCGGGCATCCGAGTGAGCTGCTCAAAGTCGGCCAGGAAGTCGAAGTGCAAGTGCTCGAAATTAACAAAGACAAAGAGCGCGTCAGCCTCGGCCTCAAGCAAACGCAGAAAAATCCGTGGGACAAAATCGAAGAGCGTTTCCCGACCGGCACGAAGGTCAAAGGTAAAATCACGAACCTCGTTCCTTACGGCGCATTCGTCGAAGTCGAAGACGGTGTCGAGGGCCTCATCCACGTCTCCGAACTTTCGTGGACGAAACGCATCGCGCGTCCATCGGACGTTCTTGCGCTCGGACAGGAACTCGAAGCCGTCGTGCTCGGCGTTAACAAAGAGGAGCAGAAAATTTCGCTCGGCATCCGTCAGCTCGAAACGAACCCGTGGGAGGAAATCGAGCACCGCTACATGATCGGCAAACAGGTCAAAGGCAAAGTCCGCAACCTCACCGCTTACGGTGCATTCGTCGAGCTCGAGGAAGGCATCGACGGCATGGTGCACGTCAGCGATTTGAGCTGGACCCGCAAGATCAATCATCCCAGCGAAGTGCTGAAAAAAGGCGACGACATCGAAGCCGTCGTCATCGACATCGACAAACAAAACCAGCGTATCAGCCTTGGCGTCAAACAGCTCGAGGAAGATCCGTGGAAATCGATCGATCAGCGCTACAAGATCGGCGATCTCGTCAAAGGCAAAGTCACGAAGCTCACCAGCTTCGGCGCGTTTGTGCAGCTTGCCGACGACATCGACGGCCTCGTGCACATTTCACAGCTCAGCGAAGATCACGTCGCGAAAGTCAAAGACGTGCTCAAAGTCGGTCAGGAAGTCGAAGCGCGCGTTATCAAGATCGACAAAGCCGAGCGGCGCATCGGCCTCTCGGTCAAAGCCGCGAATTACTCCGAAGAGGATATCAAGGCCGAAGCTGCCGCTTTCGACAGCCTCAAACCCGGCGAAGACATGGTCGGCCTCGAACAAGCCTTCCAGGTCGCGCAGGAAGAGTATCGCCCAGGCGAAGGCAAAAAGAAGTAAACCATTTTGGTTGGTTGGTGAAGCGCTGCCGGCACTGCCGGCAGCGCTTTCTTTTTGCCGCCATCGCTTTTTGGAAAAACTAAAGTGGATCTCGCCCGCGCTCTTTCCCGTAATTTGCAATCAGCAATGAATTATCATTGCAAAGCAGGCGTGCGTTCCTAAATTACAACCCCTTTTCAAAGGCCATGATCGACATTAATCCAAACTTCGCCGCCGTAAAACAGGGTCTGATCCCGCTGACTCCGCAGGAGAAAATCAAGCAGGAGAAGGACGGGCTCGACGTGCTTCAGGACATTTATCGCTACGCGGAGACCGGCTTCGCATCGATCGCCGACGACGATTTCGAGCGCTTCAAATACTACGGCGTTTACCGCCAGAAGCCGAAGGACAGCGGCTATTTCATGATGCGGACGAAGATCCCGGGCGGCCAGCTTACCGGCGCGCAAGCGAAGGTTTTGTCGAGTCTCGCGGATCAATACGGCCACGGTTTTTCCGACATCACCACGCGGCAGACGATCCAGATGCACTGGCTGAAGATCGAGAACATCCCGGATATTTTCGCGCAGTTGCAGGCGGTCGGAATCATCACCAGCGGCGCATGCGGCGACATCACGCGCAACGTCGTTGGCTGCCCGGTCGCGGGTATCGATCCGGACGAGATTCTCGATGCGACGCCGCAGTTGATCGAGGTCAGCCGGCACATGACCAACAACAAGGAATTCTCAAATCTGCCGCGCAAATATAAAATCAGCGTGAGCGGTTGCTGCATTCGCTGCGCCCAGCCGGATATCAACTGTTGCTCTGTATTCGGGCTCAAGCGCGGTGACGAAGCCGGCTACGGCATCATGGTCGGCGGCGGACTCTCCTCCGCGCCGCACCTCGCGCAGACGCTGCCGTTTTTCATCAAGCCCGAGCAGGTCTGGCCGGTCGTCAAAGCTGTCAGCGAAATTTTCCGCGATGAAGGCTACCGCCTCAAGCGCACCCGCGCGCGGTTCAAGTTTCTGGTCGCCGATTGGGGCGTGGAGAAAATGGCTGCCGAAGTGCAAAAGCGTGTAGCGTTCCCGATCGAGGCGCACACCGATTTTAGCGTGCCGCGCGACCAGGAGACCGATCACCTCGGCATTCATGCGCAGAAACAGGCGGGCCTGTTTTGGGTCGGAGTCAACTTCGCGGGCGGACGTGTTCGCGACGGCAAACTCGCGAAAATCGGCGAGCTCGCGGAGAAATATTGCGCGCCGGGACAGGATGCAATCCGGCTCACGGCAAAACAAAATTTGCTGATCCTCAATGTGCCTGAGGCAAACCTTCCCGCGCTCAAAGCCGAACTCGACGCGAACGGGCTTGTTTACGATTCGTCAAACTTCCGCAAAGGCTGCGTCTCGTGCACCGGCATCGAGTTTTGCAACCTCGCAGTCGCCGAGACAAAGAACCGGATGATCTCGCTCGTCGAGCAGCTCGAGACTACGAGCGGTTGGTATAAAGACAAAATCCGCATCCATTTCAGCGGCTGTCCGTCGAGCTGTGGCCAGCACCAGATCGCCGATATCGGCTTTCGCGGCGCGCGCACGAAGATCAATGGTGAAATGGTCGATGCCTACGACGCGTTTATCGGCGGACGGCTCGGGCACAACCGTCGCTTTAACGAATTGCTGAAAGGCAAAATCATCGCGAAAGACGTGCACCTTTTCATCGACAAATTGTTGCGCATTTTCGACGCGAAGAAACAGGACGGCGAGAACTTCGCCGATTTCTGCGATCGCGTGCCGAAAGAGGAAATCCTCGCGGCGATCAACGCGTAGCGCGCCTACGCGTGTGGTCGTTCTGCGTGATGGCTACTTTCGCGGGCATGTCTGCCCAATTTTCGCAGCCGGCGCGGCAAACGGCTTTACGCAGTTTTGATGCAGGCGAGCACATCCTGGTGACGATCCCAGAAGCGCTCGGAAAAATTGACGATCTGCATATTCGGCAGCTTGGCCACTTCACGCATCAACCACTCCGGCGAAGACGCGGAGACGCCGTAGCCGCCTTGCTTCGGATAATCGGCGTAGCCAAATCCGGTTGCATCATACGAAGCAACGATGCGGGGCAGGGAAGCCGGATCGAGCTTGTAAGTATGCGAGCCGGCGCGCAGGCGATTGACTACGTGACGCCCGTGAGTCGTCACAACGAAAATACCACCGTTAGAAAGTAATCGGGTAAACAACTGCAAAAACGCGCGGCAGCCGTTTGCATCGAGATGAGTGAGAAGACTGCCGGACCAGATCAAATCGTAGCCGCCAGCCAGCGAGATTTTGTCGGGATCGGGATCGGAGTAATTTCCAGCAGCGCCAAACTCCTTGACGCAAAAATCGACACCGGCGCGATTCAAATCGCACGCGGTCAACTTTGCCTGGGGAAACGCCGCTTTTAACACCCGCAACACACGGCCATGACCGGACGGCAGATCGAGAATATTCGTAAAGGTTGTTTTGCCCGTCGCAAGCATCGCGAGCCGGATCGCCTCCAGCGCGGAACGGCCGACGCTGAAGTAATGATCGACGAGGTCTTTTTTGAACATGCCGTCTTTCGCGCCGATGCGCGCGGAGACCTCGATTTCATCGGTGAGCGGTGAAGTCGCGAGCGACCAGCGTCGTTTGTCCACCGGTTTCTTTTTGCTAAAAAACATGCGGCTACTTTTTCGAAACAAAGTCGTTTCTCCAGAAGAAACTTTTTGCCGCGCCGAAGTTGTGCGATATAAGTCCACTTCGCATGGACCAAATCGTCATTGAGCAAGCAACGATGGAAGACCTTCCGCAGCTCACCGATTTGCTGCAGGACCTTTTCACGCTCGAAGGGGATTTCAATCCGGATCGGACGAAACAGGTGCGCGGATTGCGTTTGATTCTCGAGCAACCGAGCCGCGGACGCATTTTTGTGCTGCGGCACAACGGGACGATTCTCGCGATGATCAACCTGCTGTTCACGATCAGCACGGCCGAGGGAGGTTTCGTCATTTTGCTCGAGGATATGATCGTGCACCGCGATCACCGCCATCACGGTTTCGGCGATCAGTTGCTGCAATACGCAATCGAATACGCGAAGCAAAAGGATTTCCAGCGCATCACCTTGTTAACAGACCGTCTCAATGAGGAATCGCAGCGGTTCTTCAAAAACCATGGATTCGTCGATTCGAAGATGATTCCGCTGCGCTTGATTCTTTCCACCTCGCAACAGCCGCAGCAGTGAGCTACGTCGATCTCGGATTTGCGCGCGTGGATACCAATCGCAAACAACGTCGCGGTTTTCCCGAAGTGATTTTTTGTGCGGGCAAAACGCCGGAGGAAGTGCTCGCAATTTCGCGCGCGCTCTTGCAGGCGGACGGCGTGGTGCTCGGCACGCGCGCGACGGCGGCGCAGTTCGAGGTCGTGCACCGCGAAATCCCGCATGCGAAATTTTTCGAACGAGCCAGATGTTTGACAATCGAAGATAAGCCGATGCCAAAGCTCGATGGGAGAATCGCCGTCGTGTGCGCAGGGACATCGGATTTGCCTGTCGCGGAAGAAGCGGCTATCACGCTCGAGGTTTTCGGAAATAATGTGGAGCGGATTTGCGATGTCGGCGTGGCGGGCATTCATCGATTGCTCGTTGAACGCGATCGGCTGGAGAGCTGCAACGCCGTCATCGTTGTCGCGGGAATGGAAGGCGCGCTGCCAAGTGCAGTAGCCGGGCTCGTGAGCAAGCCGATCATCGCAGTTCCGACGAGTGTCGGGTATGGCGCGAGTTTCGG
Source organism: Spartobacteria bacterium (assembly GCA_021324395.1). Classification (GTDB taxonomy): domain Bacteria; phylum Verrucomicrobiota; class Verrucomicrobiia; order Chthoniobacterales; family Chthoniobacteraceae; genus JAJPJG01. The sequence goes on along the minus strand of JAJPJG010000036.1, from coordinate 40,021 downwards.
CGGAATCGCGGCACTTCTCGGAATGTTAAACAGCTGCGGGAGCGGGGTGACCGTTGTGAATATTGATAACGGCTTCGGCGCAGCTTACGCCGCGGCGACTATCAATCGGCTTGCACAAAAATAGCGATTCGGAAAATCTGTTTCCGAGTGACTCCGCTGCGTATTTTACTCGTCGACGATCATGAAATCGTGCGTCGCGGCTTGCGTTCGCTGATTGAGACGCAACCGCAGTGGCAGATTTGCGCCGAGGCTGAGGATGGGCGCGAAGCTGTCTCGCTGACTCTTTCGCTCAAACCCGACATCGTCGTAATGGACATTACCATGCCGTTGCTCAACGGACTTGATGCGACGCGGCAAATTTTAGCGGAAGCACCCAATGTGCGTGTGCTGACCCTCACGATGCACGATAAGGAGGATGTTGTTCGCGAAGTGCTCGCCGCAGGCGCAATGGGCTACGTGCTGAAGTCTGATGCAAGCCGCCACCTGATTGAAGCGATCGAATCGCTCAGCAGAAACGAGGTGTATTTTACCTCGAGAATTTCGCGACTCGTTTACAGCAAAGTCGAAGCGCCACCCGACCAGACCGGAGTTGACGTGGAGCTGACATTGCGCGAACGCGAGATCGTGCAGTTAGTCGCGGAGGGACACAACGGAGTGGAAATTGCGAAAATACTCGGCATGGCCGTGCCGACGGTCAACAAGCACCGCGCGAACATCATTCAGAAAATGCACTTCGACAGCATGGGAGACCTGGTGCGTTACGCGATTCGTCACAATCTCATAGAGGCATAACCGATCAGGCAGTCCGATTGAAAAATTCCTGTTTTTACTCTCGCCGATTTGATCACATTTGCGTTTAAAGTTATGTGACGTTTTCGTGCTGGTTTGCTGGCTCGAGGGCGGGTTCGCATGAAAAAGGATACTATTCGCGCATATTGCCCGAGTTGCAGGCATCATCAGACGTTCGTCCGGGTGAAGACGAACCACTGGGCTCATCTCGCGCTGTCTGTTTTAACGTGCGGTCTTTGGCTGGTGAGCTGGGGTGCGGTCTGTCTCGGCGTGCTGCTGCGACCGTGGCGATGCGAACACTGCGGATGGCACAAGCCCGAGTTTCGCGTTCATCCGCCCACGGCGGAAAAAGGGGCCGAGCAGCCTCAGCACGAAGATGCCGCCTGATCCGGCGAATTAGCCGGCGGCTTCCATCATTTGCTTGAAGCGCATCATGTCGGATTCGATTTGTTGCGACGGCTCTTCATGAAAAATCCGCGCGACTGCTGCGCCGACTGCGCCGCCGGGCACATCGTATTCGAGCGAAATGCGCACGTCTGTTCCGCCGGGAGCCGGCAAAAAGCGGACGGTGCCCGCGTGCCGCACATCACCGTCGAGCGAACGCCACGCGATCATTTCGTTAGGATGTTCGTTGATGACTTCAGCATTCCAACTAATCTTCCGTCCACCCAGTCCGCGCGCCACCCAATGCGAGCGTTTTTCGTCGAGCACTCGCACCGACTCGAGATGCTTCATGAAGTGCGGTAGATTTTCAAAATTACGCCAGGTTCGAAAGAGTTCTTCCGGCGAACGCTGCACAAAAAACGATTGCTCGATCTTGATGCCGCGATTTCCCGGCACGCTGATCCGCGAGTAATCGTCCGGACCGGCCGTGCTGATGTCGAGTGCCTCGTAAAGCTGGCAATTGCCGCTAACTCCGCGAAATAGCAACGCGCTGCCGAGCGTGGCGCTGAACCAGCCGAGGATGCCGCGTTTGGACAGGCCGAGCGCGACCATGGCCGCGCCGCCGACGGCGGAGACGATTCGTTCAGATTCGCTGATGTTCTTTTTTAAAGTGGGGAACGTGCTCATAGCTAAAAAGTATTCGAGCGAAACGGCCTGTCCAAGCGTGAAAACGGCAAACGAGCCTTGCATTTTTCGGCGTCATTCATTAACAACAGCGCGGTTTTGCTTGTCAGCAAAGCTTCCCCGCCCATGCCAAAACTCCGCCCGGTTTTGCTCATCATCGTTTTCCTTGCCGCCGGCTGCGCCACGCAGAAGCCGGGCCGAAGCGTCGCGACCAAACATGTGCGCACGACTGCTTACACTCACACCGAGGCAGGCGGGCGTAACAACGCGTGTGGTCAGCGGCTGAGCTGCGGCGTCGTCCACAGCGCTTCGGCCGATTGGTCGCGGTATCCGCTCGGCACGCGGTTCCAAATCATCAGCACCGGCGAAATCTGCGAGATCGACGATTACGGCTCGGCGCTCGTCGGCACAGACACGATCGACCTCTACAAAAACACACGCGACGGCATGCGGCGATGGGGAGTGCGCAATGTCGAAATCAAAATTCTCCAATGGGGCTCGCCCCGGCGCAGTCTCGAAATCCTTTCGCCGCGCACGCACAAAGGTTACGTCGCGCAAATGGTTGCCGCGCTCCGCAAGCAAACGCAGGGCGTCCCGCAAAAATTCAAGAAAATCGAGTCGTAGGCGCGAAAGCGGCTGCTTAAAATCGGCATTACGGAATGAAAAAGGCCCTATTTCTTTTTTGCGCAATCGCTTTGTCCCTACGCGCACATGCTTCGTTTCACCTTTGGAAAATCGACCAGATCTACTCGAATGCCGACGGCTCGGTGCAGTTTGTCGAGATGCTCAATCCGGCCGATGGCGAAAACCTCCTCTTCAGCAACGGCGCGAAACTCGATTCCATCGGCGCGACGAACGCGACGTTTAATTTCCCCTCGAATCTCTCCAGCAACCAGACCGCGAACCATCATCTGCTCATCGCCACTGGACCGATCGCCGGCGTGACGCCCGACTTCACGTTGCCGGCTCATTTCCTCAATCTCACCAACGGCACCATCCAATACGGCAATCCGGGAGAGACGCTCGACGTTCACAGTTATACATCGTTACCGGTCGATGGCATCCACGCGCTTCATTTCAGCGGATCGCAAACCACGATCGGTTACGCGACGCCCACAAACTTCAATGGCGATTCCGTAAAGCTCGGAGCCGACGTGCTCACGCACCACAACGACAACCAGCGCACCGGACTCAACGCGAACGAAAGCATCCTCACTCCCTCGACCGTGGATGTCGGGCAGTTCGGCAAACTTTTTTCCCATAATGTCGACGGCTATGTCTACGCGCAGCCGCTTGTTTTGCGAAATGTCGCGATTCCGAAAAAGGGCACGCACACCGTCCTCTTCGTCGCGACGGAGCATGATAGCGTTTACGCATTCGATGCCGACAATGCGCTAAAAGGGAACGCTGCGCCGCTTTGGCATCGTTCATTCATCAACCCCGCCGCCGGCATCACCACCGTTCCCGCGAAGGACACCGACTCCGAGGATCTCGTGCCGGAAATCGGCATCACCAGCACACCCGTCATCGATGCGGGCACAGGCACACTTTACTGTCTCGCGAAAACAAAAGAGCACGGACACTACGTGCAGCGCTTGCACGCGCTCGATATCACCACCGGCAAGGAAAAACCCGGCGGCCCGAAGATCATCGACGCCACGATGCCGGGCACCGGCGATGGCTCGGACGGCACGAACATCCGCTTCAATCCACTGCGACAGGCGCAGCGTCCCGCGCTCCTTTTGCTCAACGGCAACATCTACATCGCGTGGGCATCGCACGGCGACAACCCGCCATACCACGGCATCGTCATGGGATATGACGCGCAGACGCTTGCCCAGGTCGCCGTGCTCAACCTCACACCCGATGGCTACGGCGCAGGAATCTGGCAATCCGGCTGCGGACTCGCCTCGGACACGAACAATCACATCTTTTGCACCACCGGAAACGGCACCTTCGACCTCGACGGCAGCCAAAAACACATCGGCAATAACTACGGCGACTGCGTGCTTCGCCTGAAAGTCGCCAACGATGGCTCACTCAGCATCGATGACTTCTTCTGCCCGGCGGACCAGATCTTCCGCGACGACCAGGACGCCGATCTCGGCAGCAGCGGCATCATCCTTTTGCCCGCGCAATCCGGCACCACGCCGAATCTCACCATCGTCTCCGGCAAAACCGTCGACGAGAGCAACACCGGCGCCGGCCCGTTCATCTCACCGCTCTACGTGCTCGACCGCGACAACCTTGGCGGCTTCGATCAAAGCGGCGACCACGTCGTGCAAAAGATCGACAACGGCATCGTCGGCCTCTTCGGCACCCCCGCGTTTTTCAACAACACCCTCTACATCCACGGCTCCGACTACGGCGGGCACGACATGCTCAAAGCCTTCACACTCACCAGCGGCACCCTCGCGCTTTCCTCATCCAATTCCGCGATCTTCGGCTTTCCCGGCGCGACCCCGAGCATCTCCGCCAGCGGCACGAGCGGAGGAATCGTCTGGGAAATCGAACGCGAAAACTCCGACCCCGCCGTGCTTCACGCCTACGCAGCCAGCGACGTCTCGCTCGAACTCTACAACAGCACCCAGGCCCCGCAAAATCGCGACGCGCTCACCACCGCCATGAAGTTCGTCCCGGCCACCGTCGCCAACGGCAAAGTCTACGTCGCCTCGCTCCGGCGCATCACCACATTCGGACTACTCCACGACACCACGCCACCGACCCTCACCATCAGCGCACCGCTCAACGGCGCACGCACCCGCAATCCCACCATCACCGCAAAAGGCAAAGCCAGCGACCGCTACGGCGTCGCCAAAGTGGAATACTGGATCGAAAACGCCGCAAACCCGACATCGAACTTCCAAACCGCCAACGGCACCACGACATGGAGCTTCGACACCTCCGCACAGCCGCTCCAGCCCGGCGCGAACACCATCCACGTCCGCGCCACCGACGTCGCCGGCAACATCTCGACCCCCGACGCCACGCGCAAGGTCACGCTGGTTCAGTAAATCAGTCCTGAAGGGGCGGCGGCAAACTCCGGCTCAATGCGTTTCCAACATTCCAGGCCGGCATACGTTTTTGACAGATTGGTAAAAAAAAAGGGTTTGCCTTCTTTTCTGCGAGAAGTGCCGCGATTTCCAGCGCGGCAAATCCGCGAAAAAAGCGAAGCAGGGTTTTTGACAGATTGGTAAAACGGCGCGCTTGGCGCTGATTCGCCGCCTGCCGCAAGCTCATTGCCGACATGAGCGCAGCAGCTTTTAGCGAAACCGAAAATGCAATCGCCCGGCGCGGCGGTTTCGGTCCCCGTCCCGCGAGAGTGACGGCGGAGTTGACGCAATCGCCGTCACTTTCCTCGAAAGGGAGCGCAGTGGCCTCGAAAGGGGCGGCGGTTGTCACAGAAGGGACGGCACTTTTCCGAAAAGGGAGCGCAATTTTTCCATCCGGGAGCTCCCGGGTCCGACCCGGGAACTCCCGTCTACGTAGACGGGAACCCAATTTACTCTGGAATCACTCCGGAGTGAGCAAAAACAACCAACAATCCAACTAATCATACAAATTATGCCTAAAGACTTCTTTCCCGACAGCTTCATCAACATCCGCGACTGGACGCAAAACATTATCGACAACGCCACCGCGCAGCTCGCCGGCGTCGAGGGCTGGGACGCCGCCCGCATCGCCGCCTTTGTCGCCCGCGTCCAGCAAATCCGCGACGCCGCACAGGCAGTGCTCGATGCCCAGGCGACCGTCAGCGCCGCCACCGGCACACTCCAGCACCTCATCGCCGATCAATTGCCCGAAGTCCGCCAAGACATCGGCAACATGAAAAAAAGCCGCGGCTGGAACGACGGCAAAGGCGACGTGCTCGACGTCAACACCCCCTCCGCCAGCACCGACCCCGCCAACCTCAAGCCCAGGCTCACCGTCACCGAACAAAAAGGCCGCAACGAAATCATGGTCAAAAAGAACGGCGCCGACAGCGTGAACGTCTACGTCCGCAAAAAAGGCGAGGCCGGATTCCGCCTGCACGCCAGCAAACGCGTCCGCTTCCCGCTCGACGACGACACGCCGAGCGCCGACGGCAAAGCCGAGGAACGCGAATACCAGGTCATCGCCGTCATCGGCGACGAGGAAGTCGGCCAGCCCAGCGACATCGTCAGCGCCGTCTGGCGTCCGTAAGGCTGGCTCATAGCTCTCACTAACTCTTTTGCGAGCGGCGGCTGCAACGCCGCCGTTTCGCATAATACCGCTCACCTGGTCGGGGAGTTCCGGCTTGTCGGCAGCCCTTTTTTATACGAATTCCTTCTCTGACAAACGGACAAGGCACTCGATTTTATGCGAACACTTTCCACTTTTTCAGAAGCAACCCTGTTTCGCCTATTTCAAAGTTAGATGCTAAAGCGCACTACTCGGACATTATCTTGGCCGCGGCTCATGGCGGTTGCTTCGGGCACCTTTGGAGCGGCCGTTACAGTTGCATTCGGAGCTGAACTTTCGGCCGCGAATTCGCTTCGAACATACACGCTTGACAGCCCTGCGCAGTTTATCGTTTCCGTTTGCGGCTGTGTCTTCTTATTTCTCGCATTCCCGCTTTACACCGGACGTGAGTGGGCACGTCGCGCCCTACTTCTCACGACATACTGCATCGTCGCAGCTCTCGCGACGTTCGTTTTCCTGTATGAGCATCACCAGTTGCGGTCGCCTTCGGCGCATTCCGGCGTGCGATTGGTCATCAGTGTGTGCGCTCTCGTCTGCTTCCTTACACCACCTGCTTTCCTAGCGGCTGTGCTTCATCACGCTGATGTAAGGCGCACATTTCAGACAAAGAATGCATCTAACCAAGCGCTCCAGCCAACCGCTGACCGCTCCGACGTCTAACTTTCGATGACCTCAACACTGTAACCGCGCAAAAAGTTTGAAACACCCAGTGAAAAGTGTCACGTAACCAAGACGAAAAGGGTTGTTAGTTAAAATTGGAACGCATCGCTGACAGGTCGCGAAGTAAGCGCCGGCTCACCGCGGATAGCCCGCGGAACTTAAAGCCACGAGAACTACCCGGCTCATTCCTGCGGGTTGTTTTTGTTGATACGAATCGCCATCTCGAGCGATGTGGCAAACGAATGCACTCGGCTCTCAGCCCCGAGCACAGTGGTGTAAACAAAATCGCGCCCGGTCGGATAGACCCTGCCTCGCCAGGTGTCGCCGTCACCGAGACCGCTGAGCCCATATACAAAGATGTTCCGGTAGTCTGGCGCCATCGCGAGGGTGCCCAGCGATGTGGTCTGGATCACCGTGATGCTCATTTCACCGCCGGACGCTTCGATCTTGGATGCGAGCTCCTTGTCCTGGTCATCGGCGATTTCTTTCGCCGAGCGGTTGGCTTTGGCTAATGCAACCTTCGCGCGAAACTCGGAGGCGTCATGCGCATTGAGCTTATATTTTGTTCTCACGGCCGCTGGTAGATTCTCCATGTCCACCTTCACGATCCCGCTGTCAGTGGTGAACATGATACCATCCGGATCGACACGTGAAATCTGCTCTGGGTGATATTTTTCGCCACTGAGTGTGACGATCGTGTGGTCAAACACGTTGAGGCTTTGGCTCACAATGGGTGGTGCCCCAGGGCGTCGATCCAGACCATCACTTCCGCGATTAGATTGAGCATTCGACGTGAGGTTGATCGCTAGTATTGCCGTTAAACAAAGTATCGTTTTCATATGTAATACTTGTAGTTGCGCATGCGCTTGATGAGTTGATCGACCGGGTAGATCCAAAAGAACTGGTCCTCGGTCCGATCGATCGGTGGATATTTAGGATTGAGGCTGACCAGGCGGAAAAGGCGCGCAGCCGCATCAACGATCTTTAGCTTTTTCAGCACCACACCCTCATCCCTGAGCCGGGCGATCACGATCTGCTCATCCTCGGCTTTGTCGCTCGTCGATGCGACTACGATGTCCCCTTCCATGATGTCGGGCGCCATGCTGTCGCCGCGGACGCGCACGGCGATCGCGCGCGGATCGTTGATCTCCACGGTCACGCTTTCGTCCCAGTCCACGATGTCCTCGAAATCGACGGCCTGCCCGGCCTGAGCCCAGCCGATCAATGGCAGCCGGCGCACTTTGAGCACGCGGCCTTCGCTTAGTTTCGGGCGGCTAGTGACATAACCTGACGCCTGGGCGTGTTCCATCGTCCGCGCTGATTGGTCGTCGAGCACATCGGCGATCAGCGACGCCGGCGCGTTCTCGATCAGCTCAAATTTTTGCATCAGGAAATTGCTCGCGCGGCGTTTTCCCGACTCGATTTGCGAGTAATAACTGCGCCCGATGTCGAGCGCCTTGCGCGCTTCATCCTGGGTGAAATTCATCCGCGCACGCCATTTTCGGAGGCGCTCGGAAAAATTTTCACTTTTGTTCATTTTTTCTGTTGACTCGTGTTCACTCCTGTTGCCTTATAGTGCACAGTTGTGAATGCAACTCCGAGACAGATGCCACGTAAGTCAACAAAAGTGCAAGCAAAATCCTCCTTCTGCCAGCGCGCGAAGATCGCCCTTATCCAGCGCGGGCTTTCTGTCACGGAACTTTCCGCACAAATCGGGAGGCCGCGCAGCAGCGTGAGCAAGGCCATCAATCAAAATCGCTTCCCGCTCATCCGTGAGCAAATCGAGGGCGCCCTCCACCTATGAAACGAAAAACCAAGCGCCACCATCTACTCCGCGTCGTTGCCGAGGCCGCGGCGTTGCAAGTCGCCAATCTCCCGCCGCTCGAGCGCGCCGATCTGCTCGAGGGCATCGCGCTGATCCATCCCGACCGGTTGAAGGCCGAGCACTGCCAGTTCACCGCGTTCGCGATCCGCAACGCGGAAAAAGCGCAGCTCAAACTCTCCGAAATCTTTTCCTGACCCATGACCAAATCCCTGGCTCCGATCCCTCCCGCACCCGTCATTTCTCCCGCATGGGAGAGGATCAAGGCTCTCCACGAAAAAGCGACCGGCGCGAGCAAGGCGTTTTTCATGACCGCGATCGAATGCGGCCGGTTGCTCGCCGGGCAGAAAGCAATTTTGTGCCACAAAAATGGCGGTGATCGCGGCGGCAACCAGCACGGGAAATGGGAACAGGGAGGCAGTGTGCCACGTGGCACAGTGCCATTCGACGAGCTGCTCGATACCGCGAATATCCCGCGCCGCACCGCTTACCGTTATCTCGAATGGGCCGACCGCTGGAATGCGATCTGCGAGCTGGCGAAGGGGCGCGATGCGACGGTGGCCGGCAATCTGGTGAAGTGGACGCCGGCGCTGGGCAAGCTGGCACGGCAGGCGGTGGAGCTGATGGAGAGCGAGGGCGTGAACCCGGCGCGGCTCTGGGCCGGAGTGAAGGGCGAAGGCGACCGGCTCGAAGGCGGCAGCGAACGCGGCGCGGTGGATGTGCACATGCAGATGGAGCTCGGTTTCGGCAGCCTCGAGCGCTGGCTCGGCGCCGAGAAGCACTGGGACAGCCTCCCGCACACTGCCCGCAGCGCGGTGATCGACAAGGCGCGCAGCTCGGCCCGCGTGCTGGTGCCGGATGTGGCGCGCGCGATGTTTGAGGAGCTCAACGAACGCTTTGGAAAACGGGGAGGCGGACGATGACCGACGACCTGGTGATCTACCAAAACCTGCACGGCACGGTGTGCGTGTGCGGCGCGGAGAAAAAAGCGCGACAGAGCTTTTGCCGAACACATTATTTTAAGCTGCCGCCGGGCACACGCCAGGCGCTTTACGAGGTGAGTGAATACCCGGAGACATTCCGGCGCGCGTGCGAGCTGCTCGGGCTCGAGGCACCCACGGTGGAGGTCGCGAAATGAAGCCACGCTGGATGCGCACTCACATCGCCTGCCCGGACTGCGGCCAGATTATCGACGAGGAAAACGCGCCGCGCATGAAGAGCGTTGAGTTTGGCGTGAAGCTCGAGGCGCGGCATTTCGATTGCCCGCGCTGCGGAGTGCACTACACCGCCGAGGATTTTTGGAAGGAACACGAGTTCAAGACGAGCCGGGAGGCGCTGGTATGAACATCGCCCAGCACCGCCTCGAGGCCCTCGAAACCGTTGCGCGATTCGAGCGCGAAAACAACAGCCTGCGCAAAGCCTGTTTCCTCGCCGGCCAATCCCCCGCGACCATCCTGCGGTGGCGCCGGGAGTTCGCTGCGGGCGGCGCGCTGGCGCTCGAGCCAAAAACCGACAACTGCGGCCGCAAACCGCTCGTCACGCTGAACGAGGAGGAATGCAAGCTCGCGAAAAAGTTTTACATCCAGACCGGCTCGAAAACCTCCGCGTTGCGCCTGCTCGCGCATCACGACGCCTGCCGGCAGGAAGTGGCCGACGCCATTCTCAAGCGCCGCCGGAGCAAACACACCATCACCCGCCATCTCCGTGAGCAGATCGAGCTGCCGCACGCCGTCACCATGTATCACAAATCGCCCGAATCCGTCCGCCGCAACGCCTTCATCTGCCCGCGCACGCTCAGCTACATCGACGCGCTGGGGGCGGAGAAAACACTCCAGCCCGGCGACCTCTTCGAGCGCGACGACATGAGCAATAATTTCCTCTGCTGGGTGCCGTGGCCGTGGGGCGGCGATCCGTGCTCGGACAAATACGGGGTGCGAATCGCGCGCGGGCAAAACCTGCTGATGATCGATGTGGCGAGCCTCTATTTCGTCTCGTTTAATTTCCTGATCCGCCTGCGCGACAGCTACCGCGCCGACGACATCTGGCAGTGGGTGCATCAGACTTACCGTGACGTCGGCATGCCGCGGATCGGCGAGCGCTGGGAGCGCGGCACATGGGCGAGCAAAAAGCTGCGTGGCGATGAGGAAGCGGTGATCGAGGCCGGCCACACGGATGAAGCGGCACGGCTCGGCGGCATGGGCGCGCTCGGTTTGCGGGTAATCGAATCGCAAAGCCCGACCACGAAGATCATCGAGAACCGGTTTAACTTTTTCCAAACCATCTGCGCCACCATTCCGGGGCTCCAGATCGGGCGCCGGCGCGGCGAGATGGAGCGCGAGAATAAAATCTGGACCGCGTGCCGGCTCGGCCATCGCGACCCGCGCGAATACTGCCTCAGCTTCGAGGAAGTGACCGACCAGATCGAGGCGAAGATCCATTACGTCAATAGCGAGCCGGTCGAGGGCGAGCTTTACCGCGGCGTGCCGGCGGAGATCTGGGCGCGCGGCATTGCGGAGAACCCGCTGCGCGCGATCGAGCCGGAGCAGGCTTACCTTTTCGCGCGGGACAAGCATACGATCACCACCAGCAAAGGCCACGTGAAAGTGCGCTTTACCGACCCGGACGGCGCACGCCGTGCCTGGTGGTTTTACCACGAGAATCTTTACCGGCACGAGGGCGGGCGTTTTGCGGTTTACCTCGACCATTACAATGCCGAGGCCGGCGCGACTCTGGTGCATGCCGAGGGGCGCGACACCGGCAAGGTGCTCGGGCACGCGGAGCTCATCCACGGCTGCCCACAATTCGCGCTCGGCTTCCAGACCGGCGAGGAAACCGACGCGGCCGACCGCACGCTCGGCGCGCTCGATCGCAAGCGGGATTTTACCGATGCCGTGCGCAGCGAATACCGCAGCTTCCACCCGAGCGGCCGCAGGCTCGGGCGCGTGGCCCAGGTCGATGACGGGCGAGGGCGTGCAGCCAGCATCGCCTCGCGTGGCGACCATTCTCCGCGTCTCCCGGCCGGTGGGCCTGGGAATCCATTGTTCGACGGCGCCGGTGCCAAGGGACGCCGCGCCGCCGCCGGGGACGCGGGGACCATTTCCACACGCCGCCACTACGACGAGGACGCCGAGCTCGCGCACCTCGCCAAGCTCGAGGCCCGAGCTCGAGAGGACGGAATAATTTTGCCGGTCTGACAGCCCGGCGGAAACCAAACGACAACAACAAACCGACAGGAGAAAATGAAAAAACAGACAAAAGAAAATGCGGCACCAGCCGTTAAACACACGCCAGGACCGTGGACAATCTCGAAGGTTGATCCCGGAGTATCCGAAGGCGCTTCCTACGCCTTAACAACGGTCGTCGAAACCGAGGAACGCCATATCGCGTTTTGCTTTAGTGATTCCCCGGCGGACGCGCAGTTGATCGCAGCCGCGCCTGAGATGTTCAACACGCTTGTTGAAATCTGCGACACTTTCCTGAACTGCCCGGAGCACGAATTGGTGCAAAAGATTGAAGAGAACTATCTCCGCGCAAGGAATGTTCTCGCGGAAATAACGGGAGAGGAGGCCGCACATGGCGCCTGAACTTTTCAAAACCATGGAGGCAAATGAGCTGCGCGAGCTGGCCCAGAAGATCAAGGATTACCAGGAGGCGAAGAAACTCACCTTCGCGCTCCTGCTCAAGAAATTCCGCGGGATCGGCAGCGACAAGACGTTCAATCGCATCCTCGCCGGCGATCTCTCCGAGCTCGACCTCGAGAAGCAGCTCAATAATTACCGCGCAGTCTGGGCGCTCATCGAGTCGCTCGGCGACGAGGAGGCCGACGAGGAGGAGTTTTACGACGACCTCTTCCCGGTGATCCAGCTCAAGCGCGCGTTTTTCGAGACCACGCGCGAGAATGGCAATGGCCGCGTGATCTTCCTGCTCGGGCCCACCGGCTCCGGCAAAAGCTGCGCGCGCAAGCTGCTCATCGAGAAATACGGCGAGCGCCTGCTCTGGATCGAGGCGAGCGAAGCGTGGGGCGGCAGCCCGATGGCATTCCTCGGCGCGATCCTGGTCGCGCTCGGTAAAAAGGATGTGCCATACGGCCAGGTCGATCGGTTGAACCTCGTGATCCAGCTCTTGAAAGCGAGCCGCCGCTGCCTGGTGATCGAGGAGGCGCATCACCTCGGCCCGCGCAACCTCAACGTGCAGGTGACGCTGGTGAACCAGACGCCGGGCGAGTTTGTGAATCTCGCCATCGACACGCTCTGGAAAAAGCTCGAGAGCGCGGCATACGAGGAATGCCGGCAGCTCACAGGGAACCGGCTTGCCGAGCGGATCAACCTGGGGCGCGAACCGCGCGAGAGCGACGTCTGCAAGCTGCTCGAGCGCCGCATCAAGTGGGCCGATCCCGACCCGAAGAAAGCTTCCAAGCAAGCCGCGAAGCTCGTGCTGGATAAGGCTGCAAATTATGGCCGGCTGGCCTTCGTGCGCGATGTCTGCAAACGCGCCAATGAAATGGCCGAGAGCAAACCGGTGGACATCGAGCTCTTTGCCGGCGCTGTCACGGAGGAGGTGGCGAGCCGATGAAAGTCTTACTCACCATCGGGCACACGAGCATCCTGCTTCCAGACGACAAAGGTGTGACTTCAATCATCAAGGCGCTCAGCCGTGGGATCGTCGTGTATGACCGAACCTACGGCGACAATCCAAAAGTCGAGTTCGTCGCAGAGTTGAATCTCGAGATGAAAATCGTGCCGCGTGACACGCGGATCACAGGTTTGCCGAAGGCAGAAAAAACAAAGCCGCTGGCACTGCGGGAACCGGGGACGATTTTGTTATGAGTCTTTCCATCCACGATCCAAATTGCCCGAAATGGTATCGCGCGTTTGTCGAGCGCAAGCGCGTGAAGGTCCGCAAGCCGCGCGGTAAACGCCGCGGCACGCTCTGCTCGCGTGACCGGCGCAACCGCACCGGCTGTGTCGGCATCAGCCTGGTCACCACGAAGGTGCACGGGCACGAGTCGCTGTTCTTCGCCGCGCATGCCGGCGGGACGAACCGCAAGTTTCGCATCGACACCCTGGGCCGCGAGGAAGCGTGGCGCCGGGCTCTTCAATTTCGCGCCGCCTTCGAGCAGCGCGCCACCGCAGCAAAAAACCCACAGGAGAAAAACTAAAAATGACCACACGCATCAAAATCATCAGCACCGGCCTTAAGACCCGCGAGGAAGTCGAACGCCTCGTCCGCGAGACGGCAAAGCTTCAGCTTTTGCGCGAGTCGAGCATCATCGAGCGCGACCAGGAAATCGCCGCCGTCTCGAATAAGCACAACAAATATATCGACGGATACGGCCTCAAGATCGAATCCAACATGGCGCTCATCGAGCAATGGGCGAGCGTCCATCCCGAGGAGTTTCCAAAGGACAGCCGCTCGCTCGTGATCGATGGCAATCGGCTTGGTTACCGCCTCGGCCAGCCGCAGCCGAAGCCGATGAAAAAGCTCACGTGGAAAGCCGTGGCCGAGCGGATCAAGAAAGCCGGCGCGAAATTCGAAAACTGCTTCATCCGCACCAAGGAAGAGGTGAACAAGGAAGCCATCCTGGCCGCGAGAATGGAGGAAGGCGTGCTCGAGACGATCGGCATCGAAATCGTGCAGGCCGAAACCTTCTACCTCGACCCGAACCGCGAAGGCCAGCCGGAGAAACGTCTCACCACGGAGGTGGGGGCATGAGCGAGTTCGCGATCACGATCAACCAGCCGAAAAAGCCGGATGCGTTGATCATCTTCGACCGGCACGGCGCGCAGATCGATTCGCTGCCGTGGACGGTGGAGAATCATCGCTACGCGCTCGGCTTTGTGGATGCGCTTTTTGCCTACGATTTGATCACCGGCGAAGAGCATGACCGGCTGCACATCGAGATTCAAACCGCGGTTTCCCGCGCGGAGGGACATTAGCCATGTTTGTCCTCGACGGTGCACTCGTGTTTTTGGTCGGCGGGATCCTCGTCGCCTTGTGGCTCCTGCGCATCTTTTACAAATGGGTGTTTAACCGCGGCTTCACCGCCGCTCGCGAGAAGTATCAACCCACGGCGCTCGTGCCGCGTGAGGACGGCACCATTCGCCCAACTTATCTCCGCCGATGAAAACCTACGCGCTCACGAAGTTTTCCAACCAGAACCGCACCCGGCGCAACGCCTTTCCGCAGCGGCTTAGCGGCCCGCTTTCCAATGAACAGAAAGCGCGGCTCTGCATCCTGGCGCGCGAAGGCTACGCGCTCGCGTTTACCGACCAGCCGTTTGCCGACTGGCGGCACGAGCAACAGGAGCTCGCGGTGGGCAAGGCTTCGCTGTGCGATTGCGTGCAGGACGATTATCTCGCGCTCAAGGCCCATTTTCAGCGGCTCGCGGGCGAGGAAGGCGACGCGCTGCGCACCGAGACGCGCCACGGCACCGAGGATCGCCGCGTGGCCATGCGCAAGCTGGAGGTCGAATGCGCCGCGCGCAAGCTGGCGCTCAGCTACCCCGCCGCGATCTGCCGCCGGCAATTCAAATGCGCGCTCAATGAGGCGACAGTGAAGCAGCTTTGGATGCTGGTTTTCACCGTGCGCAACCGGAGGAAAAAATAAGATGGCGTTCCGCGTCTACGGCACCCAGATGCCGCTCATTTTCGGCGCGCGGGCGCTCAAGCCGATCACCGATCTGCCGGCCGGCGCAAAGGTGCGGGTGCGGATGCGCACCGGCAAAATCGCCGTGGCGTTTGTCAAAACCGCGGACGGGATCACGGAATACATTTTGTTAGACAACGGCGACACGTGGGCGCTCGGCCCGCGCAAAGCCGCCAACGCGAGGATCGAGGCATGAAAACCAGCAATGCAAAGCAACGCCGCCGGCGCGCAAAGGCCATGCGCCTTTTGCACCGCAGCGGCGAGCGTCAATGCCGGCTCCTGCTCCTGATCCGCGACAACCCGGAGATGGAGCATCTCTATTACCGCCGATGAGCCCGATCGATTACCGCAACGCCACTTTCGAGAGCCTGCGCGAGCGCCTGCACGGGCTGCGTTACCTTGTGCTCGAGGCGTGGCGCGTGCACGGCCCCGGCACCACGCGCGAGGTCGCCGAGCGCGCGCACATGGACATTCTCACATTTCGCCCGCGCACTACCGAGCTGGTGCAGCTCGGCTTTGTGCACCTGGTAGATGAAGAGCGCGGCGGCACCGAGGGCCGCTACGAAGCACTGAGCGATGAGCAGGCCCGCTCCATTTTCGAGCATCGCCGGCACGAGGCGATCCATGGCTTTCAACCGGAGCTGAATTTAAAATGAGCACGCAAACGAAAATCGAATGGTGCGACAACACGTTTAACCCGTGGATCGGCTGCACGAAGGTGGATGAGCTGTGCGCGCACTGCTACGCGGAGACACGCGACAAGCGGCACCTGATCGAGAAGGTGGATCATTGGGGAAAAGGCGCGCCACGGCTGCGCACCAGCGCCGCGAACTGGCGGCTGCCGTTGAAGTGGAACTCAACGAAGATTTGCGAGAAATGTAAGACGGCTCTGCGGCTAAATGTGTTGTCGTGCTCATGCGGCGGCGTAACCACGACCGGGCCGGAGGTCACGTTCACCTTTCGCCGCCCGCGCGTTTTCTGCGCGTCGCTGGCCGATTGGCTCGATGACGAGGTGCCGATCGAATGGCTGGCCGATCTGCTCGCGCTCATCCACGCCACGCCGAATCTCGACTGGCTGCTGCTCACCAAAAGGCCGGAGAATTGGATGTCGCGACTCGTGAAGGCAATGAAGCATAACGAGGACGCTGGCGGTGCGTTGGAATTGCACACGTGGCTTCTTGACTGGGTGACGAGCAAGTCAATTGGAGCGGCACCGACAAACGTCTGGATCGGCACGAGCGTTGGCACGCAAAAGAGCGCCGATTTGCGCATCCCGCAACTGCTGCAAATCCCAGCGAAAATCCGTTTCCTGAGCTGCGAGCCGCTGCTCGGGCCGGTGCGGCTCATTGGTGCTACAGAAACGCTGCCTTATGAGTTTGCTGCGACGGGTATGGGGTGGAGCGATTCAAACGTGCAATATGAACGCCTCGCGGAGCCAGGTATTCATTGGCTGATCTGCGGCGGAGAATCCGGCGCGCACGCCCGCCCGATGCACCCCGACTGGGCGCGCTCGCTCCGCGACCAATGCGCCGCTGCCGGCGTCCCGTTTTTCTTCAAGCAATGGGGTGAGTTTGCCCCCTCATGCGCGCAATATCCGCAGAACGAAAGCGAGCACTGGGAGGCCGAACGAGCAGGCAATTATGGCGACATCGCTTTGGAACCGGACGGGACGATCGCAGAAGGCTACCAGCCTATCTCGAAGCGCACATGGCTCATGAATCGCATCGGCAAAAAAGCCGCAGGCCGCGCGCTCGACGGCATCGAGCACAACGCTTTCCCGGGAGAACCGAAATGATCCGGATCCTGATCGAAAACCAGGGCGTCACGCTTGAGCTGCGGCTGCAAAACGACATGACGAAACTTTCCATCGAGGAATTTCGCCGGCAGGCGAAACGTGCGATCGACGAGATCTGCGGCGACTTGAAAAGAATCCCGGTCGAGGAATGATCACGCTCACTTTTTCCAACCTCACCGACGAAGCGATCGACGCCGCGTGCATCGAGCGGCTCGAGAGCCGCGGTTACGTCTGCGAAATTCCGATGGACTGGAAGCCGCTCGGGCAATGCGCGCGCGAGCTCGGCATTTCCACCAAGACGCTGATCAAGCGGCTCAATGATCCGCGTTCTCCGCTGCCGAAAAATTGCGTGATGCGCACCGGCGGCGGCGCAGACGGCCGGGGCCGTCGCTCGCATCTCGCAATGACGCTCGCTTTTCAAAAATTCTGCAAGGAGCCGAGGGCATGAAAAACAAGAGTTTTTCAGCTACCACTCCGCAGATGCGTGCACGCACGAAAAGCGTCACGCGACGGCTTGGATGGGACATTCCGGTCGGTGCATGTTTTCGCGCGGTCGAGAAACAACGCGGGCTCAAGAAAGGCGAACACGTCACGCCGATCGACGTCTGCCGTGTGTTGAAGGTTAGCGACGAGAGACTCGATGCGACCACGACCGAGGAAGTGACGCGAGAAGGTTTTCCAGGGCACACGCCGGAATGGTTCATCGCGATGTTTTGCAAATTAAACCGCTGCCTGCGCGATCGCGTGGTTAAGCGTGTCGAGTTCGAGTTTGTGGAGGAAAACAAATGAAACCACGCGCGCTCCAGTATCCCATCGGCATCACCGTGGAAATGGTGCAGAAATTGCACGCCGATTATTGCGCCAGGACTCGGATGGATTACACGCTCGACCGGCGGATCGAGGCGCTCTGGCTCGGGATGCTGGCCACGCGCAGCGAAGCGGAGATCCTGATGGTCGCCGGCTATCTGCGCTGGCGCGTGGATAACGGCAAGCGCCTGCCCGGCTGCCTCAAGCTCAACCTCGACAACTTTTTTAACCCGGTCCGTTTCGCCGATGACCTGGCCGAGGCCAAAAGCATCAAGGCCCGGCGCGCGGCCAAAAAGGCGCCGGCCGTGCAGAACGTCACGCAGACCGTGGGCGGCATTTCCCGCACGGTGGAAATTCCCGCGGCGAGCCCCGATGGCGGGCAGATCGCCGAGGCGGTGAAAAAGGAAGCCGCGCGCTGGCGTCAAGATATGAGAGGTGCCCGATGAAACTGGAAACCGAGATCACCGCCGAGTTGCACGCGGAGATGCTCGCCGCGCTGCTGAGCTACCGCCGAGAGCCGATCGCGATCGACGTCTCGACCCCGCAGCTTTTCGCGCTGGCGCTGCGCAACGAACGGATCCGCACCGCGCAATGCCTGGACAAACTTTTTGAGATCATGAAACGCGGCCGGAAACCGGCGCTCGACTGCGAGGTGATCGATCGCGTCGAGAGCGTGCGCCGCCTTTTCCTCGAGAACGAACAATCGGAACCCGGAGTGCTCAACCCCTCATGAAACCGCCGTCCTCAGAAGTCACCGTTTACCCCGTGGGAATCAAGGTCAAGGTCGCGCCGGACGATCAGCTCACGCTCTGGCCCGATCATCTGCCGGTGCCGGAGATCGGCGTGTTTGAATGGGTGGCGCAGGGCGACGGCAATTACAAGCCGATGATCCGCCTCCACCCGAAGCTGGTGCGCATGGGCGAATCGACGATCAAGGAGCTCGGCCTCGGCGTGAGCTACAACAGCCTGCGCCGGCTGATGACCGGCGGTTTTGTGCGTTACGTGCAGGTGACGCCCGGCAATTACGCGGTCGATTTGCAGAGCTTTTACCAGCACATCGCGAAGGTCAAAGCCGACCCCGATTTCTGGACCGGCAAAAACCTCAAGAAATACATGGAGGCGATCTGAACGCAAAGCTCATGGACGGCGCACAGGAAGGCGTTCGCGCTGCGGAACGGTGCGAAGCGCCGTTCCATGCAGCGCCTGGCTCGGCGAACGTAAGCGGCGCTCCGCAGCGGAGCGGAGCGGGCGGGGAGCGGGAGGAAAATCTATGATCGCAAAAACCAAAGTTACCTTCGACATGGCCTTCAACTCGGAGGGCGGCGAATGCAAAACGACCGTGGCATTCGTGTTCACGGACCACCCGGAAATCCCGGTGCCCGATGGCATCCGAGAAATGCTAATCGGCGAAATCAGGATGCTCTGTGGCGCAATGGACGCCGCGCGACTGGAACTCTTTTCCGAGGGGGCGGGGGTTGGGAAGAAACGCTCCGACTCGAAGCCGCGCCATTCGCCGAGCGACCAGGCTCACCCCACTGCCGCGAGAGCGACCGTGGACGGCACTGAAAATTTATGAGTGATACCAAAAGCATCGAATCAGAGACGTCAGCGGCAGCTGCGGGCGCAGCGCCTTGTTCGGCATTGGTGGACATGGCAATCGGTGACTACGTGGCGATGCTCGAACGCCAAAACAAATATCTGCGAAAGGAACTCCACAAGAATGAGGCGAGGCTGAAATGGCTGCACGACTGCTCAACTGGCCAGACCGACCCGGAGGGCTACGAGTGGGGAATCTACCGCGTGAAATGGGAGAACGGGAAAGCGGTGTCCGTGATGCAAACCAACTCAGACCTGAGCGACCTCGATGCTGAGATGGCGCGGGAACTGAATACGCCTAACGCAGAGCTATGAGACGCCGGACACGAGACGTTGAATTTTGTGAGAGCGCCATCCGGCGTTCTCATCAGCGATTGGTTAGCTGAAAATGACAACCAAAACCAAACTTATGGAAGTGCAAATAACTGTGCCGAAAAAGGCAAAGATGAATGTCGTGGAAAAAGAATATCCCGACATCTATCAGGACGGCGACGAAGCGCATGACGACCTCAGCTACTTCGTGGGCAAGTCCTCGGATGAAACTCTCGAAGAAGGCGAAACGGAATGGATGACACGCGCCGCGGCAATCGCTTGCTGCGGCTTCGTGGAAGGTGCGATACCCGGAGCAGAGACGATGCTCGAAGGTAACGGCGGCTGGGCGCAAGGGATGCTCAGTCGAAAAGACTTCTCCGGCCTCGCCATCAGCAAATCGGCGAAACGCGAATACAAGCGCGAAAGCGACATCTACTGGAAGGCGTTCCGGCGTGGCAAGCGCCTTTCAGCTAACAGTGTATTGAACGAACAGGAGGCGCATAATGAGTGAGAAAAAAGCCGGGTTGCTGGCGAAGTTTCGCGAGATGGCGGCGCTCGATGAGTTGTCGAAAAACACGATCGATACCTACACGTGCTGGTTGCGGCAATTCGCGGCTTACACGCGCAAAGGCGCGGCTTCGTGGTCGGGCGCGGATGTCTCGGCGTTCATCCATTGGATGCACCGCGAGCGCTATTCGTCGGCGTCGCGCAAGCAGGCTCTCTGCGCGATCATTTACGCCTTCAAACGCGTGCTGCAAATCGATCCGGGCCGGTTCGATCTGCCGCCGATGCCGCACGAGAAAAAGAAGCTCAAGATTATCCCGACTCGCAGCGAGCTTTCGACTTTGTTCACGCACCTGCGCGGACGCGACTGGCTCATGGCCCAGCTTCTTTACGGCTCGCTCTTGCGGGTCTCGGAATGCTGCATGTTGCGCGTGAAAGACATTGATTTTGAAAATGGAAAGATCGATATCCATTCCGGCAAAGGCGACAAGGATCGCAAGACCTGGCTGCCTGAATCGCTCATCGCTCCGCTGCGCAAATGGATGGAATGGCGAGCGGCACTGCACCAGTGGGATCTCGGGCAGGGCCACGGCTGCGTGGAATTGCCGGGAAGGCTCGCGCGCAAATATCCAAGCCGCACGCGCGAACTCGGCTGGCAATATGTGTTCCCCTCGCAGATCGTGCAGCCGGATGGAACGCGCTGGCATACCACGCCGGAGTCTTTCCAAAAATCGCTCCGCAAAGCGCGCGCGGCGGCTGGGATCATCAAGGATTTAACGCCGCACACGTTGCGTCATGCTGGGGCGACGCACGGGCTGCGCACGCCGGGCAACGACATCGAGATCATCCGCGAAACACTCGGGCACACGAATCTTGAAACGACGCAGATTTACATTCATGCCGACGAAGCCGGGGGCGTGAGCCCGCTGGATGTGGGAGTTTCGCTGGCGCGTCCTGCCCTGCCGCCGCGCCGCATCTATCAACTCCATGGCTGATTTCCTTTTTAAACCGAGCCCGCACAAGCAGGCGGCGGAGTTCATCGCATCGAAGCCGGTCGTCTCGCGCGAGGTTTTCAGCAAGCTCCTGCCCGAGCTGCGGGCGCGGGCGTTCGTGATCTCCGGCGTCGAGGCCGCGAACGTCGTGCAAGGCATCCGCGACCGGATCGCGGAGCTGCCGCAGGGCGCGAACTGGGATGACGTGAAGGATGATCTCGTGGCCGAGCTGCATCCGTTTTTGCGCAATGAAGACGACCCGGAAAACACCGTGGCCGCCGAGCGCCGGGCCGAGCTGCTCCTGCGCACGCACGGCTTCCAGGCTTACCAGGCGAGCGCGTATGAGGTGATGGACCGCCAGCGCGATGTGCTGCCGTATTGGCAATACCACAGCATGGGCGACTCGCACGTGCGGCCCACGCACGCCGCGCTCAACGGCGTGGTGCTGCCGGCGGATCACGAGTTTTGGCGCACGCATTTTCCGCCGTGGGATTACGGTTGCCGCTGTCAAATTATCCCGATCTCACAGGTGGACGTGGATGAAATCGCGGCACGCGACGCGCAGAAAAACCCCGATAACCGCAGCGTGCTCGACCCCGACGCGCAGGCACAGCTCAGCTACCCGACGCGCCGGCTGGTGCGCAATGGCGTGAGCTACTACATGGCCGCGCCGATCGAGGAAAACAAACCGGGCGCATTCTACTGGCACCCCGGCGACCTCCGGATCCCGCTCGAGGAATTAAAAGGCCACTACGACGCGCAGACGTGGAGCGATTTCCAGGGCTGGGCGAAAAAGACGCGGATCCCCGACGTCAATAAAACCGTGTGGGGCTGGCTCGGCGGCTCGGTCGAATGGCCGGAGCTCGATGAGCTTTCAAAAGTAAAACGCCTGGGCGGATCCACCGGCGCCGAGCTGATGCGCGATGGCGAGGGCCGGAAGTTCGTGCTCAAGCGCGGCGCGAGCGCGGACCATCTCAATGAGGAAGCGGCCGCGGACCAGGCTTATCTCGCCGCCGGCTTGAACGTGCCGAAGATGAAGATCTACACCACGCCGGCCGGCCCGGTGAAGCTCGCCAAATACATCGAGGGCACCACGCTCCAGAGCTATCTCGCAAAGGCGACGGCGGAGGAAGCCGCACTCGCGATCGCGAAGGTGCAGAGCGGCTTTGTGGCCGATGCGCTCTTTGCCAATTACGACGTGGTGGGGCTCGACCTGGACAATATCCTGATCGACAAAACGGGGCAGGTCTGGCGCATCGACAATGGCGGCAGCTTCCGCTTTCGTGCGCGTGGCGGCGCGAAAACCGGCTGGGGGCCGAAGGTCACCGAGTTGCAGACGATGCGCGATGCGAAGATCAACCCGAGCGCCGCGCGCGTGTTTGGCTCGATCACCGACACGGAGATCCGCCGGCAGATCGGCGAGCTGATGGTAAAGCGCGAAGCGATCCTCGCGGCGGTGCCGCACGAGCTGCGCGACGTCCTCGCGAAACGGTTTGAAAACCTCGAGGAAATGCTCGCGCCGTCCGGTGGCGATTTTGCGAACGAAGTGGTCGAGAGCCGGATCGTCGGCAAAGTGAGCAAGCGCGACCGGGGCGACATCGAAAATACGCAGGTGCTTTTCTGGCAGGAAACCGGATCGAGCGGCAGCCATGTCACACGCGCGAAACTCAAGCTCACCGAGGCGGGATCCGCGCGGGTGATGGAGCGGCTCGCCGCCAGCCTGCCATCGGTGCCGGCGGGCGTGGCGAAGGCCGCGACCGATGCGTATTGGCCCGGCATCCTCGATGCGCTCAAGACCGTGAACCAGCATGCGGGCGATGGCGCCTACAACATGGCGAAGCTGGCGAAACTCGATGAGATCAAGGCCAAGCTCACCGCGCTGAAAAAAGATGCCGCGCTGAAAAAACATTACCTCGGGATCATCGACGGCATCGAGAAAGCGAAAGCGGCGAAAGTGAAGACGCCGATGTTTGCCGCCTACGTGCCGAAGGCAAAAGCGCCGCCGGTTGCCGCCGCGCGCGAATTTCAAATCAAGCGCGGGCATGTGCCGTATCTCAGCAAAACCACCGAGCGCGGCCGTGCGCGCGAGGGCGATCAATCGATCTACCAGCACGACGCTTATTTGATCGATCTCGGCGGCAGCAAAATCAAGCTGGTGCCGTTTAAGGAAAGCAACGGGGCGGACTTCAACGCGCCTTACGCGCTGCGCGGTTACGTGGAAGTGCTGCACCCGGCGGAGAGCTCGGAAAAAACGATCGGCGACATGCTCGAGCATCTCGCGAAGATCGGCATCGACACCGAACCGGCGAACGATGCGTATGCCGAGCAGCTCTATTTGCGCAAAGGCATGCAGATCCGCACCGATGTTTTCACGCCGGAAAAATTGCAGGCGGCCGACGCCGTGCTCGCCTCGGCCAAAAACGATGCGGAGAAAGTGGCCGCGCTCAAGGAAATGGTGAAAAAGGAAATGGGGATCGATCTGCCCGAGCGCATCACGCCGGACTACGATCCGCGCGGGCACGCCAATTCCTTCGGCCAGGGCTGGGTGCGCACCGAGCGCTGGGATCTGCCGCGCGCGCAGGTGGAAAAGGAGATGAAGGATTACCGGTTGCACCACAGCTCCGCCACGCCGCTGCCCGAGCTGGTCGATTCCATTCTCAATGGCGGCGGTGATTTCACCGCGACCACCGAGCGGCTGCGCAAGGGCATCGCGATCAATCGCGGCATGTCGCCGCAGGCCGATCTCGACACCGGCGGCGCCAATTACCTTTTCACCCGCATCCAGGGCAAGGCGAAGGCGCTCAAAAGCACCGGCATCAATTTCAAGATCGGCCTCCTCTCGCGGCAGGATGCGTTTAGTTTTAACAGCGACCGGTTCGGCAATGTGAAGGATGCGAGCGCGTATGCGGCGCGCGCGAAAACGATCGCCGATCTCAAGCAGTGGTCGAAGGCGGGCGGCAATGAGACGATTTTAAAATGGGGCGTGCCGTTCCTGGATGAAGTCGATTCGATCGTGTGCGGCAGTGACGCGCAGCGCAAAGCGGTGCTCGATGTGTTTGCCCGGCATGGCTACGATGCACTGCCAGATGGCCGCAAAATCACGGAGATCCTCAAATGAACAATCCCAAGGAAATTTCATCCGCGCTCGTCAGCAAGGGCGCGGTGCTCACGCTGCTCGACAAGGATGTGCAGGTGCTCGTCGGCCACTGGGAATGGCTCGATGAGCACCGCGTTTTTTATTTCGAGGCGGGCGCGAGCGATGAATTTGGCGGGCACCTGCTCGAGTTCGATTTCGTGAACGCGGTGCATGCGCTCGGCGTCGCTTTTTTCAAAAAGGAAAGCGAGATGATCGCCTATCTCGCGCCGATCGCCGAGAGCGTGAACGAATCGGATTGCGCCGCGTATGAGAAAACTTTTCGCGAGTGGCAACACACAGGACCGGAGCTCGCCGACTTCATTCACCAGGTAAAACAACAACTAGAAAACTGATTATGTGGATCGCCTCAAAATTCGGATGGTTTTCAATCGTGCAAAAAGAGCCGGGGGAATTTCACGTGCGCGCACGGGTGAAGCAGGACCTGCAAAACCTGCTCGACGCCATGCCGCTGGCCAATGCGGTGATCGAGACCTGGCCGGGCGCGGATTACCGTTATCGCATCATCATCGGCGGTGATGATCTGCGCGTGGTGATGAACTGCCTCGCGCTCCAGCTTGATTATTCGAATTTCAAAAGCAAAATCGCGCAAACGCCCGACCAGCGCGAGAAATTGCCCGAGTATCACACTATTTGGGCGACGATGGCAGGGCTGCAAAAATGAGCAAAGAACCGACCGCAGTTGAAATCAAGATCGCGAGAGAAACACCGCTGACGCTTGAGAGCGTCTGCAAGATCTTCGATATCCTTGGTCCGCGAGCTGAATCGTTCATTCCTGCATGCCTACGATCCGGAAGGCATCCCCTCTGCGTCGCTGAAGCCGCCTTCACTTACGAATGAGCCTCGAGATCCGCGACACGATTTCCCCTGGGCTCGCGCGGTCGGCGAAGAAGATTGCCGATCGCCGGCCGGTGCTGGAGGCGATGGGGCTCGAGCTCGTCTCGGTGACCAAGCGCGCGTTTGTCGATGAATCGCTGCGGCCCGCGCCGTGGCCGGCGCGCAAGAGCGGCGGCGATCATTCGCTGTTGCGTCTCTCGGGCGCGCTCTGGCAATCGATCCGCATAGCGAAGGTCACCAACTCGGAAGTGACCGTGGCGAGCGACCGCAAGTATGCGGCGATTCACCAGATGGGCGGCGTGATCTACGCGAAAGGCAAGGCGCTCGTCTTCTCGATCGCCGGCAAAAAAATCTTCGCAAAAAAAGTCACGATTCCCGCGCGACCGTTTTTTCCGTTCACGAAAGAGGGCGAAATGATTCCCGCGGCCAAACAGCGAATCGAGGCGGTGGCGAAAGCGAAGATCGCCGGGCTGCTCAAGAGCTGATTTTCCGCGCGCGCAAATTGCCCCGCAAATCGCGCGGACGCTACCAACAGTGCTGAACACGCCTCCGCGCAATCCGCGGGCTTTCGCGGGCTGGGATTCGGCCTTTTAAAAAGCGGTGTCAAGGCTGATTGCGCCCTCGGTGAACGGCCGAGCTGGCGGATCGGGGCCATTTCCGGTTTCGGCGACCCCTTTTCCACCCTTTCCACGGCTCTTAGACGCTGTGAAAAGTGCCGCTAACGTCGGCTCTCGTGATTCGCAGCAAAACGCAACCGGTTCTCATCGGCCTCAGTGCCGCCCCGGTCCTCATCGCCCTCCACGCCGCCGCGCCGGCGTTCAGGGAACTGATCGCCTGCCAGGCCATCCCGAACGATGCGTTGCAAGCCGACGAGCTGCCGACACGGCTCAAGCTTTTCAACTGGGGCGAAAATAAAACGGCGACCAAGGGCACGTTCGTCGTCGGCCCGAAAACGCTCGCCTCGCTCGCCGCGAACCAGAAAGCGCATGGCTTCGATAAAGTCGCGCTCGATTTCAACCACAACTCGCTCAAGGGCCATCCGAATTTCAAACCCGATCCGCGCGAGGTGGCCGCCTACGGCACGCCGGTGGTGATCGAGGGCGAGGGCCTTTTCCTCGATGGGCTGAGCTACACGCCCAGCGGCAAAAAGTTTGCCCGCGAGTATGCCGATCTCTCGCCGACGCCGGCGCGCGACCCGGAGACGGGCGAAGTGATTTTTCTCCACAGCGTCGCGCTTTGCCCGCAGGGCGAGGTCGAGGGGCTGACCTTCCTTTCTGCCGATGTCCTCGGCGAAACCAAAACGCAAACCACACACAAAAAAGTAACCACCAAAGTCATGGACTTCAAAAAACTCCTCTGCGCAATTCTTTCACTCGACCCGGACACGGCGACCGACGAGGACATCCAGGCCGCCGCCGAGAAATACGGCAAAACCGAAAAGACGGAAGCCGGTGCTGACAAAGCCGTCGAGGCGCTGAGCAAGGCGCTCAAGCCATTTGGCGATCAGCTCGTCGCGCTGCAAAGCCGCCTGGACAAACAGGACCGCGATAACCTGGTGGCGCTCGCGATCCGCGACGGCAAGGAAATCCCGAAGTCCGCGCTCGAGGGCGATACCGCCGTCAACAACGCGCAGCTCGCCGCGCTCATCGCGGGGCTGCCGGTCACCGTGCCGCTCTCGCGCCGCACGCCCGAGAACGTCATCGACCTTTCCGCCGGCAACGGCCCGATCAGCGCCGAGCAGGCCGCGATCAACCGCAACCTCGGCATCAGCGACGACCAGTTCAAAAAGCATAACGCAAAATAAATCTCCTGTTGGGCCGTGGCGGCGGTCGCTCGCCGCTGCGGTTTCTTTCAAAAAAAACCAAATCCACACCACTAAATCATGAGCGCAGCCACCACATCCATCAACACCCCCAAGCGCGACGGCGATTTCCTTCGCAACCTGCCGATCGCAGCCTCCACGAAGCTTTACGTCGGCACTCTCGCGGCGATTGACGCCAGCGGCAACCTGGTAAGCGCGAGCGACACCGCTTCGCTGCGCGTGCTCGGCGTGGTGCAGCCGAACCCGGATGGCACCAGCGGCGATTACGACAATAGCGCCGGCGCTGCGGGTGATCTGCTCGCGGTGGTCGAGCGCGGCATTTTCAAAGTTACCAACTCCGGCACGCAGCCGGTGACCAAGGCGTATGTGGGCGCCGCGGTTTACGTCGAGGACAACCAGACGGTTGCGATCTCGACCTCGCACTCGATCCCCGCGGGCATCGTGGTGGAGATCGATGACGACGGCGATGTCTGGATCGATACCCGGCTCCACTTGATGGTGGTCGGCACGCCGAGCGATGGCACGATCACCGCCGCCAAGCTCGCGTCGAACGCGGTTACCACCGTGAAAATCACGGACGCGAATGTGACCGGCGCGAAACTTTCCGCAGCGGCAAACCTGCGCTCGATCGTGATCCCGCTCGGCACCATCGCGACCACAGGCTCGACCAAAGTCACGATCCCCGCGCCATTGGCGGGCACGCTGAGCGCCGTGAAATTCTGCGGCAAGGATGCGCTCGCGACGAGCGACACCAATTACCTCACGTTCGCCCTGACCAATAAAGGCCAGGCGGGAGCGGGCACCACGGCGATGCTTTCGGCCACGGCCTCCGGCACCACGCAGGCGACCGGCGGCTCGGCCATCGCGGCTTACACCACGCGGGACTGTCCGCTGCACGCAACCGCGGGCAACGCGGCGATCGCGGCCGGCGACTGCCTCGAGCTGAGTGTCACCGCCACCGGCACACTCGCAAACACCGTTACCGAGGCCACGATCCGCCTCGACTACACCTTCACGGCATAAACCAAAATTTAACTTCCTTCGAAACACCCGCCGGTGCGCAAGCGCCCGCGGGTTTCGGAGGCGTAAGACAAAATTTGTCTGTGAAAATTTAACAAACCACCACCAAAGCCATGCAAATCAATCAAGCAAACCTCGCCGCCCTCTTCAAA
Source organism: Spartobacteria bacterium (assembly GCA_021324395.1). GTDB lineage: Bacteria > Verrucomicrobiota > Verrucomicrobiia > Chthoniobacterales > Chthoniobacteraceae > JAJPJG01. The sequence continues at coordinate 11,825 of JAJPJG010000036.1, read as the reverse complement.
GGTTATCGTGTCGTCTATATGGAAGCCTACCAGGGCGCCACGCCCATGTGGGACCAGATCGCGATGCGAACCCCCAGCGCTTCCGCACAGGAGATTTATCACTGGCTCGGTGCCGTGCCTGGAATGAAAAAGTTCCTGGGCGAAGTGGTGATCGAAAACCTCGCCGCCAACAAATACGCGATCACGAACGATGAGTTCGAATCGACGGTGGGCGTGAAAAAGGCCGACATTGAGCGCGACACCTACGGCGTTTACAATCCGCTCATGAGCGCGATGGGTGTGGCCGCGAAGGAACATCCGGACGAACTCACCGCCGATCTGCTCAACAACGGCTTCGATTCGCTCGATTACACGGGCAAGAACTTCTTCGACTCGAACAAAGTGCAGGACGGTGACCCGAAGAGCACGAAGTTCACCAATGTGGCGACCGCGAAGCTCGGGCCCACAGCCTTTGCCGCTGCGAAGGCTTCGCTCAAGAGCCGGAAAAACTCGAAAGGCCGCCCGATGGGCCTTGGCCGCAAGTTGCAGTTGATCGTGCCGCCCGCGCTGGAAACGATCGGCCTCGAAATCTTGAAGGCTGATAACATCCAGCAGACTGCGCGCAATACGGACGCGAAGGCGGTGGCCTCGGTCACCAACGTGCAGAAAGGCACTGCCGAGCTGGTGGTGTGGAGCCGCCTCACGAGCGACGACGCGTGGTTTTTGCTGGAAACCGGCATGCCGGTAAAACCGCTGATCGTGCAGTTCGAGCAGGAAGCCAGCTTCCAGGCGCTCACGAACCCGGACAGCGATCACGTGTTCAAAAAGAAAGAATTTCTCTACCAGGCTTACGGCCGTTACAACGCGGGCTACGGCCTGCCGCAGCTCGCCTATGGCAGCGACGGCAGCACCGGCACGCTCGGCGCGTAATTCGGCAACGTCCCGCACACGATGCCTTACCTGATGCTCAGCGACCTGTCCGGGATGATTCCCGGGCAGTTCCTCATCGAAGCGCTCGACGACGACGGCGACGGCGCGGCGGATTCCGCCGTGGTCGATCAAGTGCTCGCAGACGCGGGCGCGGAAGTCGATGGCAAGGTGGGCGGCCGTTACAAGACGCCGTTCACGATGCCATATCCGGCCAAGGTGGTGCTCGCCGCGAAGTTCTTCGCGATCCGCGCGCTTTACACCCGCCGTGGCAAGGCGGACGCAAATCCTTACAAAAAACAGGCCGATGACATGGACACCGAGCTCGCCGCGATCGCCAAGGGCGATGCGCCGCTCGACCCGAACATCAGCCGCGCCAAACCGAGCGTCTCGGCAATCACCGAACCCGTGGCCACCACACCCGCCGGAAAAACCAACGCATGAAACTCCGCACGCTCCGCTTTTTAGCGCTCCTCGTCGTCTCGCTCTTCATCTGGCTCGCGGCCTATGGCCACGCGCTTTACGGTTTCCTCTGCCTCTTTGGTTTCTCGGCGGCCATCCCCACGCTTTTGCGCGGCCAGGCGCTCGGCACCACGGCGGCGGTGATCAAGGGCGATAACACCATCCTCTGGGGCGCACGCAACGGCACCACCATCACCGGCATCATCGTCTCGGTGCGCGACCAGATCACCGGCGAGATGGTCGAGATCCCCGATGACATCGGCTTTACCGTCTCGGTCGTTTTCTTTAACGACAAACATGAGTGCGAGGCGGAGCTGATCGTGCAGACTTCCTATCCCTCGATCGCCCGCGGCGACATGGTGACGATCATGGGCATCACCAACGTGATGGTGACCGAGGTGGAGAAAATGTGGGAAAACAAACAGGCCCGCAAACTCCGTGTCAAAGGCACCGCCTTCTCCGCGATCACCTCGTAGTCTCCCGCGCCATGGCCAAGAAGAAACGTGTCGGCTACTCGTCGGCGCAGGTGCAGGCTGCATCCTCCGCGCGCGACCGTGCAACCAAGGGCACACCGAGGATCGTGCTAGATGCGTTCCTGCCCGAGCAGCTCTCGGTGGCTGATATCCCGCTCGCGCAAATCAATATCGATCACATCATGGCGCTCCAGCTCGCCGCGCCAGGCATTTTGCAAAACAGCGATCCCGGCAAATTCGACGTGGTGGAAATCATGCGCGCGCTTTTCATCTGCACGCAGGACCAGGATCTGACCGAGAGCCTCCTCGCCGTGCGCGAGAAGGACGCGCTCACCGGCTCGATCATTTTTCCAAGATTCGACGCCGAGGTGCGCAGGCTCGCTCGCAATTTGAAACCGGCGGTGCTGGTGCAGATCGCGCCGAAGCTCGACGCGGCGATCGTGGCGGCGATGAAGCCGGCCATTCCTTTCGGCGCCGATAAAAGCACGCCGGCTGACAGCCCTTTTCCAGGGGCCCGGACGCCGGCTCCGGGCTAGGCTGGATTTTGACGCTGATCGATGTCCTCGCCAGCGAATACACAATTCCACCGCGACAGGTGCGGCGCGAAGGGCTGGCGGGCATCCTGGCGCTCTACTCGGCCATCGCCGCGCGCTACGACATGAAGCCCAAAGGCCCGACTTACGTGGAGCAGGAGATGCTCGATGCGCTCGCGCGCATGGAAAGTCGAATCCCGAAGCCCGAAGGCAAAAAGCGCCGCCGGCGCAAACGCTAGCTTTTTAAAAATATGGACCCACTCACACCCGCCGCACTTCTCCAGTTCGTTTACGATCAACTCAAGCCATGGACCGATGCGCGCAAAGGCTTGCTCAGCCTCGCGGGCGATCCGGGCTATGTGCTCGAGGCGCTCGCGGATGGCCCGGCGACCTTCCGCGTGATCCTCGCGTGGGCGGGCGATGAGGACCAGACCGGCGGCATCGAGCAGGCGGGCATTGTCACCAATCAATTTGAAGTGTGGCTGATCAAGGCGAAGGGAATGCAGCTCGATCCCGGCCTGCACTTGATCAAGGGCGAGCTGGCGTTTCTCGCGCTGCTGGGCGATCTGCGGCAGACGGTGCGCGCGATCCGGTTTCCGGAGGAAGTGACAAACGAGATCCCGCTTTACAAGGGCGCAAAGCAATTCGAGCCCGAGCTGGCGCTGCAACTGCCCACCACCGGCTACAAAATGACCTTCGAGTTGATCGCCGCCATTCCCTACCTCGTGCTTTCGTAGCCACGGTTTCCGCGGCTCTTTGCCGCACCGTGCGCAATCCGCTTTTCTAAGCAGCCATGAATCTCGCCGCCACAATGAGCCTCGACAATCGCGGGTTCATGGACCCGCTCAGCCGATCGCGCTCGGCGTTTGCGGGGATGCGCTCCGCGCTGGAAGGCCTCGCCGGCCCGCTCGCGGCGCTGGGCGTGAGTTTCGGCGCATTTAAATCGGTCGAGGGAATCGTGGAAGGTTTCAAGGGCGTTTTTGTGCTCGGCAAGGAACTCAAGGCGCAATCGGCCATCACCGGGCAGAGCATTCGCGACGTGGTGATCCTGCGCAAAGCTTACGATGAGGCCGGCATGGACGCGGGCTCGCTCACGGCGAATCTCTCGATGCTCCAGGCGGCGCTCGGCGGGGTGAATGAGGAGGGATTGCCGACCAAGCACATTTTCGAGCAGCTCGGGCTCGACATGGAAGCGCTTAAAAGCAAGCGCGCGATCGAGCAATTCGATGAAATCGCGAAGGCGATCGGCAACCTGGGCGATCAAAGCTCGAAGATGGCCGCCGTGCGCGGGATCTTTGGCCGGGCCGGCGCGCAAATGCTCGCGCTTTTTGCCAACCCGAAAGTGATCGAGGAGGCATCCGAGCTCGTCGGCAAGCAGGCGAACATTTTCCAGAAAAACGCGGAGACTTTTGCGAAGGTCACCAACGCGTTTGAGGCCGTGGGCACCAAGGTGCGCGGGATTTTCGTGGGCGCGGCGGCGGAAGCGGCCCCGGCGATCATGCCGATCCTCACGGCACTCCGCTCGATCGATACCGTGGGGATGTCGCAACGCCTCGGCGCGGTGCTGCGGCAGAGTGCACAGCTTTTGCAGGCCGCTTACAAGAGCGGCAACCTGAGCGAATTGATTTCCCTGAGCCTGACCGTGGGTTTTGAGAAAGCGGTGCCGAAAATCGGCTCGCTTTTGGTCAATGCCTTCTCGGCGCCGATCGCTTATTTGCAGGCGGGACTGGAAAAAGCCGCGGAGCTCTGGAAAATCCGCACCAGCGGCGAAGGCGGGCTCTCGATGAAGGAAAAAAGCACGCTGCAAAACGCCTATCGCAATATCGACTCGCAACAGGCCGACGCTTCCGCCGCACTCGAGCGCGGCAACAAAGGACTCGCGAAGGAATTGATGCAAAGCGTCTCCGAATGGATCAAGGTGCGCGACGAGCTCGAGAACAAGGCCAACCTCGAGAAAAACCTCGAGGATATTCCTACGCGGATGAAGCGCATCATGGGCGAAGGGGTGCAGTTCGATCTTTTCGGCCTCGGCAAGGGCAATGGAGCGAGCGCGGCGGAACGGACGCTCAGGGATTTGATGGCGCGTCTTTCGAAAAGCTTCGCGCCGCTCAATATCCCGATCGAAACCACGCCCGCGGCGGGCACGGCCGGTTTTGAAAACGTGAAGGACTACGGCGCCGGCAAGGCCGCGCGCAAGGGCCGCTTTGAAGATGGCGACAAACTCGCGCGGATCGGCCTGTTTGTCGGCGGCTCCGGCGGGCCCGCGCTCGAGCATGCGCGCAAAACCGCCGATAACACCACGAAACTGGTGGCGCTCACCGCACAGGTGCACGCGACCATCACCAACAGCATGCGGCAGCAACTCGAAAGCCTGCCAGCCTGGGGAATCTAAATGCCGACCGAACGCTGGAAAGGCACCACAGCCATCAAGGAGGCGCCAAGCTCTCCGGTATTTGAAAACACGAAGGATGGCCCGCGCTACACGCGCACTTTCAACGGGCCTTACACTGCGCTGCTCGGCAACACGCCGGCGCGGCTCGGCACGATGACCGGCGTTCCATCCGGATTTTACGTCGACACCGTGCGCGTGGAGAAAGCACCGGGTAATCGCGGCATCATGACGGTGACGCTCACGCCGGCGCCGATCCAGGATTATACTTTCGAAGCAAACCAGACGCTCGAGGTCGAGTATGTGGAGATCCAGAAACGGATCGAGACGCACCCGATGTTTAACGCCGTGACGGCCGAGAGCTCGCACCCGAACGCCGGCAAATACGAGCTCACCGACGATGATCTTGACGCGATCGAGGAATGGAAAAACCAGACGACGGCGACGGACCGCAAAACGAAATACGACGCGCTGAGCGATAACGCAAAGGCGCTCGCGCAACGAATCAAGCGCGGGCAGGACAGCTACGTCATTTACGCGCCGGTGTGCCGGGTGACCAAGAAGAACGCGACCAAACCCTTGAATACCCGGTGCGGTTTCCAGGACGATCCTCCCGCCGGCGTGAAGGTGGATGGTTATAGCTATTTGCAAACGGCAGACCGCGCCACGCGCGACCGCACCTGGTCGCGCATCCAGGAGTGGACCGGCGCCGATGAAATCGACACCGAAGTCTACGCCGGCTAATGCAACTGCCCACGCCGCCGAAAAGCTGGGAGGACGTGCCGCGCTGGGCGCGTGAGGTCAACAATCTCCTGCGCTCCATTTATCCGCGCCCGAGCCCGGATGTTCTGCCGAGCGTCGGGCCCGGCGGCACGACTTACAAAACGATCGCGGATCCCGGAAAGAAAATCACCAGGACAACGCGGCCTTTCCAGATCGCTGCCTCCGCTGCGTATGAGGCGCGCGTTTTTACTTCGCTGCTTTGCGGTGATACGCCGGCGGGATTTAGCCCCGGCGATGATCCGGCATTCACTCTCACGGTCGCAGATGGAGACAAAATCTGGGCCGGAGTGACGACCGATGGCGGGTTTACCAACGGCAGCGTGACGTCGCGCTTTATCGACTGCGGATCAAGCGTGCCCGCAGACGATCCAGAGGGCTTCACTTTTTACATCCGCCTCGGCAGCGTGAGCGTGGATGGCGACGGCAACGTCACGCGGGCGAACGATGTTTACGGCCCAATCGATTTCGGCTGTCCGCTACAGTATGCGAATCCCCCGACCGTGAGTTTGATCGGCACAGCGGGGTAAGCCCATGCCCGAAGGAGATTGCACTTGTTGTGAACGGATTTGCGAGCGTCCGGTGCTGCTTGGAATCAGCTCGAGTGCTGCAAAGTCCAAATGCCAGTTCATTGCATTCGGATTCCGTGATGCGGCGATCCCGAAGTATTACAAAAATTGCGTCACTTCGTTTTTTATAGCTGCTGACCCGGACACAGGATGTTGCGAGCTGGATGTAACCTATAGAACAACTAGCGGTGTTGGAACTTGCCCTCCATTTACATGCGAAGGAACGGCTACAGGTGACCCGGATGGTGATTGCGTAAGCGTCGATATTTGTAACGGGGGCGACGCTGGCCCATGCTCGGATAGTTGGAATGCGATCCTGCCGAACGTTCTTAATCCTGACCCCGGGGCGATTGAGGATGGTGCCTCGTTTATTACCAGCGACTCCAATGCTCACTATGAAGATGGTTTTGGCTCCTCTGCGGATTGGACAATGCAGGATGAATACACCACCTCGGACTTGGTGGATGAAGTGCTGGAGAATTTCACGAGTTTATGCGATAGCGTGCGTCCAGTTAGTGAACTAGTGGAAGGCGGCATAGGGGCGTATCGTCATCTTTCTTCCGACGAGGCTACATTCCAAGCGGGTGGGATGATTTATCGTTTTGCATTTAAGCCGACCTCAACCTGCGCGATGAGGATCAAGATCACCGAGGTAGTCGTCCCGATTGATTCGGTGCTTGGACTTGTAAACTACGGGCACTTCGGCGGTGGCGGTGTGTTAACCGTGAGGGATTTCACCTGGAGCCCGCCGAGTAATTCGACTTCACCGCATAAAGGACTTTGTATTCCGCATCTGGACGAGGACAACGCGACCGATTTTGACATTGGGAATAAAAACACCTGGCCAATGACGCCGCAGTATTGCCTGTCGCCAAACTCTATCGCCAACGAGCGAAAAATTGTTCTCTACGTCGAATGGACTTGCATCTCCGGCGCGGAACCAATCGGAGACGGAACGCCATGATAATGCCGGAGATTGTAGCGATGGGGCGCCGGCAGATTTGCGCGCAGTGTCCGTCGCAGTGTGAGCTTTTTAAGAGCGGCCAGCAAAAACCGGAGCAACCTTGCGTGACGTGCGCGACCGGGCTGCTTCCGAACTACGGCCACGACTGCGCGAAAACTGAAACGCTAGTCATAAAGTTCGTAGTTCGTAATCCCGGCGCAGTTTTAAACTGTATCCATCGCGGCGCTGAGATCCGCCAGGAGCAATGCACGAGTTGCTCTGGAATGGTGAAGGCGAAGATCTGCGCGTGTGCGATTTTCGGCGAATGCACGCTGTTTTCCAAACCGATCCCCGGCGTGAAAGCGTGTGCCGGTTGCGACCGCGCGGAGTAAGCTGCAACTACCCTTTTTCCACCCTTTGCACGGCTCTTAGACCGTGCTGGCAGGTGTGCCTAGAGTCTGCGCGCACATGGCCTTTGCAATTCTTTACGAGCTTTTTGTCCTCAAGGCCAAGGGATCGGTCGAGCCGCTGGTGGTTTCCAAGACCGACAAGACCGCGCTCGAGAAGCCGCAATGGATCCGCGGCGATGAATTTACCCTGCGCATTCACCTGCTCGGGCCGGGCGACACGGAATTTTCTCCACTGGTGGGCGAGCAGATCGACGCGGGCGACCAGATCGTCTTTGCCGGAAAGCCGGCCGCCACACCGGAACAGACCGACGCGCTCTTTAGCGCGACACCATTCACCGAGGTGCTCAGCGGCGGGCAGTATTACTACGAGGCCACACTCGACCTGAGCGCCGACAATTTAAAAACCGCGATCGCGGCCACGGGCAATAACCAGCTCGCGGTGCTGTGCGACATCGAGATCGAGAACTCGGACAACTCCAGGCGCAAGACCTTCCAGTTTGGGGCAATCGTCCGCGCCCAGGCTTACAAGGGCACCGAGAGCGATCCCGGCACAGGCAATGTGCTTTACCCCGCGCCCGGCGCGCTCGCGCTGGTGACCGGTGTGCCGAATTTTTACGTGCTGATCACCGGCTTGACCGGCGGCGGCTCGACCAAGCTCGACGGCATCGCCACCACGGCGCTGGCAGCCGGCTATCTCGCCTGCGCGAAGATCAGCGGCAATCTCAAGTTTTACCAGCTCCAGGCCGGAGCGGCCGGCGCTGGCGACGTCGCGCCCGCCGACTACGACGCCGGCACCAACAACAAGAAGTGGGTGCAGGTCCTGTGATTTCTAATATGAAAAAAATTCTCACTCTCTTTTTTACGCTCGCGCTCGCCGCGCACGTGTTCGCCGGCAACGAAGCGCTGCGCGTGGATAACCAGTCAGGCGCGATCAACAGCCCGGTGAGTGCCTCGACCTTTCGCGGCGCGAATGCGATCCAGCAACATTTCACCGACCTCGACACGATCGGCGCGAATGCGTTTTTCGGAACGCTCGCCGGCAGCGGCACCGATGCCGCGAGTTTCCGGATCGCGATCGGCGCGCTCTCCACCAGCGGCACGGCGGTTGATACGCTGAAATTCGGCGGGCTCACACCGTCGCAATTTGCGAGCAGCGGCACTGCGGGATTGAGCGGCACCGCGACTTATGCTGTGACGAGCGGTAGCTCTACACTCAGCGGCACGGCTGCGAATGTCTCAGGTGGATATGTGCAAAAAGTAACTTCATCGAGCGCCGGCCTGACACTCAGCGGCTCGCAGGGCGCGATCACGATCGGTCTCGTGATCGGCGGCGACGCGACATTGAGCGGCACCACGCTCACGTTAAACACGGTGATTACCGGCACGACGGTCAACATCGGCAACGGCAACTACGTCGTGAACTCAAAAGGCCTCGTCACGTCTGCCACAACCCCGACGAATCTCCAGACGACAAATGGCGGTCTCGCGCTCGCGGGATTCAGCGGCATCACCGGCACGGTTCCAAATGCAAACCTGGTTGGCAGCGGCGCGATCACCATCAACGGAGCTTCGACCGCGCTCGGCGCCTCGATCATAACGTCGGCGCCAGGCACGTTCATGACGAGCTCGACCAGCGGTGGCACGATCACATTCACCGTCTCAACCGGCACAACGTCGAGCACCGTCGCTATCGGCAACGACACGCGCTTTCCGGCGAGCGTTAGCGGGCTGCGCAAAAGCGCGGGCGCTGGCAGCACTGACACGGCTGCTGCTGCGGCTGACCTCGCAGGTGCTGGTGGAGTCGTTTCCAGCGGAACGGGCAGCACCGTGTTTGATCCGCAAATGCTGCACACGAATGTGAAATTCATCGGCGGGTTTTTTAAGGACGTCAGCGGCACGCGGGACAACCGACTTTTTCTCTACGACTCCGTCGACGGCATCACCTTCACTGCGCGCAATGGCGGGAATCCGGTCGTCGATTTATCCGGCAGTATTGGCGACGTGGCGACGTGCCGAGTGGCGCGGTATCGCGGCGAATGGGTGATCGTTTTTGAAACGGGAAACTACGGCAACGTCGCCTATTGGGCCTATGTGAAAACCAAAGACTGGGTGAATTTCACATCGCCGGTGACAGTATCAACTTCTGCGGTTGTGGGCGCGGGCGAATATACCTGGGGACCGCATCCCTTCGTAGACGACGACGGCTCATTTTACATCACGTTCACAAAGGCAAATTCGGGTCAAACGGTCCAAACGCAGTATTGGATGAAGAGCACCGATGGCGCGCTTGCGAGCTGGACGACGCCAACTCAACTCACCGTCACTGGCGGAAGCGGAAATTTCTTTCGCGACGCGCAGATTTTTAAAGTCGGCCCGCGTTACTATTTGGCCTACTACCAAGGCTCTCAGAATATCGCCAGCGGACCGACCGCTGTCGGGCCGTGGGCGCGTTGCACGAATGAGACCTCTGACATGGAGGTATGCAGTTACGTGCATCTGCCCAACGGAAACTGGAGGCTCTACAGCGAGCTGAGCGACACCGGTGCGGGCCTTAAATACGTCGATTTGTCGCCCGATTTTTACGGCCTGGTTGATTACGCATCGGCGACTGCTATCTCGCCGACGCATCTGCACAATGGTTTTGTGGTCAGCCTCGAAGGAAATGAGAAGATCGAGAGGCCAAACACCGTGCGCGACGATGTGTATCCGTGGCCGAAATGGAATGTCGTCCGCGACGATTTCACCAGCTATATCGGCAGCGTTTACGGCGCCTGGGGATGGGCCGCCAGCGGCACGATCACGCTCGCGGGCTATCAGCCGACGAGCGGTGATTATTACGACGGCATTTTAAAAGTCTCGAACACCGCAAACGCAAACGGCAGCACTTACGCGGCGGTGAATGGGCAACGCCCGATGGCGCTCAGCGATTCGATTTTCGAGTTCCGCGTGCATTTTCGGCTCACCAGTATTTCCAACGTCCGCTATGGCGTCGGGCTGACACTTGGCGGCGATTCGCTGCCGGACAATGGCGTTTATATCGACATTAACCCTGGCTCGAACGCGAACTATCGCGCGTTTGCGAACGGGAGTTCAGTCGCGGATTCCGGTGTCGCTGCCGACACGTCATGGCATTGGATTTCGGTGAAGTGTTACAACGGCTACGTCGGCATCTCCGTCGAGACCAACGGTGTCTGGTCCACCGAGGTATGGTCGTCTAGCGCCACAAATTTCTACGGAGCGGGCCTCCCGCAAATCATCATCAACAATACTGAGGCGGTTCAAAAAGCAGTGCTGATGGACTGCTTTGAAATCGGAAGACGATGAACGCCATGATTCCTTTCCTCGCAGAAAACTTTCCTACCACACCGGCGCAGATGCAGTTTTTTGTCTGGTTGTTTTTGGCGATCACGGCTGTGCTGGCCTCGGTGCATTATGCGGTGCAGATCCGCGCGGCTTTCCGGCGCAGTCCGTCGATCGATGAGGAGTTCGCGCGCAAGGAGTATGTCGATGGCGAGATAGGCCGTCTCGATGAGAAAATCGTGGGACTGGAGAAAACGATCAGCGACAAGCTCTCGGACAATCGCAGTAATAACGACTCGAAGTTTGGAGAGTTGACCGGGCAGATCGGGTCGCTGAACCAGAGCTTCAATTCGCTGAGCAATGATCTCATGCGCGCGATCGGACGGCTGGAGGGCAAGAACGATGCCTCCTGAAAACCAGCAACGCCGTGAGGATTGCCGGCGCGAGGTGCGGCGTTACCTCGCCGAGCGCCCGATGCTCTCGATGCGCGCGCAGGCGATCGAGCACATGCTGGAGCGCGACTTTGGTTTTACCCTCGATGAAGTGCGCGCCGCGCTCGTTTTCCTAGTAAGCGCAAAGCAGGTGGAAGTGGAGCCGGACCAGCTCGGCGCGACCGACTATTTCAAAATCACCGCCGCCGGCACGCTCGCGCACGAGCGCCGGCAATAAAAGCTATGCAAACAAAACCAGGATACAAAACCACGGAGTTCTGGATGACAGCCATCGGCATGATCGTCGCACTCCTCAATCAAGCATTCGGCTGGCACATCGATCCCACGGCGATCCTCACGATCGCCGGCATGATCGCGAGCTATGTCGTGTCACGCGGGCTCACAAAGTCCGGACAAGCGCAACCGCAACCGCCAGCAGGCTCGGCGGCGATCGCGAAAGCGACGGCGCTCGCCCTCATTCTCGCACTCGCTTTTAGCGGCTGCGCGGTTTTTACGCCCGAGCGAAATGCGCAGGCGCGCAATGCAATCCTGACCGAGCTTTACAACTCGGCATCCGGAGCGACTTCCGTCTCGATCGGTGAGTTGACCGGCCCGAACGCGGCCAATGG
>JAJPJG010000020.1 GCA_021324395.1 Spartobacteria bacterium | reverse complement strand
TGTATAAACACTGACTGGTTTGCGGCAGAAACTCAAATGGCGCGCGATTTTGTTCCGCGAGCGAGCTCGTGTCGCTCCACGCCCAGCAAATACGCTCCTCCTCCAGCAGTTTGACGATTCGCGGCAAATGCCAGTCGGAATGCCGGAACTCGACCGCGAATGAAAAATCGCGCGGCAGTTTGAAAAGAAAATCGCGCAGCGCCATTTCGTCGCGTTTCGGACGAAAACCGGGTGGAAGCTGAATCAAAATCGGCCCGAGCTTCGCGCGCAGCGGAGCCATCGTATCGAGAAATTTGTCCACCAGTTTGTCGCAATCGCGCAGTCGCGCTTCATGCGTGATTTTTTTCGGCATCTTGCACGTGAAAGAAAAATCGTCCGGCGTCGCGTCGAGCCAGTGCGCGACGGTTTGCGTCGATGGAATCGCGTAAAACGTCGAGTCGATTTCGACCGCTTTGAAGTAGCGCGCGTAAAACGGGAGCCATTCGTTTTGCGGCAAATCGGCGGGATAAAACGTGCCGCGCCAATCGTCGTAAGTCCACGCGCAGGCTCCGATCTTGATTTTTTCGTTCAACTTCTTTAGCAGCTTAATCGCAAATACCCCCATGCCCAAGCGCATTTGCATTTTGTTACTCACAGTGCTGGCTCTCGCCGGCTGCGCGACCGGCCCGTCGATTCGCTACACGGACGACATGTTTTATCCCGATCCGGCGGCGACGCAGTTCGGCATCGCATCGTATTACGTCGCGGGCTGGTTCGGCATTGGCGAGCAGACCGCGAGCGGCGAGCGTTTTCATCAATACGAAATGACCGCCGCGCACAAGACGCTGCCGTTTGGAACATTCGTGCGCGTGACGAACCTGCGCAACGGCCGGCACACGATCGCGCGCATCACCGATCGCGGACCGTTCGTGCGCGGGCGCATTATCGATTTGAGCAAAACGGGTGCGAAAGACATCGGCATCCTCGATGCGGGCACGGCGCAAGTGCGGCTCGATGTGCTCATTCCGTTGCGCTCGCGGCCGGCGGTGGCGGCTTACGGCGGATAGGATTTGTCTGAACATTCCGGTTTCCGAATGGTCGATACCATGCGCGATTCCCGGGGTTTCACAGCTTCCGCGCGAAGACATGACTCGTTTTATTTTACAAATTGCACTTTTCCTTTCGCTCCTGCCGGCGCTGGCAGCGGAGCCTCGCACGATCACGCTCGAGCAAGCGTATGACATCGCGCTCGCGAGCGACCAGAGCATCCGCATCGCGTATTGGGAAGTGCGCAAAGCGAATCTTCTGCCGTGGAGCGCGCTCACGCGTCTCGGCCCTTCACTCACCGGCAACTCCACGTTAAACCGTGGCGAACAAACGGTGCGTAACGCACTCGGCAATCGCGCCACGACGCGCACGGATTTAAGCAGCAACGGCCAGCTCACGTTCGAGCAACCCCTGATCGATCTCACGGTTTTTCCCGCGTATCACCTCGGCAAAGTGTCGGCGCGATCAGCCCGGCTGGAGCATCAATTCACGATTCGCGGCGTGCTCTTCGGGCTCGCGCAGGCATATTACGAAGTGCTCAAGCAACAGCGCGTCGTTATCGTCAACCAGCAAACACTCGACCTCGGAAACCAGCAGCTCGATGTGGCGCAAAAGCGGGCGAACGTGGGTGAAGTGACGCGCTCCGATGTGTTGCGAGCGCGGGTCGTTGTCGAAACAGCGCGACGTGCCTTGATTGAGTCGCAAAACACACTGCTATTGGATAGAAATACACTCGCGAACATCTTGAATTTAGGAAACGACGACGGATTTCGCGTGGTGGAGCCGCCGGATTATCCGACATCTCTTCCGCCTTTCGACCAACTGCTCGCGCGCTCTTTTTCGCATCGCGAGGATTTGGAAGTCGCCGATCTCGCCATCGACGAAGACATCGCGCGACGCGACGAAGTCATCGGCGAATACGGGCCGCGGCTCGTCTCGCAATGGAACGGCAGCCTCAACAGCACGTCCGGCTCGAACCGCTCGAACTCACACGCATGGAGCGCAGATCTCGCAGTGCAGGTGCCGTTTTTTACCGGTGGCCAGCGCGAGATCGATTTGATGACGGCGAACCGGCAGATTCAGGAAACGCGTTTGAATCGCGACAAAACCGCGAAGCAAATCCAGCAGGATACGAAGCAGGCGTGGCTGACAGTGCAGACGCTCGAAGGCACACTTGCAGCGCTGAAAACGCAGTTGCAGGCTGCCGAGCAGAGCTATCGCGATCTGGAAACGCAATACGGCGCCGGCACTGCGACGAGCGTCGATGTGCTGAGCGCGCTGAATGATTTGAACACCGCGCGCCGCGACCTCGCGGTGCAGACTTACGACTACCAGGTCGCGTTGCGCAACCTCGAGCAGGTCAGCGGAGTTTTCCAGGAGACGCGTGTGCAGCGCGCTAAAATTCGATGAAAAAATTGATCGTTCTCATTGTCGTGATCGCGCTCGCTGCGGGCGGCTGGTTTTATTTTTCAAATCGCGGAGATGGCGCTCCGCAATATCAAACGGTGAAAGTTTCGCGCGGAGATTTGACTCAAGTTGTCACTGCAACCGGCACGCTTAACCCTGTGATCAACGTGCAGGTGGGCAGCCAGATTTCCGGCAACATTCAAAAACTGTTCGCCGATTACAACACGCCGGTGAAGGCAGGACAGGTCATTGCGCAGCTCGATCCTGCGATTTACCAGGCCGTCGTGCATCAGGCCGAGGGCGACCTCGCCAATGCGAAGGCCGCGCTCGAGCTGGCTCAGGTGACTGCGAAACGCAAAGAAGATCTCGTCGCGCAGCACGCCGCACCGCAGGCCGATCTCGACAGCGCGCTCGCGACGCTGCACGAGGCGGAAGCGACGGTGAAGATCAAGCAGTCGAATTTGGAAAAGTCGAAAGTCGATCTCGATCACTGCACCATTTACGCGCCGATCGATGGCGTCGTGATTTCGCGCAGCGTTGATGTCGGGCAAACGGTCGCGGCGAGCTTGAGCGCGCCCGTTATCTTCACGATCGCAAATGATCTGCGAAACATGCAGATCGACTCGAACGTCGCCGAGGCGGATGTGGGCAATGTTGAAGCCGATCAAAACGTAAATTTCACCGTCGATGCGTTTCCGTATCGCACATTTCAGGGCAAGGTGACGCAGGTCCGCAACGCGCCGACGACGGTGCAAAATGTGGTGACTTACGACACCGTGATTTCGGTCAACAACGAAGACCTCAAGCTCAAGCCCGGCATGACCGCGAATGTCTCGATCATTATCGCGCAGCGGCAAAACGCGTTGCGCCTTCCGAATGCGGCGCTGCGTTTTCGCCCCGCTGAAAAGCAGGAAAAAATTGCCAGTCCGTCTGCCACACCGGCGAATCCTCCGAGCGGTGGCGGGCGCGGACACCAGCGCGTCGGCACGCCGATGCGCACGGTTTACGTTTTGTCGAATGGCAACGCCCAGCCGGTGGAAGTAAAACTCGGCATCAGCGACGGCATTTTCACCGAAGTGATCGAGGGCCTGAAAGAGGACGACGACGTCATCACCGCCGCCAACACCACGGCGTCGGCCGCGCCGCAAACGACCAATCCGTTCTCTGGAGGCGGCATGCGGTTTCGCTGAGCGATGAACGCCGTAATTGAGTTCGACCAAATCGAGAAGACGTATCGCAGCGGCGACGTCGAGGTGCGCGCCGTGCGCGGCGTGTCGCTGCGCGTCGAGCCGGGTGAGTTCGTCGCAATCATGGGCGCGAGCGGCTCGGGCAAATCGACGATGATGAACATCATCGGCTGTCTCGATCGTCCGACCGGCGGCCGCTATTTACTCGATGGCATCGACGTATCGCGGCTGAACCGCGATGAACTTGCAGATATCCGAAATCGAAAAATCGGCTTCGTTTTTCAAGGCTTCAACCTGCTCTCGCGCACCTCGGCGCTGGAAAATGTGGAGCTGCCGATGCTCTATTCGCACCGGCATTTGACCGCGCGGGAATTGCGTGAACGCGCGATGAAGGCGCTCGAGGTGGTCGGCCTTGCGCAACGCGCCGGGCATTTCCCGAACCAGCTTTCCGGCGGCCAGCAGCAGCGCGTGGCGATCGCGCGCGCCCTTTGCAACGAGCCGGCGCTCCTGCTCGCCGACGAGCCGACGGGTAATCTCGATAGCCGGATGAGCATCGAAATCATGGACGTTTTCCAAAAGCTGAACGACCGCGGGATCACGATCGTGATGGTGACGCACGAGCTCGACATCGCCTCCTACACGAAGCGCAACCTCGTCATGCGCGACGGGGAATTGGTCGGCGATACCGCCGTGGCCGATCGTTTGATCGCGCAGAAAAAAATGCGCGAACTCGATGCCGCGCATCAAGCGGTGCAGCTCTCGTAGCGCTACCCGAAAATCTCTTTCCGGCACACGCAGTGGAAGCGCTTAACGCTTGCGGTGCGGCAGCAGAAAACCCGGCTTCCGCACCGCCTCGTAATGATCGCTCGCCAGCAGCGCCTCGACATGCGGATTCATCGGAAAATTCTCCGGCAGCGGCGGTTTCTCCAGCGGGCACATGACGGTCACCTCGGGATTCCGCGCGGCGTATTCCTGCGCCACCGCGAGTAACTGCGCGCCATCCCGCAGACCGAGCTTCGCCCGGATTCGCGCGCGATGGCTCTCCACCGTGCTCACGCCGATACCGAGCTCACGCGCGACCACGCGCGTCGCATGATTTCTGCCGATGAGAAACAGCACCTCCCGTTCGCGTGCCGTGAGCTCCTTTCCGTAAAGCTCCGACGCGTCCGACGTCTTGGAAAAACCGTGCGTCACCGCCGTGGTCACGCTGTCACTCATTGCGGCCACGCCCGTGCGAAGCTTGTGCAGCGCCGTGGAGACCGCACCGAGCTCCTCGTGCTGCGTCACGTAACCGCGCGCGCCGGCGCGAAACGCCCGCCGGACCGAGCCGTGATCGCCGTGCGCCGCAAACATCAGCGGACGCGCCGCCGGGTGCAGCCGCACCAGGTCGCGCAGCAGCGTCAGCCCATTGCCGGAGACCGCGGGGTCGAGCAGGATCAAATCGGGCCGCAATTTTTCGCAGAGCGCCCGCGCCTCGTTGGGGCAGCCGGTCGTGCCGCAGATTTCGAGCTGTTGCTCGCGTTCGAGAAATGAGACGACGCCGAATCGTGTGGCGGGCATCTTCACCACCACCAGCAAACGGGCGCGCTCGATCGGTTGATTCATCGGTTCCTCTGTTGTTGAACGCGCGCCGTTAAATCAAACAACCGGTGCATTTTCAAGCGGGAAAAGTAAGCCCCGTCCGCAAGCGCGCGTTTAAACAAAACCCGCCAACGAACCCGCCAACGCTTGTGGCGGGTTTTTCGGCGCAAAAAGGGCGGCGCGACGCCAAAGACGCCAGTTCGGCAAGCTGCTTTAATTTTCCCGTGAAACGAAAAAACGACGCCCACTTTTTCCAGGTGGGACTCAACGCCGGAAAAGTTGGCGACAACTTCCCGGCGGTGACGCTCCACTTTGGGAAAGTTGGGCGTCACTTCGCAAAAGTGGAGCACAACTTTTCGCCGGTGAGGGACAACTTTCCAAAAGTTACCCGCAACTTCGCGGAAGTGATGCCCAACTTTTCGCAAGTGAGCCGCCACTTTCCGCAAGTGAGGCCTCACTTACCAAAAGTGAGCCCTCACTTCTCAAAAGTTGGCCCCCACTTTCCAAAAGTGAGCGGCAACTTTCCAAAAGTGATGCGCCACTTTTTCTTTCACAAACCAATCCACATCAGCAGCTAAACTCAAAACAAGGAGCATTCCTATGCCAGCTTATAACAACTACTATCCAATCCGCATCGGCGACCAGATCATCTGGTTGCGCAACTTCAGCAACAAACTTCCGGGCTACAAAATGGTGCTCGGCTACGACGACGCCGAAATGGCCGCAATCCTCGCCGACTGCGCCGCCGCCATCTACACGCTCGAGACGTGGCAGCCGGGCGTGCAGCAGTTCGCGCAGGCGGCGACCACGCGCGCCGGTTTGATCCTCAACGGCCCCGATGGCGGCAACTCCGTCATCTGGCCCAACTACGCTGCGCCCTCCGAGCCGCCGGCGCCCGCGCCGGTCAACGGCGGCGCGCTCAAGCGCATCTTTGCCTTCATCGCGGCGATGAAAAAGATAACCGCCTTCACCGACGCGATCGGCGAAGACCTCGGCACCCTCGGCAGCGTCGCCACCGAAGACCCCGCCGCCATCCCGCCCGTCGATGCGAAAGTCATCGGCGGACAGGTCATCATCACCTTCAAAAAGATGGGACACATGGGCGTATGGGTCGAAGGCCAGACCGGCAGCGAGACCGATTGGACCTTCCTGGCCATCGACACCAGCAACCCTTACAACGACACCCGCCCGCTCAAGGTCGCCGGCCAGCCCGAAAAACGCCGCTACCGCCTCTGCTTCTGGGACGGCGACCCGACCAAGGTCTGGACCGATGTCATCGAGGTAACCTTCGGCGGCTAGTCGAAGAGAAGCATCACGCAAACTCGACAGAGGCCGGATGGGTCATGGCGGCAATCCGCAAAGGCGCGAAGTTCTGGCAAAGGGCTTCGCGCCTTGTGCTGATTGGTCATTGGTCAGTGGTCATTGGCTTCAATCCACCGGACTGCGCACGCCGATCTCCGGCTTGTTGAGAACATGCGCGTAAGCCGGGCCGCCGGGAGGCGAGCGAGACAAACCAGCCGCAGGCTGGGCCGCAAGGCCGACTGAGCGGGAGCGAAGGAGTTAATCATCGTCGTGCTAGTCCAGCGGGCTTTTTACCCCCAGCCCCGGCTTATTCAGGACATGGATATATATCATCGTCGTGCTCACATCCTTGTGCCCGAGCAGCTCCTGCACGGTGCGAATGTCGTAGCCGCCCTCGAGCAGGTGCGTGGCAAAGCTGTGCCGGAAGGTGTGGCAGCTCGCCGCCTTGTTCACGCCGGCTCGCGCGATGGCGGCTTTGACGGCGTTTTGCAGCCCCTTTTCCACCACATGATGCCGCTGCGTCACCCCTGTGCGCGGATCGACGGATCGCTTCGAGGAGGGGAAAACATATTGCCATGCCCATGCGCGATGAGCCTTCGGATATTTGCGTTCCAAGGCAAAGGGCAAATGCACCGCGCCGAACCCTTCAGCCAGATCCTCATCGTGCAGCGCCTTCACCCTGGCAAGGTGCCGTTGTAGCGGTTCCTTCACCTGATCGGGGAGCAGCGTCACGCGGTCTTTGAACCCTTTGCCGTCACGAATCAGGATTTGGTTGTAACCAAAGTCGATGTCCTTCACCCGCAGCCGCAGGCATTCCATCAGGCGCAGCCCGCTGCCATACAGCAGCAACGCCATCAACCGGTAAGCCCCCTCCAGCGAGGAAAGGACCTTTCTCGCTTCTTCCTTTGTAAAAACCACCGGCACCCTTTTCGGACGCTTTGCGCGTTCCATGTCCGCAAGCCACGGCACCTCGACCTTCAATACCTCTTGGTAAAGGAACAGCAGCGCGCTCAAAGCCTGATTTTGCGTTGAAGCCGCTACCGAGCGATTGACTGCGAGATGAGTCAAAAATGCGCTGATCTCCTGCGCGCCCATTTCCGCCGGATGCCGTTTGCCGTGGAATACGATGAAACGCTTCACCCAGTCGATATAGGTCTTTTCGGTGCGATAGCTGTAGTGCTTCAACCGGATCACCCCGCGCACCTGATCGAGCAGTTTGGGCTTGCCTGCACGCGCGTGTGCAGGGAGGCTGGTTTCCATGAAGACAGGAAGTTATGACTTGCGCTGTCGCAGGCGCAAGTCCCGAATTAGACGAACGCCATTCGTATTATATTACGAACTTCGTTCGTCCACTTCTCGTTAGGCGACTCAGAGCGCGTCATGCAAAAGATCATCTTCAAAGTTATTGGCGGAGTCGTCATCTTTTCCTCGTTGGTCGTCTTCACGATCGCCGGCATACTACTTCAGCATACCCGCAGCTTTTTGCGCGATGCGGTTCGTGCCGATGCCCGTGTGGTCAGAATCATCGAGAGGCGAGATGTGGGTTCAGACGCATCTTATTACCCCGTCTTTAGCTTTCGCGACCCAACCGGAGAGGAGCACGAGGTTTATTCTTCGTCCGGCAGTTTCCCACCTGCGAACGCCGTTGGAGATTCAGTCACAGTTCTGTATCGTCCCCAACAGCCATCCAAGGCGAGGGAGGATAGCTTTTCAGAGCTTTGGCTACTGCCCGTCATTCTAGCAGTCGTTGGTTTGTTCGATCTCACGATTGGACTCGCTTTCATCTTTGGTCCGATGCTATTTCAGAGACTACGACATGAGACCCCAAGCCATCAAGTCGCCTAACCATGCGATGCAGCTAACAGGCTCCGCCTGCAGCTGATCTTGTTCTCGTTAGGCGTCGCTCCGAACCTCACAACCATGAAAGTCCGATCCACTACGTTTGCTATTTGTGCTTTCTGCGCAGCATTATTCATCAGTCGTCTTTACGCAGATGATCGCCCCGCGTCCCAAACCGCGCTAGGCCGCTTCCAACTCTTCCAGGGCTATTACACCGTCAGCAGCGGCGGAACGGCATTCAAGGAGAACGCAGTGTTCAAGCTCGATACAGTCACGGGCGAAGTTTGGGTATATTTCGAGGGCATGGACAAGAATGGCAAATTCTTCAAGCGATGGCTTCCGACGGAGACCGAACGCGCAACCAACCAATGAAGTTCTTCCTCCCTAAAGCTCGTGACGATACCGAACAATCTCGCCTGTATGACGCGATTCGGCGCTTTTCCTCAGAGACTCTCGCTTGGCAGTTCACGCCGCGCAGGGTGTTTTCTCTCCGTTACCGCCACAACGGCGTCCAAGCATTGGCTCAGGTCGGAGAACGAGACATAGACGGTGAGACTATTCTCGCGATCTTCGAGTCTGTTTCTTATGTCGTATGCACTCCGAATCGCGGTGCCTTTCGCGGCGATCCGATACTTATTGGCCGCGACGAAGCCTCGAATGTGGTCTTTTTTGACGATGACTAACAAACCCGCAACGCCTAACTATGCGATGCAGCTAACAGGCTCCGGCTGTCACGCTGGCTGCTCCCCGCAGACCTGCCGCGCAGCCATCGCGCCAGCCTACGCCAGTAGCTGATCTTGTTCTCGTTAGGCCACAAGAGAGCGTTTATGCCAAAGAGAGGCATCAAGATTATCGCCGAGACTCTTGGCACAGGTCAGGAGTTGAAGAAGGGCGATAGAGTGAGATTGAGATATGACTGTCAACTCAATCACGGAGATTTTATTGCCAAAGATCGCGACGAGGTTTGGATAGTTGGCGACCGCAATGCGGTTGCCGGTTTTAGATACGGTCTTGAGGGTATGCGCGCCGGTGGCACGCGCCGGTTTAGAGCGAGTCCACATTTATGTTATCGTGATGCAGAGCTTGAGAAGATTCCTAAAAATGCAGTTCTCATTTTTGACATTAAGTATGTGGCCGTTGTGGCCTAACAAGTCGCCGGAGCCAACCGCCGTTGGCGCTGGCAGTTCCGCTTTCGCGGTTCACGTCATGAGTCGGCGGTGGCTCAGCTTTTTTCGTTAGCCGACTCAGAACGTCTTTTCTGTAACGAACATCCATGACGACAGAATTTGTGACCCGCTATCAGTCGCCGCGACGAGCGTTCATGGCACTTGTGCTGGGCGTATTGGCTTGGCTGCCGTTCATTGTATTCACTTGTTTTTCTCGCCAGCTATTTGGGCCATCCGGACCTTACAACTTGTTTGAGAACTTCGTTGTAGCTCCCTTCGTTATTATCGGACTCTTTCTCGCTGGTATCGGGGCATTCATGTGCCGTGATCGCGGGCAGTCTAGCATTTCGCATCGACGCACTTGGCGTGTTGCGTCCTTCCTCGTTCATTCGTTTCTCCTCGGCCCTATCACCGCAGTTGTTCTTGTCTTCCTTTTCTCAGTCTCGCCTCTTCTTGGAGTGGTGGCTATTGCAGTTGCGGCTTTCTTCATCATCCGTTTTCTTGTTCGTCGCGCCAAGTCGTCGTTGAGCTCTCCATCGCCAATTACTAATAATCGTTATGACTACTAACCGAACGTCGCCTAACAATGCGATGCAGCTAACAGGCTCCACGTGTAGCTGATCTTGTTCTCGTTAGGCGACATTTGCGCACCATGAAACCAACCGATAACGCGGCTATTCGATGAATCTTCTTTCCGATCTAGCATTCCTCGATTTTGTCGCCACCGTTTGCGCTTGTGTCATCGCGCTTTTTCTTTCTATTCCTGCTTACAGGCGCACCAAGCAGCTTGGTTTCCTGCTTTGGATATTTTCCTCGCTCGGCTCACTTTGGAATACAATTACCTTTCACGCTTTTCTTAGTCCAGCGTCTCGCCATTTCATCCATTACAGTTATCGCACGATGTTCATTGTCGATTCCGTGCTTTCCATTACCGGCACCGTTTTAGTTATCCGAGGTTATATGCGTCTTTTCGAGTCCAGCCGCTCAACTGAATCTTTGTTACCACCTAGCACTGACACAACCCATGTCGCCTAACCCTGCGATGCAGCTAACAGGCTCCGCGCGTCATGCTGGCTGCTTGCAGACCCGCAGACCCACCGGCAGCCAGCGCGCCGCGCTCCGCCTGTAGCTGATCTTGTTCTCGTTAGGCCTCATTCACGCACCCCTATGAACAAACGCGAGTGGATTTGGATCGGCATTCGGATTTTTGGGATCTACTTGCTCGTTCAGGCTGTGACTGCGATTCCCTCTGTGCTCAGTTCGGCTTTGATGCTTCACACCTTTAGCAACTTCCAAGCTGTTGCGGCTGACACCGAGGGCAAGCTTCGGAACAGTCTGCTGACTGGAGCACGCGCGGAACTTACCCGGTCGTTATCCCAGTTCATCATCTGCGGCGCATTCGCCATTTATTTCCTGCGTCACGGCGCACTGCTTTTCCGCTGGATGAACCGGACAGAAGACATCGAGACCAAAGCGAACCATGAAGCCTAACAAAACGATGCAGCTAATCGCTCCGGGCTGTCACGGGCTGTGCTTTGCACATCCCGCGCCATCCCTCCGCGATAGCTGATCTTGTTCTCGTTAGGCCTTGAACATGCCGCTCGGTCCAAAGCTCGTCCTCACGATCCAGATGATCGGCCTCGCTCTTGGCGTGTTTTCGGCGTTTTTACGCTTGAGCGTCGCTGATACTGTCGGGATCGTCATTCAGAGTGCCATCCTCATCGGCCTCTTTACGCGCCAAACGGTCGCATGGCTGACTGCGCGCTGGTTGACCGCGATTGGAGCTGTGGTGGTCACGATTGGCGTTGTGATTACGATGCCGAGTTTGTTCGCGCAAGAGCACGGAACGAAGTTCTGGGTTTGGAGCATGGTTGCCGCTGAAGCCATCCTGAGTTGGGTATTCTTTTCTTTGCTCGGGCGCCCCGATTCGAGAGCTTACTTCAATGCACCGCGGAAGGCCTAACCATGCGATGGAGCGAACGGCGGACCGCTGTGCGTCTACATTTGAGATGACTTCCACACCTTCAACCCGAGCGACGCGCGCTCTCGTCCGCCGTCGCTCTTCTTATTCTCGTTAGGCCTACTCGCGCATCTCACGATTAATGAAGCCGAAATCTAAACTGCGAGATAGGATCTATCGCGCGTTGGTCGTGACTGCCGCTATCGCACTTTGTCCGATCTGGATTCCGCTACTCATGCTCTGGCTGGTCTTTTACGTTCTCGCATCAATCTGTATTTATCTAGTCATTTGGTTATTCTGGCTGCCACGCGGCACGCACATCTTGTTCGTCTATTCGGACAGTCCTATCTGGCATGACTACATTGAGGAGCACATTCTTCCGATGATTCACGACCATGCCGTTGTCCTTAACTGGTCACAGCGTCGCAGCCGTTCTTGGCGATGCTCTTTAGCGGTCGCAGCGTTCAAGCATTTCGGCGGTTGGCGTGGCTTCAATCCGATGGCCGTTGTTTTTCGCCCCTTCAAGCGTGCACGAGTCTTTCGGTTCCTCCAACCGTTCCGTGACTTGAAGCACGGCAAGCCGGAGAAGTTACTCGCTATCCAGAAAGAGTTTTTGGACTATTCTCAACTTCATGCAACTCAACCGTAGGCCTAACCATGCGATGCAGCTAACAGGCTCCGCCTGTAGCTGATCTTGTTCTCGTTAGGCGACTCAGAACATCACATCATCAAAAGAAACCACATCATGAAGAAAAGCATATTCGTAACCACCTGCACCGTTTGCGTCACCATACTTGGAGCATTCACACTCAAACCGATTTTCGCGCCCCAGCAGGCGCATGCCGAATCGGCAGCCGGCCGCGAACTTAAGCAAAAGATCGAGGCCAAGCTGGATTCGATTATCATTCCGAAGATTGAGTTTCACGAGACTACTTTGAGCGAGGCCCTCGATTGGCTGCGCGAGACCTCACGGCAGCTTGACGTGGCAGGGATTCCAGCAGCAGAGCGCGGCGTCAATATCGCGTTCATGACTGGCAAGACCGATCCCAAAACCGCTCGAGTGACGATGACTCGTAGCAACGTGAGTCTTCGTGACGCTCTTACTGCCGTAGCCACGATCTATAACCTGAAGATTGAGATTCAGCCTTATGCCGTCGCTCTTCGAGACTCCTAGCTTCCACCCGTCGCCTAACCATGCGATGCAGCTAACAGGCTCCGCGCGTAGCTGATCTTGTTCTCGTTAGGCGGATGCAGCCGCTCGAAACGGGCAGTGTGATCGAGCGCGGTGCGACGGCGGCGCGAACCCGGGCCGGCCCTTGCGCAAACGGAGGAAATGTTTAGAAGCTAAGATTTCCGGGCTCGTCCGATTCTTGAGAGTGGATGATGCTCAATTCATCCGGCCAGGAAACCCCCTCATGCCGCGAAATTTCAATGCCTGCCAAACGGCGTTACGACTGGTGCGTGTAACGCGCTTGCTCGCCATCATTTTGGCGATGGGCGTTCCGGCTTCGGCGCTGGCGGCATTCGGTCTCACCACTGCTGCGAGCTACTACAAGGTCGATACCGGCGCGGGTTTGGTTTTTAAAGTGCGCCGCACGGACAACGGATCGAGCACGCAATCGGCGGGCGACATCATGAGTTTGGTTTACAACGGAGTCGAATACCAGAATACGAGCAAAGGCACGCAGGTAAATTCCGGCTTCGACTTTCTCTACAACGGTGTCTCGGCGGTGACGGTCAGCGCGACGACGATCAATACCAACTATATCAAGATCACCGTCGTTGCCGGAAACCTGACTCATTACTACATGGCGCGAAACGGTTACCCGCACATCTACATGGCAACCTATTTCACGACCGAGCCGGATACTTTGGGGCTTTGCCGTTACATCGTGCGGATCCCCCAGCCTCTTTTGCCTTATGGACCGGTGCCGTCGGACATTCATCTGACTTCGACCACCGTCGAATCGAGCGACATCTTCGGAATGCCGGATGGCACTACGCGCTCGAAACACTACTCCAATATGCGGCTCAAAGACTGGTCGTATATCGGTGCCACCGGCACCAACGTCGGCGTCTGGATGGTGCGCGATAATAACGAAGGTAACTCCGGCGGGCCGTTCTATCGCTCGCTCTTGAACCAATGCGGCAGTGACCAGGAGATTACCTACATCGTTAACTATGGCGAAGCGCAGACGGAAGCTTATCGCACGGGTATTCTTAACTCATACACTCTCGTGTTTACGAATGGCGCAACGCCGGGCGCGGTGGATACCTCATGGTTTAGCAACATGGCCCTGACCGGCTATATCGGCTCATCCGCGCGCGGGGCCGTAACCTGCAGCGGTATTTCCAATCGCGACCTGAGCTATACCTACACGATCGGCTTTTCCAATACGACTGCGCAGTATTGGACGACGGCAGCGGCCAGCAACGGTTCTTTCACCATGAGTGGAATGATCCCGGGAACCTATACGATGACGGTCTATAAAAATGAACTGGCCGTTTATAGTTCGAGTGTTTCTGTTGCCGCAGCAGCTACCACGACGGTAAGTCCGATCACGATTAGCGCGGATCCAAGCTACACGGTGCCGCTGTGGAGAATTGGAAACTGGGATGGAACCCCGGCGGAGTTTTTAAACGGCGACAAGATTACTTACATGCATCCATCCGATGTGCGCATCAGCACATGGAACCCCGGAACCTATGTCGTTGGCGTCTCTTCACCCGCAACAGGCATTCCTTGTTACCAATGGAAGGATGTGAATGCGAACCAGGTCGTGCAATTCACCCTCACCGCCGCTCAGCTTGCGGCGAGCACGATTCGCGTCGGCATTACCACGGCTTATGCAGGTGGAAGACCTAACATCAGTGTGAACTCATGGACCGCCACATTACAGAACCCATCGACTCAGCCGGATTCCCGCACGCTGACCATTGGCAGCTATCGCGGAAATAATGCGACTTACACCTTTAACGTTCCAGCCAGCGCGCTGGTTGCCGGAACGAACACTTTGACGATCTATCCTATCAGCGGCACGAGCGGTAGTGGTTACCTTAGCCCCGGGTATAGCCTTGATTGCATCGATATCTATCAAGGAGCGGCGCAGACCCTCGCCGTGCCTGACCAGCCGAAATCAGTAGTCGCCGCGGCTGGCACGGATAGGTTGGTTGTAAGCTGGGCGGCAGTGGCCGGAGCGACAAGCTACAATATCCATCGCGCAACGACCAGCGGTGGACCTTATACGACGATTGCCACCGGCGTAACGAGCGCGAACTACGTAGATAGCCAGGTATCAGCAGGGACTACTTACTATTATATCGTGGATGCCACGAATAGCAGTGGGACTGGACCCAGCTCCAGTGAAGTTGCTGCTGTCCGAAGTGCGAGCACACTCATCAGTTATCTCAAATTCGATGAAAGCACCGGCACGATTGCTTCGGATGCGACCGGGAATAACTGGAACGGTGCATTGAACGGCGGCGCAAGCTGGGCTTCCGGCAAGTTTAACAACGCGATCAGCCTTAATGGAACCAATGGTTACATCAGCTTGCCATCCGGTCTCATGAGCGGGGTCACTGATTTTACCGTGATGGCATGGGTGAAGTTGAACAGCGTCACAAGCTGGACCCGCGTTTTCGACTTCGGGTCCGGCACGAGCAATTATATGTTTTTTACCCCGCAAAACAGTTTTACCGGCAAGCCGCGCTTTGCGATCAACACCGGCGGCGGTGAACAACAGATCAATACCTCAACGACCATCGCGAGCGGCACGTGGACACACATCGCGATCACTTTGTCCGGAAGCACCGGCACCCTTTATGTGAACGGAACGTCCGTGGGCACAAACACCGCGATGACTCTTAGCCCGACTAGCCTCGCGACTACGACCCAGAACTACATCGGAAAATCGCAGTTTAGCACAGATCCTTATCTCAATGGCTCGGTGGATGATTTTCAAATCTATAGCCGCGCGCTCACGGCTGCGGAGATTACTGCAATAGCTACTCCGCCGGTTTCTCCGGATGGGCTGATGGGAATCGGCGGAGACTCGCAGGTAACGCTAAGTTGGAATGCTTCCGCCCGGGCGACTGCTTACATTTTGAAACGTGGCACAGCCAGCGGCCAGGAAACGACGACTGTAAGCAGCGCGATTAGCGGCACGAGCTTTACAGACACAGGTCTAACCAATGGCACTACTTACTACTATGTCGTAGCTGCATCCAATACCATTGGGTCCAGCGGCAACTCGAATGAAACCAGTGCCAAACCAGCTCAAACTTTCGCGCAGTGGATTGCTGCAGCTTTCCCGGGTCAAAACAGTGCACAGGTTATCGGCGCCATGGCCGACCCGGATCACGACGGACTGGGAAACTTGCAGGAATACTTTTTAGGAACCCGCCCGAATATCGCTGACTCAATCGGAGCCATCTCGTCTGCGCCGGATGGCACCGGAAATGTCGTGTTGAACTATCGCATGTCGAAGAACACCACCGCAGTGAGCTCCATTGTCCAGCAATCGACTGACCTCGTTTCCTGGACCAATACCGGAGTTAGCCCGGTCGTCGTGAGTGACCAGGGCACTTACTACTTGATGAGAGCGACTGTCCCGGCTGGCAATAATCGAAAGCTGTTTCTGAGACTTTCGATCACGCAGTAAGCGCGTTTTGTAAAATAGCGGCTTTCGCAATGGGATTTCGCGCTATATTCGAAGCCAACTATGCGAGTCAGTTCGACCTTCAAAATTGCGTTGCGCGCGCTGCGCCGAAACAAAATGCGCACGATCCTCACGATGCTCGGCATCATCATCGGCGTCGGTGCAGTGATTGCGATGGTCGGCATCGGTAATGGCGCGAGGTCGCAGGTGGAATCGCAAATCGCGAGCCTCGGCGAAAATGTGATCCTCATTTTTTCCGGCAACTTTAGCGCGGGTGGCGTTCACTCCGGCTGGGGCGGGGCGGGAACTTTGAAAGTGGAGGATGCGACAGCGATCGAGCGCGAAGTGCCGCATGTCGTCGCAGTGAGTCCGGAAGTGCGCGGCAGTGCGCAAGTCGCGGCGGGCAATCAAAACTGGTTTACGCAAATCCTCGGCGAAGACGCGGACTATTTCGATATTCGCAAGTGGCCATTCATCGCCGGCACCGGCTTCACCGACCAGGACTTGCGCAGCTCGAACAAAGTCGCAGTGATCGGCAAAACGATCGCGACGCAGCTTTACGGCAGCGCTGATTGTGTCGGGCAGATTTTGCGCATCAAAAATGTGCCTTTCACCGTGCTGGGCGTGCTCGCACCGAAAGGGCTTTCGCTCATGGGAACCGATCAGGATGACGTGGTGATCGTGCCTTACACGAGCGGGATGAAACGCATCATGGGCACGACGGTTTTGCGCGGAATGAACGTGCAAACCGACAGCGCGGATTCGCTGCAACAGGCGCAGCAGCAAATTGCGCAGCTACTTCGGCAGCGGCATCGGATCGCGCCGGGGAAGGACGACGACTTTACCGTGCGCAATCAGCAGGAAATTGCGGAAATGGCGACCGCGACTTCGCGCATCATGGGCTGGCTGCTGCTGGCTATCGCTGTGGTATCGCTTGTTGTCGGCGGCATCGGCATCATGAATATCATGCTCGTGAGCGTCACCGAGCGGACGCGCGAGATCGGCATTCGCATGGCCGTCGGCGCGCACGGGAATGACATTTTGCTGCAGTTTTTGATCGAGGCGATCACGCTTTCGTCCCTCGGCGGGCTAATCGGCATCCTGATCGGAATCGTGACGTCAAAAGGGATCACGCATTTTACAAACTGGCCAACCAGCGTGTCGCCAATCGCGGTGATCGCATCGTTTTTATTCAGCGCTGCAGTCGGTATTTTCTTCGGTTTTTATCCGGCGCGAAAAGCGGCTGCGCTCGATCCGATCGACGCACTTCGTTACGAGTAAAATGACGAAAGGCTAACGCTGTGCGCGCTCGAGCACGTCGGTTTCATCGGGTGCGTGCCAGCCGCCGCCGCCGTGGTATTCGAGACCGAGCATGCCGTTTTTAATCGCGACGAGATTTGCCTCGGAGCCAGCGGGGACGTGAACGCTGCCGACGATCTTGCCGTTGACGACTGCGGGAAAATCCATCGGCTTTTTTAACGCCACGCTTTTCGGCCATTTGTCGCGCATCGTGCTGAGCGATTCGATGTCGAGCCCCGGCGTTGGCGTCGGCTCGACAGCGACTGGAGTTTCTTCCGGCGTGCTCGCGGGCAATGAATTTACCACCGGCTCCGGTGTTTCGGCGGGCTGCACGATTTCCGTCGCGGCCGGTTGCGGCGCGACGTGCTGCGATTGCGTGCGAGCCATCCATGGAAATTGCGCATTCACTTTTTCCCGGATCGACGGATTGAACTCATACATGGCCCATGCAGCGATCGCGATAATGAGCGCGATGTTGATCGGCCAAACGTTCAGCGGCTTTTTACCTGTTTTCATATTTCCTTTCGTTCCGGGGAGGACCTCGACGTCAGTTCCTTTGTCAAAAACCGGCATCGCAAAAACGTTGCGGATGATTTTCCGTGAGAAGAAAAGCGAAACAAGCCAAAAATCGCGTGTCACGTGAATGTAACAAAGCCGCCAAAAATCGCGGCATTCTGATTTGACGCGCCTCTGCCCGTTGATTAACGTGCGCGGCTCCATGCGAAAAGTCCTCGCCATTGCCCTGCTCACGACGTGTGTCCCGTGCCTTCCGCACGCCGGAGCCGTCGTCGTTTACCGTGCCGGCGAGGGTTGGACGACCGAGAGCCCGAATGAAGAGGACGTGGTCGAAAAAACGGCGAGCGAGCAGTTGCACAAAGCCGAGGACCTCGAAAGCGCGGGCGATTACAAGCGTGCACTGGGTGCGTATCGCGGTTTGATCCGCAAATTTCCAACCTCCGGCGTCGCGCCGAAATCGCAGCTCAAAATCGGTGAGATCGCGATGAAGCTCGGCGATTATGACTCCGCTTACGACGCGTATCACAGCTACATCACAAAATATCCGAAAGGCGAAGATTTCGACGCCGCGGTAGAGGCCGAGTTCAACATCGGACGCCGCTTTCTCGAGGGTGAACGGAAGCGCGTTTTCGGCGTGAAAACATTCGCCTCGATGGCGCGCGCGCAGCAGATTTTCGAATCCATCGTGCGCGATGCACCGTTCAGCAAATATGCGCCGCTGGCGCAATTTTACGTCGGCCAGGCGCTCGAAAAGCAAAGCAAGGATGTCGAGGCAATCGGCGCTTACCAGACGGTGCTCGCGAAATATCCGACCGATCCCGCAGCCGCCGACGCGCAGTATCAAATCGGTTACGTTTATTTAACACAAGCGCGCTCGGCTTACGACAAAGCTGCTGCAAACAAAGCGCGCGAAGCCTTCGAGGATTTCCTCGCGCACTATCCGGACAGCGAAAAAGTCGCGCAGGCAAAAGAGAATTTGAAATCGCTCGAAACGCGTGAAACCAGCGGCGCACTCGGCATCGCGAAATTTTACGACAAGCAGAAAAATTACCGCGCTGCGGTCATTTACTACAACGACGTGATCAAGCAGCAGCCCGGTTCCGCCGACGCCGATGCGGCGAAAAAACGCATCGATGAATTGAAAAATCTCGTCGGTGAAGACGCGCTGCGAGCCGGGCCGGAAAAAACCGAAACCGGCGCACGAGCGCAAACGCGCCGCAAATTGCAGGCGCAAGTCGACACAGCTGCACGCCCCGATTATCTCGGCCCGCCGGTTGTCGTGCCCGATGAAGTCGCGCCGCCAAAACCGAAGCTGCGCACCTCGACGGAAAACCTTGGGCCGGTGCCCGCAGTCGAGCCCGCGCTTCCGCAGCAATGAGGCTCGCGATTTTTCCTGCGGTCGTTTTTCTGCTCGCGGGCTGCGCCGGGTATCACATCGGGCCGGTGAAGCCAAAATTCATGGACGGCATCAACTCGATTGCCGTGAACAATTTTAAAAACGAAACGCTGGAACCGCGCATCGAGGTGCTCGTCGCCGACACAGTCATCAAGCAGATCCAGCAGGACGGCACGTATCGCGTGACGACGCCGGATAAGGCAGACGCGATTCTCGAGGGCAAGATCACCGACGTGCGTCGGCGTCCCGCGAGATCGGTGCGCGGGAATGTTTTTGCGACGCAGGAATTCACGTTTCAACTGCAAATCGATTTCAAGCTGAAGCGACGCTCAACGGGCGAACTCATCCAGGACAAAACGGTCAATGGCAACACGAGCTTTTTCGTGAGCGGCGATGTCAACCAGGACGAGCGACAGGCGATTCCGCTCGCGGCGCAGGATGCCGCGGTGCGCCTCGTGAGCCAGATCAGCGAAGGCTGGTAACAAGTGTTGTATCTCGTCGCGACCCCGATCGGGAATCTCGGCGACATCACGTTTCGCGCGATCGAGGTGCTGAAAAATGCGGACGTTATTGCGTGCGAAGACACGCGGCATTCGCTGCGGTTGCTGCAGCGTTACGAAATCGCAAAGCCGCTCGTGAGTTATCACGAACACAACGAAGCAATGCGCGCAGCCGAGCTGCTGACGCGATTGCTGCGTGGCGAAAATGTCGCGGTAATTTCCGATGCGGGATTGCCCGGAATTTCCGATCCCGGCGCGCGATTGCTGCGTGCGTGCATTGAAAACGAAATCACCTACACGATCATTCCCGGCGCCTCATCGGTGCTGACCGCGCTGGTCGGTTCCGGATTTTTGAGCGAGCAATTTTTCTTCGGCGGATTCCTCCCGTCGAAAAGCGGCGGGCGCGAACGCGAAATCCTCGCTGCGGGCGAACGCGCTGAGACGACGATTCTTTTTGAATCGCCGCACAGGCTTTTGCGCACGCTCGAAGTCTTTGCGCAGCACTTTCCGATGCGTTTACTTTGTGTCGCACGCGAGTTAACCAAGCAATTCGAGGAATTTCGGCGCGGTTTTGCAGGCGAATTGCTGGAGCATTTCAACGCGCATCCGCCGCGCGGTGAAATCGTGCTGGTCGTCAGCGGATTGAGCAAAAAAGAACGACGCGAACAGGCCGATTAGAATTTTGCAAATTCAACGCGAATGCGCTTGCACGCTGCACGCGCTGGAATAAAACACGATTCCCATGACGAAGACCCAACTTCTCCAAGCCATTGCCCAAGCCACAGAAACCGACAAACGCACTGCGGCGTTCTTTTTGGAAACGATCACCGGCATCGCATATCGCGAAGCCAAAAAGAGCGGCGTGTTCGTGCTGCCCGGCTTCGGCAAACTCGTAAAGCAAAAGCGCAAAGCGCGACTCGGTTTCAATCCGAAGACCGGCGAGAAAATCAAAATTCCCGCAAAGACAGTTGTGAAATTTCGCGTAGCGAAAGCCGCCAAAGACACGATTCTCGGCACCGCGAAAAAGTAGCGCAGGCTACGTCCATAAGTTCCGGTCGAGCGTCCGATACTGAATGGCTTCGCTCACGTGCGAAGCCTGAATGCTATCGGACGCATCGAGATCGGCAATCGTGCGCGCGACTTTCAAAATACGATCGTAAGCGCGCGCGCTGAAGTTCAGCTCGGTCATCGCCATTCGCAGCAAATCGGCGCACGAGTCGTCGACTGCGCAAAACGTTTTGATCATCTTCGGCGTCATGCGCGCATTGCAGCTCGCCTTGCTCGTGCCGAAGCGCGACTGCTGCACTTTCCGCGCTTGTTCGACACGGTCGCGAATGTTTAACGACGGCTCGCCGTTTGCCGCGCCGGCAAGTTCCTTGTATTGCACAGCCGGCACCTCGACGTGGATGTCGATGCGGTCAAGCAGCGGACCGGAAATGCGCTGCCGGTATTTTTGCACCTGTGGAGAACTGCAGCGGCATTCCCGTTTCAAATCGCCGAAATAACCGCACGGACACGGATTCATCGCAGCGACGAGCACAAATTCGGCGGGGAAAGTCATCGTTCCCGCAGCTCGCGAGATTGTGACTTTGCCGTCCTCGAGCGGTTGCCGCATCACTTCCAGCGTGGAGCGTTTGAACTCCGGTAATTCATCGAGAAACAGCACGCCGTTGTGCGCGACGCTGACTTCGCCCGGCGTCGGATTCGCCGAGCCGCCAAGCAGGCCGACATCGGAGATCGTGTGATGCGGTGCGCGGAATGGGCGCGTCGCGATGAACGAATTACGACCGTTTAACAATCCGCAAATGCTATGGATTTTTGTCGTCTCGATCGCTTCGTCGAGCGTCATCGGCGGAATGATTGTCGGGATGCGTTTCGAGAGCATCGACTTGCCGGAACCAGGCGGACCGATCATCAGCAAATTGTGGCCGCCGGCGACGGCGACTTCGATTGCGCGCTTTACGTTTTGCTGGCCTTTGACTTCGGAAAAATCGACGTCGTATTTTTGAGATGACGCAAAAAAGGAATTCACATCCTCCTTTACAGGAGTTAACGACACGTTGCCGTTCAGGAATTCAAAGGTTTCGCGCAAATTTCGCACGCCGTAAACCGTCAGACCCTCGACCACCGCTGCTTCGCGCGCATTGGCTTCGGGCACAAACAGCGCTTTCTTGCCGCTGTCACGCGCATGAATTGCGATTGGCAAGACGCCTTTTACCGGACGCACCGCGCCGGTCAAAGCAAGCTCGCCGACAAAACAAAAATCGGACGCATTTTGCAGGTCGAGATCCTTTTCGACTGCGATCATCCCGAGCGCCATCGGCAGATCGAAGCTCGGCCCTTCTTTCTTCACATCGGCGGGAGCGAGATTGATCGTCGTCCGCCCGCGCGGCCAAAAGTAACCGCTGTTTTGGATCGCCGTCGTCACACGATCCTGGCTTTCCTTCACCGCAGTGTCGGGCAGGCCGACGATGACGATTTTGATCTGTCCGCCACCGCCGGCGTTGACCTCGATTTCGACCTCGAAGGCTTCGACGCCGAGCACTGCTGCCGAGTAAACTTTCGCGAGCATCCGCGGAGCCTTTCAAAAAATTCGCGCGGTGAAAAGCGCGACAATTCCGGAAACTCCTGCTCGTCAGCGGGGTTCGCTGGAGTGGACTAAATCGTGCTCTCTTTTGGAATGGCGCAAATCTCCCATTTGCCAGTCTGCCGGAGAAAAACTTTGAACAAACCTTGCATCATTCTGTCCAAAATTTGACAATGCTTAATGCGGTTAACGATTTTGCCCTTGAACTCGCCAATAAACGAGCACGGGGCATCCGGCATCCGTATTTATTAGTGAAGACAATTAACCGCACGCAAGTGTGAAAACTTATGCCAGCCGAAGACACTGATTCAGGGATCAAAATCTACCTGCGCGAGATTGGACAAATTCCGCTGCTCACGCCCGAAGATGAGGTGCGTCTCGCCGCCAAGATCAAAAAAGGCGACAAAGAAGCGCGCTCACTCATGATCCGGTCGAACCTTCGTCTGGTCGTCAAAATCGCGCACGATTACAGCAATCTCGGTTTGCCGCTGCTCGACCTCATCTCCGAGGGCAACATCGGCCTCATGAAAGCCGTCGAGCGTTTCGATCCCGCGAAGGGCGGCAAGCTCAGCACTTACGCTGCATGGTGGATCAAGCAGTCGATCAAACGCGCTTTGGCCAACCAGAGCAAAACGATCCGCCTGCCCGTTCACCTCGTCGACAAAATCTCCAAAATGCGCCGCGTCGCGCTCCAGATGAGCGAAGAACTCGGCCGCGAACCGACCGACGACGAGCTCGCCGAGGAAATCGGTCTCTCTCCGTCGAAAGTCTCGCAGTTAAAAACCGTCTCCATCCGCCCGGCTTCGCTCGACGCGCCTATTAGCGACGACGACTCGACCGAATTCGGCGAAATCGTCGGTGACGAAGAAGCGCAGACACCGTTTGAGATGTTGCGCGACCAAAACCTGCGCACCGAAGTCTCCGAGCTCATCTCCGTGCTCGATGAGCGCGAGAAGAAAATCATCTTCTCCCGTTTCGGGCTCGATGGTGGAAAGCCGAAAACCCTCGAGGAAGTCGGCAAGAAGTTCGGCGTCACGCGCGAACGCATCCGCCAGTTGCAGAACATCGCGTTGCTAAAACTGCGCCGCGCCTTGCAGAAAAAAGAGAAGCCCGGCTTCGTTCACAGCTCGAACTAATCGAGCACCGACTTCTCCGGCACATTCTGCCCGACGATCCGCAACTGGATCGAGTCGAACCGCTCTTCGCCCACCTGCAGGTCGCTGACGACTACCAGGTGATCGCCCTTTTTCACGAGGCCCTTTTTCACCAGGCGCTCCTCTGCGGAGGCGATCGTCCGGTTCGGGTTCGGGTCAAATACCAGTTGCACCGGCTGCGTCCCCCAGTTCAGCGCCAGCTTGCGGCAGGTCTCGATCGTCGGTGAAAACGCAAAGATCGGCGATGTCTCGGGGCGCAAATTCGACGCGAAATCCGCCATGAAGCCGCGCCGTGTGAAAATCACCAGCTTCGAGTTTGGCAAAGAATTCGCCAGCACCACCGCCGAGTGAACCGTCTTCTCGCGATCATCCAGCAGCATCGCTTCCTTCGCGTAGCCCGCACCTCCGGTCTGCTCGATGCGCGAAGCCACTCGATGCAGCACTTTTACGCATTCGACCGGATACTTTCCGACCGTCGTCTCCCCGCTGAGCATGATCGCGTCCGCCTGTTCGAACACCGCGTTCGCGATATCCGTCACCTCTGCTCGTGTTGGCACCGGCGCGGAGATCATCGATTCGAGCATGTGTGTCGCCACGATCACCGGCCGTCCCAGCTTCAGGCAGCGTTTTACGATTCTACGCTGGATGATCGGCAGCTCCTCCATCGGGCATTCGATTCCCAGATCGCCGCGCGCCACCATGATCGCATCCGCCATCTCGATGATCCCGTCGATATTCTTGATCGCCATCTGGTCTTCGAGTTTCGCCACGATCCGCGCCTGGCTGCCATTTTCCCATAGCACTTTTCGCAACGCCTCTACATCGCCCGGCTCGCGGCAAAAGCTTAGCGCCACCATGTCCACGCAGAGTTCCGAGCCCAGCTCCACATCGGCGATATCCTTTTCCGTCAAAGGCGGGAGGTTCACCTTTACGCCCGGCAGATTGATGTGACGGCGCGAGCCCAGCGTGCCTTCGGTCAATACCTCGCAGCGGATTTTGTTGTCCTTTTTCTCCAGCACTTTCAGGTGGATCACCCCGTTATCCACCAGCACCGTATCGCCCACCGAGATATCGTCGATGAGCCCGTCGTAATTCACTCCCACCGAGTAAAGTTCCTCGCTGTGCGTCCCGCGCACGGTAAATTCAAAAATATCCCCCGGGTGCAGGCTCAGCTTTGCCGGCAGGTCGCCCGTGCGAATCGCAGGCCCCTGCGTATCCATCAAAATCCCCACGATCACATCCAGCTCCACCGCGATCGCCCGGATTCTCGGCACGATCACCCGCACCCAATCGTGCGGCGCATGGCTCATATTGAGCCGGAACACATTCGCGCCCGCCTCAATCATCTGGCGGAGCACCTCCGGCGATTCGGTAGCCGGCCCTAGCGTGCAAATGATTTTCGTTTTACGCATGGCAGAGGAAAGGGTTTTCATCCGCAAAAGGCAACGCGAAAACCGTCGCGAGGGCTATCCACAGATTGCACAGGTTTTCGCGGATTATGAAAATGGCAAAAAACATCTGCGTCCACCTGCTAAATCTGCGGATAACCCGCGTCAAAATCCGCAAAAACTCCGGCAAATCCGGCGAAGCGGTGCGAGCGCGGCAGGAGCAGATTCAGCGCATGGATTATCTATTCGCCCTCCTCGGTATTTCGATCGCCGTTTCCTACGCGCTCGTGGTCGCGGTGTTGTTGCCGCGCACGTAACGCTGCGCGCATGAGCCGCGGGCGCTATTGGCTTTCCGGCATCGACTTTCTGCGTTTCCCGCGCATGGCGATGTCGAGTTTGACCCTGCACTCTTTGATCAGGAGCTCGGTGGCGAGTCTTTCATCGTCGGTCAATCTGGCTGCCTCAGCTAGGGCGAGTTCCGCGCGCAGGCGCGCGGCTTCGGTGGCGTCGTGGAGGATCGTGCCGGCCTCCTCCGCGAGGTCGGAAAAAACGGTGACACGATTTGGCAGAATCTCCGCGAAACCTTCGCCGGCGGCATACAATTCGTCGCGGCGCTCAAACTCGATGCGCATCTCGCCGGGCTCAAGCAAAGTGACCAGCGGCGCGTGCCCGGGCAGAATCTGGATTTGGCCGTCGGTGGTTTGCAGCACGATGGCGCTCGCTTCTCTTTGCCATGCGATGCCGGAGGGCGTGACGACGGTGAGGCGCAAGGTGCGCCCGCTATTTTCGTCCATCGCGAGCCGGTTTCATGGCGCGCATCTTTGCACGATTTTTTTGCGGCGCATCATCAAAATGCAGCGGCGCGCGCGCAAACCCGTTTGCAATGGCTAAGCGGTCGCGCGAAGCTGCGCACGTTAAATTTTATGTCGCACGACGATCACGATCACGGACACAGCCACGACGAGCACACGCACGGGCATGGCCACCATGGCCACACTCACGAGCCGAACTACGAGCTGCTTTCCTCGGAGCGCGGAATCTGGGCGGTGAAATGGTCGTTCGTTTTGCTGGCGATCACGGCGGTGCTGCAACTCGGAGTGGTGATTTACTCGCACAGCATCGCGCTGCTGGCGGACACGATTCACAATTTCGGTGACGCGACGACTGCGGTGCCGCTCTGGCTGGCATTCCGGCTCGCGCGCTGGAAACCGACGAAACGCTTCACGTATGGATACGGACGCGTGGAAGATCTCGCGGGCGTGGCGGTGGTGGGGACTATTTTGTTCAGCGCGATCATCGCGGGCTGGCAGGCGATCCAGCGATTGCTGCACCCGGAGCCGATGCATGGTCTCGGCGCAGTCGCCGTGGCGGCGGTGATCGGATTTATCGGCAACGAAATCGTCGCGCAGTTTCGGATCAAAGTGGGCGAGGAAATTTCGAGCGCGGCATTGATCGCCGATGGACATCACGCGCGCATCGACGGATGGACAAGCCTTTCGGTCTTGCTCGGCGCGGCGGGAACGTGGCTCGGATATCCGATCATCGATCCGCTGGTCGGCATCGGAATTACGATCGCGATTTTCGGAATCGTGTGGGAATCGATGAAGACTGTTTTCACGCGGATGCTCGACGGCGTGGAGCCGGAGATGATCGACGAAATTCGTGGAGCGGTCGCGCACTGCGATGGCGTGAAAGACGTGGCGGAGATTCGCGCACGCTGGATTGGGCACCGGTTGCACGCGGAGATTAATCTCGCGGTGAGCCCCGGCTTGTCCGTCGAGCAAGGCCATCGCATCGCCGCGAGAGTGCGACACGAGCTTTTGCATGAGCTGCCGAAAATCGCGAATGCGACGATCCATGTCGATCCCGACACGGAAAGCGGCGAAGCATTCCACGAGCACGAAATGGAGGAGGTCGTCGCTGCGCGGAGTCACGGCGAATTGTAAAGCGCAACGGCGCTTACGATTTTAAAACAACCAGTTCCGGTTTTTTGAACTGCGCCTGCATCGTAGTGGGATCGATTGCGCAATCGCCGCTCCCGCCGAAACGCCGCTCGTTCGTCGATAGCACGAGCGACCACACGCCGCTGCCGCGCCGCCGGCAAATCCATTCTTCCGCAAGCGCCGCGCCGTGTCCGCCGACGAGGTCGA
The DNA here is from genome assembly GCA_021324395.1 of Spartobacteria bacterium. Lineage (GTDB taxonomy): Bacteria > Verrucomicrobiota > Verrucomicrobiia > Chthoniobacterales > Chthoniobacteraceae > JAJPJG01. The sequence goes on along the minus strand of JAJPJG010000020.1, from coordinate 2,259 downwards.
ACAGAATGAGCCAGTCTTCGTTTTCCGCTTTGATCCGCAATGCGCCGATGCCGCAATCGAGTTCCTCGACGATCCAGCTCTCGCGCGATTTCGGGCGAAACGCCGTGTGCTCGTTGCGGAGCGCGAGGCAGGTTTTGTAGAGCGCGAGTGTCTTCGATTTTTTTTGGTCGTTAATTTCGTCCCAGATCAATTTCGAGTCGAGGAAGGTCTTTTCGTTTTGCGGATCGGGAATTTTTTCGCGCGAGCCGGCATCTTGAAACAGCGCGAAGTCCTTGAACTCCTCGCGGCGGCCCTTGGTGACAAGCTTGCCGAGTTCTTCCTTGTGATCGGTGAAAAATTGAAATGGTGTGGACGCGCCCCATTCCTGCCCCATGAACAGCATCGGCGTATAAGGCGTCAGGCAAAGCAGCGCGGAAGCGGCGAGATAACTCTCGCGCGAAATCGAATGGTTGAGCCGCTCGCCGAAGGCGTGGTTGCCGACCTGGTCGTGATTCATGATGCAATGCACGAATCGCTGCGGCGGCAAATGCCGGCATTCCGTGCCGCGCTTTCCCTGCCGCGCCTGCGAATACTGGCCGCGGTAAAACCAACCGTTGCGCAGCGTCTCGATCAACTCGCCGAGAGAGCCGGCGAAATCGGCAAGGTAACTTTCGTTTTCGTGTGTGTTCGAGACGCGAACGCTGTGATGGAAGTCATCCGCCCAGACGGCATCGAAACCGAGGCCGTTTTCGCTTTCCGGCAAAATCACGCGCGAGTCATTTCGCGAATCCTCCGCAATGGCGAATCCGCCGCGCTCGTGAATCGCGTCCGTCATTTCCTGCAAAATATGGCGCGGTGTTTCATCCACGATCGCGTGCGTCGCATCAAGGCGAAAACCATCGATATGAAATTCCTCGATCCAGTAAACCGGATTCGCGACGAACAAAGCGCGCATCGGGCGGAATGCCGGATCGTCAAAGCGGAGCGCACCGCCCCACGGGGTTTTTCGCGCTTCGTCGATGTAACCTGGAGCGTAACTGCCGAGGAAATTTCCGTCGGGGCCGAGGTGATTGTAAACAACGTCGAGAATCACCGTGAGGCCCTGCGCGTGCGCGGCATCAACGAGCGCGCGCAGATCGTTCGGATGGCCGTAGGCATGCGAAGGCGCGTAAAGGCAGACGCCGTCGTAACCCCAGTTTCGCGCGCCGGCAAAATCCGCAATCGGCATGATCTCGATCGCATTCGCACCGAGCTCGCGAATATGCGGAAGCTTTTCGATCGCGGCTAAAAACGTGCCTTCGCGCGTGAAAGTGCCGACGTGTAATTCGTAAATCACCAAGTCGCGCAAACGGGGAAGCCGCCACTCTTCGTCGCGCCATTCGTATTCGCGCGGGTTGATTACTTGAGACGGCCCATGCACCCCTTCCGGTTGCCAGCGCGAGGCAGGATCGGGCAAACCCGTCTTTTCATCGAGCCGGAATTTGTAGCGATCGCCCGCGCGTCCGCGCTGGTCGATTGCGTGGAAGTAGCCGCTCGCATCGAGCCCGAGCGGAACGGTGCGCACGTCGCCGCCATTGCGCGGCTGGATTTCCACATCGACACGCTCGCTACGCGGCGCCCAAACGCGATAACGCACGCCGTGGTCGAGAAGATCAGCGCCTTGCGGAAGCAGCTCGTTTTTCATTTTTCCGAGGCGCGGGTGCGGGCTCCGGTTTTTTCTCCCGCTTTTTCCAGGAGTCAGCGCGCGCGTGCGATTGCTCGCCGAGGCTCAGGCGGAACAGGCAGAGCGAGCGCGCTTCCATGCCGTGCTCGTCGCCGGCGGAGAAAATCTTCGGGTTTTCCAAAAAGCCTTCCTCGATGCGCGTGTCGATGAGCATCTCCCATTGCACGTCCTCTTGGCCTGGTAAAACAAACGGCAGCGGCTCGTGATGCGCGTTAAACAACAGCAAAAACGTGTCGTCGCGAATCGGCTCTCCATGAAAATCGCGCACGTCGATCGTGTCGCCGCTCAGCATCATGCCGAGCGTGCGGACATAACTCGTGGTCCATTCCTCATCCGTCATCTCGGAGCCGCCGGGATTGAACCACATGATGTCCTTGATTTCCGAGCCGCGGATTTTTCGACCCTGGAAGAATTTCGGCCGGCGGAAAATCGGATGATCGCGCCGTAAATGAACGAGTCGCGACGTGAAGTCTTGCAGGCGTTTTTGGTCGTCGGTCCAGTCCCATTGCGTCCACGAAATTTCGTTGTCCTGGCAATACGCGTTGTTGTTGCCCTGC
>JAJPJG010000030.1 GCA_021324395.1 Spartobacteria bacterium | reverse complement strand
CGTCGGGAAATACTCCTCGAATGTTTTGCCGTTGACTTCGATTTTGCCGCTGCCGGGCGTCATGCGAATGCGTGCGACCGAAGTTTTGCGGCGACCTGTGGCGATGATTTCTTCTGCTGCCATTTGGAAAAAGAGATGCGGGTTGTTGTTGTTAAATTAGGAAACCGTCATCGGCTCCGGATTCTGCGCAACGTGCGGATGCGCATCGCCGCGGTAAACTTTGAGCTTCGTGTAAATCGAGCGACCGAGGCGATTGTGCGGAATCATGCCGCGCACTGCGCGCTCGATGAGCAGCTCGGGACGGCGCTCGCGGCGCGCCTGGAATGTCTCGGATTTGTGTCCGCCGACATAGCCGGAAAAACTCATGTAAGTTTTCTGCACGTCTTTTTTGCCGGTCACGCGGACTTTGTCGGCGTTGATGACTACGACGAAATCGCCGGTGTCGACGTGCGGAGTGAAAATCGCTTTGTGTTTGCCGCGAAGCAAGGTGGCGGCACGTTCAGCGACGTGGCCGAGGATCTGGTCCTTGGCGTCGATGATCCACCATTTGCGCTGCACTTCGTTGGCTTTGGCTGAAAATGTCTTCATAACTGCTTCTGCGGAAAAGGGTGTGAAAAGTAGTAGCCACGCGCGCGAGTGTCAACCGTTTTATCGGCATTTTTAATCATGCTCGATACGGTCGGGTATCTCGTTCCCGCAGAGGCCATCCTGCGGGAAATGCGCGGCGAGCAAATCGCCAATCGTGCGGACTGTATTGGTGATCGCGTCGGTCATCGGCATTTCGCGAATGTCGTGCGTTAATTGCACGGCAACTTTTTGCCAGAACGCATCGCCGCATTTCTCATGAACGGCGACGTCGCCGATGATTGCAAATTGTCGCGTTCTCGGCGCGAAGTAGAGCAGCACTGCGTTGCGATGTCGCGTTTTGCTCATACGCAATTTGTTAAACCGGCGCTTTGCCGCCGCAAGCGGATCGGCGATTTGCTTGCGCGAAATCCAGACGCGAATTTGCCCGCTCGTGCGCCGCTCGGCTTCGCCGATCGCGGCAACGATCTTTTCCTCGTCGAGCGTGCGGAGAAAATCAGTCGGGTGCATGTTACCAGCTCCCGCTCGCGCCTCCTCCGCCGCTGTCACCACCACCTCCGGAGAAGCCGCTGTCGCCTCCTCCGCCTCCGCCCCATGACGAACCGCTACTTCCGCCACTGGATGTGTCGAAATACCAGCCGCCAAACGGACCGCCGGAGCTGTAGCCAAACCCGCGCCGGCGGCGCAAGTGGCTGAGCATGACGATGACGACCACCACGACCCAAAACAGGATCATCACCGTGGTGTTATTACCGTTATTCGAACGCCGGTTTTCCTGAACGGTGCGCCCGCTTCCCTTGTATTCACCGCGAGCCGCGGCCAGCATAGCGTTAACGCCTGCTGCACATCCGTCATCATAATCCTTCCGTTTAAAATACGGCGCGATTTCATCGTCGAGAATCCGTTTGCAGATCGCATCCGGCATCGCGCCCTCCAGCCCGTATCCGGTCTGGATGCGCATTTTGTGATCGGCGACAAACACAAACAGCACCGCGCCGTTGTTCAGCTTCTTCTGCCCGACACCCCACGTGTGGAAAATGCGGTAGCAGTAATCATCGAGCGATGAGTCGGTCTGCAGTTTTGGGTAAATCGCGACGACGATCTGGTTCGACGTGTCGCGCTCGAACTGCGCGAGTTGCTCGTTAAGCCGATGCGCCGCCGGCCCGCTCACGACCTGCGCATAATCGTTAAAATAACGCTCCGGCGCCGGCGGCATGACCTCGGCGGCGCATGCGAAATGCGCGACGAGAATTGCGATGATGAGCCAGAGCCGCTTCACGCGTTATTTCCCGGGCGATGAAAAATCGAAGTTCACCTTCGGCGGCACCTCCGCGCCCGCGGTCGCCTCGAAATAGGGCTTCGGATGAAAACCCATCGCGCCCGCGTAGAGCACCGTCGGCAGCGACTTCACCGCCGTGTCGTAGCCTTGCGTCACCTCGTTAAATTTCTGGCGCTCCACCGTGATGCGGTTCTCCGTGCCCTCGAGCTGCGCCTGCAAATCGCGGAAGTTCGCATTGGCCTTCAAGTCGGGATAACGCTCCACCACCACGAGCAGCCGCGACAACGCCCCACCGAGCCGATTCTGCGCCTGCTGGAATTCCTCGAGCTTTTTCGGGTCGTCCGGCGCGCTGTTCGGGTCGATCTTCACCTGCCCCACCGACGCGCGCGCATTGGTGATCTCCGTCAGCGTCGATTTCTCAAAGTTCGCCGCACCGGCGACGGTGTTGACCAGATTCGGCACGAGATCCGCGCGGCGCTGATAGACGTTCTGCACCTGCGCCCATTGCTTGTCCACCTCCTGCGACAGCCCGACGAGCCGGTTGTAACTGCTGCATCCCCCGACGACCAAAACGAAGAACCCGATGACGATAACGCCGAGGCAACCAAGTGCGAATTTTTGCATGCGCGGATTGTTGCGCGAAGCGCGCACGATTCAAACGCAAAATCATTCATTCATAGTCACTAATTTGGCCGCGTGAGCTTGAGATTGGGAAATGACGGGGATTCGCGCCCGCTAACTGCGAGCCTGCGCGGCATATTTCCGGCAAAAACGTAGCGGGAATCATTCCCAGACTGGGCTAGGCTACCGCTGATCTCCTCCAGTTTGGGTTTCCCGACCTCAGCGCTCGCGCGAGGCGAGTTCGGGCGGTTTCTGCGCGACGCCGTTGGCGGTTTCCTCGTGCTCGATGTTGACGCACCATTTCCGGTGGGTGCGGAAGAAGGGGTAGCGGTCGAGGACGTTTTCCTGGAAGGCTTCGAGGTAAAGGAAGAGCGCGGGTGTGACGTAGAGGGTGATGAGCTGGGAGACGATGAGGCCGCCAACGATAATGAGACCAAGCGGCATGCGCGATTTGCCGTCGGCTCCGTGGCCCATGGCGAGCGGGACGGCGCCCATGAGCGCGGCGAAAGTGGTCATCATGATCGGGCGGAAACGCTCGATGCAGGCTTCGTGGACGGCTGAGACGCGGTCCATGCCCTCGGCCATGCGTTGCAGGGCGAAGTCGACGACCATGATGCCGTTTTTCTTCACGATGCCGATGAGGAGGAAAAGGCCGACCATGCCGTAAAGCGAAAGCTCCTGTGCGGGAACGGCGGGAAAGGCGAGGTGCAGGAGGTTGAAGATTTCCAAAGTGGCGAGTCCGCCGACAATGGCGACCGGCAGCGACGTGAGCACCGTGATCGGATGCACGTAGCTTTCGTAAAGGATGCCGAGGATGACATACATCGCGAATACGGCCAGAACCATGAACACGGCCCACGCCCGCGCGGTTTGCTGGAAGACGAGTGCCTCACCTTGCATGCTCCCCTGCACGGTGGGTGGCAATGTTTCGGCTGCAGTTTTCTCCACGAACTTCGTCGCGTCGCCGATGACTGCGCCGGGCACGAGGTTAAAAAAGAAGGTGACCGCGGGGAACTGATTGAGGTGGTTTACCGATTCGGGCCCGAGCGATTGCGTCCAGTCGACGACGGCCTTCAGCGGCACGAGGCCGCTGCTCTTGGTTGAGCGGACGTAGAGTTTCTCGAGATCCTCCTGCCGCATGCGCTCGAGGTCTTTGACCTCCATGATGACCTGATACTGGTCGGTCGGTTTCTTGATGAGGTAGACGTAGTTTTGTGCGTAAGCATTGCGCAATGTGTCGAGCACGGCCTGCGCGGTGACGCCGTAGGTGGAGGCGCGCTCGCGCTGGATGTTGATCTGCAGGTTCGGCGTGCCGAGTTTCTGGTCGGAGTTGACGAACATGAAGCCGGGATACTGGCGCAGCTTCATCAGCAAATCCTGCGCGGCATTGCGGACTTCCTCAGGATTCACGCCGGAGATGGAATACGCGAATTTGCCCTGCGTGGTCGCGGTCGCGCCGACGGGGATTTGCACGACGGGGTTCGCCTGCAATGCGGGGATGATGCCGGGGATGCCCGCCATTTGTCCCATCAACTGCCCGATCACCACGTCGATGGCCGGGCGCTCGCTGGGATCTTTTAAAAACGCGAGCGCGAGTGCTTGCGAGGACGAGAGGCGGCCGGTGAGGCCGGAGATCGTCACGGACATGTTCACGGCGGGATTCGCCGCGAGGATTTTGTCCACCTTGTTTTGGAACTCGTGCATCCGGTCGGGCGATGAGCCTTCCTGTGCAAAGAAAATGCCGCGCACGAATCCGCTGTCGCCTGCGGGCAGCAACGACTTTGGCAGCATACTGAAAAGAATGATCGTGCCAATCATGCACGCGACCCACACGACTGCGGAAATCCATTTGTGCTCGAGGAAGAAGTGGAGCGAGTTGCCGTATCTTTCGATGACGTAACCGAGCACGCGATCCGCCTGCCGCTCCATCCACGGCTTGTGCGTTTTGTTTTCGTGCTTCGCAAGCATGCGCGAGCACATCAGCGGCGTGAGCGTGAGTGACACCACGCCGGACGCGAGAATGGCGATGATGATCGTGATCGCAAACTCCTGCAGCGTGCGTCCCATCAAGCCCGGCAGAAACACGAGCGGGATGAACACCGCGGCGAGCGATAGCGTCATCGACAAAATCGTGAAGCTGATTTCCGACGCGCCATGGATCGCGGCTTCCATCGCCGTCTCGCCCCCTTCCATGCGGCGGACGCAGTTTTCCAAAAACACAATCGCGTCATCAACGAGGAAGCCGATGGCGAGCGTCAGGGCGAGGAGCGAGAGGTTGTCGATGCTGTAGCCGAGCGCATACATCACGAGAAACGTCAGCAGCATCGAGAGCGGCAGCGCGACAACAGGAATGAGCGTGTCGCTCGCGCGGCCTAAAAAAGCGAAGATCACGATGACCACGAGCACGAACGCAATGGCGAGCGTCTCCTGCACATCGTGAACCGAGTTCTTAATCGTGACCGAGCGGTCGTAAACCGGAATCAGGTTGATCGACGCCGGCATTTCGCGGCGAATCTGCGGCAGCAAATCGCGCACGGCCTGCGCGGTCGCAACGGCGTTTGCGCCCGGCTGGCGCGAAACCGCGAGCACGACGTTGACTGGCGGGATGTTCGTCCCGCGCGCCCAGAAGTGCCGCTCCTGACGCTCGTCCTGCAATGAATCGCGCGCCTCGGCGACATCGCGCAGAAAGATTGGCGAACCATCTTTGTCGCCGATGACGAGCTTGTTGTAAGCGGCCGCGCTGTCGAGCTGGCCCTGCGGCTGGAGCAAAAACGTGCGCTCCGGCCCGTCGAATTGTCCAGCGCCGACGTAGCTCGTTCCCGCGCGGATTGCGGCTGCGAGGTCATTCACGGTCATGCCGCGCGCGGCAAGCTTGGACGGATCGGCCTTGATGCGGATCGCCGATTTTGAACCGAAGACATCAGCGCGCGAAACGCCCGGCAGGATCGAGATGCGCTGCGCGACGTTTGTGCTGGCGAAGTCGTAGAGCTGGCCTTCCGTAAGCGAGTCGCTCGTCATCGTGATGTAGATGATCGGCTGGTCGTTCGGATTAAAAATCGTGAACGTCGGCGGCGAAGGCAGATCGATCGGCAGGCTGCCGGTCGAGCGGTTGATCGCCGCCTGCACGTCGGTCGCAGCCGAGGCGACGCTCTTGTTGAGGTTAAACTGAAGCGTAAAACTGGTGTTGCCCTGCGTGCTCTGCGAAGTGATCAGCTCCAGCCCCGCGATCTGCATGAATTGCCGCTCCAGCGGCGTCGCGACGTTCGCCGCCATGGTCGCGGGGCTCGCGCCGGGATAATTCACCGTGACGTTGATGACCGGGAAATCGACCGCCGGCAGATCATTCACCGGCAGCCGCTGATACGCGAGCACGCCGAAAAGAATCACCGTCACGGTGAGGAGCATCGTCATCACCGGCCTGCGAATGAATGGAGCGGAAAGACTGTTCGCCATTTTGGGTTATGTCCCTTTTGCGGCGACGCCTTGCGGCGGCGCTGTCGGCACAATCGCCACTTGCGCACCCGGCGCGAGCGCAAGCTGGCCGGTCACGACAACGGTGTCGCCTCCCGTTAAACCTTCGCTGATGACGACGTCATTGCCCTGTCGCTGGCCGAGTTTCACCGGACGCAACGCCGCCTTGTTGCCTTCCTGCACTACGAATACAAAATTTCCCTGCGCTCCCACCTGCACCGCTTCGCCCGGAACGAGCACCGCGTCTTTGATCGTGTCGAGCAGGATGCGCACATTGACAAACTGCCCCGGCCAGAACAGCCGGTCTTTGTTTTCCAAAATCGCGCGCAACCGCACCGTGCCTGTGCTCTGCTGCACGCCGCTATCGAGAAAATCGAATGCGCCGACGCGATTTTTGCCAGGATCATCCGCGAAACTCGCCTGCAACTTCAACGTGCCCGCATTCACAAACTCGCGCACGCGCGGAAGCGCCGTTTCAGGGATTGTAGTTTCGACGTAAATCGGGTCCTGTCGCTGGATCAGCAGCAGCGGGATTTGCGGCGAAACGACGTTGCCGATATCGACCATGCGCTTGCTCGTGCGCCCGTCGATCGGCGATTTGATATGGCAATAATCGAGATTGATTTGCGCGGCTTCGACCGCTGCTTCGTCCGCCTGAACCAGCGCTTGCGATGCCTGCGAAGCGGCGTTTGCGTTGTCGAGTTCCTGCGGCGCGATGACTTTCGTTTGGCGCAATTCCTCGTCGCGCTTCAATGTCGCCACATCGTTCGCGGCCTTCGCGCGATCCTGCTCCAGCGTTGCCTTCGCCTTGTCGAGAGCCGCCTGATATGGACGCGGATCGATGGTAAAAAGCGGATCGCCTTTCTTCACCTCCTGCCCGTCGTCAAAGTGAATTTCAACAATCGGCCCGGTCACTTGCGGCTGCACGTTCACCGTCTCGTAAGCTGTGCAGTTGCCGATTTCATCGAGGTAAATCGGCACGTCGCGCGTGGCCGCCTTCGCCACAGTCACGGGACGCACCATCGGCGGCGACCCGACCTGCTTTTTGCCGCAACCGGCGAGCAGCAGTGTTAGTGCGAGGAAAATAAAACGAACAAGGTTCATTAGCAAAAATTAGTTAATGCCGTTAATAATGTCTCGTTTTTTCAATTGGTCAACCTTTGAAGTGATCGCGCCAAATTATGGTTGATCTGCTTCTAAGCCGCCTGCGAATAAAGCAAAAACGGTGCGTCCACCTTAGTAAACGCACCGTTAAGCGGCAGCAAAGCGCGGTTTTTTATTCGGGCGTTTTCTCGCTCGTGGCTTTGGTGCTCGATCCTCCGGTGCTTCCACCAGCATCCGTTCCGCCGGTGGTGTGGTCACCGTGCTCCGTTGCGCCATGCGTGCTGCTGTGAGCGTTGTGCTCGGGGGCTGCACTGCCGGTGCCGCCGGATTCGCCGGTGCTGCTTTCACCGTGTTTGTGTTTACGCTCGGATGCGCCGCTGGATGGGCTCGCAGCGGCCGTGCCTTCAGTCGCGCGATCAGTGCCACCTCTCAAGGTGTGATCGCTGGAACTGGGTGACATCGCAGGTTCTCCATTCGCGCCATGTTTGCCGCGATGCGCGTTTGGCGAAGTGCTCGCGCCTGCCGTAGGCGATGTTGCCGCGCTCGCACTCGGCGAGCTTCCGGCTGTAGCGCGCTGGCGTTTGCGGCTCGACGGCGATGCCGCTGCGCTGGCGGCTGGCGATGAACCGGCCTGCATGCTGCTGCGTTCGCTTGTTGACGGCGACGCGCTTTGACGCGCGCGTGTTTCGGACGTGCCGACGTTTTGATCCCTAGTGGTCGCAGTGCCGGGATTGCCCATTTGCTGCGTTGTTACGTTTGTGCTCGTTGCGCTTCCCGGAGCGGCAGTTTCGCGGAAAAACGACTCGCTCCGCTGGTAAACTTCGGGAGTGAACGTTGTGATCTGCGAGCGCTCGATCGTCGGCGCAGTCACCAGCCGTTCCCGCGTGGTGTTAACGGTGATTACACGCAAGTCTTCGCCTGCGCTCACCGCCGTCCACGGCACGGGAATGAGCCGGTCATTGACCGATGTGATGATCGTCACAATCCGGCCTTCGCGCGGATCGATGAGCAGATCGTCAATCGTGCCGACGTCTTCGCTGTCGGTGGTTCGAATGTGCGCGCCGTGAATGGCGCTACATAGTTCATAGTGAGTTTGCGCCGAGGCGCTGGTAATGAGCGCACCGCTGAGGACAACAGCCAGTGCAATGATGATTTTCATGATTACTCCTTTTGTTCGTTGTGATGCGGAACAGCCCTTGATCCGGCACTGCCGCTTTAAATCTATTCCGCATCTCAGCTGCGGAATGGATGTTCAAGAATTGCGAGCCCTAACCGCGATCAAACCTTCGCTTCGCGCTGCAAGCGCTTGAGTCGTCCGGCTAGCGCAGTCTTCGTCGCGGAGCTCATGCGGTCGATGAAAAGGATGCCGTTGAGATGATCGATCTCATGCTGAAGCGCGCGGGCAAGCAGGCCTGTGGCTTCAAATTCGACTTCGCGTCCGTTCAACAATTGTAAACGCGCCGTGATGCGCGAGGCGCGCGGAATTTCCGCCGTGATCTCTGGAAAACTAAGACAGCCTTCGTTGCCCGACTCGCGCTCTTTGCCCAATTCGAGTTGCGGGTTTACAAAAATAAGCGGCATCCATTGGTCGAGATCGACCTGTTTTCCATCGATGAACATCTCGCTCGGTCGATCCTCGATTCCCGCCACATCGACGATCGCGAGTTGCAGCGGCTCGCCGATTTGCTGCGCGGCAAGCCCGACGCCGTTCGCTGCGCGCATCGTCTCGATCATGTCATCAGCAAGGGCGCGGATTCCCTCGTCGATTTGTCCGACCTGCTTTCCTTTCGCGCGCAGAACCGGATCGCCGTATTTGACGATGTCCAAAATCATGAGCCGCGAGCCTCCGTGAACGCCGGCAGATTTTTCACACCGGCTTCCTTGAGCACATCGAGCACTTTGATGATTAGCCCGAATGGCGCTTTCGTGTCCGCGTTGAGCGCGAGCGGACGATTCGGTGTGACGGTGAGCATTTCCATCAGCGCGGTTTTTAGGTCTGCAAGCTCGACTTTTTTCCCGTCGAGGAAAAGTTTTTCGTCAGCCGAAATCGATAGCACCGCCGGATCGGCGGGATTCGGCGCGGCAGTCGCGGTGCTCGAGTCGGGCAGCTTGATGACGACTTCAGGCTGATCGCGCTTAAACGTGGTCGTGACGATCACGAAGATCAGCAGGATCGCCAGAATATCGATCAGCGAAACGATGATGACCGCCGGCATGCGGCGTTTGCGCGAGTAAAACTTCACAGGATTTGATCGATCTCAGCCGTGACGACATTCCCGCCGCGCGCCGTTGTCCGGCGTTGTTTTTGATAGTAACATTTCGCGAGCAACTCCGCGATGAGCGACTCCATTTCAGCAGCCATCGTTTCGATTTTTTTCGAGAAATAGGAATACGCAATGAGACTTGGAATCGCGATTGCCAGGCCGACGATCGTGGTGCTGAGCGCTTCGGAAATGCCTTTCGCAATGCCGCGCGGGTCGCTCACCGTTGCGCTCGCGCCGAGATTTGCGAACACCGTCACCAGCCCGGAAACCGCGCCGAGCAGACCGAGCAGCGGCGCGATGCCGACGACGACTTCAAGCACGACGAGACCCGCTTCGAGCCGCACGATTTCGTGTCGCGCGCGCGTTTGCACCGCTTCAATGTTTTCCATTTTCGGCCACTGCAAATTCTGCAAACCGGTCTGCACGACACGACCGAGCGACGACTCATCGCCGCGCACGAGCCGCGCGAGTTTCACCACTGCTTCCGTGTCATCGCTCGGCTGCAATTCCTCGACGCCTTGCGAGATTCGCGACGGCATCACGGTTTCGCGCCGCAACGCAAAGCCGCGCCACAAAATCACCGCGAGCGACACCACCGAGCAAACCACGAGCGTAAACATGAAAAAGCCGCCCTGCAGAAAAAATTGGACGACGGAGTTAGTCGAAGCAAGGAGCGGGATCATTGAGGATAGATGTTGAAGTGATAAGTAATCTCAAGCCGGCCATTGACAAGCGCAGGCGCGACTTCGGGCGGAAGCGGTGGAATTTTTGCCTCAGTCACGGCGCGAACGCAATAGCCGCCAAACGTGTCGTTCGCCGTGTTTGAAACAATTTTCGCGTCATGCACGCGCCCTTCGGCATCGACGGAAAATTTCACGTAAACATCGCCGATCGTGACGAGGTCCATCCGGTTGTTGACGTAAAAATACCAGCGCGAGCCGATCGCATCGGCGACCGATTTTCTGTATCGACCCAGCGGCGTAGCAATCGCATCCACGCCCGCTTTGCCTTTGTTCGTGATGCCGCCGTCGATTTTATTTTGCTCACGCTGCGGCTGGTAGCCCGGCTCCGCTTGCGGCTGCTCCTGCGGCGCTTCAGTGTGTGCGCGCAGAACGGGCGGCGGCACCAGCTTTGCGAGCTGTTGCACAGGCGTTGGCGAAGCTGCGGCGACGCTTGATTGAGGCGCGGCGGTCGGAACTGGAGTCGGCTTCCCAAGCGCAATCGTGTCCTTTTCCACGGTCGGCACCGGCGTCGCTGTCGGCGCGGGTGTCGGAGTAAAAAACGGCGTCGGCTGTGGTGTGGACTCAGGCTCGACCTGCAGCTCTTCCGGAATCGGCATGAGCTTGTTTTGCACCGTCGGCCTTTTCACTTCGGTAACGCCGGTTGGCGTCGGCTCCGGTGTGCTCGCCGGTGCATTTTTCGCAATCGACATTGTCGACTGCCCGCCTTTTCCCAGCGAGTAATTCTGTGTTTTAAAATCGTCAAACGGCCGTTCTTTCCCCTGCTGCGATGGCAATGGCGCATTGCCGGTCGCAGGCAGCTCGCTTGCCGCGCGCGAGTTGATGTCGGACTCGAACAGCGCCTTGTCGGACGCTTTTTCAGTCGATTGCAAACCGTCGCTGTCGAGTGTGGAGCGGACAACTTTTGGCGGCGGCGTCGGTTGCGACACAAACGCGATCGGCACCGGAGTCGGCGCGGGCATGAGCGTGACTTCGAGCTGTTTTAAATCGGGCAACGGCTTTGAAAAAGCCATCGGATGCATACGCGTCCAGACCGCGAGGAAGAGTCCGAGCAGCAAATGCAAAAGCGCAGATGCAAAAAGCGCGAATGATATTTTCTGCCGTTCCGACATGGGAGCGACGAAAGTAAGTTCCAACCGCCGCCGACGCAAATACTACGTGCGCAGCGGGCGAATCGCGCCGTTTTGCAGCACGCCAAGCACGTCGAACGTCGACACGCGCGCGCACCAGCGCACCTCATCATCGCGATTTTTGGAAATGAGCACACGCCCGTTTTGCGACGATCGCAACGCGCCGAGCAGATCCCTTTTGTGTTGCTCGAAAACAGCAAGAGCGGTTTGCGCCGAATCGGTCAAATCGCCTTTCGGAAAACGCGAGCAGAGCATTCCCGACGCGAGCACATCTTCGAACGCGAGATCGCGAAACGTGCCGGCGCAAACGAGAAGCAACTCCGCCGGTTCGGTATTCAGCACGTGCTTCGCAATCGCGCCGAGATTCAGCAACGCTCCGGCGATTACCTCACGCGCGTGCTCGCAGGCTCGCAATGCGATCGTGCCATTCGTCGTTGTCGTAATAATTTGCGCGTTGGCGATTTCGCGATATTCGAGTGGCGAATTTCCGAAATCGAACCCATCGATTTTGTCGCCGTGCCGCTCGCCGCCAAGCTTTGCGCCCGGCATTCTGGCTTTGAGCGATTGTGCTTCCTCAATCGTCCGGACGGGAAAAATTTCCGCAACGCCATGCGCAAGCGCAGTGACGATCGTCGACGTCGCGCGCAGCACGTCGAAAACGACCGCTGTCGTATTTTTCAAATCGCGCTGCGGCAGCAGATCGATTTCCGGAGGGCTGAGCACAACGTCGATTTTCATCGCGCGCCTTTTTTACGCGTCGAGCGCGCGTGATGAAACAAGTATTGCTGCGCGTAGCCGCCGAACTCGCCGAAGTAACTTTGCGAAAATTCGCGCAGGCGCTTCGCGGTGATTTTGCGTTTGCGCGCAAAATACGTTTCGCGCAGCACACGCTCAATCCAGATGTCGATCGGAAATGCGCGCACGCGTTCGTAAGCGAACAGCAAAACACAATTCGCGATTTTTTCGCCAACACCCGGAAATCGGCAAAGCTCCGCGCGCGCGTCGTCGTCATTCATCGCGCGGATTTTTTCCAGCTCGACTTCGCCATTCGCGATCATGCGCGCGGTGCCGAGCAGGTTTTTCGCACGATAACCGAGCGCGCATTTTCGCAATTCGAGTTCGCTCGTTTTCGCGAGCGCCGCGACTGTCGGATACGCGAACAACTCGATCTCAGCGAGCCGCAATCGCTTTCCAAATTTCCGCCGAAGCGTGTGCGAGATTTGCGCGATGTGCGCGACCTGTTTCATCGACGACGTGATGAATGTCGCGAGACATTCCCACGCTGGCTGGCGGATGATGCGCAGTCCGCGACAAAACGTGAGCGCCTCGGACATCGTCGGATCATTTGGAAACGTGCGGTAAATATCCATCAACGGATGATCGAGCGCAAAATAGCGCGCAACGAATTGCGGCTTCGCATTGGTGCGAAGCTCGTCGCCACGCTGCTCGACGTAAACCGGCGCGTCACCGATTGCGCCCACGAAGCCGTTGCGATGCGGTAGCCAGTGAAAGACCTGACCGGAATTGAGCGTAAGCGCGAGGTTAAACTCCGGCGCGGCAAGTCGCGCAAGAGCTCGGCTCATTGAATAAAATAGCTCAAGTTTTCGAGCTCGATCGCGAGATCGACGTTGTTGACGACAACACCATCGGGCACTTCGAGAATCACCGGGGAAAAATTCAAAATGCCGCAAATGCCCGCGTCGACGAGTTCGTTCGTGACTTCCTGCGCGGCGGTCGCCGGAACTGTGAGAATCGCCATTTTGATTTTTTTCGTGCGCACTAACTCACGCAGTTTGCCCATCGGAAAAACGCTCACCGGCAGACCCGCGCCGCGTTTTTTCGAAGCTTCCGCATCAAATGCCGCGAGAATTTCAAAACCTTCCTTGGCGAAACCGCCGTAGCGCAAGAGCGCCGCGCCGAGATTTCCGACGCCGACGAGAATGACCGGCTGCAGTCGCGTCGTGCCGAGCGCTTCGTTGAGTTTTGTCGCGAGCGCGGAAACGTCGTAGCCGAGCCCGCGCGTGCCAAACTGGCCGAGATACGTGAGGTCCTTGCGAAGCTGCGTGGGCTTTACGCCGGCGGCTTTGGCGAGCGCGGCGGACGAGACGGTTTCAATGCTGTTCGTCTTCAGCCGCTGGAGCGCGCGATAGTAGAGCGAGAATCGGTAAACGGTTTTGCGAGGAATGAGCAAACGAGACACTTTGTGAAAAATAACTTGCGCGGGAAGTTGAAGGATTTCTCGAAAAAGCGCAAGTGCCAGTTGTGTTACAAACGCGACAGGTGCATGGTGGCGCGATGCGTCTCAATCGTTACCTCGCCTCCGCCGGCTTCGGCTCGCGTCGCGGCTGTGAAGAACTCATCCGCACCGCCCGTGTCACGATCAACGGCCAGGTTTGCACAAATCTCGCCACCGAAGTCAGCGACGACGATTTTGTGAAGGTGAACGGCAAGCGCGCGGTCGCCGAAAAGCTTCTCTACGTCTTGATCAACAAGCCGCGCGGTTATCTCTGCACCGCTGCTGACACGCATGAGCGCCGCACGATTTTCGATCTGTTGCCGCGAGGCTGGCCGCGCATTTTTCACGTCGGACGTCTCGACAAGGAAAGCGAAGGGCTGCTGATTCTGACGAATGATGGCGAGCTTTCGCTGCACCTCACGCATCCGCGTTTTAAAATCGAAAAGGAATACGAAGTCCTGCTCGACCGTCCCCTCGAAGGCGAAGCCCGCGAGAAATTGCTGAAAGGCGTTCGCATTGAAGGCGGGCGCGCGAAGGCCGAGTTGGTGCGTGTGATTTCGCCGACAGTGATACGCGTGGTGTTAAAACAAGGATTAAAGCGACAAATCCGCCTGATGTTTCGCGCGCTCGGCTATGAAGTGAAGGAGCTGGTCCGCTTTCGCATCGGCTCGCTGCATCTCGGAGAAATGCGCCCGGGCGAGTGGCGCTTCCTGACCGCGAAGGAAGTCGCCGCGCTTAAATCGCCGGCGCGTGAAACGGCAGGCCGTGCGCCGCGGCGACCGGTTGACTCGTCAGCACACCGTTCATCACGTTGATGCCGGAAACGAGCGCCGGCACGCGTTCGCAAGCGCCTTCGAGTCCGTAATCGGTTAGCGCCTCGATGTAGCGAAAAGTCACGTTTGTTAACGCCTGTGTCGCTGTGCGTGCATACGCCGCCGGCATGTTTGCGACACAATAATGCATGACATTTTCCTCCACGAACGTCGGGTCTTCGTGCGTCGTCGGATGCGATGTCACCGAGCAGCCGCCCTGGTCGATCGCGATATCGACAAACACGCTGCCGGGTTTCATCGAGCGCAGCATTTCGCGATTGATCAGCTTCGGCGCTTTTGCGCCCGGCAGCAGCACCGCGCCGATAAGCAGATCGACATTCGGCAGCAGCTCCATGATGTGCGCTTCGCTCGAGTAAAGCGTGTGCGCCGTGTGCATCGTGATGTCGAGAAAACGCATTCGCTCGACATCGACTTCGAGAATCGTCACGTCTGCGCCGAGCCCGGTCGCCATGCGCGCGGCATTCACGCCGGAAGTTCCGCCGCCGAGCACGACGACGCGCCCAGGCAACACACCCGGAACGCCGCCGAGCAGCACACCCTTGCCGCCGCAATGTTTCGCGAGCAAATAACCGCCGACGATGATCGACATACGTCCCGCGATTTCGCTCATAGGCTCGAGCAGCGGCAAACGGCGATTCACCTCGACCGTTTCATAAGCAATCGCCGTCACGCCCGATGCGAGCAGCGCGTCCGTCAATTTGCGGGTCGCGGCGAGATGGAGATACGTGAACAAAATCTGTCCGCTCCGCAGCAACGGATACTCCGAGGGCAGCGGCTCCTTCACCTTCACGACCAAATCCGCGCGCTCGAAGACCTCCTCGTGCCCGTCGACGAGTTCCGCGCCCGCGTTTTTGTAATCTTCATCCGAATATCCCGAGCCGACACCGGCGGACCGCTCGACGACAACCGAGTGCCCGCGTTTAACAAGTTGATAAGTCGCCGACGGCAACAGCGCGACGCGGTTTTCCTGTTCTTTAATTTCTTTGGGAACGCCGATGATCATTTTTGGAAGTAACTAAGGACTACAGTAAGGCGGAGGCCATTGGTTCATTGGCCGTTGGGATTTGCTCATTTAATTCTTCGACGGATCGTCCGGCGCGGCGGCAAGCAGGCGAAACCACGGGCCATGTTCGCGCATGATCGTCGGCCACATCTCCTTGCACTTTTCGAGATCGAGCAAATCGCGATCGGGCTTTTGCACGAGCCACGCTTTTTGCGCGAGCTCCGCCTCGAGCTGGCCTTTGCTCCAGCCCGCGTAGCCGATGAACGCACGCACTGCCGAAAAATCAGCGACCGCGATCTCGCGCGCTTCATCGATCGCGAGGTGCGTGCGGCACTCGATTTCGTCGTCCTCCCACGTGAACGACGCGAACGTAAGCTGGTCGCCCGAAACCGGCCCGCCGATGAACACGGGGGTCTCGCCAAGCACGCCGAGATCCTGCTCCGGTAAAAAGTCGGCAACCGTTTTTTCCGTCGTGCGGTTGATGACGAAACCGAACGAGCCATCCTGCGGATCGTTAGCGGAAATATAAAGCACCGTCCGGCGGAAATTCGGGTCGAGCAGATTCGGGTGCGCGATGAGCAGCGACCCCGCGAGGCCAAGAGATTTGGGGAATTCTCGCACGAGCTTACGTTAATGAGGGACGATTCGAGCGCAAGGTTTTGCTCGGTTTTGCCCAAATAAAACGTCCCGCGCGCGGCAAACGCGCTTGCATCCGCACGGCGCGTTCGTCATCTTATGCGGCTCTCCGGCGGGGTAGCCAAGTGGTAAGGCCGAGGTCTGCAAAACCTCTATTCGCGGGTTCGATTCCCGCCCCCGCCTCTTTTCTCAGCGAGACAAATTCCCTCTGCGCGTTCCTCCCTTTCTCCGCTCAAAGCACGTTCGCGATGTGGTGCTTTCTGCGATCTTCGGCGAAGTATGCGCTCGTGGCGACCATCGCCCAGAACGCAACCGGCAGCAGCAGGCCGAGTCCGAGCGTGGCGAGGCTGAGCAGAATACCCATCCACAGCGAAAACGGGAGGCCGATCAGCAGGATTGCCAGCCCGGCACCGTATTGCGCTTTGTAGAAATGGCCGGCCCCCGGCAGCATGACGCTGAGCGCGGCGGCCATGACATCGTGCTCGCGGTTGAGCTCGGTTTGCTCACGCGTGGTAAGAAGGTCGTTCATTGGCTTGTCTCCTTTCCGGATTCAGTTTCGTGTCTACGGCGCAAGTGAGCGACACACGCGTTGCCCGACGCTTCTCGTATTTTGCGAAACCGCAAAAGCCGCGGGAGCAACTCGTGCAAAAACACGGGCAAAATGCGTTCACGCGGAAAGCGTAAGCCGCGCGATATATTTGTGAGGGCTATAAAGGGTTGCCGCGAGGCTATGGAACCAGTGGGCCTCGCGGCGTTTTTCTTTTTACCGATTTGAAAACGCGCGCGACGATTTGGACTTATGCGCGTGCTTGTCGCTCCGGATAAATTCAAAGGCTCGCTGACTGCGGCGCAGGCCGCGAACGCGATAGCGCACGGTTTTCGCGATTGTATAAACGCGCAAATTTCGTGCGTGCCGGTCGCCGATGGCGGCGAAGGTTTCGCCGACGCGCTGGCGAAAACGTGGACGACGAAAATGGTGCGCGATCCTCTCGGCCGCGCGATCGACGCACGCTACGGCTGGATCGATGAGGCGACGGCGGTGATCGAGATGAGCGTGGCTTCCGGTTTGTGGCGGCTCGCGCGGAATGAACGCGATCCGATGCGCGCGAATACATTCGGCACCGGCGAGTTGATCAGCGATGCGATCGAGCGCGACGCGCGCAAAATTTTCGTCGGCCTCGGCGGCAGTGCGACGAACGACGGCGGCATCGGCCTGGCGGCGGCGCTCGGTTACGAATTCGTCACGAGCGACGGCGAGCCGCTCGATCCGATTCCCGCGAATCTGCTTGCGCTAACGCACATTCACCCGGCCGAGCGCGACTGGCCGAAAATCATCGCCGCGTGCGACGTGCGCAATCCGCTGCTCGGCGGGCGCGGTGCGTCGCGCATGTTTGCTCCGCAAAAAGGAGCGGACGAAAAAACGGTGCAGACGCTGGAATGGTCGCTCGAGCAACTCGCGGACGTCGTCGCCGAGGATCTCGGTTGCGATTTTCGGGACGTTCCAGGCGCGGGCGCGGCAGGCGGTCTCGGCTTTGGGCTGCTGAGCTTTTGCGCTGCGAAGATGCGCGCAGGGTTCGATGTGGTTGCGGAAGTTTTACATCTTGAAAATGCGATTACCGCGTGCGATCTCGTCGTCACCGGCGAAGGAAAACTCGACGCGCAAACACTCGAAGGCAAAGCGCCCGCCGGCGTTGCATCTCTCGCGCGTAAACACGGCAAACCGGTCCTCGCCTTTGCCGGCGAGATCGATGAAGCGGCGCAAGTCGGCGGGTTGTTTGACGCGACGCTTGCGATTCGCGAGCACGACATGCCGCTCGATGAAGCCATGCAAAATGCGTCCGCACTTTTGGAAAAATGCGCGGCGCGTGCTGCGGAATCGATTCGCACGGGAAAACTCTTGTCGCGCTTTTTTCATTTGTCAGGATGACGGCCCCTCTCATGAAAAAGACCGCACTACTTTTCGCAGGACAAGGCGCGCAGAGCGTCGGCATGGGCAAAGACATCGCCGCGAATTATCCCCTGGCCGCGGAGTTGTTCCGCCGCGCCGACGAGATTCTCGGGCGCGACTTGAGCCGCCTCGCTTTTGAAGGACCGGACGAGGAGCTAACGAAAACTGTCCACTGCCAGCCCGCGCTTTACGTGCACGGAGTCGCGTGCCTCGCGGCGCTGCGACAGGAACTCGGCGATTTTCCTGTGCATGCGGCGGCGGGTTTGTCGCTCGGCGAATTCACCGCGCACGCCGCGGCGGAAACGTTCGATTTTGAAACCGGCCTGCGCCTCGTCGCGCAACGCGCGGAGTTCATGCAGGAAGCTTGCGATGCAACCGAAGGCGCGATGGCGGCGATGATCGGCGCGGATGAAAACGCAGTGCGCGATCTTGCGGCACAAACCGACGTGGACGTGGCGAATCTCAATAGCCCCGGCCAAATCGTAATCTCCGGTGAAGCGTCGAAAGTCGCGCTCGCCGTTTCGCTCGCGAAGGAAGCCGGCGTGCGCCGCGCGACGATGCTAAATGTCGCGGGCGCGTATCATTCGCGGCTGATGCGCTCGGCTTATTTAAAACTCGGCGAAGTGCTGCAACTCACGCAAATCGGCGCGCCGAAATTCAAGGTAATTTGCAACGTCGATGCGACGCCGGTGAGCGAGCTGGACCAAATCCGCGACACGCTGCGCGAGCAGGTGACGGGCACCGTGCGCTGGACGGAATCGATCGAGTATTTGATCGACTCGGAAGGCTGCGAGCAGTTCATCGAACTCGGGCCGGGCGGCGTGCTCGCCGGACTCGTGAACCGCACGCGCAAAGGTTTTCCGGTCATCTCGATTAGCGACACCACATCGCTGAGCGCGGCGCTCGTCGCGCTGAAAACGAGCGCTACTTAACGAGGTTCACATCGATGCCGAAGAGCTTCCACTTCGGCAATTCGTAAGTGTATTTCAGCGTAAATACGACTCGGTATGGCTGCGTCGGGAAATAACCGTTCGCGACAAGTAACCCTTCCGAGTTGACCTGCGGCTGCTGGTCGAAAACCGGCTCGACTTTCGCGACGTCGGCGAGATTCACCTGTGCATCGATGAACGGCTGAAACGCGCGCTGAAGCCGCTTTTCGGAAAGCTGCGACTGCCAGGAAACCGCGACGTAATCGTAAAAATCGGCGAAACTCTTTTTCTGGATTGCCTCGTTGAATTTCAGCAGCGACTCGCGGACAAGCGCGACGATCTCGGCTTGCGTCGGTAAATCCTTGTTAAACGCATCGGTGAACGCCGCGCCTTTGCCGACGAGACTGAATTTGTTTTCCGTCGGTGTAATGTTTCCGTGGCCGCCCGCGTTGAGCGAATAGATTTTCCAGTCGCCGGATTCCTGCACGAGCTTCACGGAAACGGGCAGCTTTTTCCCTGATTTGTTCGTCGCCTCGCCCTCGAGCGCAGCTTCCTTTTCATTGATAACGCGCCGCGTCCAATCAGCGCCGACTTCCGCCAGCCCGAGATCCTTCACCGTCGCGTCAAAGTTCCCGTAGCTCTGCTGCGCTTGAAATGCAAACGACGCATTGTCGTAAGCCGTGTGTGTATCGCCTTTACCCAGCAGCGCGAAAAACGCGTTCGCAGCCTCAACGGGATCGCTCGCTTTTTTCGCGCACGAAAAAAGCAAAAGGCAGAATGCAAAATTTAGAATGCGGAATGAGGCACGGCGGAACACGCACGACGGTTTAGCAGAAATTCTGCATTCTGTCCTAGCCGCTATTTGCTTAGCTCGAGCATCCGGCGAATCGGCAACTCGGCGCGGGCGCGGATCGACTCGGGAATTTCGATGCGCGGCTCCAGATTCAGCAGGCAATCGTGCAGTTTCTCGAGCGTGTTCATTTTCATGAAACGGCAGTCGGCGCACGCGCAGGCGTCGGTCGGGCCGGGAATGAAAACCTTGTCCGGCACCTCGCGGCGAAGCCGGTGGAGCATGCCCGATTCGGTCACGATAATGAACTCCGTCGCGTGCGATTTGCGGCAGTAGTCGATCATTTTTTCCGTCGAGCAAACTTCGTCGGCGAGCATCCGCACGGCGAACGTGCACTCCGGGTGCGCGACGACCTCGGCGGCCGGATGTTTGCCTTTGATCTGGTTGATCGCGTTTTGCGTGAACTCGACGTGGACGTAACAATGCCCGCGCCACAATTCCATTTTGCGCCCGGTCTGCTCCATCACCCACGAGCCGAGGTTCTGGTCCGGAACGAAGAGAATGTTGCGATCCGCCGGCGCGGCCCGGACGATTTTCACGGCGTTGCCGCTTGTGCAAATCACGTCGCTTAGCGCTTTCACGCCGGCGCTGCAGTTGATGTAAGCGATGACGTAGTAGTTTTTGTCCGCGTGCTGCTCGAGATATGCCTTTAGTTTTTCCGGCGGGCAGGAATCGGACAGCGAGCAGCCGGCATCGAGATCGGGCAAAACGACCGTCTTTGTCGGGTTCACGATCTTCGCCGTCTCCGCCATGAAATGCACACCGCAGAACGCGATCACATCCGCATCAGTGTCCCGCGCCTTGTAGCTCAGGCCAAGCGAATCGCCGACGAAATCGGCGAGCTCCTGGATTTCCTTTACCTGATAATTGTGCGCGAGGATCACAGCGTTCCGCTCGCGCTTCAGCTCGAGGATTTCTTCGACTAAATCAACACCGGCAACAGGCATAGGATGAGAAAAAATATCGCACAGTGACGCAGCTCTGTCACCGATGCGCGGGAAAAAGCGAACGCGTCAGCTTGCCTTCGCGCCCGACGGATTCGTCTGCGATACCGGCAGTGAAAGCACTGTCGACGACCAGTAGTCGATGATCTCCAGCGCCTGAAAGCGGAACACGATCAGCAGTGCGTCGTTGAGCGGGACGTTGATCTTTTTCGCGATTTGCTGGAGCGGCTCGGAGCCGTTGATCGCCGTGGCGAAACGCGCCTCCACGTCGTTGAGCTTCAACTTCTGGATCAGCTCGTAGCCTTTGCGCGTGTAAGCCGGCGAGCCGTTCGGGTCGGGCCGTTGCGATGCCGTGAGCGCCTCGAACCGCACGAAGCGCAAACTGGCGAGCACCCAGTTGTCCGGGTCCTCGTTGGCCGGCGGAAAGTTCCGCGCGAAGTCTGGAAACTCCGTCAGCTCCGCGAACTCGAAATTGATCCGGCCCGCCGTCCACAAATTACTAAACAGCCGCTGGCCGTGCTCGCGCGTGATCTGCACCACGTCGTCGTGCGGGAAACCGTTGCGCGTCGCCAGGAATAAAAACAGCGGGCAACCGGTCGCGCCCTGATTGGCCTGACCATCCATGACCGTCCCCAAATTTGTCGCATTCAAAATCACCGGCGAATTTTGCAGGTAGAGGTGAAAATTGCGCGAGGTGGCAAAAAGAAACCGCCCTTTTGAAAAAAACAATTCAACCGGGAAGCGATTGATGAACACGCGCAGCACTCCGGTCAGCTTGTCGCCGTAAGCCATCTGGAGCGCAT
This sequence comes from Spartobacteria bacterium, assembly GCA_021324395.1. Classification (GTDB taxonomy): domain Bacteria; phylum Verrucomicrobiota; class Verrucomicrobiia; order Chthoniobacterales; family Chthoniobacteraceae; genus JAJPJG01. Next base: position 113,523 of record JAJPJG010000030.1, on the reverse strand, counting down.
TGCGCAGCGAGAAAAATCCCGTATGACCGGCGAAAACAACCTTCGACGGATCGCGAAACAGCACCGAACTTGCTGGATGTGGCGGCGGCTTCACCTGGGCCAGTTGCGTGCTCACCACCGACAGCAGCGACTCCGGCGTCACCGGCTTCGGAATCGTCTTTACCACATTCGCGTATTTCTCCTTGAGCAAGTCGCCATGCCCATTGGAGGACATCACCACCACCGGCACGCGCGCCGTCAGCGGATCATTCAGCAGCCGGTAGCACACCGCTTCGCCGTCCATATCCGGCAGCGATTCATTCAGCAAAATCAAGTCCGGCTGCGCTACCAGGAACCGCTCGAATCCCTCGCCGCCGCGTTGCGCGAGCAGCACATCCACATTGCCGAAATTCTGCGCGAGCACGCTCTCCGCAGCCTTCGAGGCCGCCAGACTGTCATCGATCACGAGAATTTTTTGAGACATAAAAGTTGGGCGCGCGTCAGAGCAGCAGATTGTTTGCCGCCGCGACCGCAGAACCGAAAAATTAAGGGAAGCAACACCGATGTCAATGCGCGAAAGCACCACAAATCGATCCGGTCACACAATGATTCTCCACTTGTTAAATAAGCGCGATCCAACATTCTTCCGCGCCGGGACGGAAGACCCCTTCAAGGTTGACATGGATCTCTTCTTAAAACCTCGACCGTTTTTTTCCGGAGTAACCCCTACGGCAGTGAGAAATAGTCGCCGCTCTGGTAGTTGCCGTCGATGGTTTTGACGACTTGCATGAGCACGTCGTTGGCGAGGGTGCTCGCGCCGTAGCGGAAGAGCTCGGGCGTGAGCCAGTCGTCGCCGAGGGTTTCTTTGACCATGACGAGGTAGGCGAGCGCTTCTTTGGCGGTGCGGATGCCGCCGGCGGGTTTCATGCCGATGCGGATGCCGGTGGCGTAGAAGTGGTCGCGGATGGCTTCGAGCATGACGAGGGTGACGGGCATGGTGGCGGCGGGGGTGACTTTGCCGGTGGAGGTCTTGATGAAGTCGCCGCCGGCGCGGATGGCGATGTCGCTGGCGATGCGGACCTGGTCGTAGCAGCCGAGCTCGCCGGTTTCGAGAATGACTTTGAGGTGGGTGTCGCCGCAGACTTCCTTGGTGGCGGCGATTTCGTCGAAGACTTTGTTGTAATCGCCGGCGAGGAACGCGCCGCGGTCGATGACCATGTCGATTTCATCGGCGCCTTCTTCTTTCGCGAAGCGGGTGTCCTCGAGCTTCACCGGCAGGGGCATTTGCCCGCTGGGAAATGCGGTGGCAACGGCTGCAACGCGGACGCCGGTGCCGCGGACGAACATCTTCGCGGCGCGGACGAGGTTTGGATAAACGCAGACGGCGGCGCAGCTCGGGACGCCGTAGCGGGCGTCCAGCGGCGCGATGGCTTTGCGGCAGAGATACGCGACTTTGCCGGGCGTGTCTTTGCCTTCCAATGTGGTGAGGTCCATCATTGAGACGACCATTTTCAAGCCGGCGAGCTTGGCGTTGGTCTTGATGCTGCGTTTAGTGAATGCGGCCGCGCGTTCCTCGACCATCACCTGGTCGATGGTCGGGATGTCGAGAGCCGCGAGGGGGGATTTTGCGGTGAGCGTTTTCATGAGAGTCGGACGATGTCGCGCAGGAACTGGAGCCAGATGAAAAACAAGCCGCGCCACGAATAGCGGATCTGTCCTTCGGCGGTTTTGGTCAGCACGCCTTTTGCGAGGTTGTGTAAAATCTGTGCGCGCAAATCCTGCTGGATTTCGGTTTGTATTTTTTCCGGCGAAAGCTCGACGAGCACGTCGGCAGTGATGCCGTGCCGGCGCAGCCAGTCGCGATGGCTTTCGACCATTTCGAGGAAGGAATAATCTGCGCGAAGGCGATTGATGCGGAGTTGCGGGACGAGCTTCAGGCTGTAGGAAAACGGATAGTTCCACGTCGTCCAGATCGTGCCGTCCTTTGCGCGCGACGAGATGCTGCAGTAGTAAAACGCGATGTCGTTTTGATCAATCAGGCAGATGGCGGCCTGCGCGCGATCTTTCGGATGATAAAACAAGCGGAAGAACTGCTGGTAGTCGTCCCAGTCCCAGCCGGCATCCTCCACGAACTCGAATTTCTCCTCCTCGACCTCGCCGGTGATGTCGACAAGCGCGGGAAATTCCTCGCGCGATGGCGGGGTTTTGTGGCGCAAGTTTTTTTCCAGCGGTAGCCGCAGCTTGCGGATGCGCGTGAGGATTTCCAGCCACGGGAGCAACAGCCAGCTCACCGCGCAAAAGACGCCGACCGACAGATAACCGCTCAAGAGCCATCCTACCAAAAACGACGTCGTCAAAACGCCGAGCGCGCCGAGTTTTTGCGCGACGACATTCGCGTAGCTGCGCAGCGCGAGGCTGAAGGCGAGCACGCCGAGGATGAGGAGGATGTTTGAGAGCACTGTGTTTAGATGATGAATTATGAATGAAGAATGATGAATGACAAACGTGGCGGCAGTAATTGGACTAATTCTTCATTCATCATTCTGCATTCATGCTTTCTTCTCATGGTTCGATCTTATTCTCGGCTAAAAATTCCTCGAGTTCGTCCGGGCCGAAATCGGCGAGCACTTTGCCGTCCACTTCCAGCGTCGGCGTGTAGCTCTGGCCGGAAAGCTTGATCATTTCCTGGTAAGCGGAGCGGTCGGCCTCGACGTCGATTTCCTCAAAATCGTATTGGTGCTTTCGTAGATAGCGCACGGCGGTAATGCACCACGGACACCACGTTTTGACGTAGAGTTTCAATGGAGCGGACATTTGAAAAACCGTAGCCATCGATGCGAGCCGCGTCAACCGGCTGCGCCGCACTTTGCTAAAACGATGCTTGTTTTCACACTATGCAAATTTGGCCGTCGTGCTTTAGTTTTCGCCCATGGCCTACATCGATCAATTCTTCGAAGTCCTCATCCAGGCTGGAGCGTCCGACCTTCACCTCGGGCAGGGACAGCCGCCGAAGATTCGCCGGCATGGCGAAGTCATCCCGATCCGCGAAGAGCTGCTCACGCAGGATGAAATGGCCTACATGATGAGCGAGATTTGCGGGCCGGATCGCTGGGCGACCTACGAGCAACGCGGCGATCTCGACTTTGCCTACGAGATGAACGAGGAGTCGCGCTTTCGCTGCAATTTCCTCAAGCAGGCGCACGGTTACGGCGCTGTGTTCCGCTTGATCCCGACGAAAATCGCCACGCTGGAGCAGCTCGGCATCCCGACGGTCGTGAAGGAATTCGGCCATATCCGCAGCGGACTCGTGCTCGTCACCGGCCCTACCGGTTCCGGCAAAAGCACCACGCTCGCCGCGCTCATCGACTACATCAATTCCAACTTCCACCGGCACATCATCACCATCGAGGAGCCGATCGAATTCGTGCATCAGAACAAGATGAGCATCATCACGCAACGCGAAGTGCCGGAGCACGCGATCTCGTTTCCAGCGGGCCTGAAAGCCGCGCTTCGCGAAGACGCCGACATCGTGCTCGTCGGCGAAATGCGCGACCTTGAGACGATTCAGCTCGCGCTCACCGCGGCGGAAACCGGGCTGCTCGTTTTCGGCACGCTGCACACCAACAACTCGCGCAAAACAGTCGACCGTATGATCGACGTCTTCCCCAGCGACCAGCAGGCGCAGGTCCGCACGATGTTATCGGCGTCGCTCCGCGGCGTCGTCGCGCAGTTGCTTTTGAAAAAGACGCCGGAAGTCGGCGGCGGCCGCATCGCGATCAACGAAATCCTCGTCGCCAACAGCGCCGTCTCCGCGATCATCCGCGAAGGCGCCACGCAAAAACTCCAGGACGTCATCGTCGGCGGCAAAGGCCAGGGCATGCAATTCATGGACGACGCGATCTGGGCGGTGATGCAGCAAGGCATCGTCTCCCCGCACGAAGCCTACATGAAAGCGATCGACAAAAACCGCTTCAAGGTCTTCCTCCCGCCCGAGGAACAGGAACTCGCGAACTCTGCCGGCGGCACTGAGGATACGCCGCCAAAGCCCGGCAAAAAATAGCGCGTGTTTTGTTTGAGTGCGCCGGTTGTTTGCACTAAGAGAACGCGTTTCAAAATGAGCAACCTCAAGCATCGTTACACCGCCTTCCGCTACCCTGAAGACCTGTGGGCGAAAGCGAAAGAAAAAGCCGCCCGGCAACGCCGCTCGTTCGGAGGATACATCCTTACGCTGCTCGACAAAGACCTCGCCGAGCGTCCGCTCGAGCAGCAAAACGGCGAGCGCTAGTCCGGCTTGCGCTGTCGTAAAAAGGAAGTGCCAGGGGGGAGAGTTGAACTCCCGACCAAGGGCTTATGAGTCCCCTGCTCTACCACTGAGCTACCCTGGCGAAAAAGGGACGCAGAACGTAACGAAGTCGCTGCCGCGTTTCAAGCGAAGAAATTGTTTCCGCTCACAGGTCGAAAATCTTTCCTGGATTCAGAATATTCCCCGGATCGAGCGCGCGCTTGAGCTGGCGCATTGCGTCGAGACTCCCCTCGCCAATCGCACGCGGGAGAAATGCTTTTTTTGCGAGCCCGACGCCATGTTCGCCCGTTATGGTGCCGCCGAGTTTGATCGCGTAGTCGAAGATTTCTCGCATCGCTTTTTCAACGCGCTCCATTTCATCGGCGTCTTTCTCGTTTGTTAAAAAAGTCGGGTGCAGGTTGCCGTCCCCCATGTGACCGAACGTGCCGATGCGCAGATTGTGCTTCGCCGCAACTTGCTGGATGAATCGGATCATGTCGGCCAGCTCGCTGCGCGGCACAGTGGCGTCTTCTAAAATCGTAGTCGGCGAAACGCGGGCAAGTGCGGAAAATGCCGAGCGCCGCGCGGTGGCGAGCCGCGCGGCCTCGTCGGCGGTTTGCGCTACGATGACGGAAACGGCGCCGCATTGTTTTGCAATTTCCGCCATCCGTGCGGCTTCATCTTCAACAGCGGCGGGATGCCCGTCGGTTTCGATGAGGAGGATCGCCTCAGCGTCGAGCGGCAGTCCGATACGCGCAAATTCCTCCACGCATTTGATCGTGATTTTGTCGAGGAACTCGAGTGTGCACGGAATGATTTTTGCCGCGATGATCGCGGAGACCGTGTCGGCCGCGGCGTCCATTTGCGAAAATGTCGCGAGCATAGTGCGCTTCGCGGGCGGCTTCGGCACGAGCTTGAGCAGGACTTTCGTGATGATGCCGAGCGTGCCTTCACTGCCGATGAAGACATCTTTCATCGAATAACCGGCCACGTCTTTGACGCATTTACTGCCAAACCAGACGATCTCGCCGTTCGCGAGCACGACTTCCATGCCCATGACGTAGTCACGCGTCACACCGTATTTCAATCCGCGCAAGCCGCCCGAATTCTCGGCAACGTTTCCGCCGATGGTGGAAATTTTCATCGAGCCCGGATCGGGCGGATAAAGCAGTCCCGCCGCATCCGCGAGCTCCGCGATGCTCAAAGTGACCGCGCCGGACTCGGCGAGAACGGTGAGATTTTTCTCGTCGAGCTCGAGCACGCGGTCCATCTGCACGAGGCAAAGGACAATGCAATTGTTTAACGGAACGCTGCCGCCGCTCAACCCGGTGCCGGAGCCGCGCGTGACGATCGGCAGCTTGCGCGCCGACGCGTATTTAACAACGCGCGAAACCTCGTCCGCGGTGTGCGGAAAGACGACACAACCCGCTTCGCCGCTCAATGCCGCGGTGCCATCGAAGCCATAGGTGAGCAGATGCTCTTTTTCAAAAAGCACGCGCTTGTCGTCGAGAAGGCCGATGAGATCAGCGATGAGCGCGTCCATGCCACGAACGTAAATCAATCCCGATGATACGGCGAGCCGCTCTTGATCGTGTAGGCGCGGTAAAGTTGCTCCAGGAAAACAACGAGCGCGAGCTCGTGCTGGAGCGTCAGCTTGCTCAGCGACCAGAGCCAGTCCGCCGCACGTCGCAATTCATCCGTGTGACCGTCGGCACCGCCAATAATCAGCGCGATTTCCTTCACGCTGCGTTGTTCCCAGGCGCCGATTTTTTCCGCGAACGCGCGACTGCCGACCTGCTCTCCGCGTTCGTCGAGCACGATGCGAAACATGCCGTCGCTCCGCCGCAATAACGCAGCGCTCTCTTCGTCGCGCATGCACGCTTTTAAGACATCAATCGTTAATGGCGCAAACGGCGCGATGCGTTTCGCGTATTCCTCGACGCCGGATTTCGCGAAATCGAGTTTCGGTTTTCCGATAGCGAAAATATGCCAGCGCACTAGACAATGAGTTTCAGCGTGACGATCTCGAACGGCGCGATGTTCAGCGTGGTGCGGCCATCGGTAAACTCAACCGGTTCGAGCGAGCGCTCGAGCAAATCGGCGGCGAATGCGCTTTTCACCGGCAGTGAAGTCGTCAGCGTCACCGGCCCGCGCGTGCCGTGCGCTTCATAGAAACGAACGACGATGGCGTTTTCCTTCTCCGCTTTTTTGATCGCCTCGATTATTACACCCGGCCGATCAACCTGGAAAAAGCTGTGCGATTTTGGCATCCCGCCGTCATGGACGTCGGTCGCGATGACCTGTAGCGGAATATTCAGCGCATACGCGTGCTGCACGACTGCGCCATGGCGAAAATCGCCGACGTGCGGCACGAGCGCGTAGGTGAATTGGTGCGTGCCGCGATCGGCTCGCGGATCAGGCGCCGTGGGCGCTCGCAGCAGACTCAACCGCATCACGTCGTCGACGATGTCGTAGCCGTATTTGCAGTCGTTTAACAACGCGACGCCGTAATCTCCCTCGCTGAGATCGGCCCATTTCTGCGCGCAAACTTCAAAGCGCGCGAGATCCCAGCTCGTGTTCGTGTGCGTCGGCCGCTCGAGATGGCCGTATTGAATTTCGAAGGTGGCGCGCGGCGAGCGAATGTTTACCGGGAACGCGACCTTCAGAAACTTGTGCTCTTCCTGCCAGTCCACCTGCGTGTCGAAATCGATGCGCGGCGAACCGGCGCAGAGCGAAATTTTTTGCGTGATGCGTGAATTGCCGAAGCGTCGTTCGATGCGAACCGCGGCGCGAAACGGCGTGTTCTCGACGACTTCGATGCTTTGCAAACCGCCAATCTCCTCGTGGATCTCGCGATAGAAAATATCGACGTCCCACGCGTCCCAGTTGTTCGGCAGATCGCGGTGCAACTGGAAAACATTACCACGCTTTCCGGGCGCGAGCACTTCGCGGTGCGCACGATGATCGCGGATATTGCGGATCGAGCCGTCGGCGCGGTCGAAAATAATCCGCAGCATTCCGTTATCGAGTGCGATGACTTTTTTCCTCTCGAGAACCTCCACCGGTTTCGCGAACGAAGAGACAGGCTGCTGCTCGCCCGCCTCGATGACTGCGTAGCCGCAGGCGGGCACTTGCACGTGAATCGGCGAGCCATCCGGGAGCGAGACGATTTCATCGCGCAGAAAACTGCAGGTGTTAAACACGACGTAAGGCCTGGTGAATGCGCTGGTATCGATCTTTGGCAGCAAACTCGCGCGGGCCGGCTCAAGCACCGCCCTGCCGAGCGTGGCAATCCGCGCGTAATCGCGCGCGCTGTCCTCGTAAACCCAATCGATCGACGAGCCGGGAATGATGTCGTGAAATTGATTGAGCAAAAGAAGCTTCCACGCCCGATCGAGATAGGCCGCGGACGTCTGCACCTCTTTGCCGATCACGTCGTAAACTGCGTGCTCCGCCGTGATCGGCTTAAAATCGAAATCGCCTGCGACCGCGTCGAAAAACTCCGCGTCGCGCAACAGAAACTCGCTTTTGCGGTTTCCCTTTTTGTTATGCGCCTGCGTCGTGTAAGTGCCGCGGTGCAGCTCGAGATAAAGCTCGCCAACCCATACCGGCAGATCGCGCGCGTCGGCTTCCGCTTTCGGTAAAAAGTCCGAGACTTTCTCCAGCGTCACGCGCGGCAAACCTTCGAGATCGGCCACGCGTTTGGCGATCTCGAGCATCTGCTTCGTCGGTCCGCCGCCGCCGTCGCCGAAGCCGTAAACATACAGCGACCGCGTCGCACGATCGTGCTCCTTGAAATTTTGCGCGTTAAAAACCAGCTGCCCCGGCTCGAACGTTCCGTTGTAAGTCTCCGCCGGCGGGAAATGCGTGAAGACGCGCGTGCCGTCGATGCCCTCCCATAAAAACGTGTGATGCGGAAATTTGTTGAACTGGCTCCACGAAATTTTCTGCGTGATGAAATACTTCACGCCAGCCTTGCGCAGGATCTGCGGCATCGATGCGGCGTAGCCGAATACGTCGGGCAGCCACACGTCCGTCGTCTCGACGCCAAACTCATCGCGGAAGAAATTTTTGCCGTGCAGGATTTGCCGGATCAGCGATTCGCCGGACGAAATGTTGCAATCCGCCTCGACCCACATCGAGCCGATTGGCTCCCACTGCCCGCGCTTCACCGCCGCCTTGATCCCGTCGTAAATCGCCGGGTAATGCGCTTTCATCCACGCGTATTGCTGCGGTTGCGAACAGCCGAAGACGTAGCCGGGATACTCCTCCATATAGCGCAACTGCGTCGAAAAAGTGCGCGCGCATTTGCGAATCGTCTCGCGCAAGGGCCAGAGCCACGCGGTATCGATGTGTGCGTGGCCGATCGCCGAAAGCTGATGCGCCGTGTCCCCGTTTCGTTTTGCTAAAACATCGCGCAGCGTTTCGCGGGTGCGGGAAAATGACGCGCGGTCGTTTTCGTCAAAAACATTGCACGCCTCGTTCAGCGCCGAGAGCAACTGGCCGCGCCGCGCCGTTTCCGCCGGCTGCGCGAGCATCGTTTCGAAAGCCACTTTGAAATCGTGGAAAAGCTCCCACGCCTCGCGGTCGAGACATGCGATTTCCGCGTGGCGGAGTTGAAAGAGCGGCGTCGTGTCACCGCGTTGCGGAAGATTGCTGAAACCCCGCTCCGGCGCTTTCGGATTCGCCGCCGCTTCCACGTAAAACAGAAACTCCTCCCCGCCGCGCGCGCTTTTCGCCAGCGGCACATCGGCGCGATTCACATTGATCGCACGCGTCGGCACACCCTCCTGCCAGACGAGACCTTCGCATGTGAAGCCTTCGGACAAATTCGGCAGCCCGCCCAGGTCGATCAGCGCCATGACTTCGCGGCCGTTCCACTCCGCCGGAATTTTCCCCGAAACGCGAAACCACGTCGTCCCCCAAGCCGCACCCCAGCTTTGCCCGACGGTGAACGGCTGGAAGGTTTGCCCGAACGCCTGTTCCGCCGGAATCGGTTCGCCGCCGACCTCGAACGCCTCCAGACGCAGCGGCGCGGTCTGTCTAAAAATCTGCCCGTGGATGCGATCGAGCGTGCGGGCGATTCGCGTTTCGGTGATGCGCGGATGTTTGTGCATGACCAGTCGCGTTCTACGAGACGGCCGCGCTCAAGTCGAGTGCGACGTGTCCCGAATGCACGCGACACGCGCTATCTTAAACCAACCCCGCTTCAGCCTAAACGCGAAACGCCCTCGCCTAAATCGCTAATACCCATTCTTAAACCCCGAACGCCTATTCTTAACCACCAACCCCATCCCCTAAACCGCGCATCGTTTCGCTTAAACCCGCAATAGACCCGTCTAAACCCTCAACACCTCCCGCTAAACCCAACCATCTTCCGCTAAAACGAAACACCCCCTCGCTTAAACGCACCCAACCCACGCCTAAATCCAACACGCGATCTCCTAAACCCGAAACCCCTTCACCTAAACCAAAACCCGCGCTTCCTAAATACCACAACCCCTCGCTTAAATGCGAAACGCCATCGCTTAAACGCCCCGCGCGACCGCTTAAACTGAAAATCCCATCGCCTAAACCGCAAAATTCCCCGCCTAAATCGCTCCTGCAGCCGTCTAAATGCCTGATTCTAAACAATGAAAGCTTTTTCCATTGTAATGAGGAAAATAACTCACGGCTTCAATCGAGAGATTCGAGAAATTTTTCGGCCTTGCTTACCAGCCTATCTTCTACCCATCGCGGTGTGCTGCGTTGGAGTGAGCCGATGCCGCCAAATCTACCAAATACTTTTTCCATTCTTGGTGTAATGATCTGCCATGAAGACCCGTCCTTGCGACGAACTGTTTCCCCAAGTAACTGAGCTTTCCGTAGCAAGCGGCTGCCCTTTCCTCCCTTAATTAACACCAGTTTTTCTCGTTGCTCAGCAAAGACTTTTGGATGTCGGACATGGTAATTGTGTTGAAATTCCTGCCGCAATTGTTCACTAGAAAAGGCCGTCGAAAAACCGGCGAGCTTCACCCGAAAAAAACCTGCAATGTAAAGAGCGGGCAACCGTTCGTGATCCCATCCTTGCATTCCTGCGTAGAAGACCAGCATGTCACCGGGCTTCATCTTAGTGAGTCCTCGCTTAGTTGGAGTCGGATCGCCGTAAGTGAACGTTTCAAACTCCGGATCAACGTGCATTGCCGAGCAGGCCATCCGCTCTTGATAACGCTTTGGAAAATATTCGCTAAGAGCCCGGCGTTTTCTCCCGACGGTATTGCCGTAAGTGCGCTCATCCCACCCACGCGAGTCTGGTATCGGTATAAACTCAAATGTTCCATTGGCAAAGAGCGGGCTATGGATACCGCCGCAGCCGGTGTCAATACCAACGCGCAGCAGAACTACGTTCAAGGGTTGAACTCCTGTAAGTTCTCGATGAACTCGTTGAGCGATTTATACATCTTATGATGTGCTGTAGTTCCGATTGCATTCTCCTTTAAAATTATCTTCACTTTCGTCCAGCGATAACTCTGTGACATCTGACCAAGCAGGAGAGGATGTGGCTTGGAATGTTTACCCCAACGCTTGATGTCTTCATGCCATTTATTCGGCTCTTCCTTCGAGGAATGCGAATGCCCACGGATAGGAGAACAATAGTCAGCCGGGTTATGTAGGGCATTTTTCGCCGATGCTTTCGGCTCGTATAGATCGCCATGTTTGAATTTAGAAGCGGACTTTGCCCGCCGACATTTGGGATTCAGCTCTTCCCAAAGCTCTCGCTGAGTCGAGAAGGAACGCTCTACACACATTAGGTAGACAAGACTGCGCGGACGATTGCCTTTCTTGCTGGTAAGACCTGCAACCCAGACATTTTGCCAAGGATCTTTTTGCTTCTTTACTGGGCAAAATGTGGCTCGGTCCTTGTGCTTGCAAGTGCAAAGGGTGATGCGTCCTCCATCAAAATTAGGAGCGCTACCTTCTTGTTGAAGCTGGAAGTTTGGATGCGTTTTGATCGTGGTAACGATATAGGCATATACCGGCTTCTCACACAACGAGCGAGTAAGCTTCTTCAAAGCACTCAGACTAGCAGGGGCAGGAAAATTCTGTTCGCTCTTACTTGACGAATGCGATGTGGAAGAACTTCGGCAGCTCATAACAGGCCTTATCAAAGGTGCTCGGTCTTGCTAAGGTGTTCGTGCAGCATTGAAAAATAGCGAGAGAGACAGTCGGCCATATTAGTTAGCAGGTATTCGCTATCATGGCTTAACAGCGCCTTAAAGCAGAGCCTTATCAGCGGTTCGGCAGCTTGAAGATCATCCTGATTGAGCAAGGTGTCTATTGCCAGAACGAGATCAACATAGCTAGTCACCCGCTTGGGAATAAGTTGCCGAGCATATTGGTAGTCACCAGCAAGAGTGCTAAATACCAGCATCATACTTCGATGACGGCGTTGATTGCGGATCGAGAGTCGGTCGTAACATGCGGTGACATCGACCCGCCAAGCGCGCACGCGAGCAAACGTAAGCACAGCGTTTAGGGCGGCCCCAAATTCTGCTCCGCTACACTTTGAAGAAAGTAGATATTTTCGAGCAAGAATAAGTGCCTGCCGTTTCATGCCTAGTATTACACAACCGTCCAGTTCGTTTATACGGCGCTTTGCAGGCGTGGTGGCTCGCAACTTACAACGATCTTTCACGTTTGATTTCTACAATCTGACGCCAGAACTGCCTATGTTTTTCCGACTTCGTTTCCACAAGCGCCCCTGCTTCACAACCGACGCTTACCACGACTGACGAGATCGTGCACTACATTGGCGCGCGTGATCCTGCGGCTGCCGCGCAATTGATGGATCGAATTGAAGACGAATGCTGGCGGCTCGCGCGGCATCCAGACATCGGGTAACTCCGGCCCGATCTGGTGCCCAGTCTCCGATTTTTCCCAGTCGGCAACTACCTGATTTTCTACCGCGAGAGCGAGGAAGACGTTCATGTCATTCGCATCCTGCACGGCGCACGCGACAACGGCCCGCGGGATTTTTGACCCACCATGCTTGCGCCTGGTGGCGAAGCAGACGGCGTTGCTCGAAAGGAAATCGGCGAACTAAAGAGCGGGCCGTAGCCGCCGGTAAAAGCGGAGCGCCTCGATTTGGTGAGCGAGTTCGCGGAGCGGGTAAACGCCTTTCGCGGCGCCGGCGCCGGGATCACGGATGAGATAGTCGGAGCCTTGTTTGCCGACGATGACGACGAAATGCGTGATGCCGCTGGGAAAGCGAATGCGGATGATACACGGGTTGCCGCGCAGCAGATTCGAGTCGATGAGCCAGAATGAGGGCAAATCCTCGTAGGCTTTCTCCACGAGGCCCGGTGTGAAGTCGGCGGCTTTTTCCCACACGAGCCATCCGTTGCCGACGTAGCCGTCGTGTGCGGTGAGAAACCAATTCAACTTCTGCGGATCGGTGTCGATGCCGTAAAACTTCAGCACCATCGCGGCGGAGGCGACGGCGCAACCTTCCGCGGCGAGGGTGCCGGGCGTGGAGCCGAGCGGGTCGTCGCGCCATTGGGGATCGCCCTGGCGGAATTGCGGCACGGCGAGCTCGACGCGCCGGAAAAAATACATTCCCCCGCGCACGGGCAGCTTGCGTTTCCACGTCCAGTCAATCCACGTCGCTGCCAGTGCCATCGCGAGCACGAGCGCGACGATGCAAAGCAGCGCGATGATGCGCGTCCATTTCGAGGGACGCAGATCGAGCTCGAAACTCATCCGTGCAGCCGCAGCAGAATCTTCCCCGTGCGACGGCTTTGTTGCGCATGTTTGACAGCAGCCAGCGCATCGTCAATCGCGTAAAACTGCTCGATCTTCGAGTGTAAATTGCCGCGCGCGACGAGCGGGCACAAATGCTTGAACATCGAATGAATGTCCTCGTGAGATGCCGTGCGATACCACTGCGTAACCCAAAATCCGCGCCAGCGCAGATCTTTAAAAATGAGCAGTCCGTTCGGGATGCGTAGCGGCTGCCGTCCCATCGCGCCGTAGGTCACAATGGTCCCGCCTGGCGCGAGCGCATTCGCCAGCCGCAACGCGCTTTCGCCGCCAACGGCGTTGAATGCGAGCGGGATTTTCGCGCCTTCCGTCGCGTCCTTGATTTGCGCGGGCAGGTCGTCGGATTCGAGCAGCACGACATCGGCGCCTTCCTCCTGCAACTCATCGATCAGCTCATCGCGCCGCACAACATTAACCGTTCGCCAGCCGGAAATTTTCGCAATTTGAATCACCGCGCGACCGACGGCCGAGTTTGCCGCATTTTGTAAAATCCAGTCACCGCGCTGCAGCGTGACAAAATCGTGCAACATCCTCCACGCGGTCGGCGGATTGATTTTCAGCATCGCCGCCTGTTCGAGCGGAATGTCGCACGGAATTGGAATCAGCTTTTCCGCCGCAATTACGCCGGCTTCGCGCCAACTGCCGAACTCCGTCGGGACCAGCACCGGTGTGTCGGCGGCGAGATCCGTGACGTTTGCGCCAACGGCGTCAACGATCCCGACGCCTTCATTTCCGGCGATGGCCGGCAACGTCGGTCGCACCGGATATTTGCCCTCGATCACGTTGAGATCGACGGGATTAATCGGCGCGGCGTGCATGCGGACGAGCGCCTCGCCGGGGCCGGGCACCGGCAGGTCGATTTCGCTGACATGCAACACCTCGTCCGGTGCGCCGTGGTTTTCATAGGTTACCGCTTTACATTTTTGCATAGTAGGAATAGCGCTCGCGCATTACTTTCGACTGTGGCTGAAGTTACAACGCATCCCACACTCAGCAATCTCGAATCCGGAGCCCGCCTGGCGGGGATCGGGATCATCATCAATGCGGTGCTGGCGATTGTTAAAATCACGGCGGGGGTGTTCGGGCATTCCTACGCGTTGATCGCCGACGGCTTCGAATCGTCGCTCGACATCTTTTCGTCGCTCATCATGTGGGGCGGATTGAAAATGGCCGCGAAGCCGCCGGACGCGACGCATCCTTACGGGCACGGCAAAGCGGAGCCGATCGCAGCAATCGTCGGCGCGTTCACGATTCTCGCCGCCGCAGTCGGTTTGACGATCGAGAGCATTCGCGAAATTCTCACGCCGCATCATGCGCCGGCGCCTTTCACGTTGATCGTGCTGGTTGCCGTGGTCGTCATCAAAGAATGGTTGTTTCGCGTTGTTCATCGTTTCGGACATGCCGCGCAAAGCACGGCGATCAAAACAGACGCGATGCATCATCGTAGCGACGCGGTCACTTCCGCCGCTGCATTCGTTGGCATTTCAATCGCGCTTATTGGCGGACGCGGTTACGAGAGCGCGGACGACTGGGCTGCGCTTTTAGCGTGCGTGTTAATTGCCGTTAACGGCGTGCGATTGTTAAAACCGGCGTTTGACGAACTAATGGACACCGCACCGTCGCTGGAGATCGTTGAGCGCGTGCGCCGCGTCGCCGGCGCGGTCCCGGGTGTGTCAGAAATCGAGAAATGCCGCGTTCGCAAAATGGGCCTGCAATTTTACGTCGATCTTCACGTCCGCGTGAACGCGAACATGAGTGTGCGCGACGGACACCACATCGCACATCTCGTGAAGGATGCAGTGCGCGAAGCCGATCCGGCCATCGCCGATGTGCTCGTGCACATCGAGCCGGTGGAAGAAATGGAGAATGAGGAATGAAGAATTAGAATCGGGCGGCGGAGCCTCCGTCAAAACTCTGCATTCGTCATTCTACATCCTGCACTAAAACAAAAAACCGGAGCGCGAATGAACACGCTCCGGTTTTGAATTGTTGCGTCAGCGAAATTACTCGCCCGCTTCTTCTTTCTCAGGCTCGGCTGCAGCAGCCTTTGGCTTACGCGCGCGGGGTTTTTTCGCGGGCGCGGCTTCTTCAGCGGCAGCGGAAGCTTCTGCTTTTTGCGATTTCGACCTCGTCGGTTTTTCCTCGATAGCCGGCTCCTCGACGACCGGAGCGTCCACCCATTCGATGAACGCCATCGGCGACGCGTCGCTTTTGCGATAGCCAAGCTTGACGATGCGCGTATAGCCGCCGTTACGGGTGGCTGCACGCGGCGCGACTTCGGCGAAAAGTTTGCGCACGGCGTCTTCGTTGTGCATGAGATAGCTCAATGCAGTGCGGCGCGCGTGGAGCGTGTTCTTTTTGCCGAGCGTGACCATGCGCTCCGCGAGCGGGCGCACGGCTTTCGCTTTTGCGAGTGTGGTTTTGATGCGGTTATGCTCGATCAAGCTCACGATCTGGTTCGCGAGCAGCGCATCGCGGTGCGATTGCGAGCGGCCGAGCTTGACGGTTTTATTTTGGTGTCGCATGGACGCTTAGGAATTGGCGGCGGCGGGCTCGGGAGTCTCGATGAGATTTCCATCGAACTTCATGCCGAGGCTGAGGCCGAGCTGCTGGAGTTTGTCTTTGATTTCGTTCAACGATTTCTTGCCGAAGTTACGATACTTGAGCATCTCGGCTTCGGTCTTCTGCGCGAGCTGACCGACCGTCGTGATGTTGGCGTTGTTGAGGCAATTTGCCGCGCGCACACTGAGCTCGATTTCGTTTACGCTCATGTTGAGAAGCTTCTTCAGCTTCTGGTTTTCCTGGCTCTGCGCGACCGGCGTTTCGTCGAACTGCACTGCGTTTTCATCGTAGCCGTAGAACGGCTCGAAGTGACGTTTCAAGATCGACGAGGCCTGCACGAGTGCTTCCTGCGGCGAAAGGCGGCCATCGGTCCAGATCTCGATCTCGAGCTTGTCGTAATCGGTGCGCTGGCCAACGCGGGTGTTGCCGACGGCGTATTTCACGCGTGTGACCGGCGAAAAAATCGAGTCGATCGGGATGACACCAATCGGCTGGTCGGTGTGTTTGTTTTCGTCGCCCGTCGCGAAGCCGCGTCCGACGCGCACTTCGAGCTCGGCTTCAAATTTCGTCTTTTTGTCGAGCGTGCAGATGAGCTGATCCTTGTTCAACACTTCGCAACCCGCGACTTCCTGGATGTCGCCGGCGGTGATTTCGCCCTCTTTGTTCACACTGATCGAGAGCGTGCGCGTCTCGTGATCGTGCGCGATGAATTTTACTTTTTTCAAATTCAGCACGATGTCCGTCGCGTCTTCCACGACGTGCGGCAGCGTTGCGAATTCGTGCTGCGCTCCGTTGATGCGCACCGACGTAATCGCGGCGCCCTCGAGCGAGCTGAGCAACACGCGACGAAGCGAGTTGCCGACTGTATGACCGTAGCCGGCCTCGAAGGGCTCGGCGATGAACTTGGCGTATGTATCTGTAGCCGTGTCCTCGTGTTTCACGAGGTGCTTCGGCATTTCGAAACGACCTAAACGAACTGGCATATTCTTAATTTCTCTTTCGCCGGGTTTCCCTTGACGCGTGCGGCTGCGATCATGAAATCGCCAGCCCAAGGACCAACGGCGTATTATTAATTCGCGCTTGGGAGGGGAGAACAAAGCGGAAACCGACCATCTTGTCCACGCTTTTTTCCGGAAAAATGCGGGACGCTATTTGTGGTGGTTGCTCTTGTTGCTATGCGGGTGATTGGCCTGCGGATGCCTCGGCGGAACCACCAGCGCACGCACGGCCGGCGCGGCTTCGCGGAGCAACTGGCGCAACCCGATCCACGTTACACCGAGAAAAATCACGAGCGCGGCGAGAAGCACGACGATCTTTACGCGGGGATTGACGCCGGGAAGGATGCGCATTTTTCCGAAACTACACCTACATCCGGAAAAGCGCGCCGAGCTTTTTTCCCATTACGCGGCTTGCGGCGAGAATCGTCAGCGCAAGAAAGACCATCGCCCAGACGCCGAGCGCCGACGCGACGTAGCGGCCTTCGCCGAGGAGCTGGAATAATTCGTAAATCGCCTTGGTGATCGGAAAATCGACGGACTTTTGCGCGAGGATCAGCGAGTCGGAGACTTCAAGCATCGCAAATGAAAATGCGAGCAACCCGCCCGCAATCAAGTTCGCGGCGATCAGCGGCAGCGTGATTTTTCGCAGCGCACGCAACGGTGACGCACCGAGATTCTGCGCCGTTTCCTCAAGCGTCACGCTCGTTTGCTGCAAGCCCGCCGCCGCCGAGCGCACGGTGTAAGGCAGGCGCCGCACGGAATACGCAATGATGAGCAGCGCCGTCGCGTCGCGGGTCGGATTTAAAAAAGCAAACGCCTTTCCCTCCTGCGTCATCGCCACGTAGCCGAACGCGAGCACGAGTCCCGGCACTGCGAGCGGCAACATCGCGAGCGCATCGAGCAGCGCGCGACCGGCGACGCGTGTGCGCACGAGCACGAACGCAATCGCGATGCCGAGCAGCACGTCGATGATGGTCGAAATGCTCGCGTATTTCAGGCTGTTGATGATCGACGGCACGGTTAGCTCGTGGCCGAGCGCAGTTTGATAGTGCGAAAGCGTCCAGCCTTCCGGGAGCAACGTGCCATACCAATCGCTCGCAAACGACGTCAGCACCACGCCGATGTGCGGCAGCAACGCCAGCAGCGAAATGCCCGCAAAGGCGCTTAAACACAGGATCGCGCGCCATCCGCGCGCCGGTCGCGAGACGCTGGCGGTGCTTGCTTTTGTCAACATCGCGTGCGACGTGCGGCCGAAGATCAGCTTGCTCGCCAGATAAAGCAGCGCCGTTGCCGCGAGCGTCACGACGACCAACGCGTAAGGAAGCGGGTTGCCGCCAATTTCCTTGATCCCATAAAAAATCTGCACCGGCGTGACGCGCAGATAATCGAACATCAGCGGCACGCCGAGTTCGGTAAACGCCCAGATGAACACGATCGTTCCACCTGCAAAAATGCCGGGCATGATCAGCGGCAGCGTGATTTTGCGGAATTTGCGAAAACCGGTGCAGCCGAGATTCTCCGCCGCTTCCTCCATCGCCGGATCGATGTTCGCGAGCGCCGCGACGAGGTTCAAATACAGCACCGGATAGAGATGCAGCGCGTTTAAAATCACGCAGCCCCAAAATCGACCGCGCCCAAGCCAGTCGATCGTCGCGTCGGGCGCGAGCAATCCGAGGTGGTGCAGCAGCGCATTGAAAGCGCCCATCTGCCCGAGCATCCGCCGCACGCCGATCGCGCCGACGAACGGCGGCAGAATCATCGGCACGAGCAGCAGGGTCGCGAAAATTTTCTTTCCCGGAAAATCGAACCGGTCGGCCAGCCACGCCAGCGGCATCGCGATCGCGAAGGTCGCCGCCGTGCTCGCGAGTGCCAGCAGCAGCGCGTTTCGCAGTCCCTCGACGTAAATGCGATTGCGGAAAATTTCCGCGAAATAGGAGAACGTCAGCGCACCATTCGGATCGAGAAACGCGCCGCGCAGCGATTGCACGATGGGCCACACGAGAAAACAGCCGAAGAACAAGAGCGCGATGATCCAGACGAGCAGAGAAAAGCGCCGCGACATGGCGCGCTGATAACAAACGCGACGCAAAAACGCGAGCCGTTCTCCCGCCTCGACCGCGTCCGGCGCAACGTGTAGCTCAGCATCAGTGAAAACAGTCATCATCGGCCTCGACTGCCTCGAACCGACGCTCGTCGATCGCTGGCCGGGAGACCTCCCGACTTTCGCGAAGCTGCGCAGCATGGGCGCGTGGGGCCGGATGAAAAGCTGCATCCCGCCGATCACGGTGCCCGCGTGGTCGTGCATGACAAGCAGCCGCGATCCCGGCGCGCTCGGCATCTACGGGTTTCGCAACCGCACCGATTTTTCCTACAAAGGGCTCGCCTTCGCGACGAGCGATTGGGTGAAAGCCGACCGCCTTTGGGACATCCTCTCCGCTCATGGCAAAACGTGCGCCGTCCTCGGAGTCCCTGGCACGTTTCCGATCGTGCGGCCGGTCAACGGCCAAATGGTAAGCTGCTTTTTGACGCCGGGTATGCAAAGCAATTGGGCGTATCCGCCGTCGCTAAAAAACGAAATCGCCGGCTGGCTCGGTGGCGAGGACTACATTTTCGATGTCGCCGATTTCCGCAGCACCGATAAAGCGCGCATCCTGGCGGACATTCACGAAATGACGCGCCGGCGGTTTATCGTCGCGCACAGTCTGCTGCAAAAATATCAGCCCGATTTTTTCATGATGGTCGAGATGGGCAGCGACCGCGTTCACCACGGTTTCTGGCATTACATGGATGCTGCGCATCGCAAATTTGAGCCCGGCCATCCCCTCGCCTCTGCGATTCACGACTACTACATGCTGCTCGATGCGGAAATCGCGCGGCTGCTCGCGCACGTCGATTTGCACGAAACAAACGTGCTGCTCATCTCCGACCACGGCGCGAAGCGGCTCGATGGCGGCATTTGCATCAACGACTGGCTCGTGCGCGAAGGCTGGCTCGTTTTAAAAAGCAATCCGCCGCGCGGCACTCCGCTCGCGAAATGCGACGTGGACTGGTCGCGCACGCGGGCGTGGGGCGAAGGCGGCTACTACGCGCGAGTCTGCTTGAACGTCAAAGGCCGCGAACCCGAAGGCATCGTCGAGCAGAGTGATTACGAAAATGTCCGGGATGAACTCGGTGCGAAGCTCGCGCTAATTCCCGACGACTGCGGCCAACCGCTGCAAAATTCCGTCCTTAAACCACAAGAAATCTATCGCCGCGTCGAAGGCATCCCGCCCGATCTCATCGTCATCTTCGGCGACCTCCACTGGCGCGCCGTCGGCACGCTCGGCCACGACACCCTGCACACGCTGGAAAATGACACCGGTCCCGATGAAGCGAACCACGCGCAATTCGGCTTTTTCAACTGGATCGTCCCCGGCCAAACCGTGCGCACCGAACCGATGGACATCGACATCCTCGACATCGCGCCGACGGTGCTGGCGCTCATGCTGCAGCCGGTGCCGGATGGAATGCAGGGACGGACGCTGTTCCCCATTTAGAATGTCGTCAATGCTTGCCAACTCCAAAATGCTCTTCTGCCGCCGTGGAAGCCCATTTTACGGAAAAGGAATGGACTCCCACCCGCATTTTCCGATTGAAGCCGCGCAGCCCGTTTTGCATCGTGGCGTTCTTATGAAAAAAGCCTGCGCCCTTTCCCTCCTTGCCATTCTCGCCATTCAGCTCGCCGCCTGCTCCACACCCGAGCAGCGGAAGGCGCGTGAAGAACGCTGGGCGCGCGAAGATGCGGAGCGCGACCGGGAGATGGCGCATCGCGACCGCGAACTGGACGAGCGCGATTTCCAGGATTTCCTCCGCGATTACGCGCACGACCTCGGCAAGGCGCCGTCGGAGCTGACGGCGGCAGAGCGCGCGGACGCGCGTCGCGAGTTCGAGCACGGCGGCTACCACAGCTGGCGTCATCATTATTGGTATTGAGCGGATTGCCATTCGCGCGCGGCTCGCGGATGTTGATGCAATCGTGGCGAATCGCTCGGTTTATTTAAAAAATCTCGATTACTCGGTGCTCCAGCAGTGCATCCACTGCGGGATGTGTCTGCCGACGTGCCCGACCTACGACGCGACGAAGCTGGAGCGGAACAGCCCGCGCGGGCGCATCGCGCTGATGCGGAGCATTGCGGACGGGCGGCTCGATGTGACGCGCGAGTTCGGCGAGGAGCTCTATTTTTGCCTCGGCTGTCTCGCGTGCGAGACGGCGTGCCCGGCGGGGGTGAATTACTCGGAGATGTTTGAAAGTGCGCGCGCGGACATCGAGCATGCAGGCGTGCTGCGTAACCCGAAGCGCAATGCGGTGCGGGTGCTGACGTTGCGCTGGATTTTTACGCGGCCGCGATTGCTGCGCGCAGTCGGGCGGCTGCTTTATCTCTATCAGGTCAGTGGACTTGAGAATCTCGTGCGTGCGCTGCGCCTCGTGAAGCTTTTGCCGAAAAGTCTGCGCGAGCTGGAGCCGCTGACGCCGCGAATCAAGCGGCACTTTTCCGATGCGTTGATTGCGAAAATCGAGGCGCCGCCGCAGAAGAAATTCCGCGTCGGAATGCTGACGGGCTGCGTGCAGGACCTGACGTTATCGGATGTGAACCGCGATACCGTCGACGTGCTACTCGCGAATGGATGCGAAGTGGTGACGTCGCGTGCGCAGCCATGCTGCGGTTCGCTGCACGCGCACAATGGCGACCTGGAACTTTCGCGTGAGATGGCGCGGCGGAATATCGACGCGATGGAATGCGCCGCCGGTTCGCTCGAATCGCTCGATGCGATCATCAGCAACGCCGCCGGCTGCGGATCGCATTTGAAAAATTACGCGCATTTGCTCGGGGGCGATTCGCGTTATGCACAGCGAGCTGCGATGTGGACGGCGAAGCTCAAGGACATCCACGAATGGCTGATCGCTTGCGGAGTGCGGATAGCGAAGCCCAAAAATTCGCAGCGCGTGACGTATCACGAAGCTTGTCACTTGTGCCACGGACAGAAAATCACACGTCAGCCGCGCGAAGTGTTGCGGGCGATTCGCGGACTGGAGCTGATCGAGCTGCCGGAATCGACGTGGTGCTGCGGCAGCGCGGGCATTTACAACATCACGCAACCGGAAATGTCGCGCGAACTGTTGCTCCGCAAGCTCGCGCAGATCGACAAAACCGGCGCGCAAATCATCGCGTCGGCGAATCCCGGCTGCACGATTCAATTGCAAGCCGGCTTGCGCGAGACGCGACGCGATTTACGCATCGCGCACCCGATTTCGCTTTTGGCCGAAGCGTATCGCGCGGAGAGTTAGCGCATGCAGCCCGATTTGTTTTCAGCCGAGCCGCCGCCGCAAAAAGGTCCGCGTATTTTCAGCGTCAGCGAGCTCACGCGCAGCGTGCGTGTTTGCCTCGAGAATGCGATCGGCGAGGTGTGGGTGCAGGGCGAAATCTGCAACCATCGCAAGCAGTCGTCGGGGCACCAGTATTTTGGACTAAAGGATGAGCGGGCTCTGTTGTCCTGCGTGCTCTTTTACAAAAACTCCCTGCGGCAACCCGCGCTCTCGGACGGGATGCTCGTGCAGGCGCGGGGCGATCTCACGGTTTACGAAGCGCGCGGGCAATATCAGCTCGTCGTGAATCTCGTGCAGGCCGCGGGCGTCGGGCTGTTGCAGGCGAAATTCGAGGCGCTCAAGCGGAAACTCGATGCGGAGGGGCTTTTCGCGTCCGAGCGGAAAAAAGCGCTGCCGAAATTTCCGCGCACGATCGGCATCGTGACGTCGCCAGCGGGAGCGGCGATTCGCGATATGTTAAACATTCTTGCACGCCGCGCGCCGTGGGTGCGGATCGTGATCAATCCCGTGCGCGTGCAAGGCGCGGGCGCGGCGGCTGAGATGGCGGTCGCCGTGCGTGAATTTAACGAGAGCGCGCAACTGCCGCCGATGGATGTGATCGTCGTTTGTCGCGGCGGAGGAAGCGCGGAAGATTTGTGGGAATTCAACGAGGAGATTTTGGCGCGGGCGATTTTTGCATCGCGTATTCCGGTTGTCTCTGCGGTAGGCCACGAGATCGATTTTACGATCTCCGATTTCGTCGCCGACCTGCGCGCGCCGACGCCGAGCGCGGCTGCGGAGTTGATCGTGCCGGAAGCCGCGGATTTGCAGCGGCGCTTCGCGCAGTTTTCGATGCGCATTCAGCGTGAACTCACGAACTGTCTCGCGAAATGGAAATCCGATCTCGCCGCGCTTGCACGCTCACCGCTCTTTCGCGAGCCGCGCAAGTTGCTCGCCGAATCATCGCAACGCATCGATTCTGCGGAGGAATTTCTGCACCGG
Source organism: Spartobacteria bacterium (assembly GCA_021324395.1). Lineage (GTDB taxonomy): Bacteria > Verrucomicrobiota > Verrucomicrobiia > Chthoniobacterales > Chthoniobacteraceae > JAJPJG01. Next base: position 90,557 of record JAJPJG010000030.1, on the reverse strand, counting down.
TTCGTGCGCGATGCCCTCGGCACGCATCGCCAGCATGTGAACGCCACATTGGCAACGCTGCGACAGCATCGTCCGGATCAGCTTGTGCGGATAAAGCGGCAGCAGCTTGCCGAATCAACAAATCGACTGGCGCAATGTGCACTGCGCCGGATCCAGCAACATCGCCACCGCATTGAGCGCGCGGCAAGCGTGCTCCGCGTGCTTTCCCCGGAAGGAACACTTAATCGCGGCTACAGCATCACGACTGATGCGAGCGGCCACATTGTGCGCTCCATTGCGCAAGTGAAGCCGCGCATGAAATTGATTACGAAGTTGCGCGACGGCTCCGTTTCATCCACGGCAAAGTGATTTAACAAAAAGAAAACGCAGATTCCAGCGAACCGGAATCTGCGTTTTCAGGGGAAAGAACTGTGTTACTTGGGATTGACGACTTTGTTCGCGGAACCGAGCCAATTAGTGATGCCGCTATTGTCAAACAAATCGCCGCCGTTCGGATTGCCGCTAACGGTCGATGTGGTGCCGTTGACTTTTGCTTTCATCACGCTGCCACTGATGTCGGCACGAATCACAATTGCGTTTTTTCCTTTCCAGACGCCGCCCCTGGCGGTTTCGTCGGTGGTGTAGGTGTGGCCGCTTGGATCAGAGAAGCCGTCGGCGATAAGCGGGAGCGCGGCATTTGAAGTATCGCTGAGATTGACAACATATGCCCAGTGATTTTCGCCCGCTTTCAAAGTGTCGACCGGCGAATCGACCGACGGATTGTCAATCTTGTCATCCGGCGGAGCAGGAGTGAAGGCCGATTTCGCCTGGTAGAAGATTTGTTCCGACTGGAGATAGTCGGGGAACAATTGCGCGAATGCGGAATTCGAATCCGCAACATCCGTGGTCGTAGGTTTGCCACTTGACAATGTCTTGCTCGGGAACAGACCGTTGTTGTCCGTCGCGTAGAGCTTGCACGCGAGACCGATTTGCTTTGCGTTGGAGAGCGCCTTGGTTTGTGCGCCCTTTACTTGCACGGAGCTGAACACCGGCAGCGCGATGCCCGCGAGGATCGAGATGATGGAGATGACGACGAGGAGTTCGATGAGCGTAAACGCTCTGTATGTTCTGAGGGTTTTCATTGTGGAGAGATGTGAGTGACGATGTGAATAAGCCATACCTCGTTTGCGAAGGCAAACGCTTTTCTAAAGTTGTGTGCTCGTTTCTTCCGTCGTGTTTTGCTGATACGCGATCTTTTTAAAACCGATCGTCGCCAGCGGCGGCAGGCGCAACATGATCGAGTGCGACTGGCCCTGCCACGAAATCGGCTCCGCGTGCATGCCGCCGTAGTTGCCGGCGTTGCTGCCGCCATAGGTTTCCGCGTCGGTGTTGAGGACTTCCTGATAGAAACCCTCGCCCGGCACGCCGACGCGATAGCCTTCGCGCACGACGGGTGTGGCATTGACGATGAAAACCAGCGGCGGTCCGCTGCGCGCCTTGCGCATGAATGCGACGACGCTGTTGTCGGAATCGTGGAAATCGATCCACTCGAATCCTTCGTAAGTATCGTCGAGTTCCCACAGCGCCGGTTCATTTTTATAAAGCCAGTTTAGATGCATGGTAAGCCGGCGCAGACCGTCGTGCTCGGGATAATCAAGCAGCCACCAATCGAGCGAGCGCTCGTGGCTCCACTCCGCCGATTGGCCGAACTCGCCGCCCATGAAGAGCAGTTTCTTGCCTGGATGCGCATACATCCACGCGTAAAACATCCGCAGATTCGCAAACTTCTGCCACCAATCGCCGGGCATTTTGCAAAGCAGCGAGCCTTTACCGTGCACAACTTCGTCGTGCGAAAGGACGAGCATGAAATGCTCGTGAAACGCGTAGATGAGCGAGAAGGTCACGTCGCCCTGATGGTATTTCCGATACGCCGGATCCTTGCTCATGTATTCGAGGAAGTCATGCATCCAGCCCATATTCCACTTGAAGCCGAAGCCAAGGCCGCCGAGATACGTCGGGCGCGAAACGCCGGGCCACGCGGTCGATTCCTCGGCGATCGTCATGATGCCGGGAAACCGCTCATAGCACACTTCGTTAAACCGCTTTAAAAAGTAGATTGCCTCGAGATTTTCGCGTCCGCCATAGACGTTCGGAATCCACTCGCCCGCCTTGCGCGAATAATCGAGATAAAGCATCGACGCCACGGCATCCACGCGCAGTCCATCGATGTGATACTCGTCGAGCCAGAAGAGAGCGTTCGCGATGAGAAAATTGCGCACTTCGTTTCGACCGTAGTTAAAAATCAGCGTGCCCCAATCCATGTGCTCGCCCTTGCGCGGGTCCTCGTGCTCGAACAAATCGGTGCCATCGAATTCCGCTAGGCCGTGCGCGTCTTTCGGAAAATGACCGGGCACCCAATCCACGATGATGCCGATGCCGCGCTGGTGCGCGCGATCGACGAATTGCCGGAACTCATCCGGATTGCCAAAGCGCGAAGTCGGCGCGTAGTAGCCGGTGACTTGATAGCCCCACGAACCGTCAAACGGATGCTCCGCGACCGGCATCAGCTCGATGTGCGTGTAGCCCATATCCACAACGTAGTTTAGCAACGCGTCTGCAAACTCGAGGTAGCTCAAGTAGCGGTTGCCCTCCTCGTAATGCCGCGCCCACGAACCGAGATGCACTTCGTAGATGCTGACGGGACGGTGGTGCCATTCCATTTCGCGCCGTTTTTGCATCCACTCCTCGTCGCTCCACTTGTATCGCTTGATGTTAAAAACCATCGAAGCCGTCTGCCGGCCGTGCTGCGAGTAAAACGCGAATGGATCGCTCTTCACGAGATGCTGCCCGTGCGCGCCTTTCATCTCGAATTTATAGTGCGCGCCTTCGCCGACACCCGGCAGGAAAATTTCCCAAATGCCGCTGCCGAGCAGCTTGCGCATCGGATGAATGCGGCCATCCCATCCATTGAAATCACCGATGACACTCACACGCTGCGCATTCGGCGCCCAGACGGCAAACGTGCAGCCTTTGACGCCGTTGAGTTCGATCAAATGAGCGCCAAGTTTGTCATAGATGTCGTAGTGATTTCCCTCTGCGAAAAGGTGCATATCCACCGGCCCGAGGATCTGGCCAAACGAATACGGATCGCGATCCGTCCATTTGTGGCCGGTGTGCGCGGTGAATTGCAGTTCGTAGTCAAACCGCTCCGTATTTTCCGGAAAAATCGCCTCGAAAAATCCATGCTCGTGCAGGCGTTTCGCGGCGAATTCCTGTCCGTCCTTTACTCGCCGCACCGACACGTCGCGCGCGTCAGGACGAAACACGCGCACCGCGAGCCGGTCGCCGGCCTGGTGCATGCCGAGAACGGAAAACGGATCGCCGTGATGCGCGCCGAGCAGCGCGTCGATGTGACCGCGATCAATTGTTTGGGGGGTATCGAGAACTTCCATGGCTTTTTATTTTTCTAAAAGTGATTGCAAATGGCGCGCGTAAATCGCGTCCCACGAAAAATCGCGCACGACACGCTTCCTTCCTCGAATCGCTTCATCCCGCGCGGTTACGTCCATTAAAATATCCGCCAGCTTCGCCGGCTCGATGCCTGGCGCAAAACGTGTGACGTGATGGAAAGCGAGCGCGTTCATCGGGTCGATATCGGAACAAAAGATCGGCATGCGATGCAGCGCCGCTTCGAGCGGTGGCAGGCCGAAACCTTCCTGTTTGCTGGGATAGAACAACGCATCCGAAACCGCATATAAGCTGACGAGGTCGCCGTTTGTCACCGCAAAAAGCTCGTGCAAGAAAAGCGCGTCGCCGGCCAGCCCGAGCGCATCGCGCTGCGCGATGAGGCTGCGCACGTATTCGCTGGAAGCGGAGTTGTGAACATCGGGCGGGCCCGTGACGAGATAACAAACGCGCATGTCCCGTTTTTTCAGTTCGGCAACAACGCGCAAACCGAGCTCGACGTTTTTGCGTTTTACCAATCGCGTCGGATGCAGCAGCACGAGATCGCGTTCCAAAATACGATGCTTCTCCGCGAACTCCGCGATCGCCGGCGTGAGCCCGAGAAAATCGAGCGGCTGGATTCCATTCGGAATCACCCTCACGCACGCCGCGTCGATTCCTGTGAGCGCGACCAGCTCGCGTTTCCGCAAATCCGAGACCACGACGTATTCCACGCGCGGATGCGCCGTGTTCAAAAAACTCCACGGCTCGCGGTCGAGATGCGGCAGCGCGTAATCGACATTGCAAGCCGCGAGATCGTGAACCCACGCGACAAAACGCGTCTGCGTCAGCTCCGACGCGAGCTGCCATAGCGCGGAAGTCCACGCGAGATGAAAAGGCATCGTCAGCACATTGTGCAGCATCACCACGTCCTCCTCCGCGCAGCATTTCGCGAACATCTCCAAAATCGCCGCGCGCAATTCCGCGAAACATTTTCCCGGCGCACCCGCGTCGAGTTCGCATTGCGCCGATTCCACCAGCGGCTCACCCGGCGCGAGCAACGGCACGTTCGCGCCGCTCGCGATCGTCACCTCGTGCCCGTGCCTTGCAAAAAGCGTCGCGTGCGCATCGAGCACCGATTCCACGCCGCCGACGCGTCCACTCGTAAAATGCAGCAGCAGGATTTTCATCGCCGACTGCTCTTTAGCATCCGCAAAACGGTCACGGCAAGGCGCGGATGCTGCTATTTGTAAAACCCATGCGCTACTTTCTCATTTTTCTCATCCTCGGCGGAGTTTACTGGTTCGGCTTTCACAACAGCCACACCGGCGCCGTCGTTCAAACCATTACGCAACCAGAAATCGCCGGCACGCAGCCTCCGGCGCATCCCGCGTCCACCACTTCACCGAACAACTTCATCAAGCGCCCGCTCGACCGCACCCACGATGTGCTGAACCAGGTGCGCAAGGGGCGCGACGAAAATAGCTTTTAAGCACGTGTTGGGTGCCGGAGTTGGATCACGGCGCGTGTTCCCAATGCGCCCGGCCTTCTGTGACGATCTTATCGAATTTTTGCGCCTGCCCGGGTGTGAGGACGGCGCGTATTTCGGCGGCTGATTTCTCGAAGGTCTGGTTGATCTGCGGCTGGATTTGGCGGCGCGCCGCGCGGATTTCGCCTGCGGCGTTGGTGACGATCGCCTGCACTTTTTCGCGTTGCGGTGCGTCGAGGCGCAGCTCGTGTCCGATGCGACGGACGATAATCTGGCCGACGGCTTCCGGGCCGCCCTGCATGAAGTGGCGCATTTGCACCTGCACAAACTTTGCGGTGCCAAGCACGCCTGCGAGCACCCCGAGCAGGAAGACGCCGACGAGGATAAGGATCGCTTTTCCGTTTTTCATAATGTTTTCCCGGTGACGAGCTGCACGAATTGCAGGTCGTCGCTTTTCGTCGCGGCATCGGTGCGCCAGTCGCCGAGGGAGGCGAAAGTCCAGCCGGCTAGCGCGAGCACAACTACGACAAAAGCGGGGCAGAGCCGTCGCGCCCAGATGAGCAGCGGCAACTCCTCGCGCTCGGCGCGGAGCCGCGCCATCAGCCGCGTCTCAAATGCGAATTCAGCGCGCGATGTGTCGCGATGCTGCGCGCGCGAGGCGTGGAAAAGGTCGTTGAGTTGTTCGTCATTCATGGCGTTGCTCCAGGATGCGCTTAAGCGCTGCTCGCGCACGAAACGCACGCACTTTCACGTTCGACTCACTCCAGCCGGTGAGCATGGAAATTTCACGCACCGATTTTTCCTCCAGCTCGAGCAGCGTAATCACGAGACGTTCCTTCGGTGAAAGTTGCGCGAGCGCTGCGTGCAGGATTTCCGCGGCGTCGTTGCGCGTGTCGTGCGATGGCGCATCGAGATTTTCGTCAAGCGCGACGTGCTCACGCTCGTGCCGGTGTTTGCGCAAGAAATCATAGCAGGCGTGAACCGCGATGCGCGACAGCCAGTGCTCGAACGGCGCATCGGCGCGGAACTTCGCGAGGCTACGCCACACGCGGATGAAGGTCTCCTGCGCGATGTCGTCAATCTGCTGGTCGTCGCGGCCGAACCGCGCGGCCATCGCGAAAACCTTACGCTTGTGCCGCGCAACGAGCTCCGCGAATGCGGCGTCATTTCCCGCGAGGCTCGAAGCGACCAGTTCTTCATCGGACACAGCACGAGGTTATCCGCAGACGACGCAGATTTCGCAGAGAAAAAGTCCGTGAATATCTGCGCCATCCGCGAATCGGTCATTGTGCGTTTTCGCCGACGTGCTGGATCATCGCGTCGATGTGCGACTCGACGTCGATGCGCATGTCCCGGAGTTTTTGAATCTGCTCCGGCGTCAGAATCGGGCGGATTTGCTCGGCAATGTGCGCGTGCTTCACCGCGAGGTCCGCGCCGACGGCGGCGACTTTCGCGACCTGCGCGCGAATAGCGGCCTCATTGACGGGCGTTGCCGTGACGAGATCGGTTAACGCACGGCGCTCCTGCACGAATTGCTGGATGAGCGGCTTCACGGCGGGCGCGTTGGTGAGCATCACGGTCTTGATCTGCTCCTTTTGCTGCTCGGTGATGCCGAGCTCCGCGAGCTTGCCCATCATATGTCCGGGATGGCCGAAAAATCCGCCACCTGGCGGAGGCATCGGGCATTGAGGCGCAGGCGTCTTGGAGTCGGTTTGCGCGTATGCGCCGGTGCCGATGAATGCCGTCGCGACAAGCGCGACAGCCCATTTGGTGAATGCGGAATGTTTCATATTCAACACGCAAGACGCATCGCCCCATGCGATGGTTACAAAATTCGTTTCCCTTGGAGGGACGAGCGCCGCCCCGTCCCTGCTCTCTACTACTGGCTAGAAAACCCACGCCTTACCGAGCCGGCAACGTAAACGTATTAAACGAATGCGCCGGCAGCGTGACGACGTCGGATTGCCTGCCGTCGATGTTCAGCGCGATTGCTCCATCCGTGTCCGAGGAGTTGCCCATCACGACCACGACTTCGCCGTCCGGATTCACAAACGCCACTTTGTCGCCCCATGAGCTCTGCGCGGCCAGCACGTGAGCGCCGGGATGCACGTAATGCGCGAAATGTTTGTAGCAATAGTAAAACGGCGTGTAGGTCACCGCCTTCGTCTTGCTGTCCACGACCACCGGCGAGCATTGCGCCCAGTTCGCCGTGCTCAGTCCCGTCTCGTCGAGCACGAGATTCCAGATCGTGTTCACGCTCGCGCCCGCGCCGAACCACTTCTTCGCCAGCTCGAATTGCTTTTCGCCAAATGCCCAGTCGTTCGTGTTCGGCTTGCCGCACTCTGCTTCCGACTGGATCACCTTGAGATCGGGGAAAAGGAAATGCGTCTCGGCCATCGTCGTCGCGCCGCTCCACTGGCAGCCGATCCCGCCGACATACTGCCGCACGGTCGGGTCCTGCATCGACGGCCCCACCCAGAACGCATAGCCGCCGCGGCCCGAGTCATTGAACGTCCCGAGGAAGATGCTCGTCGTCAGGTTCTGCTTACGAAAAGCCGGCCCGAGATGATAGCCCACGAATTTCGCCATCTGCTCCCCCGTCCAGAGACAAGACGTGTAATTGCTCGCTATGTTCGGCTCGTTCTGCGGCATCACCATGTTGATCTCCACGCCCGTCGCCTTGTAAGCCTGCACGTAGCGCACAAAGTAAAGCGCCAGCGCGTCGAGCGTCTGGTCGTCATCCTTGATCTTGCCCGCGACGAGATTGTTATTGTCCTTCATCCACGACGGCGGCGACCACGGCACACCCCAGAGCTTCATGTCCGGGCGCACCGCCAGCGCCGCCTTGATGTAGGGGATCAACCGCTCCTTGTCGCGGTCGATGCTGAAATGCTGCATCGTGAAATCCCCCGGCGACTCATCCAGCGAGTAGAGCGTGATCGCGTAATCGCTCGCACCGATCGGCGTCCGGTTGATGTTCAGGTTCAGCCCCTCTTTTACGTCAAAAAGATTGCGCAGAAGCTTCTCGCGCTCGCTGGGCGACAACACCTCCATCGCCTTCCAGCCCCGCTCATTGAAGCAACCGCCCCATCCATCGATCACCTGCTCCCGCCGCCTCGATTCCACCAGCACCAGCGCCCGCGGGGCAGCCGGCACCGGCACCTTCTCACTCATCGCCACATCCGGCCTGTCGCTCCACGGACTGCCCTGCGTGCTGCACTTCCAGTGAAGCACCCCGCCCGTATCGGCATGGCAGTGCAAAGCGGAAACCAGCGCGAAAACAGCGCCGATGCGGACAGGGAGGAAACGAATCATGCCTGCGCTTAACGGCAACCCCCTGCCGCTGTCAATAACGGCGCTGCTCGGGTATATACCAGTGCTACGGCTTCTCGATTACCTGCCCGTTGCCGGATTTGCGCCGTTTTTCCGATAGCACGGCGAGCACGATGCTCAGCTCGTAAAGCAGGTAGAGCGGCAGCGCGAATGCGATGAGTGTGAATGGGTCGGGCGTCGGCGCGATGATGGCGGCGAGGACGAGGATGAGCGGGATGGCGAAGGTGCGCGTTTTGCGCATCGTCTCGACGCTGAGGAAGCCGAGGTAGTTCAGCGCGAGCACGACGATGGGCAGCTCGAACGCGAGGCCGAGCGCGAGCGTCATGTTTGTGACGAATGAAAAGTATTTGTCGACCGGCGGGCGCAGCGTCCAGTCGAGTTTGCTCGCGTCCTTGTAGCAAAACTCGAGCGTGCGCGGCAGCACCACGAAATACGACACGCAGACGCCGGTGCCGAATAGCGCGAAGCCGAACAGAATTCCGGGGAGAATGAATTTCTTTTCCTTCAGCGTCAGCGCGGGGAGGACGAATTGCGCGATGAAAAAAAGAAGCAGCGGGAACGTGAGGACGATGCCGGCGTAAAACGCGAGCCGGATCGAGATCAGCAGCGAATCCATGACGCCGAAAACCTGCAGGTTTGCGACAAGATTCGGGTCGATGTCGCGCAGCGGCTTTTGCAGCAGGCGGACGATTTCGACGCGATAGGAAAAGCTGAGCACCATGCCGGTCACGAGTGCGATTGCCATTTTCACGAGCATCCAGCGCAGATCCTCGAGATGCTCGAGAAACGGTTTCGTTTCCTCCATCCCCTGGCGAACCTTGAACAAACGCTGCAGCCAGGACGATTGCATTTAGAAAAGCTCGAGCGCGCACAGCCGTGCAAAGGCGCTGAGCGTGTTTGCGTCGCGGATTTCGTTGTGCGCGATCATCGACCGGAATTCGTCGCGCGAAAAAGCGCGGCATTCGGTGATCGCTTCGTTTTCATCCTGCTCGTCACCCGACGCACTCGGAACCACGCCGCGCGCGAGAAACAAATACGAGTGCTCATCGGTAAATCCGCATGACGGAAAAAAGTAGCCGAGCGGAATCAACTCGCCGTCGAGCGCCAGCTCGTGGCCCGATTCTTCGCGCAGCTCGCGTAGCGCGGTTTCGCGAATCGCGCGCTCGTCGTGCTCGCGATTTTCGTCGATTTGTCCCGCCGGAAATTCCCAGATCGCGGCGCGAATCGGCACGCGCTCCTGCCGCACGAGCAGATATTTTCCATCACTCGTGAGCGGCGCGACGACGGCTGCGGCTTTGCGATGCGCGACGAGCCAGTGGCAGCCGTCCGGACGCGATGGCGTTCGGGTTTCGGTATCAAAAACGCGCAGGTGCGGGTTGTCGAAAACGAGGTCGCGGCGAATCGTCTGCCAGCCTTCGCTGTCGCGAATGAAGTCGTGAAAAATCATGACGCGAGCTTTTCGCGCCAGCGCTGCAATTGCGCGGCGACGTTTTTCGTCGATGGCGCGCCGATGGTTTGCCGCTCGTCGATGGATTTCCGCACGTCCAGCAATGCGAGCACACCGTTTTCAAACGCAGGCGAGAGCTTTTGGTAATCCGCGAGCGTCAACTCGTGAAACGTCACGCCGCGTTCGGCGCAAAGCGCGACGGTTTTGCCGATGACTTCGTGCGCCTGGCGGAACGGCACGCCGCGCTTCACGAGATAATCAGCGAGATCGGTCGCGAGCAGCAGTGGGTCGTTCACAGCCTCTGCCGCGCGGTCGGCATGGACTTCGATTTCCAGCAGCATCGCGGCGCAAACATCAAGCGCCGCTTTTATCGTGTCCACGGAATCGAACACCGGCTCTTTGTCCTCCTGCATGTCGCGATTGTAGGTCATCGGCAGGCCCTTCATCGTCGTCAGCAGCGAAACGAGATTGCCGATGAGCCGTCCGGTTTTTCCGCGCGTGAGCTCTGCGACATCGGGATTCTTTTTCTGCGGCATCAATGACGAGCCGGTCGTGAACGCATCGCTAATCGTGATGAATTTGAATTCGCTCGACGCCCACAAAATTAAATCCTCGCTGAGTCGCGAAAGATGCACGCCGATGAGTGCGATCGCCGCGAGTAGTTCGCACGCGAAATCGCGATCGCTCACTGCGTCCATCGAGTTTTGCGTGATCGCGGGAAAGCCGAGCTCTTTCGCGATAAGCTCGCGGTTCAAATTGATCGTCGACCCGGCAATCGCGCCTGAGCCGAGCGGCATCACGTTGATGCGCTTGCGTGCATCGGCGAGCCGGTCCGCATCGCGCTGGAGCATTTCGACGTAAGCCAGCAAATGATGCGCGAACAGCACCGGCTGAGCGCGCTGCAAATGCGTGTAGCCGGGAATGATCACGTCCGCATTGCGTTCCGCGAGCGCGACGAGGCTGCGTTGCAGTTCCTGGACACTGCGCGAAATCGCGTCCGTTTCGTCGCGCAGATAAAGCCGCAGGTCGAGCGCGACTTGATCATTGCGGCTGCGCGCGGTGTGAAGCTTCGCGCCTGCGGCGCCGATCCGCTTCGTCAGCTCGGCCTCGATATTCATGTGAATGTCTTCAAGGTCGCGGCTGAACTTGAATCCACCGCGTTCGATCTCATCGCGAATCGTTAACAAGCCGCTCTCGATTTGTGTCTGCTCATCGCCTGTGAGCAGGCCGCCATCGAGCAGCGCTTTCGAATGCGCGATCGAGCCCGCGATGTCGTGCCGATACAAACGCCAGTCGAATGAAATCGACTCGCTGTATTGTTTCAGCAATTCGGCGGTTTCAGTTTTAAAGCGGCCTTTCCACATGGCGCTTTGTTATCGGCGGCGTGCGTCCGTTTTGCAAACCGCAATCACGGATTGGACTGCCGTTCCGGCGGCTGTCTCTGCTCCATGTCACGCATACTGCCGTCCATCGTGCCGACATTCGCCCGCGGGGTGGCATCGAGCTTCTCGAGTGTTTCGCGGTGGCGTGAACCTGCCGTGTTCGCGTTGCTGAGCTGCGGCGGCATGTGCGCTGCGATCCGTGCCTCGCCGGCGTGTCCGGTCAAAGCCTCCGTGACGCTTTCCTGATCGGCCTGTGGATTTGAAAGGGCGTTCTGCGCTTTCGCAGCTTTGTATTTTGTATAACCGAATGCGAGCGCGAGCGCGAGCGCGCCAATGCACACGAGCATCGCCACAGCGGAGACGAGTGTTTTGTTCAAGGGGGAAGAGCTGGTTTTTTAGCGGCTAATCACATTTTCCGCGATTCTTGCACGCACCGCTCGATTTGAGCTTATCGCACGTGGCTTCGATGCGGATGATTTTTGACGCGGGCGAAAAACCGAGGCGCTTCGTGATGCAATTTTCAAGGGTCTCGATATTGCGGTCCTCGAACTCGACGATCTTGTTGCAATCGACGCAGATCAAGTGGTTGTGCGTCGGGTGTTCAACAAAGTTCGGATCGTAGTATTTCTGTTCCTTGCCAAAATCCATCTCGCGCAAAACGCCGCATTTCACGAGCAGCGGAATCGTCCGGTAGACAGTCGCGCGCGAAACGCTCGGCTCGATTCTTTTCGCCATGCTGAGCAGGTCCTCGGCGGTGTAGTGCTCGGTCGTGCTGAACGCCGCCTCGATGATCGCATCGCGCTGCGCGGTCTTGCGCAGACCATGCTCCTCGATGAAGTCGTAGATTTTTTTGCGAAGCGCGGCGTCCATCCAACGCGACTGTAAAACGAGTGTGGATGAGAGTCAATCGGCAGCCTTCGCGCTGCTAGCCGTCGCGCAGCAGCACGCGAACGGCATTCGCGTAATCACCGCTCGCGGCATACAGATACGCCGCTTTTTGCAAAAACCACGCGGGCGGATTGCTGCTGTCGGCGACTTTGAAAATCACATTGCGGCTGCGCTCGATCTCGCCACGCTCGGAAAGCTCGAATGCAAACGCCTGCGCGTTGACCGCATTTTCCGGATTCGAAAACCACGTCGCTTGAAGCGCGTCAGGCCGGTCGCTGCGCGGAAATTGCGGAAAGGATGGCTCCTTGATCCAGCGCGTGAGCAGCGCCCACGCCGCCGCGTCGTCGTTCCAATGATGCAGCAGATTTGCCCAGCTTTTGAAATCGCCCGCCTCAAGTTCCGGATGCCGTTTCATCCATTGATCGAACTGCTCGCGCGTCCCCCATTTGGAAGCGCAGTAGTAGAAATATTTGGTCTCAAATGAAGTGAGGTTGTCGGCGTTCGCGCGCACGATCCACCATTTTTCAAAAGCGGCGCGCGCCTCGATTTGATCAGAGACTTGATCGGCGTAGATCGTCAGAAATTCCGGATGCTCGTTCGTGTAGCTCGCCCAAAATTTCGCGCCGTCGTTTGCCTCGGTTTGTTTGTAAGCCAGCGGAAAAATATCCGGCGCGCGATGGCCGGAGCGCTCGATCGCGACGCTCCAAAAGTGGCGCGCCATGCCCGGGGAATATTGCTGGCTGATCCACGCTTGCGTCGCGGGAAGTTGCCATGACGTCGCATCGAGTCGATCGGCGGCACGAAACTCATTCCACGCGTGCGAAGTCGCGCCACTCGTCAGATAACGCAAGCCGAGCGCCTCGTGCAGATCGGCGTTCAATGGGAAAAAGCGGATATCATTTCGCAAATCAGCAGCCGAAACGAGTGTCGGAGTCCTTGCCGCTTGCGCGAGCAGCTTTGCAAGCGTTGTCGGCGACCAGTCGGGAACACCCGAAAAAACTGGCAGCAGCCAGAAAGCGGCAATCGCAAACGGAATGAGCGCCGCAGACCGTTCGAGCCGCAGGCGTGATTCACGCTCGCGCGGCGGACAGGCGATTGCGAGCAGCGCGAGACCAAATCCCGCGGTCGCCCAGCGATGCGCGGGCACATCGTAAATGGAGTGGCAAAGCAGCGCGGCGACTGCAGCCAGCGCCCCGGCGCGAATGTAAAAGCCGCGTTCGCCGACAAACATGTCGCGTCCGTTTTTGATTAGAAAATACAATAGCGCAACCGCGAGCACGCAGACCGGAATCGCGCCAAGCTCTACGAGCCAGAGCAGCCAACTGCTTTCCGGGTGTAACACAACCGCATCCTCGACGCGGACGGCTTGGTAGAACGGGAAAAGCTGCGAAAAAGTGTCGAGTCCGAATCCATGTAGCGGCGCATGTTTCCACATCGCGATGGTGTCGCGCCAGATCGCGCGGCGGATTTGATTTGAGACGTTGCCGTCGGTCGGCGAATTGAAACGGGCGAGCAATTTCGCACCAAATGCAAACAGCAATCCGGCGCTGATAAGCAGCGAACCGAGCGCGCCGACCAGTGCCGCGCGGGTGCGGATGCGCGCGACCGTTAACACGCCGAAAACGAGCAGGCCAAAACCAAAACCGATCAAACCACCGCGTGATTTGCTCTGCACGAGCGCGACGAAAATAATCGCGATCAGCGCAAATCCGACGAAAATTTGCGCGTAGTTTTTTCGGCGCCCAGCCCGCACAGTGCAACCGCAACCGGCGAGCGCACCCATCGCCAGGAACGCAGCAGTGTGATTACGGTTCGGAAACGGTCCGAAACCTGTCCAGCCCGGCGTATAACGCCATCCGTAAATCATGAAATCCTGGCGCGTGCCCATCGCGAGGCAAACAACCGCGAACACGAACGCCGCGCTTGCAAGCGTCCACGCAAGCGCAACGCGTGCGCGCGGCTCTGCGGCGAGCGTGCGCACCCATACGAAAAACGCGGAGCCGATCGCGACGGCGAGAATAGTGTCGAGCGCACGCGCAGGCTCGGGATTGTGCGTCGGCGGAATCGCAAGCGCGTAGTCGCGCGTCAGCACGTTTTGCCACGGCTCGATGCCGAACCATGCAGCGGGCAAAAATTCCTTCGCGATTACGGCGCTGATGAAAAGAAAAACCGCCCATTTCCAGGTGCGCGGCCATTTCGGAACTTCCGGCGGCTGCGCGAGGAATCCGAAGCCGAGCAGAATCGTCAGGCCTATTTGAAAAATGCGATCCGCGGCGCCGAAAAGAAGCGGAGCAGCGACGACGAGAACCGCAAAAACCGCGAGCGCGATTTTGCGGTTCAGTGTTTCCATTTCAGCACGGCCTTAGCGTAGATCGGGCGAAAACATTCCGCAATCCGCTGCCATTCGGCATCGCTGCCGATTTCGCGCGGTGCGTGCAGCGTCCACGGCGTGCTGCCGTTGTATTTGATGTGAATTTTAAAAGCTTCCTCGTCCGTCCAATCGCCCTCCTCGAGAAAACCTACGCGGCGCAGCGATTGGTTAAAAACGCGCCAGAATTCCTCGCTATTGTGGCAGCGTTCGACTTCGAGCTCGAGAATTTGCGCCTGCAACAAAGCGTAACGGATTGTGCGACGGCGCGCAAACAAGCGTTCGACCTGGCCGCCGACTTCGGAAAAGCTGCGCACGTATTGCAGATAACGCACTGCGAAGACCGCGAGCAGAAAAACTGCGCCGATCGCGATCGGGATCGTGCGTCCCTGACTCCAGAAAATGCTTAGGCCGATCAAGCTCAACACGACGCAAATTCCGTAGATCGCGAGAATGATGCGGCGTTTTGAAAAACCGAGATCCTCGAGCCGGTGATGAATGTGCTCGTCGTCGCCTTGAAAAAGCGGCAGGCCGCGAAACGCGCGGCGCGCCAAAGCGAAAGTCGTGTCGAGAATCGGCACTCCGAGTGCGACAATCGTCACGAGCAACACGGCTGCAATCGAACCTTTGTGAGAACTGCTCAGCGAAAGCGCGGCAATGCAAAATCCAATCAGGTAAGCGCCGCCATCGCCGAGAAAAATACGCGCTGGCGGAAAGTTAAACACGAGAAAACCAAGCAGCGCGCCGGCCATCGTGAACGCATACCACGCGACCTGCAGTTGCTCAGCCGTCAACCCGACGATCCCGAGCGTAACAGCCATGAACAACCCGAGCCCGCCTGCGAGGCCATCAAAACCATCGATGAGATTCACGATGTTCGGCACGGCGATGAGCCAGAAAATTGTCACCGGAAATCCCCACCAGCCGAGCTCGAAGTTCCACGCACCGCCGGGATAGGTCATGCGCTCGATCCGCAAACCGAGCACGTAAACGAGCGAGGCGATTGCGATTTGTCCTACGAGCTTTTTGCGCGCGCCGATCGGCTTGAAATCATCGCACAAACCGAGTGCGCACATCAAAACGGAGCCGAACATGATCGGCAGCCAGTCGGTCGCACCGGTCGGTGACGTGAGAATCAGCAGCTGCCCGATGGACAGCGCGAGGATAATCGCCATGCCGCCGAGTCGCGGAATCGCGCCGGTGTGGCGCTTGCGATTTTCCGTGGATTCATCGAGCCCGATCTCGCTGCGTTGCGCGAGGCGGATCACCCACGGCGTCGTGAGAAACGCGATGAGAAAGCCGAGAGCAAAAAGCAGGAGCGAAATCAGCATACGACTGGCGGCGGCTCAGTTTGCCGACTGCGTAAATTTTGTTAGTTGGATAGTCCCTAGAATTCCCATAGACCCTTATTTAGCACGGAGAGTGCCAGTTCAGGGGCGTAACAGCAAGCCTTAGTCGCGGCAGCCGGTCAGCAACGCGCGCCATTTTTCCAGCGCCGCTTCGCGCACAGTCGCAGGATCACTGACAACCGGCGCGGCCGGCGGCGCATTTTGCAGCCAGTCGGCAACTTTTTCGGATTCGCCAGGGGCAAAAATTCCCGCCTGCGGCAAACGACGCAGATCGCGAGCAATCGCGCCATCCGTCGGACCGATCCACAAAATGCGGCGCGGCAATGTTGTCACGAGCGCGAGCTTGCTCGGCCAGAGCAGACCTTGCGTTTCCGGTTTTTGCGTTACCGCCAGCACATCGGCGACGAGCAGCGAATCGCGCAATTCGTTTTCCGGCACGTAACTTTTCCATTCGCAATTTTTCAGGCCGAGTTCTTTCGCGCGCTCCTGCACGGGCAGCCATGACGGTCCGCCTCCTTGAAAAACGAGCCGCCACGGGGTGCCGCGTTTTTCGAGCAAAGCCTGTGCTTCAAGCAGCGTCCGCCAGTCATGCGCGCGACCGAGATTGCCGGAATAAAACCAGTAAAATGCGGAGTTTTTCCGATGAAATGCGGAGCTTTTTAGCAGCGAAGCAAAAACCCAAGGCGCGATCGCTTCGGATTCAACGCCATATTTTTTCAATCGCTCGCGCATGTCGTCGTCGAGTGCGACGAGCACGTTCGTGCGTCGATAAGACCAGCGCATGAGCGACTCGACGAAATGCGAAAACCAGCCATCGCGAATCTCGCCAAGCGCAAGCGCGAGCTCCGGATACATGTCGAAAAGCCAATGCGCCGATTTCGCGCGAAACCGCATGGCGACCAGCGTGGCAACAAACAGCAGCAGCGGCGGCGACGTCGCGGAGATGACGACATCGGGCCTTTTTTTAGCACGGATTCCGCGCCAGAGGATTGTCAGCAGCCCGCGCATTTCGCGAATCGCGCGACGCTCATCTTTTTTCCCGGTGCGATAATTTTGCCGTGAATCAACGAATTCCACTTCGTGTCCCTGCGCGACGAGTTGAGCTGCTAATTCGCACAGCAAAATTCCCGTCGGTGCAGGATCGGGCGGAAAATATTGGTTTAAAAAAAGAAAACGCACCGCTTTTATGCCAACTGTTTTACGATCGCCGACGGATTGCCGCGAACCAGAACACCCGGCGGAACGTTTTCCATCACGACGCTTCCCGCGCTGACGACGCTGCCGCTGCCGATCTCCACGCCCGGCGCGACGAACGACTGCGCTGCAACCCAGCAACCGGCGCGCAGTGTGATCGGCTTTGTTATCAAATCAAAAGTCGTGACGGAAAAATTGTGCGAGCCGGTGCAAAGAAACGCGCGTTGCGACACACAGACGTTCGACTCAATCGTCACCGGCGCGAGAGTCAGAATCGCCACTTCCTCGCCGATCCAGACGTGGTCTCCGATCGTCAGCCGCCATGGAAACGAGATGTTCACATTGGCGCGAATCACCACGCCATGGCCGACCCGCGCGCCAAAGAACCGCAGCAGCGCCACACGCAAACGTGACGGCCATGGCAGCGGCGTTTGGAAAAAGCAGCACTTCGTAAAAATCCAGAGCGCCTCTTTCGCTCGCGACGCGCCACGGTCGAAATCAGCAGCGGTGTAGTTCGCGAGGTCCATCAACAACGAGCGTTATCGGGCCGTAGCAATGGCATAGGCTCTGCTTTTAATCGGGCAGCAAAAAAGGGCAACGCCATAAATCGGAACTGAACCATTTTAAATGCCAACGCTTTTGGAAATCTCACAACCGGACGTAATCAGCGCCGAATGGACTGATGCGCCCGAATCGCCGCGTTTCGCTCCGCGCCAGATCCACGTCTGGCGCGCGTGGCTCGACGATCCGCGGCTCCTCGCGCTCTCATCCGACGTGCTCGCGCTTTGCGAAATCGTCGAAGCCGAGCGTTGCGTTTCGTCGCTGGAACGCGATCGCCAGCTCGCGATGCGCGGATTTTTGCGCGATGTGCTCGCGCGCTATGTCGGCGCCTCGCCGCATGAATTGCGTTTCACGCGCGATCGCGCTGGCAGGCTCTCGCTCGCGCTGAGCACGCTGCATTTTAATTTTTGCCATGCGGAAAATGTCGCGCTCGTCGCCGTAGCGCCATACGGCGAGATCGGGCTCGAACTCGAGCACGTGCGCGACGATTTGCCGTTTGATGAAATGGCCGCGCATTTTTTTGAACCGGAGCATCACTGGGGCATTCGCACAACGCTTTGCCATACGCAAAAAGCGCGCAAGTTTTTCGATTGCTGGACCACGACCGAGGCATCGCTGCAAGCCGTCGCATTGCGTCGCGAGGCTGATGCCGAGCCGGTTTGCGTGCATCGCATCTGTCCGGCGGAAAGCTATCTTGCCGCGCTCGCAGTTGTCGCGAATGAGCCGCAGTTCGCGCTCTGGAACTGGTGCTGACACGCCAGATCGTGCTCGCGCAAAATACCGTTTCCCGCAACGCTGCGTGCCGATGAACCGGCTCATGCATTGGACAAAAAAACTGCGCCGCAAGCTGTCCCCGCCGCCGCTCGTGCTACTTTATCACCGCATCGCCGAGCCTGAGATTGATCCGTTCGGGCTCGCGGTTTCGCCGAAAAATTTCCGCACACAACTGGACGTGTTGCGCACGCACGCGGACGTGTTGCCATTTGCGGAATTGATCGCACGATGCAAACGCGGCGAACTTCCCGCGCGCGCGGTCGCGCTGACTTTCGATGACGGCTACGTGGATAATTTGGGTAACGCGAAATCGATTCTCGAGGCTGCCGGAATTCCCGCGCTGATTTACGTCGCGACCGGCTTCCTCGGCGCGCAGCACGAATTTTGGTGGGACGCACTGGAAACGCTGCTGCTTTATCCCGGCACCTTTCCGACGAAGCTCGATCTGAATGTCAACGAGATGCGGCACACGTGGTCTTTGGAAAACGCGGCGATTTACAGCGAGAGTGATTTCGAAAAATTTCGCGGTTGGCGCGCAAGCGAACCGCCGCCGACACGCCGACACGCTCTGTTTCTGGAAATTTACGCGCTGCTTCGGCCACAACCGCACGCGTTGCAACAGGCCGCGCTCGCACAAATCCGCGAGCAACTTTCCGCGCATCGCGCGCCGAAAGATGAGCGCCGTTGCGTTTCCGAAAGCGAGCTGCACGAACTCGCCGCGAGCAACCACATCGCGATTGGCGTGCACACGGTCACGCATCGCTGGCTCTCGGCGGCCGGTCGCGAAGAGCAAATGCACGAGCTGCGTGAAAGTAAGTCGGCACTCGAAAAACTGCTCGCGCGGCCGATTCGCGACTTCTCTTACCCATACGGAAACTATACAGCCGAGACACCAGAGATTGCAGCGGCACTCTGTTTTCAAACCGCAGTGACAACCGAAGAACGCGCGTTGCAAAACGGCGAAGATTTTTTCCAAATCCCCCGCGTTGTCTGCGGCGACTGGGATGCGGATGCATTTGCGCAAAAGCTCTCGGAGTGGCGCGCTGGATAATTGCCGTTTGGCCTCTGCACAAATGATGCTAAAGATACTGCGGCGCGGCATATCGCCTGCTCGCCAGACTTTGAGTTAAATGACCGCCGACACATTCGAACATAAGCTATCTCTGCCGGCGAAAACGGTGCACGTCTGGTTTTTGGATTTTGAAAACACGCCGCTGCCGGCTGCATCTTCTTCAATGATCTCCGGCGACGAAATCGGACGCGCGAACGCATTCCGTTTTGAAAAACACCGCACACGATTCATTGCTACTCGCGCGATGCTGCGCGGATTGCTCGCACGTTATCTCGAAGACCGGCCCGAACAAATCGAGTTTGTCGCGGGTGAGTTTGGAAAGCCTTATCTCGCGAATCGCGCGCTGCAATTTAATGTGTCCCACTCCGGCTCGATCATCGCGATTGCGATAGCTCACGATGAAGTTGGGATCGATATCGAGCAACTCGACCGTAAATGCGACGTGGAGCGGCTCGCGCGCGAGTGCTTTGAACCACGCGAAGCCGGGCAGCTTTTAGCATTACCTGCTGGAGAACGCGTCGCTGCTTTTTTAAAGCTTTGGACTAAAACGGAAGCGTTTTGTAAAGCGAGCGGCTGCGGGATCGGACAAGGCCTCCGGCAAAGGCCGGACAATCGCTGGACGATTGTCGAGTTGGATGCGCCGGATGGCTATGCCGCGTCGCTAGCTTTCGTCGGGCATGGCTATAACATCGAGTGTTTCGACTATCTTCCATGAGCCACTCCGCTACACCGGAAAATTACGAAATCGTCATCGAGCCAAATCGCGGCTGGATGCGGATTGATTGGCGTTCATTGTGGGAATATCGCGACCTGTTGCTGCTTTTTGTGCGACGCGAGTTTGTTTCAAAATACAAACAAACAATCCTGGGCCCTGCGTGGTTTGTCCTAAATCCGCTGCTTACGGCCGCAGTCTTCGCAGTGTTTTTCGGCAGAGTCGCAAAGATACCCACCGATGGTATTCCGCCCGGCTTGTTCTACCTTTGCGGATTACTCGCATGGAGCTACTTCTCGCAAGTGGTCACCACAGGCGCAGCAACTTTTCAAGCGCATACTGGACTATTTTCAAAGGTCTACTTCCCTCGCCTGACCGTTCCTCTGTCAGTGGTCATCTCCACCCTTTGCGCTTTCGCGTTACAGCTAATCACGTTTTTCGGCTTTTTTCTCTACTACAAACTCTGCGTGCCGGAAGCTAGCGGGCTTAGACCCACGTGGCATGTGATCCTTCTGCCATTACTGTTGGTGCAAACTGCCGCACTAAGTCTCGGAGTTACGCTTTGGATGACTGCTGCGACAGTTAAGTATCGCGACTTGATGCACCTGAACCAGTTCATCATGCAGCTTTGGATGTATGCGACGCCGGTCATCTATCCGCTGTCGCAAATGCCGGTGAAGCTTACGTGGCTTGCATGGATAAACCCTATGTGCGCAGTGGAAGAAGCCTTCCGCTTGTCGCTGCTAGGCCGCGGAACACTCCACCCGGGCTATGTCGTGTCTTCCATTGTAGTAACCCTGCTCATCTTTTACTCAGGAGTGCTCTTTTACCAAAGAATCGAGCGCACCATCGCCGATATCGCGTGATGAATAAGCCGATCGTAGAAGTCGACAAGCTTTCAAAGCTCTACAAGCTGGGTGATATCGGCACGAGCAGTTTGCGCGATTCAGTGGAAAGCTGGTGGGCCGGCCTGCGGGGCGAACGCCATAAGCTAATTGCACGTCGCGCGAAGGATAGGCTCATTGCAAGTGAACGAATGGGACCTACACCGGATACGTTTTGGAGCTTGAAGGATATTTCTTTTAACGTCCAAAAAGGTGAGGTCATCGGCATACTTGGACGCAACGGTGCGGGTAAATCGACCTTACTTAAAATACTTTCGCGGATCACGGAACCTACAAAAGGTCGCGCCATAGTTCGTGGTCGGGTGGTCTCGCTTTTGGAAGTAGGCACAGGATTTCATCCGGAACTTACCGGACGTGAAAACGTATTTCTAAATGGAGCAATCCTCGGGATGAAACGCACGGAAATCGCACGAAAGTTTGATGAGATCGTCGAATTCGCCGAAGTGGGTCCTTTCATCGATACCCCTGTAAAAAGATACTCAAGCGGCATGTATGTGCGGTTGGCCTTTGCGGTCGCGGCACACTTGGAACCTGATGTTTTGATGGTTGATGAAGTCTTGGCTGTCGGTGACGCCGCGTTTCAAAAAAAATGCCTGGGTAAGATGAGTGAAGTGCGCAATCAATACGGACGCACTGTTTTTTTTGTGAGTCATAACATGGGCGCCATTCGTTCGCTTTGCGAGACCGCCGTTCTTATCGACAACGGCCGGCTGGTTATGCACGACACGCCGCAAAATGTGATTAGTCACTATCTCTCCTCGGCTGTGTCAAAGGATAGTGAGAGCGAAGGCCAGATCTTTTGGGATACCGAAACCGAGCCGCCACCGGGAAGCGATGAGATTTTTCTTAGAGGTATCCGCATTACGAACGGAGATGAAAAGCCGCAGTCTTTGTTTGAAGCCGATCAGGCTATCCGCGTTGAGATACATTATCAGGTGCAGACCAGGCTTCGCGGCGCGAGGTTTAAGTTATCGGTCATGACCCAGGAAGGTGAGATCGCTTTTGTCGCTACCGATCACCTGTTCCAGTCGGAGGTGCTTACTCCAGGCGCTTATCGCACGGTTTGCAACATTCCAGGAGGACTGCTCAATCGACGCACTTATATAATCGGTATAAGTTGCGAGATACCCGGCGAGCGTAGTCTTATAGCGCAAGGAGAATATCTTAGCTTTACGATTTCCGGCGCAGGCAATCAGGCATCGCACTATCCGGAAACATGGCCCGGCGCGGTTTGCCCGCGTATTGAGTGGAATGTGGAGAAGCTGGAACTCGATGAGTTAACCCAGCGCAAGCTCGAAGAAGCTGCTCTCGATTAGAATTTCTGCAGCCAGCTTTCCGCGCCGTATTTTTTTTTGGCGAGCTCTACTGCTGCTTCGGAGATTCGAGCCGGCATTTCAAATTGGCTGACGTTACCGGCGATCGCTGCCGCAAAGCTCGACGCAAACCGGGGAACTGGCGGAATGTTTTGAATACTGCCCTGGTGCAAAAGGCCGCGTTGCGTCCTGCGCTGCGCTGCGCCGGCAATTTTACTCATGTTTAACAGCACGTCGTAACGGACCGGATTTTCAAAACAGGACTGCGAGATTTTTTCTTTGTTATTACCGGCAACAACAGCCGGAAAACCCAGCTTGCTCAGCGTTCCCGCGAGTGAAGCGTGAATCGCGCAATAGGATTCCGCGGCGTTGATTTGAAAAAATGCATGCTGCTTCGGCACAAGCAGCGAGTAGGTGATGTCGTCGCCGTGCGGGACGATGCCACCGCCAGTCCAACGGCGCACGAGTTCGCGTTGCGGATGCGCGGTTTGCACCGGCTCCCATTTTTCAAAATAACCAAACGACATTGAGGGACGACTCCAGCGGTAAATCCGCAGCAACGGGCGCGCGATTTCAGCGAGCAACGCCTCGTCTATGGCCATGTTTAACGCGGCGTTATGCGGCGCGGTGTCGTCAAAAAAATCGAGCGTGTCAAACAGCGGATTCAACGCGCCAATGCTAGGCGCAAAAACAAATTTGGCAAACGCGCCGACCCCATTTAGAATGCGCCGTTCCATGCCCAAAGTCGCTCTCGGAAAAGGTCTCGGTGCGTTGATTAACAATCGCGTGGTCTCGCCGACGCCCGCTGCCGAACTCGGCGAACGCGTGCAGTTGGTGCCGCTCACGCAAATCATCCCGACGCCGCTGCAGCCGCGCACCGAATTTCGCGGCGAGCGGCTCCAGGAGTTGATCGATTCGATCCGCGAGCACGGCATCATCCAGCCGCTCATCGTCCGGCGCACGGGTGAAAAATATGAGCTGATCGCCGGCGAACGTCGCTGGCGCGCGGCGCAGCAGGTCGGGCTGACGGAGGCTCCGATCATCGTTCGCACCGCCACCGACCAGGAGGTGCTCGAGCTGGCGTTGATCGAAAATTTGCAGCGCGAAGACCTGAACCCGATCGAAGAAGCGCTCGCCTTTTCGCGTCTGGCAAAAGAGTTCGGGCTGCGCCAGGAAGACATCGCGCAAAAAGTCGGCAAAAGCCGCGCTGCCGTCGCGAATAGCATGCGATTGCTCGAGCTGCATCCGCACATTCAAAGCTGGCTCACGCAAGCGCGCATTTCCGTTGGACATGCGAAAGTTTTACTCGCGTTAAAATCGCAGGAGGAGCAACTGCTCGTAGCCGAAAACGTGCTGCGCCATCAATACACCGTTCGCGCGACGGAAAAATTGGTGACGAATCATTTCACCAAAAAAGGGGTCGCTCGACCGACGCGCTCCACGCCCGCTGCGAACGTGATGCCGCCTCATTTGCAGCATTTGCAAAATCGCCTTCAGCAGCATCTCGCGACGCACGTCATGCTGCACCACAGCGAAAAGCGCGGCCGGCTCGAAATCGAATACTACGGCATGGACGATTTGCAGCGCATCATCGAGTTGATCCGGCTGCCGCAGGAAGAGGTTTGATTTTCCAGATGGCTCGGCTCGCGCCGGAAAAATTTCTCTACGTTGCCGCCTCGGCGTTGCTGCTTTGCGCGTGTGAAAAAGCGGCCGAACCTTCTGTCAACGAACCGACGTCTTCCACTCCAAGCTCATGGTGGAAACCTTCTCCGAAATCGTCGGCACCGGCGGAAATTTGGAAGGAATTTTCCGGCGAGAAAGCATTCGCGCATACGGCAAAGCTCGTCGAGTTCGGCCCGCGCCCATCGGGCTCGGCGGAGCTTGAAAAAACGCGCGCTTACATCATCGCCGCGCTGAAACAGAGCGGCTGGAATGTCCAATTGCAAACATTTAACGACGAGACGCCGCGCGGCACGGTTGCTTTCGTTAACCTCGTCGCGCGTTTCGGCGATCGCACCGACACGCAGCGTGCGATCGTCTGCTCGCACTACGACACGAAAATTTTCGACACCATCCATTTCGTCGGCGCGAGCGACGGCGGATCGAGCACCGGCGCATTGACGGAACTTGCGCGCGTGCTCGCGCTCGATCCCGACCTCGCGAAAAAAACCGAGCTCGTCTTTTTCGATGGCGAGGAAGCAGTGACGCAATTCACCGAAACCGACGGTCTTTACGGCAGCCGTTTTTATGCGCGGCAACTGCGCGAAACAAAGCGGAACACACAATTTAAATTCGGTATTTTGTGGGACATGATCGGCGACAAAAATCTCACGGTCACGCTCTCGCCCGATTCGCCGCCCGAGCTCGCGCGCGGCATTCTCGATTCCGCGTCAGCCCTGAATTTGCGCGAATCCTTTTCCTACTACGACCGCGATATCTACGACGACCACGTGCCGCTGAATGTCGCGCACATACCAACCATCGATCTCATCGATTTCGACTACCCGCCGTGGCACACCGCCGACGACACACTCGACAAACTTAGCCCCGAAAGCCTGCAAAAAGTCGGCGCGGTGACGCTGTTTTACCTGCGCAAGCATTTGTAGCTGCGCAAAAACCGCGCGGAATGCTTGACACATTTTTCGCACCGGCTAATGTCCCTCTCCTCATTTGCACCCGTAGCTCAATTGGATAGAGCATCTGACTACGGATCAGAAGGTTTGGGGTTCGAATCCCTACGGGTGCGTTTCCCGCGAAGCCTCATATATTCAAGGCTCGCGGTGGACGCCGCGCTATCCGCTGCCGGTAGTGCTTCGACGGCAGCGGTCGTTTCGGGCAAAGTGGCGCAGCAACGAGGACTCGAGACTGCTAAGTCGTAAACTTGAGATCACGCAGGCTCTTCGAGTGATCTGAGTCGCGCTGCGCTGGATGTGCCGCATTGGCTCCCGGTCGTGGACCACCATAGCTCATCGTTGCGCATAAGCCGGCATTGTGCGCCTTCTATAATGACACTAAAGCGTGTGGCTTCATGAAAGTCGTCGGATGTCTCCGCGCCGCCTGCCCAGCAAGCCAGCCAGTATTCACCGGGGTCATGCGTAGAGCGAAGCACTGGCATCGTGGAGAGGCTCGCCATGAGATGACTGTTCGCGCCGAGATCCACGATCTCGCCCGTCCGTTTGCCGAAAACATTGCGCAAAGCCGCTGCACCCCATGGAGTGCGGACGACAACTTTTTCAGCGATCTCGGTTGTCAGCGCCGCACGTGCCGTCCACGAAACAGCGAAACCACCTTCCAGCGCCGCCAATTTTCGCGCGGTGCGCAAATGATGAATGCGAATGTGACCGGTTTGCTGCGCAATCAGCCACGTGCGGACTTCGACATCCGGCCAATATGGCGCGCGTGAATAAGCGACGCCATCCTTTACCTCCGCATCGAGACATTGGTCGCGCACGCGGAAATAGCGGTCGTCGTCGCTAAGTGAAAGCCCGTTATCGAGCGCACCTTCCGTCGGAGTCGGCGCGCTCGACGGCACTGCAAAAGCGAACCGTGTCGAATAGGCGCACTTCGAGTATTTGTGAATTGCATTGCGTGGCCAGTCGAGCACCGGCTGGCCGGGATTGATCGCGGTAACGTCGTGGGTGCGCGGATCGGTAACGAGCACCAGCTTTGCACCAGGAACAGTGTGAATCGCGCGCCGCGATGGCAGCGGTGCTTCTTCTGCTTTCCAAAATGGATGATCTTCGCGCAAAGCGAGCGGCAGAAATATCTTGAATGCCCAATAAGGGGACTGCGATGAGTTATAGCTCTCGGCCACGAGTAAATTTGGATAGGTATAACCAATCGTGAGCACACCTGCCTCCGTAAAAATAGGCTGCCGCATCCACCAGCGTAGATGCCGCATGTAAAGACCTTTGATAACAGGCCATGGCAGTGCCTCTATATCTGCAAACGCGAGCGCACCCCAAAATGCACCTTGCGCAAAGCGATAGGTCAGGCTGCGGCCAAAAGGCAACGCTGCGCCATGTGCGTCAAAGTAGTATTGAAAGTCCTGTGCAAATAGTCGCGCTCTTTCGACAAAGCGATCACATCTCTCTTTGTCGTCCTGGCCAAGGAACTTCGTGTAGACCAACGCATAAAATTGAATCGCCCATGGAATGTAGTAATCGCCAAGCCGTCCATCTTTGTAAGGCGGCCCGTTTCCGCCGTCGGCTGACCAACCGCCGGTGACATGGAATTTCTCAATCTCTACCAAGTCTGCCTCGACTGTCTCTCGAGCCCACGCGAGCCCGCGCGAACGCAGCCCGAGGTTCACCAGCACACGAAAGAACAGCCAGTTACTGTGGACTAGCTTTACTTTATTGATGTTGTCAAGCCATGCGGTTAGCTGCTCTTTAGTAGCTATCGATAGTGGTTCCCATAGCTTGTCAGGCGCAATCGCGAGACCTAGTCCAAAGGCGGCTTGTTCGACGCTGCGCTGGTCCATATCGCCGGCCAAACCCCAATACTCGGGATGCGTCGGATCGGTCCCTGATGCAATTCCTTTTTGCCAAAGCTCCCAATGCTCGAACTCTCCTCCGCCCGCCGTGAGTGGCACTAATCCCCACAAAGGCCGGGCGAATCCTTCGAGCCATCCAGCGGGATCGCCGAAATGTCCGCGAGTTTCGCCTAGATGCACCTGTGCGCGTCCGGCAGAAAAGTGCGGCAAGATAGGTTTTGCAAGATCTGTAAGCAGTCTTTGCACATCCGCTCGCGTTCGGAGCGGGTTGTTAGCAGCAGGCGGAAATTGCATTTTGTTGCTATGGCTCCCCTGGCGAATCTTTCACAGCTTCTGCTCGACGGCGATTGAGCTCCGCCTTGATTTCATAAGCGCGCTCCTCACTCAATGGATAGCGATCTATCAAAACTAGCGCAATTAGTGCCCCGGCCGCAGGCGTCACGACATAGAATAGCTTCATGAGCCAGAGTGTATGTGGTGACTGGGCGCCAAGCTTTGCATTGAAACCTATCCATACAAGAAGAAATCCGGTAAGCAGCGAGCCCAGTGAGTTACCTGCCTTTTCCGCCCACGCGAGAAGCGAGTTAAATAAAGCTTCCCGTCGCATCCCGCTCTTATATTCATCGTAGTCGGCGACGTCACCTAGCATAGCTATAGACATGAGCCCGAAGCCGGCATTCGCCATTCCATTAATTGATAGCACTATAAGTTGCCACCAAGGTTCACCCGGCCTATAAAGAACAGTCTTTCCCAGGCAGCCGATCATAAGAAGTGCCGCAGCAGCTTGCATGGTCCGCCTTTTGCCGATTCGCTGCTCCAGCTTTGGATAGATGAAAAGCGAACTGACTAGAGCTGCAATGTGAAAAGATGATCCTAGAAAGCCATATGCCCATGAAGCGGCTTTTACATTACCGCCGAACACATAGTAGGTGTTCATATAAAGGCCGAGCATCCCGACGATGTTATAGCCAAACATCGATACGAAGCGTGCAATGAGCACGAGTAATGCGGAGCGGTTTCCTCCAATTGCAGCCAAACCCGAGATAATGGATGTCCGCGGCTGTTTTTCCGCGACTCGATGATATAGCCGCTCTCGGCAAAGCATTACCGGTATGAAGCCGCAAAGGATGAATATCACAACAAGCCCGCCTGTGACCCAGCGCACGCCGGTAATCGTGTCAGGGAAAAATTTCAGCTGCGTCAGCGGAAAAACCCATTGGCTTATGATTTGAATAGTAAACCCGAAAGCCAGTGCAGTGCCCGCTAGTCGCGTTCGCTCGTGATAGTCATCGGTAGCTTCCAGCATTAATCCGCCGAGCGGCATGGAGTATAACGCGTAGCTTGCGTAAAAGGCCAACGAGCTGACCAGGAGATACCAAAAAAGCTCATTCTGACTTGCATTCCGTGGAAACCACCAGAGCGCGCCGAACAACAGCGCAAGTGGGATGATAGCTATAGTCATCAATGGCAAGCGCCTTCCCCATCGTGAGCGGAAGTTATCAGAGAACTGGCCGATAAATGGGTCGACCATTGCATCCCAAATTCGCTGGATAAAAACGATCGAGCTAAGAAGCCGCGTATCGACGCCGAGCGACATATTGTAAATCGGATTTAGCAGGACATGCAGCGAACCATGCGAGCCATCGGTAACCACCCGGCCCATGCCGATTCCAAATTTTTCGCGCGCAGGAACTCGATCCTGACGAGCAGTTTTGTGACGTTCGTGATGATTGTGTTTTGGTGCGTTCACAAAATGGGGGAAGCTTCAGTATGGATGGACGCAGGAAGTTGTCAGCAAGAAGGCTGACGATGTATTTGACTGTTATCAGTCTTACGCCATGCGGGCAAGCTGTTCGCGCGTCACTTTGAATCGCAAAGGTTCGCCGCGGACGTAGCGATGGAACTCCTCAATCATCGCGCGCCCCATGCGCCGACATTCAAAGCCGAGCGAACCGGCAATGTGAGGCGTAAGAAATACGTTCGGCAGATCCCATAGCGGCGAATCGGCGGCGGGCGGTTCCGGGTCGGTCACATCCAGAATAGCCTGAACATCCGGCCGTGAGTGCAGGAAGTTAGTAAATTCCGGCTCTTTCACGAGCGCACCACGGGCTGTATTGATGAAGGTCGCATTCGGTTTCAAAAGCCGCAGCAGATCGCCTCCGATCATCCCGCACGTCTCCGGCAGCAGAGGTGTGTGCAAAGAGACGACATCGGCGTGAGCGAACAACTCCTCAAGCGAGCACGAGATCACGCCCAGTTTTCTAAAGAGCTTCGGCGACGCATACGGATCGTAGGCCATCACTTTGATATCAAGAGTGCGAAGTTGCCTGGCCACACGGTAGCCGACTTGTCCCAGCGAGGTAAGGCCAATAACTGATCCAAAGCTACCCGGCAGCGGCAGATGCTGCGGAAAGGTGCGTATCTCATGAGCTAGAGCGGCGTGGTGCCACACGCGTTTGAGCGATAGCAAGATCATCGCAAAAGCAAACTCTGCAGTAGGAATTGCATTCTGCATCGCGGCCGTGGTGAAAAGAATCCCGCGCGACCAGCAGGCATCTGTAACAGTAAAGCGCAATGTCCCGGCACCGTAAAAAACCGCGCGCAATCGTGGCATACGCGAGAGCATCTTTTCATCGAGGCATGGCCCGCCCCATCCTGTAAACAAAGCCTCAATGTCACCAACCCAACCGTGAGAGCCGGCTTCCAACTCCTCAACCGTAATGGGCGGTCCGAGCAGACGCCCACGCGGCTCGATCGCGCTCATTAGCTCGCTCCCGTAAATGTCCTCGAATTCCGTTGCGCCCAACACAAACCCGGCATTTACCAGCACCCCCTGATCATCCGAAAGCGCCGTCTGCAAGCCGGCAATGTGCGAATTCTGGGACAAATGCATCGATGAAAATCTGTTAAATCACGATCTCCTTTTCAGGATAACCAAAGTCGAAATGCTACCGTTTCGCCGAATCATCTGCGTTCGAGTAGTCGGACTGCGGAATTTTAGGCGCGAATCAAATACGCCACAAAAGGAATTCTATGTTATCGGTAACAGCACCCGGCCTGAGCTGCTGTGATCGACTCGGCTTCAGCTACGCAGAGTTGTTTTTGAAAAGTAATTACCGCCAGATGACATCCGCTATCGCTTATTGCCCTTGATCCGCCAGCTTATCGCCGACATAAATCCGATAATCCTTGATGCGTCCACCGCCTTCACTTGCACGCGGCGTATAGCGGAAGCCACCTATGTCGGCTGAAGTGCCGAGATCTATGATTAGGTGATGCGGATGTGGCGGACTCGCCGAACTCCATTCGGTATGCCAGTAATCCGCGAGCTGTCCATTGATGGCATTCAAAGCAGAACCATCTTCCTTTTGCGATTCCTGGCTATCTACGTAAGCGATAGTCCATGTCGTATGAGGAATCGGTTTTCCATCGGCTCCAAAAATGTCCAGCTCTGCAATCGCAGCGAACTCCTTTCCATCGTAAGCATTCAGCGTCTCGATACAGAATTGCCGGCCTTTTGCAGTCTGCGGAAAATGAACTTCCTGCGCTTTAGAACCTTCAGCAAAAGTCCCGCTATATGTAGCGCTAAGTCCATTAAGCAGCAACTTACCCTTCGGCTTGTTGCTGTGACTAAAGTCAAGCTCCGGGCGCAAGTGATCCAGCACCGGCTTATCCAAGCCGACCATCACGGGTTCTTGCGGGCCTACCAGGCCGAGAATTACGATTTCGTTGCTGCCAGCCTTAAGCCACGGCCCCGGAAGGTAAGCTGTTTGCGTGGGACCAATGTTCCAATAGCGCGCAAGGCAATGGCCATTTACCCACAGCACCCCTTTACCCCAGTTACTGAGATCGAGAAAGGTGTCGTCGGGATGTTTGACATCGAATGTTCCGCGCCAGAACGCGGGACCGTTTGGCTTGTCTTCATGCCACTTTAGACTTGCAAGCATCGGCTCATCAAGAGGCAAACGGAAGATTTGCCATTGTTCTAGCTCTACCTTTTTTCCATCAGCGACAGTCAGGTTCACCGGCGACTGCAGGCCCTTGCGGTCGTGCATTTCCGGACCGAAATTAACGCGCCCCATTGCTTCGACTAAAATGTCCAGACGCGCCGGGGCAGTGCGTGCCGGCAATGAAACACTGCATTTTTGCGAGCGACGATCCATGATGCC
Organism: Spartobacteria bacterium; assembly: GCA_021324395.1. Classification (GTDB taxonomy): domain Bacteria; phylum Verrucomicrobiota; class Verrucomicrobiia; order Chthoniobacterales; family Chthoniobacteraceae; genus JAJPJG01. The sequence goes on along the minus strand of JAJPJG010000030.1, from coordinate 59,683 downwards.
AATCTGTTTTTCATCCAGGTAGACCCACGCGAAATCATGAGCGGATTGTGCATCCAATTTTGCAGCCGGTCCGGCTGGAATGGTTGTCCTATAAAGGATGCATCCGCGTCCCTGGTCATAAGCTTCCATGTTTCGCGGAGTTTTGTCGCTGATCGGTTGTGGTAAGTTATCAAAGAGGCCCGCGCTCTGCGTAAGCTCAAACTTTGGAATAGCAATCACTGGATTTGACGGAGGTGGCTCAGGAAGTTTCTCGCCGGGCAGCAGATGCTTTGAGAAAAGCTCGCGCGTCAGCTTAAACTTATCACCTATCCAGCCGGCTTCGCTAACCGGCGCGTCATAGTCATAGCTACTTGTATCAGGCTTGAATGGTCTATCCGCCCCACCCCACATTCCGAACGAAGTTCCACCATGCGCCATGTAAATACTGAACGAAGCATTGTGTAAAAGCATGTATTCCAAATCCTGGAGATATTGGGCGGTTTTTCCGAGGTGATGTGGAAAGCCCCATGTATCGAACCACCCCGGATAAAACTCGCCGCACATCAGCGGCCCTTTCGATTGCACTTCGCGCAAAGCTTTAAACCCAGCTTCCGGGTTACTGCCGAAATTAACTACCTGAAAGAGTTCTTTGACCAAACCATTGCGCAATGTCTGGGGCGGATTGCATGCAAACAGTGGCACGTTAAAGCCTGCATCGATCGTGGCCTGTCGCATCTGTCGCATGTATTCAGCGTCCGACCCATAAAAGCCGTATTCATTTTCGACCTGCACCAGCAGAATCGGGCCGCCTTTGGTTACTTGCATCGGCCCCAGCTCACGTCCTACTTCCTTTAGCCATGCACGGCTTGCCGCCAGATAATCGGGATCGCGCGTTCGAAGCTTCATGCCATCCTTTTTCAATAGCCACCATGGAAAGCCGCCCATCTCCCATTCGGCGCATGCGTAAGGTCCCGGACGGAGGATTACCCACAAGCCCTCCTCCTGCGCGATTTTGCAAAACTCCGCAGCATCAGCCTGTCCCGACCAGTTATACTGGCCCTTTTCCCATTCGTGAAAATTCCAAAAGAGGTAGGCACAAACTGTATTAAGTCCCATCGCCTTACATAGCTGCAGCCTGTGCCGCCAGTATTCGCGCGGCACGCGCGCAAAGTGCATCTCTCCGCAACGAATCTGAAATCGCTGGCCGTCGAGGAGAAAGTCGTTATCGCCTATGTTGAATGTATGCGGCACAGCTAAACTCGCATGTGGTGACATAACGAACATTATGATGAGAACAAAGTGCGACGCTGCTTTTGCAAACAAGGATGGCATTTTCAAGTGAGAGAATAGTTGGTTGGCCCGAGTCGGAATCGATAAGATCATTGCACGGTGGCGGATTACAAAGCCACAATTGTTATTGCTAGTTATGGCAGGAACGATGATGTAGATGGAATAAGCTTCCAGACAGGTCCGTCCTTTTCTGCATGAGGAGCATAGTGTGCGCCGTTTTCCGCAGGAGGAAGCGGAGTTGTAGTTAGCCGGAATACCGGAAAGAGCGGCTGCCCAGTCGAAGGATCCTTCTCGTAAGTGTCGCCTTCCTTTTTGATGAGTAGCGACGCGGAAAAAAGACCGCCGGGCTGTTCGCCGATAAGCACCTCGATAGGATAGGATGATCCGGCGGTTACATCGAAGCCCTCGCCCTCGCCGAAGCCATTTGGAATCGGTAGCTCTGGACGGGGGAAGTGATAGTCATAGTTATGCTGAGAACGCCAGCGAGTCTGGATGACGCCGAAGCCTGGATTATCCCAATTCCGCGCGAGCGCCAGGCGCTGGTCGAAGCGCACCATTAGAACATCATCACCTCCACCTATAAAGTGATACCTTCCACTTACCGTCGGGCTGACCCTGCCTCTGTAATACGCCACCCACATGCCGGGTTGGACGTCCTTTTCCAGTCCAAATGCCTTGGGGCCTTCGTCGGCGGGCATTGAGGGAACGAAGATTTGCTGCGCATAAAGTGCCTGCGGGCCTTTGAAATACTTCTCCAGCACACTTTGGCTCCAACCGTTTTGGACAAACCTGGTTAGCTCATCGGCATATTTGTGTGGATCCATGCCAGTAGGACGACGATCGCGCGTTTGTTTTAAGTCATAAAACGTGCCGGCAAGTCCCGCACCCCCTTCGCGCATACCGAACATAGTTAGGCCTTTTCCATTTCCTCCGCCGCCTCCACCCATCCCGCCACCTGGACCAAATCCTACTCCATTTCCACCCATTCCGCCCATCTTGTTTGGTGTCAGGTCAGTCGCTGATGGCAGCGATGGCATGTCCGGCAGCGTGATCTTTGCCAGTCCTGTGGTAGCAATCCGTTTCGCTTGAGCCGGCGCACTCATGGTTTGTTGCTTGCGCGCCATATTAACCTTGTGTTCCAGGGCGCGGGTGCTCGGGTTCGGAGTGCCGGGAGCACTTTCAAAGGTTATCTTTCGCTTGGCTTGGATGCTCTGCACAATCCACACCGTTGCGACGACTCCGAATAGCAGGTGCAAAAGCACGCTGAATACAAGAACCTTGCTGCCTGCGAGCCGTATCCAAAAATTGCGCTTTGACGGCTCAGAGCTACTTTCGGAGTCCAACTGATTTGAAAAATCCGATGGACTCATTCTTCGTCAGTAGTGGTGAAACTCACATTCTCAATCTGCGCCGCGGCGAGAGCATCAAGCACATCCACCGCCCGACTGTAGCGTGCCTCGGGCTCGCTGACGATCGTTACCATAAGCTGTGACTTGGCAGCATCGCTGCTTTGCTTTGCACGAAGCAATGTGCCGCGAAGCTGCGACATTTCTTTACTGCTCGCAGAATCCATTGGCTCGTCGTTGAGAGTTACTTCGCCTGCATCGGAAATATTAATGATTACCTCGTCGACAAATTCGGTAGGCTCGGATGTCTCCGCCGTGCCTGGCAGCTTGCTGTTAATCTCGCGCTCAACCTTTACTGCGCCTGCCATCACCATGAAGAAAAGCATGATGACAAAGACGACATCGATCATAGGGGCAATTTGAAACCCTAGCTCAGTGTCGAAATGGTTTTTCCTTTTACGCGAGCGCTTCATGACAAGCTAGTCTCGATTCACTGCTGAAATAGCTATTTCACCAATCCCCGCTGCGGCAGCGGCATTCATCGCAGCAGTAATGCTCTTTGCCATCGCAGTGCGTTCGCCGCGAATGACACAACGAAATGCCGGATTCGGGCCTTTTGAAACCTTTGTCTCGCCGATTTTTTTTGCGTCGGCAAGCGCCTTAGTCAAATCATCAAGCGTAGGTATCACCCGGTCATCCATGACATAGGTCGCCTTCTTTGCAGCTTCGTCCCACCGGACATTTACCACCGCTTCACTACGGGAGGTATCTTTTTTGATGGCATTCGGTGCAATCGGCAAGGTGATGCTCTTATCCACTTTCAGCACTTGCGCCGACGTAATCGACATGAAGAAAATGAGGAGCACCAGCAGCACATCGATCATCGGTGCTACTTGAAACTCTGGTTCGCCTTTGCCGCCTCCGCCTCCGCCTGCCATTAGATCGGTCTCCTTTGCATAATAACTAGCTTAGGCTGGCACTGCTTCGCCCGCTTCACCACTTTCGTGTGCGGTAATCCAATTTGGCGTTCCAGCATAGAGTTGCTCATCGCCGATATGGACACCTGCGGCAAGTTCGTAAGGCATCTTGCGAAAGAGCAGAACGACTGTGTCTTCGATATCGTGCAATGCTTTAACAGCGCGGTTGCGCAAAAAATAGAACGATCCGAAAGCCGGGATCGCGATAAACAAACCGGACGCAGTGGCGATAAGAACCTCGCCGATCTTGGCTGAAAGCGCAGAGGGATCGCCAATGCCCTGACTGCCCAGCACCGCGAAGGCCCCGATCATTCCTGTGACAGTGCCAAGCAAACCGATCATCGGCGTGCAAACGCCGATAACTGAGAGGTAGGAAATATATGTCTGCATCTTTGAATCCTCTTTTGCCATCTCGGCAATAATTCCCTCTTCTACAGCCTCCTTCCCCTCTCCAATTAGACTAATCGCAACACGGCAAACGTTTGTAAAAGGCGATGGATGCTGCTTGCAGTAATTGTAAGCTCCCACATAGTCACCCGTAGGAAAGATAGACTTTAAGGTATCGACTTGCTCGGGTGGCATTACGCGTTTCTGACTGGTGCGGACAATTCCTTCCCAGATAAGATAGACTGTCAGCACTGAGCATAACCCAATGGGCACCATAACCCAACCGCCTTCACGAATCTGTTCCCAAAGACTCTTGTTGTGAACGGCTGGCTTGGTATCCGCGTTTGCCGGCGGTGAAGCCGGCTGTTGTGCTACTCCAATGGTCAGCAATACTCCGGTAACAAGGAATATTGCCAGGATGATTGTTTTTAGTTTCATTGATTACGTTTCTATTTTGCAGATTGCGGTGTTTTTTCCAATTTTGCTATTCTATCCAGTTCGCTTTTTGCCTGAGCTCCTTCAGGCGTGGAGGGGAATTTTGAGCCAAGTTCGCCCAGAGCTGATTTAGCGCGGTTATAGTCTTCAAGCCCAATGTAAGCGCGTGCAGAACTTAGCAAAACAGAAGGCATCAACGCTTCCTGCCTGGGATAGAAAACCGGCACTTCAAGCACTGAAAGTAGAGCCGCCTCCCACTCTCTGCGCGCGAGATGACTCACTCCTTTATTCGCTGCGGACACGGCCAGTGTTTGCGGCCGAGTAGCTTCGTTCAGCACTGCATCGTATACCTGCAGCGCTTTCGCGTGATCACCCTTGCGCGCAAGCCCTGCCGCAACATAGACCCTGGCTGCATCAATAGCTTCGGGATCTGTTGCTATGCGCTCCATTTGGCTCGCCAAACGATCTGCCGCGTCATAGTTACCCAGACTTAGCAGCGCTTGTATTTTTAAAATAAGGGCGTCACTCCACCAACTTCCCGGAGCATCGCGAACGGCATCGTAGTAAGCAAGCACAGGCTCGATTTGTTTTATAGCGTCGATGGCTTTACCTGAATTAACCAAAGCCGCCGCCGCATTTAACTGCGCAGGCTCTGGAAAATCGATCTTGTAAATCTGCGCGATAGGATACCCGAATTCGCCAGTTCTAATAGCTTGCACCTGTCCGGCCGGACTAGGTTGCGCGGCTGTCGTTCCCGATAGCTCTATTGTAGCCATAATAATGTCGCCGGTGCGCCGCACACCTTTGGTAGCTATCACTTTGCCATCTTTTAAAATGATATTTTGCGCGGCTGCCGAAGCTACTAATACAAAGCCGAGCATCAAACGAAGCAGTGGCTTCATGCGGCACCCCATTCTTGCAGCATTTGTTTTGCTTGATTTGTTTCCGGAAACTTTTGGAGTTTTTCGTTGCGCAACATCTCCTTGAGGTGATCGATGGCTTCCTGTCGCTTGCCTAGCTTATCGAAGCTTTCTGCGCTGCCAATATAGGCTTTCGCGACCCATGGCAGATACCTTTGATATAAGACAAAAACGCGCTGATAGTGTGCAATCGCTTCGGCCCAATGCCCCTGGCGCGCTTCAAGGTCGCCCATCTTGTAAACTGCATACGCGGTCGATTCGCCACGCCACTCGCGAACAGTTGCCACCTGCTCGAAAAGCTTCTTGGATTCGTCGTATTTACCAAGCTCCAGCAAGGTCTTTGCCTTACCAATCGTAGCGTCCTTCAGCTTCGATTGCGCAAGCTTGTCCGCAGCTTCACTGAACAAATCCAGTGCTGAGTCATACTGTTTGTTGGCAAAGGCGATCTCGCCGAGTCCTACAAACGCATAGTCGAGATAGTTGCTCTTTGGAAAATAGTCTTTGAGTTGATTGTAAAAAGCGGCCGCTCGATCAAGCCGACCTCTTGCGAGCTGATAGTCGCCAGCCTCCGCCAGCAGCAGCGGACTTAATTCCTCCGGCTTGAACTGCTCGCCGATCTGAGCAAGCAGCTTATCGTGTTCATCCGGTTTTCTGCGAATGGTCGCCAGTTCGGCTTTCGTATATAGCAATCGGGCCCTCGCTGTAGCGTTGGCGCTTTCCTCCAATGGCTGCAATTGCTTGGCCAATTCACCTACTGCATCGTAAGGCGGCAATGGTGTCGGCGTAGCAATAACTATCGGCGAAGCGGGAGGCGCGGCGCTAGCTGGCGGTATTGGCGAGGACTCCGGCGTTGCTGCAGCAACTATACGCGGGCGCTTCGAACAAAGCTGTGCGAGTTGTTGCAGCAGTTGTTCGACTGCTTCTCGCTGTGGATCGCCGATATAGCGTTTTAGCTGACCGACCAGGTATTGCTTTGCTTCATCCGTCTTCCCTTCGTGCGCGAGGGATTTGCCAATCCAGAACATGGCTGGAACGACCGATAAATGGTCCGGATTGCTGTTCACAAATTCCTGAAAGAGCTGCGTCACGTCCTGCCATTTGCCGAGCTTCTGCATGTTTTTACTGGCTTCAAATAACGAATAGTTTAGCACCTCATCAGTGGTCGCCTTTTTGTAGGACTCGATGTAAACGGGGATGGCGTCGGCCGTTTTGCCTTGCGCTGCAAGTGCGTCGCCGAGCAAAGCCAGGACTTCTCCTTCCATAGCATCATTCGGAAACTCTTGTCGCCAGCTTGGAACGCCCGTAACAATGTCACCGTAAAGCTGGCCGGCATATTTGCACACCATCACGCGATATTTCGCGTCAGACGCAAATGTTCCTTTCGGATATTTGGTCAGGTAATCGCCAAGTCCGCCAAGCGCTTCTTCATACTTACCCGAAAATACCTCTGCAGCACCTATGCGATAGACTGCTTCCTCCACGCGATGGCCATTTGGAAAATCCTCGAGATACTTCTTATAGTCGCGAATAGCCTCATCGAACTTCCCTTGGGCAAACCTCGCATTTGCGAGAAGGAAGCGCATATCTTCCTTCAACGAACTATCCGGCCGGCTTTCGAGCATTCGTCCAAAGTAAGTCTCCGCACCTTTGGGATCATTAGCTTGCAGCGCAGTCGCACCGAGCAGATAAGCAACGGTATCCGTGTTCCGCTCATGCGGAAACTCTTTCAAATACTGATCGCACAACTGCTGGGCGCGCACCGGCTGGTTGACATCGGTATAAGCAGTCAGCATTGCAAAAAGCGCGGGCTCCCGTTCCTTGGCTTGCGGATACTTCTTTAGCAGCCGGTTGAAAGCCACGATTGATTCCCATTTCTTATCCCACTCATACCATGCTTTTCCTTCGCGAAGAAGAAGCTCGGGCATGAAGTCGGGAAGCTTTTGCGCTTCCTCGTAAAGCTTCTTTGCTTTGGCCAGTTCATCTTTGAGTCTTGCGTGCGTGGCCACATAGCTTGCGGCATCTGCTGGATTGGCTTTCATCGCCGCGATGTTTGCATCCACCTTTTTTTGCGCCAGAAGCACTCTTCCCGCTTGGAACCTGAGGACATCGTCGCGGGAACGGACATTGCGGTAAGCTTCGATGGCTTCACCCGGCTTTTCATCACCCAGAAGATTGTCCCCTAGTTCTACAGCCATCGCATTGAGACGAACCATATTATCCACCAGATCGAGCTTCTGAAATACTTTGCGAATCATAGCCGTCGCTTTGACAGGCTCTTTCTTGTCGGCATAAAGGCCCGCTAGAGTCATCGCTCCGTTGACTCCGATTGTGGATTTAATGTCGGGCGAAACCAGCTTCTCGAGAGTAGCTATCGCTTCATCGATCTTGCCGTCTTCCTTGTAAGCCGCAGCCTCATATTGCAGCGCCTGCTCACGAAGCTGAGGAATGCTCTCAAGTTGTGAAAAAGCCGCGACAGCTTCGCCGTAGTTTTTGCTCATGAAGCTGGCCTGACCTATGCAAAAGGTCGCATCTCCAATACGCGCTCCCTGCGGGAATTTCTCCTTGTATTTTTTGAGTGTCTCCACCGCTTTGTCATATTGCTCGAGGTTAAAGTAGGAAGCGCCTAGCGTAAAATAGACCGGTTCCAACTGCGGCGAATCGGCGGCCTTCGCTATGACGCTTTCAAGGTTGGTGGCCGCAGTCTGGTAGTCACCCGACTGGAAAGCTTGCATTGCGGAATTGAAAGTCTTTGTCAACTCCGCAGCCGCAGTCTCTTTGCCCATCACGTCCTGGGCTGCCGCGAAGGTGCCATGAAAACCAACCGGCAGCATGAGCACGCAAAACACTGCTGCTTTGCACCAGAGTTTGCTTGTTCTAAATCGCTTCGCTTCGACTATCGAAATAGCGACTCGTTTACAGCCGAGCAAAGCGCATGCTACCCGTGGGGGGGTCGGTGGCATACGGACGTGGAAGTTTAGCACTCGCAAATTAAGATGTCAGCAATCTTTTTCAACCATAGCACTGCGGCAGCGCACTCAGAGGCAAACGTTACGTTCCGAATACGAATTCGTGCTCCGTATTCCCCCAGGCAACTCGCGCGAGCATTCGCGGGCACGAACTACCTGTGGCAAGGTATGCTTATCTGTTTCGGCGCAGCTTTCGGTAGAAGCCGAGCACGCTTACGCCGCCGAGCAGCATCGCCCATGTGCCAGGCTCAGGCACGACTTCGAACTGCAGGCTGTTAGCAGTGAGCACAAACGCACCGCTCAATCCCGGAGCGAGATTTTTGTAGCTGAAATCGGCGGCGGTAAATGGAGCACCGCTGATATTGCCGAGACTATTAAACTGGATCAGCGTGTAAACAGTGCCTGTTATCGGGTCACCATTGTTGTTGTTGCCGCCGCCAAGGAAATCGAACTTAAAGGTGCCGGTTGCGCTTGCTTTTGTGAAATTGAACAGGCCGGTGATCTGGTCGGAACTGTTGTCGATCGTGCTCAGGTCAAACTTCATCTGGGCAAAATTGGAATCATTGCTCCCATACCAATCCAAATAGAGATTGTTGTCGGCGAGCGTGCCAATGCCATTTGTGCCCGGCGCAACGAGACCGCCATCATTGAGTGCAACCCATCCGACTGTTCCATCGCCTGACAATGTGCCGCTGCTGTTCACATTGATTTTGCTTCCACTTAATGAACCTCTCACCACCAGCGTCCCTTGGTTGATATTTGTATCGCCGGTGTAAGTATTGTTGCCAGTAAGCGTCATTGTGCCTGCGCCGGTCTTAGTCAGGCCCCCGACAGCATTGCCCTGACTAGCAGTCTGGTTAACCAAAGTTGCAGAGACATTCAAGTCCGAGTTTGCATCACCTGTTACATTGGCAACATTGAAGGTTGTATTCGCATTAAGATGATACCCGGCATTCGAGCCGCTGCCGGAAATGGTGGAAGCCGACGTGCCGCCTACCGTCACATCTCCGCGCAGGGAATACATCTGATAGCTGCTATTTGCGCCGCCGACACCAGTCAGCGTGCCGCCATTCAGCTGAACAGGACCGAGCGTCGTGAAGTTGCCGCCGGCATTCGTTACCGTGCCACCCGGATTTATGACCAATGTCGAAACTACCGTGGAAGTCGCACCGCCGAGTGTATCTCCCTGCACGAAATTCAGCGTGCCTCCATTGTTCACAATGATATTACGAGTGGATTGCGAATTACCCAATGCGCTGGTTGTAGGATTGACTGCATTGTTGGTGCGATCTGCGAGCAGTGTTCCGCCATTGATATTGATATCTCCGGTAAAGGTATTCGCCGCCGTCAGCCGCAAGGTGCCGTTGCCAGTTTTCGTCAGGCTACCGGTGGAGAGGCCATTACCAACGACACCGTCGACTTCATAGGTGTCGCTATCGGTCTGAATCGTGCCGGTGCCGGTGAGCAGGAAGCTGCGTGAAGTCGTAATCGCATTAAGCGCTTCAAGTTTAGCGCCGTTGTTGATCGTGACCGCGCCAGAGCTATCGCCCAAGCTATTCGCGTTGTTAATTGCAATGGTTCCGGCCTTGATCGTCGTCCCGCCGGTATAGCTATTGCTACCTGTGAGGGTGAGAGTATTGCTGCCTTGCTTGACGAGTGAGGTGGAGCCCCCAATACCAAAGCCGCCGGTGCCACTAATAAGATAGCTCTTTGTCGAGTTATCCACCAACACACCGAGCGGCGCAACATTCATCGCGAGGTCCACGTTCGTGTTCGACGCAGTGTCATCGAAAATAACGCTATCGGTTCCGCTTGTGGCGGTCTGGAAGTAAGTCGTCGCGAGGCCGGCGCTCTTCCAGTTTTGCGTCGTTTCGATGTCCCACGCGCTACCGTTGGAACCTGTCCAGATCGGGGTATTGGCGATCACTACAAGGCTCAACGCGCTATTGTTGGTATCATTAATGACCTGTCCGGTGTTCCGCGCGGTGAGATGATAGGTGGTCCCCGTCAGCAACGAGCCGCCTCCTCCGAACGAGGCATAGGTTAACAACTGGTGTGTGCCCGTGGAGAGCAGCGCGCCATTTTGCATGCTGAAACCAGTCGTGCCATTGAGGGTAAGTCCATTGGTTGACATCAACGCGGCGCTCGAGTCTAGATTATTGAAATCGAATGTTAGTGTAGAATTGCCGAGAGTAAGACTGTTAGTCGACAGCAGTGTCTGATTCGCAATCGCCTGCTTCACGCTTAAGATGGCGTTACTGGCAACCACGACATCACCAATGCTTGACTGCAAAGTCGAGAACCCGAGCGTCCCAACGTTGATATTGGTAGCACCAGTATAGTTATTCGAACCACTTAGGATTTGCGTGCCTGCGCCGATTTTTGTCACGGCACCCCCGCCGCTAATAGCATAGCTCGAAGTCACTGTGCCAAACCGGTTGTAGACCAGCGAGCTATTATCCACCACTCCACCGGTGCTGACGATCGTGCCATCGTTGCCATTCGTCCCGTCTCCAAGTTGCAATACGCCGTTGCTGATCGTTGTCACGCCTGTATAGGTGCTGTTGCCCGTGAGGGTCATTGTGCCGGCTCCGTTCTTAGTAAAGCCGCCTGCTGCGCTATCCTGACTGCCGGTTTGGTCAACCAAAATACCAGAGACATTCAAATCGGAATTCGAATTGCCTGTCACATCGGCAATGTTGAAGGTGGTATTGGTATTAAGATGATAACCCGCGTTCGCGCCACTGCCGGAGATAGTGGATGCGGTAGTGCCGCCGACCGTCACATCACCGCGCAAGGCATACATCTGGTAATTCGGGATTGCCCCACCTACGCCGGTCAATGTGCCGCCATTAAGCTGCACAGCACCCAGCGTGGTAAAGTTACCACCTGTATTAGTCACCGTGCCGCCTTGATTGATTACCAATGTAGAAGCGACGTTCGTAGTTGCTCCTCCGAGAGTATCTCCCTGCACGAAATTCAACGTGCCACCGTTGTTCACATTGATATTGCGGACCGCCTGTGGATTACCCAAGGCGCTGCTAGTCGGGTTGGCAAAATTGTTGCTGAAATTCACGAGCAAAGTTCCGCCGTTGACATTCACGTCTCCGGTAAAGGTGCTCGTGCCGCCGAGAGTGAGAGAACCGCTGTTAACCGTAAGCGCCAGCTTGTTCGTCGCACCATCCTGCAACCATCCGTTGTAGGTGGAGTTGCCCGTTGTGGTTAGAGTCGCATCGGACAAGCCATTGTTAATGATCTTTGCAGTCTGAGCGCCTTTGGTAATTCCGGCGAGCGTCTGATTAAAGCCGTTCAGATCCAGCACGGCATTTTGCTCCGAAGTCGCCGTGCCGATATTAGCCGTTGCACCGACCGGCAGGGCATTGGTCGCACCTACTTTCGTTGTGCCTCCCAGAAGGCTAAGTGTGCTATAGCTGCTGCCGGTATTTGAAAACAACACTGTGCCGGCGCGAACCGTTACATCGACCGAGGAGGTAACCGGCCCGGAAACCGTTAAGATGCCGGTGCCGGAGGCAAAGTGGCCGCCTGCATTTGGCGCACCAGTGATATTGATCGCACCATTGTAGGTGGCATCGCCCGTCGGCACATAAAGCGCACCCTGGCCGGAGACACCGCCACCATTAATGGCTAGCGCATTGGCGACATTGACATTGCTGCCCAGAGCGAGCTGCGCACCGGAAGCAGCGCTGATGCTGACCGCTCCGGAACCGAGCGCGGTGCTGCTGTTTGCGGTCAGGATTTTAGCGGTGATGGTTGTTCCGCCGGAATAATCGTTGCTGCCTGAAATGATGGTATTCGCGTTCAACTGCTTGAGAGCGCCGGCGCCGGTAATGCTTCCGTTCAACGTGATAGTATCACCAAACTGGCTGCCAATGCCCGTCGTCCCGCTGGCCAGCGTGATCGTGCCAGTAAGTGCTGCCGGGACGGGAACGCCGCCTTCATAATAGAGCGCGCCCGCATTGTTCATGCCATCGCCACCATTAAAGATGAGGTTGTTGGTAACCGGGTTGGTGTTATTGCCGGCATACCAGAGCGACGCACCATTAGTGACGTTGACCGAAGCCGTGCCGCGGTTGTTGCCGACGTTGATATCGAAACCCATCGCGCCGGACTGCACGTTGAACTGGGTTACACCGGTGACAGGGGCGTTTATGTAGAGCACCGAGGTGTTGGCATTCGCAATGTTGAGCGCGTTGTTGTTGCCATTGAGCGCGCCTGTATAGTTGATCTGACTGCCTATGTTGCCAAGGGTGGAGCCCGCTGCCGTCAGATTGATCGATGGCGCATAGTTGAAGTTCGCCGCGGAGGAGTTGATCTTGAAGGCGCCGCCATTCAGATTGAACGTTCCCGAGTTCGCAGCACCGGCAGTTGTGTTAATCTGCAATGTGCCCGCGTTGATGGTCGTGCCGCCGGAGTAGGTGTTGGCACCGTTTAGCACCAATGTGCCATTGCCATTTTTCGTCAACGATCCAACGCCGGTTGCGATTACCCCCGCGACGCTGCTATTGCCGCTGCCACTAACAGTAAGATTCGCATCGGTACCGGCAATTCCTCCACTATTAGTCAGCGCAAGGCTTCCTGTATCCACTTGAACTATGACATTCGTGCTGCCACCGAGTGCAAGCGAGCCACTGTAGGTATTAGCACCACTTACGTTGCGCAAAGTGCCCGACAGGTTTAGTGCGCGATCAACGGTCAAAGCAGTTCCTTGTAACTCGAGGCTGGCTCCACTAGCAACAGTGACCCCACTGGAATTACCAAGCGCGTTGTTGTTTTGAATATTTAAGGTTCCATTGTTCACGGTAGTCGCGCCGGTGTAGCTGTTGGAACTGCTAATCGTCAGTTTACCGGTGCCATTCTTGAGCAACGATCCGCTACCTCCGATGCCGAAGCCGCCGCTGCTGGATACTGTATAATCCTTCGCTGTGTTGTTAAAGGTGATCGACGCGCCGGGAGTTACATTGGCTGCGATATTTACATTGGTCGTGCCCTGTGCGGTATCGTCGAATAAAACAAGGTCGCCATCGATGTAGTTGGTCGCAGTGCCGGCTGTTTGCAGCTTCCAGTTGCTGTTTGCGCCCGTTGAGCCCACCTGCCAGTTCCCGTTGTCCAGACCAGTCCACTTAGGTGCATCGCCATTGACTGTTAGCGTCAGGAAGTTGCTCGATGTCCCGAAAACGCCGGTAAGTCGCGCTGAATTGCCGCCATAAACAAAGTCACTAAGACTGCCGCTAAAGGAGCCATAGCTTAGAAGGTTGTAAGTCGTGCCGAGAGTCAGCGGATTCGTCGGCGATACATTGACGGTAACCGCGCCGCTGCTGTTAGGAGTCGTGAGCGCGTTAGTAACGATGACGCCCGGAGTCGCAGTCGAGTTGCCGCCTGCGAGGTTTAAGCTCAATGCTCCCACACCGCTAAAAGTCAGCGAACCGATCGTGAGTGAGCCCGTGTTACCTGAAACGCCGCTGCCGTTGGAAACAATGCCTCCCGTGCCTGCACCGACTGTTACCGCACCCACAGTGCCTGTGCCTGCGAGAGTGCCTTGAGTCAGCGTAACATTCGGTGTGCTCGCAACGCTACTGTTTTGGAGAAACTTTGTGCCCGAGCCATTGATCACAATGCCGCTGGAGTTATTGACGCTTCCTGCGCCGCCGAGCGCAAGCGTGCCGGCATTAACGGTCGTAGCGCCTACATAAGTGTCCGCTCCGGTGAGAGTGAGCGAACCATTGCCGCTCTTCGTGAGTCCACCATCATTGCTGGTGCCGCTGGTTAGCGCCTGGCCTATGGTGACGTCGAAGCCGTTGGAGTTAATCTTTGCACCACCCGTAAGGACCTTTGCAAAATTGAGTCCAGTCATGAACGTGCCGCTGCTTGCGCCGGCCTGTAGCGTGCCGCCATTAAAGTTAAACGTGCTCGTCCCGGCAGTGCCGCTGCTAACGATCTTCGCCTGTATCGTGCCGCCGTTGAGGTTCACTGTGCCGACTGCGCCTGAATTGACAGCGAGCCGCAGTCCTTCGGTGGCATTTCCCACTATGACGGAGCCGCTGCCTGAGACGTTCAACGTGCCGGTGCCACCTTCGCCAACATAGATCTGATTGGGACTATTAAAAGTGCCGCCGCTAACATTGACCGTTCCTTGGGAACCGCCGAAGGAGCCAATCGTCGTAAACACGCCGCTGCTGGTTCCGCCAGTCACCGTGCCGCCGGATTGAATAAACGAGCCGGTGCCGCTGCGTCCCACGACGAACCATTGACCGGAAGTAATAGAGCCGCCCGACATATTTACCACGCCATTTCCCCCAGCACCGATCCAAAATTCCCCCGGTGCGTAAAGCGTTCCGTTTTGCAAATTCATCGTGCCGGTGCCGGCCTGTCCCACACTTATGGAAACTCCCCCGCCGGTAGTAGTCGCTAACGTTCCCGAGGTATTGATGTTAGCCGTGCCGGTGCCGGAGCCATTAAAGTCTGCACCACCAACGTAGAATCTGCCGGCGGTCAGGCTACCCGAGCCCATTCCAAACCCGCTCACACCGCCACTAGTAACAGACGTATCCGCGAGATTGTAAATGCCCGTGCCGCTATTTACGCCTACGAAGAACCAATTTCCATTGCCAGTTGCAGCGGTGCCGGCCCGATGATCGAGGCGACCGGTTGCCCCCGAACCACTGCCGACAAAGATATCCACAGGCGTAAACGTCGAGTTACTGGTAATGATCGGAAAATTGCCAGTGCTGACGTTGACGGTGTCGTTATTACCGGCAGGCGCGCCATTCCAGTTTGCCGTATTATTCCAGTCCGTGCTGGTGCCGCCGACCCACGTGGCCGCTTCGCCGGAACCGGACATTCCGACCGAGAGCCCGAGGGCCATGGTGAGGTATTTGACTAGACGACTTTGGCGGGTGGATTTTGCAGATTGGCTCATGATCGGGGTGTGGGGTTACGGACAGGGTTAAAGTTCTGGGGAACTTTCTCGGCACGTGCACAACTCTTTCGCTGCTTTTTACGCCTGCAGGGTGGCGGTATTAGACAACGTTATTGCGATGCGCGTGCCAAGTAGTGCATCGATAGTTAATCCCAAGCCGGAATCGGCGCAATGGGCTCACTCTTGTATTTTCCTGATACAAAAATCCCCGCGAGACCCTGTAAAATGCTGCGGCGGCTGGCGAATCAATCGCGCAGCCGCCACAGCGAACCAGTGATTATTTGGTTGGTTGGTTAAACTTACGCCCTGCGATTGCGGCGCAGCTTCCGGAAGAAGCCGAGTGCGCCGATGCCGCTGAGCAATGCCGCCCAGGTGCTCGGCTCAGGCACCACGTTCAACTGCCCGGTCTGCTCGCTGAATTTGTAATAGTTCGTGCCGTTGATGTCCTTCGTCCAGGTATCGCTGCCCGCGTCGGTGAAGCCGGTGACCGCGAAGCTTCCGTCGTAGAGGCTGGTGAGGCTGCTATCGACGATCTGCCAGCTATCGCCGAGCGTCGTATCCGCACCGCTCAAGTCGAAGTTAAAGCTGCCGTCGAGCGTCAGCGAACCGGTGCCGGTGACCTTGTTGTTCACAGCGTTGAGACCGATCACAAATTTCATGCTGCCGCTGCTGGTGAGGTCGAGCGTGCCTGCGTTGATCGTCGTGTTGCCCGTGTAGGTGTTGGCCCCCGCGAGGTTCAATGTGCCATTGCCGTTCTTGACGACGCTGCTGATACCGAAGGAATTGGTATCGGTGATTGTGCCGGTAAAGTTGAGGGCTTTGCCGCTCGCCACCTCGATCGCGCCGCCGCCCTGGAACTTCACATTGACCGCACTCACGGTGGAGTTATCGGTGACGAGCAGTTTGTCAGTTGCGCCGTCAAAGCGCCACGTGCCCGCATCCGCATTCGCGGCGCTGGTCGCAAGCGTGCCGCCATTCAAGGTGACAAGACTCACGCCTATATCGCCCTGCGTGTCGGCGAGCAGAGTGCCCCCGGCATTCACCGTGATCGGATGTTCCTGCGAGCCATCCCATCCGAAGAGGCTGTTCGCGCCGCCTTCCAACGTCGCGCCGTTGTTAACGGTAATGTCGGTGACGTAGCTGAACACCTGATTGTTCGCCGCGTTACCGCGGCTCGCGTAGAGCGTGCCGCCGTTGATCACGACCGAGCCGGTCAATGTATTCGCGCCGGTGAGTGTTAGCGTGCCGTTTCCGTTTTTGGTAAGGCCGCCATCGGTCGCCGCGTCACCGCCGATATTGCTGTGTGCGAGCGCCTGGGCGACGGTGATGTTGTGACTGTTGGTATCGATGATCGCGCCGCCGTTACGCACGTTCGCCGTCGTGATGCCGGTGAGGAAGTTCGCGTTATCAGCCGCTGCCTTCAGCGTGCCTCCGTTGAAATTGAAACTGCCCGAGGCTCCTGCGGCAGCCTTTTGAATCTTAGGCACCGTCAGTGTTCCGCCGTTCAAGTTGTAAGCGTAGGTGCCGGTGCTGCTGCCAACACCGAGGTTCAGGACACCGGTCCCGCCGATCGTCGTGCCGGCGTCACTGTAGAAGGCAACGGTTCCGCCGTTTTGAGTGAATGTCGACGCGCCTGAGTGATTGCCGCCGTTGCCGAATAACATGCTCGCATTGTTTTGCAAAGTCACGCTGCCGGAATTCACGGTAAACTGGTTCGTCGTTCCATCAAACACGCCCATCTCGAGATTGCCGCCGCCAGTCGTGTTGATGTTGATCGCTCCGCCGTTATTGTTGATTGTGGATACCGCGCCTGCGGCTCCCGCGAATCCCAAAGTAAACCACGACCGCGAATTCAAGGTTCCCCCAGTGATGTTGGCGGTGCCATGCATCGTGTTGCCGTTGTTGTCGCCGCGGGAAAAAGACATGATGTTTGCAGTAATACTGCCGCCGCTCATGTTGAGGACGTTGTTGCTGCCATTGCCCTGGCCAAACACATCGCCGCCCACTTGAAACTCCCCGCCAACGGTCACGGTGCCGTTGTCGATATTGAATGTGTTCGTCGCGTTGGAGCCGGCGCTGCCCATGGACACCATACCGGCGGCGAGCGTTCCCGAGGTATTCATATTGACCGTGGAACTTGTGCCGCCATCCAAAGCAATCAACAAATCACCGTTCTGACTCGCGCCGCCGACGTTGACGCTGCCCGTCCCCTGGCCGAAGCCGGTCAACGTGCCGCCTGAGGCCGCGGTATTCGCGAGATTGAATGAAGCAGTCGCGCCGGCGTAGCCGACAAAGAACCAACTGCCATTGCCCGTCGAGAGCGTCCCTGCCGTCTGGTCGAGCCGGCCATTGGCACCTGCGCCGATACGGATGTCACGGCTGGAAGAGCCGTTGCCGGAAAGGACCGGAACCTGAAACGTGCCGGCGTTATTGACGATGACGTCGTTGTTACCGGTGCCGGGCGAGCCCCCGGTCCAGTTGCTTCCGTTATTCCAGTCGGAACTGGTCGAGCCGTTCCAGACCGCGTCAGCTTTTGCATCGGGACTGGAGATTCCAGCCACAGAAAGGCCGAGGGCCATGGTGAGGTATTTTACGAGGCGATGATTGAGGTTTGCAGAGTGGTTCATGGTTTTTTAGGGAACTAATTGTTTTTCGCCTTCCGTGAACCGCTGCCGGCTTGGGGATAAGTCTTTGTTATTGGCAGCGGTCTTTCAAAAAGCTTGATTGATAAAATACTTCACCAATCCGCGACGGCAATGGTTTCCACTTTGTATTTTCCGTATACAACGCCCACGCAAATCCTCGGCGAATTTATTGGCAAACGCAGCCTCACTTTGTATTTTCCGTATACAACGCCCACGCAAATCGCCAATACGTAACTCATACTACAGCAAGCATTCGTGAATCTTTCCTTAAAAGTTCCTCCACCGGAAACAGCCACTATTCCACCATTATCACGCGCGATAAATTCGGATTCAAGCGGCTGCGATTTGACTGGACGAGGCTTGTAAATGGTTTCGCGAGCTTTCGAAATGACCTGACGCGGGCGCAGAACGGCTTTTTGCGGTTCGTGAATGACCTGATGCGGTCGTAGAATGGCTTGGTGCGGTTCCAGAATGACCTGACGCGCCTGTAGAATGACTTGATGGGCTTCCAAAACGACTTGATGGCGGTTCAGAATTGCTTTCTGATGCCGGTAAATGATTTACCGGCTACAAAAAGCTATTCCATCCCGGCAAAAGGCCAGTTTGCAACGGCGCGCTGATTTTTACACGAAGACGCCGGACACTTGCGCCAAACGACAAGCCATCTCCCTGCAAAACACGCATATTCCTTCGCCCGATGCCTGAGTTCTGGCAAAAGACGCACAAGCGCGGGATGGAAACGGTGACGTTTTGGAGGAAGTTTTTTCCGTTGATGAGTGTCGCCGGGACGGGTGTCGACCAGCACGCGGCGAATCTCGATCAGCTCGGGCGGCTCGCGCAGGAACGGGAGAACCGCAAGACGGCGGCGAAGCAGATGAAGAATACGGAGCTGGCGCAGTTTGCCGCAATCCGCACGTTGAATCTCGCGGTGCCGCAGTTGATCACCGCGCAGTTTGACGAGAGCCATCCGGTGCGGCAGTCGCTCGCGGCCGTGTTCACAATCGTGCCGCGCTCCGATGCGCTCAATCTGCGCCGGGCGCGCATTTTGATCCCGATCTGGAAACAGGCGAACGCGGAGCTGGCGAAACGTCCGTCGGGCACGGCGATCATGCGCGACACGACTGACGTCGCAGCGTTCGAGCAGATGGTCATGCGTTATCCGGAGCGATTGCAGGAAACGTCCGATGCCGAAGCGGCGCTCACGAGCGCCCGCGGTGCGTTGCGGATTTTCTGCCGGCAGGTCGACCGGATGAACAAGCGCGCGTATCTGAAATTCAGCGCGGAGGCGCGGACGGACGCGACCGTGAGGGAAGTGCTGCTCGCATCGATCACGCGCGAGAAGCCGTCGCACAAAAGAGCCTAGCGCTGCACGCGGCCGCGCATCTACGTATTTTCCACATCACAAATTACGTAGTTTGCCAAACATTGGGCGGCACGGCAGCAGCTAATGAAACTTTCTCATGGTTGCCCCAGAGTCCATAATGCCCCAGCGTTCTATGCCTTACGTTCAGCGGCTGTCGGCGATCTACAAACAGCTTGCTGTGATGTCGGCTACGGCTTTGCTGACCGCTTTCGGGATATTTTGCTTCGAGTGGATCGAACACGTGCTCTTCCCACCGATCGCCCGCCGGGAGCCGCATTTTGTCACGATCGCCTGCAGCGGCATCCTTGCGGGAACAGTCGCCGCTGCGGCACTGCTTCGCCAGCGCACATGCGCTTTGTCGCGTAATAATGAAGAGCTGCGCGCGGAAATCGCGGAACGGAAACGCGCGGAAACCGAGCTGGCCTTTGAACGCCTTCTGCTCAACGCGCTGCTCGATTCCTGCATCGATTCCATTTATTTCAAGGA
This sequence comes from Spartobacteria bacterium, assembly GCA_021324395.1. Taxonomy (GTDB): domain Bacteria; phylum Verrucomicrobiota; class Verrucomicrobiia; order Chthoniobacterales; family Chthoniobacteraceae; genus JAJPJG01. The sequence continues at coordinate 39,952 of JAJPJG010000030.1, read as the reverse complement.
TCGGGAGTCACGTTTCATCCGCAGCAGTGAGATTTTTGCGAAGGCTCTCAACCTGAACTCCAGAGATGAGATCATCGGCAAAACCGATTTCGATTTTTTCACAAAAGAGCACGCCCAGCAGGCATTCCACGACGAGCAGGAAATCATCCGCACAGGCAAGCCGCTGATCAGCAAGGCGGAAAAAGAAACGTGGGTCGACGGTCGCGTCACCTGGGCGCTGACGAGCAAAATGCCGCTACGGAACGTGAGCGGAGAGATCATTGGCACATTCGGGATTTCCAAGGACATCACCGCGATCAAGGAAACCGAAGCCAGGCTGGAGAGCGCCCACAAACAACTGCTGGAGACTTCGCGCCGGGCCGGCATGGCGGAGGTGGCGACCAGCGTTTTGCATAACGTTGGCAACGTGCTAAACAGCGTCAATATCTCCTGTTCGGTCATTTCCGACAAGCTGCGCAAGTCGCGCATTTCCAGCGTGGCAAAAACCGCGGAACTGCTGCGCGAGCGCGCCGGGGACATTGCCGCGTTTTTCACCAGTGACCCGGCGGGACAAAAACTGCCAGACTATCTCGCCAAACTTTCCGCGCGGCTGGCGCAGGAGCAGACGGAATTGCTGACTGAACTCCAGTCGCTCGCGCAAAACGTCGAGCACATTAAGGAAATCGTCGAGGTGCAGCAAAGCCACGCGAAAGATGTCGGCGGCGTGCGCGAAACGCTGTTAATCGAGGGCCTCGTCGAGGACGCGCTGCGCATGAACATGACCGCGCTGGCCCGGCATCACGTCGAGGTCGTGCGCGAATATGCCGAGACGCCGCCGCTGCCCGTGGAAAAACACAAGGTGCTGCAAATTCTCATCAATCTCATCAGCAATGCCAAACATTCGCTCAGCGACAGCGGCCGCGCCGATAAGCGGCTCATTGTCCGGATCGGTCGCCATGACGGCCACGTCGCGGTCAGCTTCAGTGACAACGGCATCGGCATCGCGCCGGAAAACGCAACGCGGATTTTCGCGCATGGTTTCACGACCAAAAAAAACGGCCACGGCTTTGGCCTGCACAGCGGCGTGCTCGCCGCGGAGGAATTGGGCGGACGCCTCACCGCGCACAGCGACGGCATCGGCCACGGCGCGACTTTCCGCCTCGAACTTCCCCTCAACACGCACGGAAACAAACCAGAACCAATCCCATGCACCAACTAACCCATCCCGCCGCAGGCATTGAAAAAAACCATCGCATCCTTGTGGTCGATGATAATGAAGCCATCCATGCCGATTTCAAAAAAATCCTCGGCACCGACGATGCGGAATCGGAATTCGATGCCGCGGAGGCGGAATTTTTCGGTGAATCGACGGCATCCACGCATCGCGCGCAGTTTGAGATGGACTTCGCATTTCAAGGCCAGGACGCGCTCGATCTCGTGCGCGCCGCGATGAAAACAGGAAGGCGCTACGCGATGGCATTCATGGACGTGCGGATGCCTCCAGGCTGGGACGGGATGGAGACCACGCTGAAATTGTGGGAAGCCGATCCCGACATCCAGATCGTGATCTGCACGGCGTATTCGGATTATTCATGGGACGAGATGATGAAAATGATCGGCAGCCCGGAGCGGTTGATGATTTTGAAAAAGCCGTTCGACTCGATCGAAGTGTTGCAATTCGCGCATGCTCTCACCGAAAAATGGTCGCTGCTGCAAGCAGCGCGACACAACACCGAAGCGCTCGAGAGCGCTGTGGCCGCGCGCACGCGCGAACTCAACACGGCAAACGCCTTGCTGCAAAAGGAAATCGCCGGTCACAAAGCCGCCGATGAGCGCGTTCGTGAACAAGCCATGCTGCTCGAGGAGGCGCGAGAGGCGATCATCGTGCGCAGCCTCGACGAGAAAATCGTGTTCTGGAACCGCGGTGCCGAGCGCCTGTATGGCTTGAGCGCAGCCGAGGCGGTCGGCCGCAGTATCCTCGATGCACTGCACAGCGGCGTGGAGGAGGAAAATGTGCGCGTAGCGCGAAAAGCGCTTTTTGAAAAGGGCAGTTGGATCGGCGAGATTCCGCAAAAAACCAGGGAAGGACGCGTCATTATCTCCGATTGCCATTGGACACTTATTCGCGACGAACAAGGCAATCCAAAATCTGTCCTCGCGATCAACAGTGACATCACTGAAAAGAAAGAGCTCGAAATGCAAATCCTGCGCGCGCAGCGGCTGGATGGCATCGGCTCGCTCGCCAGCGGCATCGCGCACGATCTAAACAACCTGCTTTCCCCCATCATCCTCAGCGTCGATTTGCTGAAAGGCAGCGTTGACGAAGGCGACCAGAAACTCCTCGAAGCCGTCGATGTCAGCGCACAGCGAGCCGCTGACATCGTGAAGCAGTTGCTCTATTTCGCCAAAGGCGGAGAAACCGATCGCATCGAGATCCATCCCGTTCGCATCCTCCGCGACATCGAGAAGATCACCACCGAAACCTTTCCGAAATCGATCCGGGTCGAAACAACAGTCAGCCGCGACACATGGATGCTAAAGGCCGATCCCACGCAGATGCAACAGGTGCTCTTGAACCTTTGTCTCAACGCCCGGGACGCGATGCCAACAGGCGGAAAAATCACGATCTCGGTCCGGAATATCGACGTCGATGTTCACAATGCTGCGACGATCTGGGGCCTCCATTCCGGCCCGCACGTGCTCATCAAGGTCGAGGACACCGGCGCAGGCATCCCGCCGGAATTGCTTCAGAAAATTTTTGAGCCGTTCTTTACGACGAAAGATTTTGGCAAAGGCACAGGGCTTGGTCTTTCGACCGTCTTCGGCATCATCAAAAATCACGACGGCGCCATCACCGTCTCCAGCCAGCCCGGCATGGGAACTTCATTCAGCATTTATTTGCCCGCGGTTACTACAGCCTCCGGCGAAACCGCCGACTCTCTGCCGCCGGAGTGCCTCGCTGGAAATGACGAATTGGTTCTCGTCGTGGACGATGAGCCGTCCATCCTCGCCGTCACCCAGCGCAGTCTGGAAACGGCAGGTTATCGCGTCCTGACCGCTGGCGACGGAGTGGAAGCAGTCGAGATCGCGACAAAACACAAGGACGAGATTAGCGCCGTCCTCACCGACATGATGATGCCGGTCCTCGACGGCCCCTCGACGATTCGTGCCCTCAAAAAGATCGTGCCGGAACTGCGCTTCATCGGCAGCAGCGGCGGCGGCAATCACCAGCACCAGGAAGCGGCCGTGGCAGCCGGGGCAACGCGGTTCATCACCAAGCCCTACTCTTCCGAAACCCTTTTGCAAGCAATGCACGAAACATTGAACGGCCGAATCCCGCCGACTTCGCGGACTGAGACCGCGGAGCCCTGCGTTATGCCGAGCTGAGCGCTTCACGCGCCAAGCTTGCGCCGAGTGGCGCTGAGATCAAAATGCAGTCGAGGACGACATAGCCGCCAAGTAAAATGATCGGCACACCGAGAATGATGGGGCACTACGCGCCCGCCGCTTTTACCGCTGCACGCGCCCGCTGGCGTCGCCTTTCGCGAGTGCCTCGACTTCCTCGAGCGTCACGCGGTTGTAGTCGCCGGGAATGGTGTGCTTCAGGCAGCTCGCGGCGACGGCGAAGTTGATGGCTTTGTCGTTATCGTCGCCGCGTAGCAGCGCGTAGATCAGTCCGCCAGCGAAGCTGTCGCCGCCGCCGACGCGATCGACGATCGTGATGTCGTATTTGCGCGAGAAACACGATTTACCGTTTTCGTAAAGCATCGCACTCCAGCCGTTGCGGCTCGCGCTGTGGGATTCGCGCAACGTGATTGCGACTTTTTTAAATTTGAATTTGTCCACGAGCTTGCCAGCGACTTCCTCGTATTGCCTGTGCTCGATTTTGCCGCTGGTGACCTCCGCGCCTTTGATGCCGAAGACGCTCTCGGCGTCCTCCTCGTTGGCAATGCAGACGTCGATGAGTTCGGCGAGATCGCTCATGACGCGCTGCGCCTTTTCCTTGCTCCACAATTTTTTGCGGTAGTTTAAATCCGCGCTGATCGTGACGCCGGCTTTCTTCGCCGCTTCGCAAGCTTCCTCGACCACCTCGGCGGCGGTGTCGCTGAGCGCGGGCGTGATGCCCGTCCAGTGGAACCAGCGCGCGCCCTTGAAGACTTCGTCCCAGTTGACTTCGCCCGGCTTGATCTCCGCGATGGCGCTGTGCGCGCGGTCGTAGGTGACTTTCGATGCGCGCTGGCTCGCGCCGCTTTCCAAAAAGTAAATGCCGATGCGCTCACCGCCGCGCACGATGTGCGAGGTGCCGACGCCGAGGCCGCGCAGTTCGTTGATCGCGCGTTGCGCCATGTCGTTTTTCGGCAGGCGCGTGACGAAGTCGGCGGTGAGGCCGTAGTTCACGCACGAGACGGCGACATTTGCTTCGCCGCCGCCGTAGGTCAGCTCGAGATGCGGCGCCTGGTTCCAGCGGAGGAAGCCGGGAGTGGCAAGGCGCATCATGATTTCACCAAAAGTAATGACGTCGGACATGAGGGAGATGAGGGTTGAATGTTGAGCGACCATCAACGGCGAAGCGGCGCCGGTGGAAAAGAAAAAAGTGCAGGATGCGCATCAACACGCGCGTTTAACGGCCGAGCAAAATGCGTAAAAACGCGGCGTCGGAAAATTTCGCGTCGAGCCCCTGCCGGAGGACGATCAAGTCGAGCGATGGAATGACATACAAGCGCTGATAACCCGAGCCGAGCGACACGAACATATCCGCCGGAGCATCGCGGCAGAAGCAAACGTGATCCCAATTTGGCTGATACCATTTTAGCTCGAGCAGATTTTCGATATCCGGCTCGCGCGCCGCGGAACTGCGCGCCTCGCGATTCAGCCACATGCCCAATCCGAACGCCGGATTCGCCACGGAAGGCTGAAGGCATTCGTTAAACAGACCGGCGGGAACAACAACGCGGCCCTCGTAGCTGCCGCGGTGCAAAAGTAACACGCCCATGCGGAGCCATTGCCGCGCGGTCAGCTTAAATCCCGTCGCGAGCAGCGGATTTCCCGCCGCGTCTTTTTTGTAGTCGATGCGCCCGAGCCCGAGCGGTCGCAACACTTTCTTTTCGAGATAATCGAACGTCCCTTCACCGCGCGACGCGAGCTTGCGGCGAAGCAGCTCGTCGAAGATTTGCAGGTGAGCGGGCCCATACATGAATCGCGCACCGGGCTCGGCGACGAGAGGCAGGTTGATCGCGATGCGATTGCGGTCCGCGATGCCGTCGCCGTGCAAAAACGATGCGGGCTCGATGCCGTCGGTAAAATCGAGCAACTGCCGCACGCGAATCCGGCGTTTGCGCGGATCGTTTTTCCACTCCGTGATCGTGTCACACACACGTTCGTCGAGCGAAAGGAGCCCGTCGTTCACCGCCGCGAGCGCAGCCATTACCCAAAACGCTTTAGTGCCGCTGTAGATTTTGTGCGGCTCGCCCGGCGCGTCTTCGTATTTTTCAAAAACGACTTTGTCGTGCTGCATCACGACGAGTGAAAATCCGCGCCGCTCGCGCGAGTAATCGGCGGCTTGTTTGAACCGATCCGGCGAAACTTCAAACGCAAAAAGCCGCGTCGCGAGCGCGAGTAAAACGAGAGTCGCGGCGGGTATTTTCGTCATCGAAGCGCGAAAGAAGAAATGCACCGTGTAGGAATCGAACCTACAACCTAGTGATTAAGAGTCACGTGCTCTGCCAATTGAGCTAACGGTGCGGATGCGGACGAAACCGGGTTTCGTGCGGGACTGCTTTCTCTATCTATTTTCGTGCCGCTTTCAAGATGGAAATTCGGCGGGACGATCATTTGAAAATGGCGGGGAACTTAGGCGGCTCATCGGTGTTTCTCGAAATGTTCGAACCAATGCATGAAATTAAAAATCTGTAATACGCCTCTTTTTCGACGCCCGAAGCTCGACAAAATCGCGATATTTGTTTGCCTGTAACACCTATGAAGCTCCCTCCGTTCCATTCCGCAGTCGTGGCCACCGGCCTTTTGTTCGTTCCGTTCGGGTTGTTTGCGCAAGGACCTGAGCCCGGAGGTGGCGGGCACGAGCACGAGCATTCGCCGCTGCAAAAGGAGATGGAAACAATCAATCGCGATGCCCGGAAATTGAACCGGCAATACAGCGATGCAGCGCAAAAGGATTCATCGCTGCAGCTAGTGGCCGAGATGCAGAAGAGCGCGGAAACAGCGCGCGATCTTACGCCGTCGAAGGCGGAGAAGCTTTCCGGCGCGGAGAAGACAAAGTATCTCGACACGTTTAAAAAAGACATGGACTCGCTGCTCACGGAAATTCATTCGCTCAAAGAGGCCATCGATGCGGGACAAAGCGATAAAATCAAAGCCGAGCTCGACAAAATCAATCAACTCAAGATGAGCAGCCACAAGGAACTCGGTGTGCAAATGGGCCCCGGCCCGGGCGGCCGACACGGACCAGGCGGACCGGGACGCCCTCCGGGCAACGATCAAAAAGACGGCGGGCAGCCGATGGCTTCGCCGACTGCAAGCGCGCCGAAACCGACGGCAGCGCCAACGGATTGACCGCGCCTCTCAAGCGCAGCCGGATTGCGTTTGCGATTGGTTTTGCGCTGATTTCATCGAGCGGTTTTGCGGCGTCGCCGACGCCCGCACCCGACGGGCAGATGCTCGCGCAGGAAGTGCGCGACATTTTCGCGGCGAAATGCGTCGAGTGCCATGACGAAACGGTCGCCAGACCGAAGGGCGAGTTCGGTTACGTGCTCGACCTCGAGCGCATCGCCGCAAATCGCAAATGGGTCATTCCCGGCCAGCCGCAAAAGTCCGAGCTGTATCTCATGGTGTTTCACGAGGAGATGCCCGGCGATGAAGCCAGCGCGCCGCCGTTGACTGCCGAGGAAAAGGAAATCGTGCGTCGCTGGATCGCGCTCGGCGCGCCGTCGGATCACGCTGAAGTGGCGACTGCCGCTCTTTCGCCGGCGCCGCAACCGAAACCGCGCGAGTTGCCATTTAAGCGCCGGTTGATTCGCGCGATCGGACAATTTCATCCCGTGTCCTCACACTTCCCGATTGCGCTGCTCATCGCGGCATTTCCCGCCGAGATCATGTGGAAACGCACGCGCAAACCTTCGTGGAAAGCCGCCGTGCGCTTTTGCGTCATGCTCGGCGCAGCGAGCGCGGTCTTCACCGCGGGGCTCGGCTGGTGCGACGCCGTGTTTTCAAACTACACCGGCGCAAGCGCGCCCGTGCTCTGGTGGCATCGCTGGCTCGGCACTGCGACGGCAGTCTGGGCGGTGCTGCTCGCGGCGCTTTCCGAGTTCGCACACAAGGAAAAATACCCGCGCACGCTGCGTTATACATTTCGCGCGCTCCTGCTCGTTACGATCCTGCTCGTCAGCATCTCCGGCTATCTCGGCGGGTCGCTGATTTATGGTCTGCACCACTTCCGCTGGTGACGCATAAAGGGCGATGCAGCCTTTTCAATTCCCGCGAACAGGATTAGCGTTGCGTTGAGGTCATGAAATTACTCGCACTTTTCGCAGCGGTCGCAGTGCTCAGTCTGGCGAATGTTCGCGGCAAGGACGACAACGCCGATCTTCTCGAGCAGGTCACTGATAAAGCGTCGCAAAACGTGGATGCGAACACCGCCGCGCAAGTGCAACAGTTCACGAACGAAAATAAGGACGCGATCGAGGCAATCCTACAGGGATATCGCGCTTATTTAAACCAAATCAACATGATGCTGGATGATAATCCGGGCGCTCCCGTGCGCACGGATGGCGCATCCGCAAAGCCACAGCCGAAAAGCGCGAACGCAAACGCCGCGATAAATTCGATACAGCAACAGGACGGCACGCATTTGCAGCTCTCCACCGGACTGCAAGGTGCGCATCTCGACGGCTACCCTGCTCTTCCCGACGTCGAGCCGACATCGTCAATCCTCAATCCGACCGCGCTCCAGCTTTTGCACAAAACATGGAACGACGAGCAGATTCGCGCCCGAAAAAAAGAGCTGCAGAAAATCCCGGTGCCACATTACTGAGGCGGCGCAGGATACGGCGAAACCTCTGCGGCCTGGAGCTTAGCGCCGTTGATCGTCTGACGCAGGCCAAGCATCAGCACATTTTTCTCAGCGCCGCCAAATTGCAACCAGCACTCCGGCAAATAGAATTCGCGCTGGGGCCCGGCTTCCCAGTGCCTGCCAATGTCATGGTCATTGAGCCACATGAAACCGTTGCCGGAAGCGTTTAGCAGCAGTCGCCAGGGAATTGACTTGCCGTCCGGTAATGCCGGCAGCTCAAACTCCAGCCGATACCAGGTGAACAGCGCGTCCTGCGGTTCTTTGGGCTGAATCTGATTGCCTTTGCGCGGGATGGGAGCTGCTGTATCGAGCGCGATCTTTGACCAGCTCTGTGCGGAAAAGCCCGGGCTCGTCCAGCCGTCGGTAACGCCGCCGAGATTTGTCGCGACCTGCAAATCGAGCGGCTTTGCAATGGCTGTTTCGTTGTCGGAAAGCCCGGCCTGCCGGATGCCGCTCAACTCCTCCATTGGAAAATAACCGTGCTCGTGGCCGACGTTTTCATATAGCAGGACGATATCATTCGTTCCTGCACGCAATAACCCCGCGACATCGAAGCGATTGTCGAATTGGTCGGGCTGAATGCGGGAAAAGGATTTCTTGGTGTCGCGAATTACCGCAGCGGCAATTTCGTCGCTCGGGTAAAGACGGCGGGCGAGTTTGCCGTTGATCTGCGCGGAAACGATGTCGCGACTGAAGGAAGCGACAAGCAATTTGGCGAGGCGCGCGGAGTCCTCTTGCGTTAATGAAACGCGGGCGCGGTAAAGAACGTAACGCTGATCGCTGATGCCGAGTTCCGGCAGCGATTTCCCGGAGGGCAGTTGCCGCCAATTTCCATCGAGCGGATCGTTGCGTGTCAGCGCGAAGGCAAGACGCACCGGTGCAGGCAGCGGGCCCGGAACCTGCGCGGGTTTTTGCGGCTTCGGATACCAGACTCCTTCCGCTGCTGTTTTTCCGGGCGGAATCACAAGCACCTTTGCGCCGAGCGCCTCAAGCTGATACTCCATGTCAAAAGGCGGAATCTCCGTAGATTGCGAAGCGAGGTCATCCGTCTTGATCAGAACCCGATTTCCGTTCTGATCGATGTTGTAAATGGGCCCGGCCTGCATGGCTATTTTTTGAGGCTCGATAGTGACTTTGCCGGAAAGGGAATTCTTCGGATCGGTATTGTCGAGAAAGACAAATTTCGTGCCGTCCGGTCCCACGCGCACACCTCCGAAGAGATTGGCGGGCGCGCCTTGAAGTTCGCACGGCCCGCCCTCTGCGCGCGACAGCAGCGCTTCGTTTTCGCGGATGAATTGGTTCACGCCCTTTGCCGCATCGTATTTTGGGCTAAGCGCACCCCACTCGCGAATGGGAGCATTGTAATCATAGGTGGTCGTCTGGCCGCGCGCCTGCCATCCGCCGAAATGCGTTCCGCCGACGAACATGTATGTGTTCAAACCCGTCGCTCCGCCCAGCAGGGACATCAAACTGATGGCGTTGTAATGGCGCGCATCGGAATAATGCTCTTCGCTCAATTTCCCGCCGACAACCGAAAACCAGCCGCCCTGCAATTCCGTGACAAAGCCTGGTGAATCCGGCTGGTGCGCGCGCAACGACATCATGCGCTGCGCGCAGCTTGGGGCCGCATTCAGGCCAACGTAGTAATTGTCGCAATCGAAAACCTGCGAAAGCGTCGGATCATCACTGCCACGGCATTCGCGGGTGAGGCAGGTGAAAATCGGGACTTCGACGCCCGCATTTTTCGCGGCATTGAACAAGGCGCGCAACAGCTTGGGCTTATCCGGGCATTTATGGGCGTCGTATTCATTTTCGATCTGCACCAGGATGATGCCCTTGCTGCCAGCGAACTTGTGCGTGATCTGCTCGCTCGCGAACAACTTGCAAGCAGCGTCATACCAATGAACGCTCCACGCGATATGTGCATCGTCTGCGCTTCGCAGCCAAAAATTGGTTCCCGTGGTGGGCGCGAACTTTGCCAGCCAGCGCGGATAACCGCCGCCGCCCCACTCGGCGCAGATGAACGGCCCGGGACGAACGATGGTGTAGAAACCGAATTCGTCCTGCGCCATTTTCAGCCACGCTTCGGCTTCGGAAAGGTCCACTTTGGAAAAGTCAGTGACGCTCGAAGGTAGATCGCGTTCGTGCCAGTTCCACGGCACATAGGTTTCAACCGTGTTGAAACCGGCATCTTTGATTTTCTGAAATCGGTCACGCCATAGTTCCCGCGGCGTGCGAAAATAATGAAAGGCCGCGCTGCGAATGAACGTGTCCTTTCCATTGATGGTAAGGCAGTGGCCGTCGTAGCGAATAACTCCCGGCTGTGGGAATTGCTTCTTAACGGGCGTCTCGCTTTTCAGCGGCGTATTGCCGAGCAAAGCGGTGGCGCAGACCAGCAACAATGAAATCCGGAATTTTTTCATGCTTCTTTGCGCAATCTAATTCACACGGTATTTGGCTCAACAACGGTTTGGCTCGCCGCCAAAAGATCAATCCCGATACCCTTGCGGGTGCTTCACGTGCCATGCCCACGCGCTCTCGACAATTTTTTCGATGCTCTGAAACTTTGGTTTCCAGCCGAGGTCGCGTTGGATTTTTGCCGAGCTCGCGATGAGCCGCGGCGGATCGCCGGGACGGCGCGGCTTTTCCACGACGGGAATTTTCTTGCCGGTCACCTTTTCGCATGCGGCGATCACTTCGCGCACGCTCGTGCCGCCGCCGGTGCCTAAATTGTAAAACGCGCTCTCCTTTGCCTCGAGCGCGAGCAAATGCGCCTGCGCGAGATCGACGATGTGGATGTAGTCGCGAATGCACGTGCCGTCCGGCGTTTCGTAATCTGTGCCGTAAATCTCCACGTGCGATTTTTGCCCGAGCGCCACTTTCAGCACATTTGGAATGAGATGCGTCTCGCAGCGATGATCCTCGCCATATTTTTCCGTCGCTCCCGCCGCGTTGAAATAGCGCAGCGACACAAATTTCAGCCCGTGAATTTCGTCATACCAGCGCAGGATTTTTTCAAACATCAGCTTCGACTCGCCATACGGATTGATCGGGCGCTGCGGCAGCGACTCGTCGATCGGCACCCGTTCCGGCGGCCCGAATGTCGCGCACGTCGAGCTGAAAACAAAACGCTTCACCCCGTTTTCGATCATTCCATCCAGCAAATTCATGCCGCCGTAAACATTGTTGCGAAAATACTTCGACGGATTCTGCATCGACTCGCCCACCAGCGCATTCGCCGCAAAGTGCATCACCGCGTCCGGCTTCATATCCGTCAGCGCCGCGCCGATGGAATCCCGATGCTGCAACTCACCGACGATCAAATGCGCGCGCGGATCGATCGCGTTTTTGTGTCCCTCGGTGAAGTTGTCGAAAACGATGACTTCATGTCCGAGATCGAGTAACTGCTCCACACAAATGCTGCCGATATAGCCGGCGCCGCCGGTGACTAAGATTTTCATAAGCGCGCAAAATCAAGCGTCAGTCACTGCACAAGCGCAAGCTCAAGATGACCGCCGCAAAAGAAAATGCCGGATAGCGTCGAAGGAATCAGCAGGTAGTGGACAAAGATTCTACGAATATGCAATCGTTGCCGAGCCCGCCGTCATGACAATAGCTGGTTTCCAGCGATTGGTGACCTGGAAATGTCGTCATCCAAAGCGGCAAATGTTTGCCCCAAATTCAACCTACAAACGCGACAACGATACGCCACCGTTGTCGCATCGACATGATCGTATTAAGAAAACTCGCAGTATTTTTCCTCGCCACAACATCCATGCTTTCCGCAGCGACTCCCCGGGAGACTTCCAATTTCAATCGTGCGTGGAAATTCCAAATCGGCGATCACGCGGGCGCGGAAGCAGTCGCTTTCAATGACGCGAATTGGGAGGCAATCGGTTTGCCGCACTCCTTCAGCATGCCGTATTTTGCGGCGGGGAATGCGTTCTACGTTGGCTACGGCTGGTATCGGAAGCACTTCGATGTTCCAGTGGCATGGGTCGGTAAACGGCTGTTTCTCGACTTCGACGGCGCATTTCAGGACGCCGAGATTTTCCTGAATGGGAAAAGAGTCGGCACGCACCAAGGCGGCTACACCGGCTTTGAAATCGATATCACAAACGTGGCAAAGGCGGGCGAAAATGTCGTCGCCGTGCGGCTCAATAATTTGTGGAATGCGCGACTCGCGCCGCGCGCGGGAGAGCACGTTTTTAGCGGCGGATTGTATCGCAACGTCTGGCTCGTGGCGCTCAATCCGCTGCACGTGGCGTGGTATGGAACATTCGTGACAACGCCGAAGGTCGCCGCCGCGTCTGCCAACGTGAACGTAAAGACCGAGGTCGCCAACGAATCCGCCACGGCAAAGCTTTGCGCGCTGCAAACCGATGTAGTCGATCCGGCGGGCAAGGTTGTGGCGACTGTAAGCGCGACGCAAATGATTGCGCCGGGCAAGACAACGACATTCGACCAGACGACCGCACCGATTGCGAATCCGCAGCTCTGGTCTCCCGAGACGCCGACGCTCTATCGTGTGGTGAGCACAGTCTTTGACGGAAAGACAGCTATGGATCGATTCGAGACGCCGTTTGGCATCCGTTCGATTCAGTTCACGACGGACAAGGGCTTTTTCCTCAATGGCGAGCACCGTTACTTTAAAGGCGCGAATGTTCATCAGGATCACGCTGGATGGGGCGATGCGGTGACGAGCGCGGGCGCGGCACGCGACGTGAAGATGATCAAGGACGCGGGCTTCGATTTGATTCGCGGCTCGCACTATCCGCACGCACCGGCGTTCACGGAGGCGTGCGATGAGCTGGGCGTGATGTTCTGGTCGGAAAACTGTTTCTGGGGCACCGGCGGTTACAAGGGAGATGGCTATTGGAATTGCAGTGCGTATCCGGTTAATCCCGAAGACCAGAAGCCGTTTGAGGAAAGCGTGAAGGCGAGCCTGCGCGACATGATCCGCATCCATCGCAACCATCCGTCGATCATCGTCTGGAGCATGAGCAACGAACCATTTTTCTCGGACAGCAAGGTCATGCCGAAAGTGCGCGAGTTTTTGAAGGACCTCGTCGACGAGACGCACAAGCTTGATCCCACGCGCCCGGCGGCCGTAGGCGGTTGCCAGCGCGGCGACATCGACAAGCTCGGCGACGTGGCCGGCTACAACGGCGATGGTGCGGCCCTGCCCCAATATCTCAATCCCGGCGTCGCAAGCGTGGTGAGCGAATACGGCTCGACCATCGCGGATCGCCCCGGCAAATACGAGCCGGGCTGGGGCGACCTGGGCTCGCAGCTCACGAACGGATTCCCGACCGAGTTCCCATGGCGCAGCGGGCAGTCGATCTGGTGTGGGTTCGACCACGGCAGCATCGCGGGCCGGAAGTTCGGCGCGATGGGCGTCGTCGATTACCAGCGTCTGCCGAAGCGCGCGTGGTATTGGTATCGCAACGCCTACGCCCATGTGCCGCCGCCCGAGTGGCCGCAACAGGGCACGCCCGCCGGGTTGAAGCTCGATGCCGACAAGACGACGCTCGCTCGCTTGGACGGCACGGACGACGCGCATGTCGTCGTGACGGTCGTCGATGCCGCCGGCGCGCCGCTCAGCAATTCCGTGCCGGTCACGCTGACGATCGAATCCGGTCCCGGCGAATTTCCGACCGGACCGTCGATCACGTTTGCACCGGATTCGGACATCACGATCCGCGACGGCCAGGCGGCCATCGAATTCCGCAGCTACTACGCCGGCACGACGGTGATCCACGCGACCTCGCCCGGCTTGAAGGACGCGACGCTCACGATCACCTCTAAAGGCGGGCCCGCTTATGTGCCGGGCGAGACATCGCCTGTGAAGCCGCGCCCGTATCGGCCCGTCACCGAGCGCAATGGCGCGGGCACGGCAACGACCTACGGCCACGGAAACCCAACGCGCGTGAGCAGCGGTGCGCCCGGTCACAGCGGTGCTCTCGCGAACGATGGCGATCCCGCGACATTCTGGCAGGCCGCCGCGCCGGGCAATGCCTGGTGGCAGATCGATCTCGAGCGCATCGTCGCCATCGAGAAGTTCGCGCTCCTCTTCCCTGAGGATGGCGCATGGCGCTACCGCATCGAGGTTTCGCAGGACGGCACGATCTGGAAGCCCGCCGTCGATCAGACCAGCACGACCGCGACCGCAAAAGAGCGCAATGACAACCCCGCAGGCGGGGCGACCGGCCGCTTCGTGCGCGTCACCATCACCGGCACGCCCGCCGGCAAACCCGCCACCATCGCCGAATTCTCCGCCACCGGCAAACTCGCTCAATAAACTTTCTCTATGACACGCGCGCTCTGCCGCACTTCAATTGCCGCCATGATCCTTTCCGCCGTCCCGGTCTTAGGGGAAACTGGAAGCCCGAATCCCACGACCGTGCTGTGGTATGACAAGCCGGCGACACAGTGGATCGAGGCGCTGCCGCTGGGCAACGGGCGGCTCGGCGCGATGGTTTACGGCGATCCGGCGAAGGAGCGGATCGTGCTCAACGACGTCACGGTGTGGTCGGGCGGGCCGCAGCCGCAGGCGAACCGCCCCGATGGTTGGACGCATCTCGCGGACATTCGCAAGACTATTCGCGAGGGTCGCTACGACGAGGCCGAGCGGATGTGCAATCAATTCCTAACGTGCCAGGCGAATTACGACGAGAGCAAGTTCCAGATGCTCGGCGAGCTGAATTTCGAGTTCCGGAATTCGCCGGGCACGGTGAGCGACTACCGGCGCTCGCTCGATCTGGAGACGGCCGAGGCGGGCGTGCAGTTTAAGGCCGGCGGAGTGAGCTACGAGCGCGAGTTGTTTTGCAGCGCACCCGACAAGGTGCTCGCACAGCGGCTCTCGTCGAGCCGGCCGGGCGGGTTGAGCTTCACGATGAAGCTCGGTCGCCCCGAGAAGGCGCAGACGAAGTTCGTGGCGCCGGACATGCTTGTGATGACGGGCAGCACGGGCGCGAGTCTCGACTACCAGGTGAATACGCGCGTGCTGCTCAAGGGTGGAAAAATCACGGGCGAAGGGGACACGCTCACCGTCGAGGGCGCGACGGAGGCACTCGTGCTCGTCGCCGCGAACACGAGCTACGTGATGGATTACGCCAGGGGCTACAAGGGCGCCAATCCCGCCGAGGCGGAGAAGCAGCTCCAGGCCGCGGCGGCGAAGAGCTTCGCGCAACTCAAGGCCGCGCACCTTGCCGACTACCAGAAATATTTCAGCCGCGTGAAGCTCGACCTCGGGGCGACGGCCGCCGCGAGCAAGCCGACTGACGAGCGCCTGCGCGCCTACGGCGACGGAAAGAGCGACCCCGCGCTCGCCGCGCTGTTTTTCCAATACGGCCGGTATTTGCTGATCTCGTGCAGCCGGCCCGACAACCCAGCACCCGCAAATTTGCAGGGCTTGTGGGCCGACGGGCTGAGCACGCCCTGGAACGGCGACTACACGCTCAACATCAACTTCGAGATGAACTACTGGCCCGCCGAGCCTACAGCCCTTAGCGAGATGCACACGCCGATGCTGCGTCACATCGAGAGCCTCGCCGCGCCCGGCGCAAACACGGCGAAGGCGTATTTCGGGCCGAACGTGCCGGGCTGGGTAACGGGCCCGAAGAGCAATGTGTGGGGCTGGGCCTCGCCCGGCGCGCGCCTCTCGTGGGGCGTGTGGTTCGGCTCGAACGGCTGGCTCTGCCAGCACCTCTGGGAGCACTACGCCTTCACGCGCGACAAGGATTACCTGCGCTCGGCCTATCCCACGATGAAGGGCGCATGCGAGTTCTGGCTCGACCAGCTCGTCACCGGAGCGGACGGCAAGCTCATCACCTCGCCCTCCTCCTCGCCCGAGAATTCTTTCAAGACCGATGCGGGCATGAAATCGAGCGTCTGCGAGGGCGCGACGATGGAGCGTGCGATCGTGTGGGATCTCTTCGACAACACCGCGCATGCCGCCGCCGTGCTCGGGATCGACGCCGATTTCCGCAGGAAGCTCGAGGCCGCGCGCGACAACATCCGCCCTCTGCAAATCGGCAAGGCCGGCCAGCTCATGGAGTGGGGCGGAGACTGGGACATGAACTCCGACGACATGCACCACCGCCACGTCTCGCACCTTTACCCGCTGCATCCCGGCCATCAGATCGATGTGCTCGCAAATCCGAAGCTCGCCGCCGCCGCGAAAAAGACGCTTGAGCTGCGCAGCGACGATGGCACCGGCTGGAGCAAAGCATGGAAGATCAACTTCTGGGCGCGACTGCGCGACGGCGACCACGCGCTCAAGATTCTCTCCGAGCAACTCCGCCCGACCAGCGAGCTCAAGATCGTGATGAGCAAAGGCGGCACGTATCCGAACCTCTTCGACGCTCATCCGCCCTTCCAGATTGACGGCAACTTCGGCGCGACCGCAGGCATTTCCGAAATGCTCCTTCAGAGCCATAAACGCTACGTCGATCTGTTGGCGCCCACACAGGATCATTACTACATCGACCTGCTGCCCGCGCTGCCTGCTGCGTGGCCGGATGGCTCTGTCAAAGGCCTGCGCGCCCGAGGCGGTTTCCAGATCGATCTGAGCTGGAAAAATGGGCGGCTCCTCACGGCGACCGTGCTCTCACTCAACGGCTCCCCCGCCCTTCTCCGCTACAATGGCGCAATCAAGGCCATCAATCTCAAGCAGGGACAAGCACTCACTTGGAACGGACGATGAGTCGCTATAGCCACGGATCGGTTGCCTGAATCAGCGGCCATTTCGCCGGAAGTGACGCTGGATCACAAGCCGAAACACGCCCATTGAACTTAACCTCGCCGGTTTCCATGACATCCTGAGATGTCGCGGCAGCGCAGTTATGCTTTGTTGTCTTTGATTTGACGAGCGCGCTGCAAGCGTCTCCAGACTAGCAAGGATCCCATGCCAAGTGCAATGAGCCCGACCGATCCCGGCTCCGGCACTGCCTGCACGTTGGTCAAAGTTTGCGCCTTTAGACTGCTGGGCGGATGCAACGGTGAAGGCACAATTGTAAATTCCGAGATGCTTCCGTTCACCGCCCCACCACCGAAGTTCGCTGACTCATCGACTGTCGAGAAGCTAACGCTGCTCGAAGCGAGGCTC
Organism: Spartobacteria bacterium; assembly: GCA_021324395.1. Lineage (GTDB taxonomy): Bacteria > Verrucomicrobiota > Verrucomicrobiia > Chthoniobacterales > Chthoniobacteraceae > JAJPJG01. The sequence goes on along the minus strand of JAJPJG010000030.1, from coordinate 22,778 downwards.
GAATAATTAGTCCCATCGAAAGTCGTGCCACCTATCGGATCGGCGACGAAATAGACGAAGTTTGCGTTGGTCAACTGGACTAGCAATAACGCAGCAGTCAGTTGATCGGCGTAAAAACCGCCACGGTAAATGTCACCGACATTCGCCGTGGTGAAGTAAACGCTAATTGTGTTACCACTCGTAAATGGAGTGTTGGTGAAAGGCGTAGCAGCAGTAAGTCTTAGAAGATCATTACTGCTTGCGCCCGGTAGATTGTAGATGGGGCTGCCAGTCGCGGTAAGCTCAATGCTGAAGGTAAGACCCGTGCCACCTTCAATCGATGGTGCGGTGAGGATGCCCGCGGCGCTATGCCCGGTGGAAACTTGTCCGCCGCTTCCGCTGTTTGCAGTGATCGCGCCGGCTTGGCCAATGCCGGCAAGCGTTGCTCCGCTCTGGACCTTGATTGCGGTTGTGGCGTAGGTGCCATCAACGGTCAGCGAGCCGGCCAGCGCGGTAATGCTGCCACCGCTACGGATGCCTTTGAGCGCCAAATCCCCAGCGCCGCTTTTTGCGAGACTACCTGCGCCGGTGATGGTGCCGGTTAGAATAAGATTGTTGCCGTTCGTGTTGACAGCACCGCCACCGGCTCCGATCGCAAAGGTGCGGCTGCTAGTAAATGCATTGTTGGCTTGCAAGGTGCCCCCGCCAAAGGAGACCGAATTACTCGCACTGCCTAGAGCATTGTCCGATGCGATAGCTAAAGTTCCCGCATTCACGCTGACGGAATGACCCGCACCTCCGAAGGTGTTGGCAGCATTGGAAAGCATCAACGTATTCAAGCCGGTCTTAATGAGGTCGGACCCGCCGCTGACCACTCCTGCCAGATCGATATCTCCACTGCCGCCGACGGTGGTATTGCTGGCGAGACTTACCGGCCCGCTTAGCTGAACAGCATTACTGCCGCTATTGATGAGCGCTCCGGCGCTGCCTGTTCCGCTGCCATTCAAGCTCAGCGACTCACTGGCGATATTGGTTTGCACATCCAGCGTAGCACCACTTGCTACCGTAGTGCTACCGGCTCCGGAGCCGAGACCGGTTGCGAATGTAACCCGTGCAGTGCCCGCGTTGATGAAGGTTGCGCCCGTGTAGGTGTTCGCACCATTCAACACCAGCGTTCCGGTGCCGGCACCCATCACCACATTACCTGTGCCGCTGATGATTCCCGATTGGGTAAATGTAACGCCGCTGGCAATGTTGAAATTGCCCGCGCCAGGAAGGAGGATATTCCGATTGGTGGCGAAGCTAGCCGATGGGCTAAGTGTGCCTCCATTGAAGCTAATGGTATTGTTAATATCACCGAGTGCGCCATCCGCACCGACGCTTAATGTGCCGGCAACCAAGCTAACTGTATGGCCGACGCCACCGAAGGTGTTCGACGCATTGGAAAGCGTGAGCGTGTTTGCGCCAGTCTTGGTCAAATCGAATGCACCGGAAACGATTCCGCTCAGCGTGAGACTGCCGGTTCCACCGATGCTCGTATTCGCTGCGAGCGCGACGCTGCCTGCATAGGTCGCAGGTGTCGCAGTGCTGTTCGTCAGTGCGCCAGCGCCGCTAATTCCATCACCAGCCAACGAGAGAGGTTCGGCGCCGACAGAGTTACCATTCAAGTCTAGCATAGCACCGCTTAAGACTGTGGTGCTGGCACTATTGGTTCCAAGCGCGCTTCCTGCCGCGATCTTCAACGTGCCCGCTTTTACATTCGTCTGCCCGGAGTAAGTGTTTGAACCGCTCAACGTCAGCGTTCCGTTTCCGTCTTTATTCAACGCGCCGGCGCCGCTGATAGTGCCCGCGAGAGTCAATGTCGTCGCAGTGTCGACGGTAACAATCGGGCTGTTGTTCAAGACCACGCCGCGGGTAGATGAGAACGTGGCTGTGGAATTGAAGGTTCCGCTATTCAAGGTAAGACCGGTTGTGCTCGCGCCGAGGTTCTGATTGGCACCGACACGCAGCGTGGGCGAATTTGCTCCGTCGCCTAAAATGGTTCCGCCGGAGTAGGTATTTGAGCCGGTCAATACCAGGGCTCCATTGCCGCCAACAAGTAAGCTGCCGCTCCCACTGACCACCGCTGAATCGGTGAATGTAACTCCGGACTGGAGACTGACGATGCTCGTGCTGCTCGTAAGAACAATCCCACGTGCCGCGGAAAAGCTTCCGGCAATTTCCAGCGTGCCGCCATTGATGGTCACTGCTGTGCTAGTGGCGCCCACGTTTTCATTGGCAGCCACTCTGAGTGTGCCGGTCTTAATGACCGTTCCACCGCTGTAGGTATTGATTCCCTGGAGAACCAGTAGGCCGGAGCCACCGTTTTTAGTAAGTGCTCCGGTGCCGCTAATTACGCCTGACGCAGTTAAGGCAGCTCCATCGGTAATATCGAAAGTATTTGTGCCCGTTCCTAACACTACACTTCTGCCGGTGCTAAAGGTCGCACTCGCCCGCAAGGTGCCGCCGTTAAACGTCAGGGTATTATTCACGTTGCCGAGCGCACCATTTGCACCCACGCTAAGCACGCCTGCTGTAAGGTTGATCGTGTGACCTATGCCACCGAACGTGTTTGCGCCGTTTGCAAGCGCAAGGGTATTGCCCCCGATTTTGCTTAAATTGAACGCGCCGCTTAACACACCATTAAGTGTCAGGTCGGCAGTTCCGCCTATCGCGGTATCTGCGGTCATTGCAACGTTTCCGTCGTAACTTGCGGCATTGCTGCCGGAGTTCGTCAGCGCTCCCGTAGTTCCTGTCCCGCTGCCGCTCAGTGTAAGGGCTTCGGCCGCCACGCTATTTCCATTCAGATCTAATGTCGCGCCTGCGCTCACAACGGTGCCAGCGCTGGTGCTGCCCAATCCTGAGACTGAACCGAGACGCACTATGCCCGACGTGACGTTTGTCTGGCCATTATAGGTGTTCGTCCCCGCCAGCACGAGCACACCTTGTCCGATCTTCGTTACCACGCCATTTCCAGCGATCACCCCACTAAGTGTAAGAGTCGTGCCACTGGCCGGATTGAACAAAGCGGTGCCATTTGTGGTGATGCCTCGGACTGTTGAAAACGTCGCGGTGCTATCCAACTCACCAACTCCAAATTGAAGCGTGTTATTGCTATCGCCCAAAGCACCGTCACTGCCAACGCGAAGTGTGCTGCTGGCAAGGCTGATGGTGTGACCGGCTCCTCCAAAAGAGTTGGAGCCGCTGCCAAGAACTACCGCACCAAAACCTGTTCCGATGCCTGAAATCTGCAAATCAAAAGCACCCGAAACGATGCCGGTAAGTGCAAGATCACCAACCCCACGCGTGGCGAAGGTTGAGTTTCCAGTAAGTGTCACAGGACCGGCGAGACTCGCATTCGAATTACCTCCATTAATCAGAGCGCCCAACCCGCCCACTCCACTGCCGATGATACTTACCGGTTCAGTTCCCACTATCGTTTGCAGGTCAAGAGTTGCACCGGATGCAACGACCGTTCCGGCTGTGGTAGTGCCGAGTCCGCTTCCGGCGGTCACACGTAGTGTGCCCGCATCTACCAAGGTAGCTCCTGCGTAGCTATTCGCCCCCGCCAGCACAAGTGTGCCCCCGGTAAACTCCATCGCGCCATTTCCAGAAACGATGCCAGCTAAAGTTGCTGTCTTTCCGGACGTGATATTGATGCTGCTTGTTCCGGAGCCCAAGGTGATGGCTCGAGAACTGGAAAAAGTTCCAGCGATTTCATTTGTGACTTGGAGTGTCCCACTGTTAATGGCGAGCGATGCATTCGCACCGCCAAGGTTGGCATCCTGCGAAACCTGCAATGTGCTCCCCGCCGAGACAGTGGCGGCTCCTTTATATGTGTTTATTCCCCTAAGAACCAGGGTGCCGCTCCGTAATGTGAATCCGCCGGAACCGGTGATGGAGTTATTGATCGTTAATGCAGCGGTATCGCCGCTGTTAAAGAAGCCATTGTCGCCGACATTCAATATTACAAAGCGATTCGTCGTGCCGCTGGCAGCAAAGCTAAGGGTGCCACCGGAAAAGACCAGTTGATTGAAGAAGCTGCCTAGTGCGCTGTCGGAAGCAACCCGCAAGGTTCCTTGGTTGATATCGACCTCTCCGCCTCCAAAACTATTGGAGCTGTTCGCAAGGAACAACGTGCCGGTGCCGGTCTTTCTGAGCACCGCGGAGTTTCCACTAACCAGAGCGTTAATAGTTAGATCGCTCCCACTGCCATTTGTGGCGCTGTGCCCAATATTAAAGACGCGTCCTACTCCGCTGAGGTTGTTCGATCCCAAGTCGAGGTAACCTGAAATGATTGCAGTTTGCGGGTTATTGGTCGAATCGAATGTCACCGGTCCACCAAGAGTCAGCGTGCCGTTTCCAGTGGTGATAGTCGCGCTGCTTCCACTAATAGCTAGAGAACCAATCGTTTCGTTGAAGTTATTCAAATCGAAAGCCGCGCCTGCGGCACTGAGTGTTACGCTAGAGTCATCAGCAATCTGGTTGGAATTAATCAGTCGCAGCGTTGTTTGGACTACCACCGGCCCTGAAATCGCATTTGTGCCATTTGCTTTATTCAGCAGAAGGGTGCCACCGCCTATGGTTGTAAGTCCCGTGTAGGTATTCGCCCGGGTATCTCCTGCTCCACCACCTAGCACTAATGTCCCGGTGCCACTCTTGGTTAGGCTTAACGCACCCGGATTAGTAACCGGACCGATCAGCGCGCCCGTAAAGGTGCTGTCGGTATTGTGGGCGCCCACCATTAAGGTTGCTGAATTGAAAGCTCCGGTGGTTACCACGCCATTACCCGAAAGCGACCCGATCGTCTCGGTTGTAGCGCGCAGGTCCAGAATACCATTGGTTCCAATGATCACATCGGAAAGATTGGGGATGACTTCACTGGCGGCGAGACGCAGTGTTCCCGCAGTAATCGTTGTAGTTCCTCCGTAGCTGTTGGACGTGCTGGAAAGGATCAGGGTTCCCGCACCTGACTTGGTAATCCCGAAGCTCGCTCCCTTTATCGGACCGGCGAGCTCTGAGCTCACAAACGGGCTGGCGACATTGATGTTCGGCGTAGTCTGGAGATTGATCGAGCCGCTAAGAACAAGACTGTTTTCAGCCATCGGTCCACCAAACGTAAAGTTCCCATTCATGTTAACAGTATTGCCAATAGTGCGGATTGAATCGTCGGACTGGAGTAGCGTCCCATCCTCAATGGTTAAAACGCCGGTTCCTAGAGGCCCCTTTGCCTGCGCAGACAAGGAAGCTCCAATGATTAGTGCTCCTGCGTTTAGATGCACGCCGCCACTGAAAGTGCTATCGCTTGATGCGAGTTCCAATGCTCCACCGCCCGTCTTTATGATTGTGCCGTTTTGAATGGCTGACGAGATCAAAAGGCCAGATTCAGCCATTCCCTGGACATCGATAGTTTTAGTGCCACTAAGGTCGAGAACTCCGCCGGTAATTGTAGGAACGGTCGCAAAATTGTCATTCACCGACGAGATATTGCCGTTCAGTTTCAGAAGTGTCCCGACTTTCACAGTAGGAGTTGCGATTCCTCCGTCGTCGTTAAACACCAAACCGGCCAACGTATTACTCTTGGTCAGCATTAATGTGCCACCGCCATTAATTGTCACCGTATTGCCCGGATCGATTTGTCCCGGAAGCAATTCGTTGATGATGCCCGCATTATTGATTGTAATGCCGCCTGCAGGTAGAACAACAAGCCCACCTGGAACTGGAACGACCCCAAGCGCTCGAAGCCGGAGAGTGCCTTCATTCACAATCGTTCCACCGGTATAAGTATTGATACTAACCAGGTTCAGAGTCCCCAAACCGGATTTCTCCAATGTCACTGCGCCTGTCCCATTATTAGTTATTTTCGATTTAATTTTGACTGTGCCCTTTTGCGTGGAAACGAACAGTTCCGCTGCGCTGTTCACCGTCGCGCCCGCTGTGAGATGGCCTCCACTGATCGAACCCGGTGATACAAAAAGAACGCCGCCGGTGCCGATGCTCAATGTATCAGTCCCTGATTTCAGTATCACGTCGACATTCCGACCCGGAGTTGCAGAGGCAGCCCGCAAGGAGTTAATGGTTCGGGAAGTGACGCCTTGCACTCTGCTGGTGACGGTCACATTGTCGCTGCTCCCCGAAACTTTCAGGGGCGCAGCGCTTCCGCTAAAAGCAACGACTCCACCGGGGCCATAGCTGGCAAACCCGGAACCATTGACAAGCGCCCAGCCGCCAAGGATTCCATTGGTTAGCGTTGGAGTGCTTCCATTAACCTGACTGAGGAAAATGTTGCCACGCGAGCCGACAGTCTGTCCCAGCAAATCACCGGTAAAGTTAACCACTCCCTGCTCTGCAGTTCGTGAAAGATTTCCGATAGTGAGACTCGCAATGCCTGTCTGTCCGTGATTTGCAGAAATGATATTGGCGCCGTCTCGTAGCGACACCTGGCCTCCAATTGTTTCGGTGCTCGTCGTGCTTCCACTGCCCATCAGCGTGAATGTCGCGCCGCGAAGTGTGATCGGAACGACAGCTCCGCCTTCGATACGTCCGGATGCATTAGTAGAATTATCATCCAATACCATTGTCGCGCCATTTAATGCGATCGCGGAAGTGTTCACCAGTGAACCCGAAAGTGCCAACGTCAAAATCCCGCCAGTTACCGTGGTTGTTCCGGTGTAGGTCTGCGGAGCAGTAAGAGTAAGATCGCCCGCGCCAGCTTTCACAAGATTGATGCCATTGGTAACTTGCCCGCCGAAAGTAGAGTTTGAGATACTTCTCGTAATCAATGTCGCTTGAGTCGGCGAGCTGTTCGTGAAACTACCGCCAGTGCCGCTGAGTGCACCAACTAACTCCGCGTGTCCATTCAGATCAATTTGTCCGCCATTTAATGTGATATTTTCCAGCGGCGATGCATTCGCGCCGGGTGCCACGAATCGCGAATTATCGATAGCGAAAATAAGCGTGCCGGCGTTGACCGTTACATTGCCGGTGTAGTATTGCGGCGTGGAGAGAATCAGCTGACCGGCTCCATTCTTCGTAAGGCCGCCTTTTCCAATTAGAAGATCGATCATCGTCGTATGCGCACCATCGACAGTTAATGCAAAACCTGCATTGTCCAGCAGACCGCCGGTTTCGAGATCACCTCCGGTTGAAGCGACGGTCGCCCCGCCGGTAAGTTGAATCATTCCAAGATAGCTTCCAGCGATAGCACTGCGATTAGTCAAAGCGCCCGCGCCCGCCGAGCCAGTTCCGCTTATTTCCAATAGTTCATCTGCGCCTGCTCCTGTGAGGCCATTGACGTCGAGCGTCGCGCCGCTGGCTACAGTCGTTTTTCCAATGGTTGAGCCAAGCGCAACCGTTGAGCCTAAAGCTACTATTCCGTTATTGATCTTTAGCGCAGTAGTAAAGGTGTTGTTACCGCTGAGTGAGAGCACTCCAGTGCCTTCCTTAAGAAAAGCACCGTCTCCGGAAATTGTGCCGGAAATCGCCACATTGTTAGCGCCATCAACTTTTAGTGCCCCGGAATCGCCGATCCGCATGGGGCCGCTTAATTGGATTCCGCCGCTTCCAGTGGACTGAATTGTGGTTAGAATGGAAACCGTAATGGGACCAGTCGAGCCTCCCACGGTCGACGACGAATTATCCATAACCGCACCGCCAGTGCCGCCGCTAAACCTAAGCGGTTCACCGGCGAGGGTAATCCCATTAAGATCGAGGGTCGCTCCACCTGCTACAATCGTCTCATCACTCGTCGCACCGAATGCTTTTGCATTGCCAGCCTTAACGGTCCCCGCGGAAATCTTGGTGATTCCCGAATAGCTGCTGCTGCCATTCATGGTTAGCGTGCCGCTTCCACTTTTTACCAGTGCGATATTCGAACTATCTCCAGCACCTGTAACCGGACCTGACACCGTTAGGTCGGCTTGCGTCACGAGATTAAGGGCGACAGCGCCAAGATTGATCGCGCCAAGTGTAATTTTTCCGCCCGAAGCAGTAGAAATCGTGCTCGCAGTAATCACGTCGAGCGGGCCGGTAAAGCTGGCGGGCGACGCGCTACTGTTGATGACGACCGCTGTTGAGTTATTGGAAGGCTTAAGCGAAATCGGTTCGGCACCAAGCGATGCGCCATTAAGATCAAGAACGGCTAATTTGGAAATCATCGTGCCATTCGCAGTGCTGCCGAAGGCCGTAGCCGATCCTACTTTTACCGTCCCCGACTGAATATCCGTAAATCCGCTGTAGTTATTGCTACCCGACAGAGTGAGGAGACCAGTGCTTATTTTGTTCAGCCCTCCAGCTCCGCTGATATTTCCGGAAATGGAAAAATCCTTTGCGCCGTCAATCGTAAGATCAAACGGTGCAGTGACAGCTCCGATAACAACCATATTGCCGCCGCTTGCCCTCAACGTAGTCGCTCCTACAAGATTGATCGTCCCGCCGAGCGTTGCACTCGCGGTGCCACTATTAAACACGGCGCCGCTTGATTGAATCCCGGTGCCTTGGACCTGTAATGGTTCGTTCGTGGAGATACCGTTTAGGTCCAGTGCAGCGCCAGGCTCGATAATGGTGCCAAAGCTAGTAGAACCTAAACCGGTGCTTGATGCCAACCTGACAGTCCCCGCCTGCACGTCAGTGATTGCAGTATAATTATTGCTACCTCCCAGCACCAATATGCCATTGCCTTCTTTGACAAATGATAGCCCGGATGAGGTAATGCGGCCGTTTGCCGTCAGCGTGACTCCATCGCTGACACTAACAGTCGCGGAATTGCTGATCGTGACAACGCGATTTGTAGTGAACGATGAAGTGGCTACCAACGTGCCATTCTCGAAAAGGAGCTGATTGCCAGTGTTGCCTAGTGCGCCGTCAGCAGCGACCGAGAGCGCGCCACTTTGAAAAATCACCGAGTAGCCGGCACCCCCGAAACTGTTAGCAGTATTCGAAAGGATCAAAACACCATTCACCGAAGCATTGGTAAGATCAAAGCTCCCGCTAACGGCCCCGCTTAACGTGAGGTTGCCATTCAAGGCTGAAATCGTTGAGTCGCCATTCAGCGTCACTGCTCCCGCAAGACTTGCTGCGCCTGTTCCGCTGTTAACTAATGCGCCGGATCCGTTGCCGTTTCCGGTAATACTCAGTGCTTCGGATCCGACCGCCGTTTGCAGGTCAAGTTGGCCGCCGCTGTTCACCAAGGTTCCCGCAGCGATGCTACCGAGCCCAGTCGCATTGGTCACTTGCACGCTACCATCTGAAATGGTTGTCAATCCACTGTAGCTATTCGCAGCCCCCAGTATGGCTGTGCCTGCGCCATTCTTAATAAGTCCTCCTGTTCCACTGACTATTCCCACGATGAAGTGGTCATGATCGCCATCCAGGCTAAGATCGAATCCACCGTTATTCAGCGTATTCGTGTAAATCAAATCGCCGGTTGCCGCTGAAATTTTTGTAGAACCCGCAAGCGTAATTGAGCTACCCACGAGCACATCCCCTCCGCTGGTATTAACCAGTGCGCCGCTACCGGACGGGCCGGAACCATTTAAGGTGAGAGGCTCATTGAGGTCGGTTTTCAACTCAATCGCAGCGCCATTTGCAACCGTAGTTCCGGCGGAAGCGGATCCCAGCGCTGCCGCGCTGTTTACTATTACCGTTCCGGCATTGATCGCGGTAGCTCCACTATAGGTGTTACTGCCGGACAGTGAGAGTGTGCCAGCGCCATTCTTAGTCAAGCCGCCAGTCCCGCTGATGATTCCAAAGCTCTGAAGCTGGACGCCGTTATCAATATCCATCGTATTCGTGCCGCCACCGAGAGCAATCGTGCGCGAAGTGGAAATATTGCCTGTGACGTTCAGAGTGCCACCACCGAAAGCGAGATTTCCGCTGCCCATCGCGCTGTTGGATCCGATGCGCAGTGTTCCCGCATTAAGCGTGGTATCACCGGTGTAGTTATTAGAGGCGTTGAGAACCAATGTTCCGCCACCCGTAGCCATTCGCAATCCGCCGGTTCCACTTACCAGTCCGTTCAATGTCAATGTGGTGCCGTTCGCGACGTTAAAGATATTGTTACCCGCTCCAAGCGAAATACCGCGGCTCGTGGAAAATGAGGCTGTCGTGTTGAATATGCCGTCCGTAATAGCTATACCGCCACCATTGCCGAGATTCGCGTCGGCGGCGACAGTCAATGTGCCGCCGTTGATGCGGGTCGTCCCGATGTAAGTGTTCAGCCCGGCTAAAACCAACGTTCCGCTGCCGGCGCGCAGGTTCAAATCTCCTGAGCCGCCGACAATGCCATTGAGGGTCAACGTTGTTCCGTTATCCACCTGGAAGCCGCCAGTCGTAAGCACGAAATTGCGGCCCGTGCTGAAACTTGCAGTCGAATTAAAGTCGCCACCATTGATGCTGACGAGGTTGTTAGCATCTCCTAGTGATACGTCCTTTGCCAAACTTAGAACCCCATTATTGATAACTACGTTTCCGGTGAAGAGATTTGTCCCTGAAAGAACGAGTTTGCCCGCACCTAGTTTTACAATTCCAGATGTTCCACTCAGAACACCCGATTCAGTGAACGTCGTGGTCGATGCTACGTTGATGTTAGCTGTATTGTTGAAAACTGCATCACGAGCGCTTGAAAAGGTGGCTGTCGTATTCAGCGTCCCGCCGCCAAATGTAATGCTATTACTGGCGTGACCTAAGGCACCGTCAGATGCGATTGCAAGTGTTCCTGCATTTAAATTGATCGTGTGTCCAGCGCCGCCAAAGCTGTTCAACCCATTTGCCAAGACGAGTGTTCCAGTTCCCGCTTTCGTTAAATCAAAACTGCCACTGACTATGCCGCTGAGGGTTAGTCCGCCCGTTCCATTTCCACCAACGGAGCTATTGCTGCCGAGAGTAACTCCGCCGGCCAGACTTCCTGCAGCGGTGCCGCTATTGAGCAATGCACCAGCCGACGCTACGCCGTCTCCATTGATAAGAACTGACTCAGCGCCAACCGCAGTCTGAATGTCCAGCGATGCGCCACTGACAACTGTCGTTCCCCCGGCGGTAGAGCCAAGTGCTGTCGCGGAACTCACCTGCGTTGTGCCTGCGTTGATTGTTGTTACGCCGGCATAGGTGTTCGCACCATTCAGTATTAGAGTTCCATTCGCAGCGTTTACGGTGAGATTTCCTCCGCCGCTGATTGTGCCCGAATGCGAAAATGTGGTTACAGCATCCACGTTTATGCTGCTGTTGCTCCCGCCAAGAGCAATGCTTCTAGCGGATGAAAAACTAGCTCCCGTATTCAGCGCGCCGTCGTTAAGAGCTAATCCGCTGGAACCCGCGCCTAGATTTCGATCTGCCGTCACACGCACCGTGGATGCGTTCACCGTAAGAGTCCCGGAATAGCTGTTACTTCCACCGAGAACAAGAGTGCCGCCTCCGGAGAGGTTGAAGGCACCTGTGCCGCTGACGATGCCATTTTCCGTCAACACTGTTCCGCTCGCGACGTTCAATGTGTCCGCTCCGGCATTGAGCACAAGATTTCTGCCGGTGCTAAACGAAGCGGTAGTTCCCAAGACGCCACCTGCGAGCGTCACCGACTTTGTGGTATTGCCAAGATTTACATCCTGCGAGATGTTCACTGTTGCTCCATTGATGACAGTGCCGCCGCTATAAGTATTCGTCCCGGTTAAAGCCAGCGTTCCTCCGCCAGTTGCGTTCAGCGCGCCTGTTCCGCTGATAAGACCGGAATCAGTGAGTGTATTACCACCCGTCACATTGAAAGTTGCCGGGCTATTCAAAATCGCGCTGCGGTTGGTGCTGAAGCTTGCGGTAGCAGTCAAACCACCGCCTGCAAACGTCATGGTGTTGTTCGAGTCACCCAGCCGGCCATCCGATGCGACACTGATCGCACCTGAATTGAAATTGATCGTGTGACCGGCTCCGCCAAAGCTATTCGATGCATTCGATAGCACGACGGTATTGCTGCCAGTCTTAGTGAGGTTGAAAGCACCACTCACCACACCGCTCAGCGTTAACGCTCCGCTACCGCCGATTGCTGTATCGCCAATCATCGACACCGCTCCTGCCAGGCTTGAGGCCGAGGCGCTGCTATTGACCAGCGCCCCCGCAGAAGCAACACCATTTCCGCTCACAGTTACAGGCGCTGCTCCGACTGCAGCCTGGACATCAAGCGTCGCGCCGCTGGCAACCACCGTGCCGGCACTGATCGCACTTAGACCATTTGCAGAAGTCACGCGAAGTGTGCCGGCATTTACAAAAGTAGTGCCGCTATAGCTATTCGATCCACTTAATACCATGGTCCCTCCGGACGTGTTTAGCACGAGATCGCTCCCGCCGCTAATTGATCCCGCCTCAGTTAGTATTGTTCCAGAAGCGATGTTGAAAAATGCGGAACTGTTCAGCACCGCGTTCCGGCTCGAAGTAAGGGTCGCTGTCGTATTCAAACTGCCACCGTTAAAATTCAGCACGTTGCTTGCATGGCCGAGCGCACCATCTGTTGCGATGCTCAGAACTCCGGCATTGAGATTGATGAAATGGCCGGCACCACCAAAGACATTCGACGCGTTCGATAGCACCAATGTCCCGCTGCCGGCTTTAGTAAGATCGAATGCGCCGCTAATCGCCCCGCTTAAGTTCAGGCCGCCTGCTCCGTTTCCACCGATGGTTGTGTCACCGTTCAGTGTCACTGCGCCGGTAATGCTGCCCGCCGATGCGCTGCTATTCAACAATGCGCCTGTGCCTCCGACTCCAGCACCGGTGAGCGTTAGCGCCTCTGCGCCAATTGCCGTCTGCACATCCAGCGCGGCTCCACTGTTCACAATCGTTCCGCCGGTGGTCGAGCCTAGTGCGTTTGCTGAGGTCGCCCGCACTGTCCCGGCGCTGATCGTGGTCACGCCGCTGTAAGTATTCGTTGCGCTTAAAACCAGCGTTCCCTGCCCCAATTTTGTGAATCCTTGCGAGCCCGCAATTCTGGCGCTTATCGTCGCCACTTTCGCGCCACCCAGCGCGTTCACCGTGATGGCCGGAGCGCCACTGGTAACCGCCAGCGTCAGCACATTTGTCGCGCTGCCATTGTTATCGAGTGTCCAGCCCGCTACCGACGAGGTAACCGTATCTCCGAAAATGAGACTGCCCGCGGTAAAAGGAGCATCGAGGTGAACCGTTATATCCGAGGTGATATCGAGGCTGTTGAAATCCACGGTAGCATCCGTTCCGCTCGCCACCACCGACCCCGCCCAGTTCGCCGGGGTGTTCCAATTACCACCGGAATCGTTAGACCAAGTGCCATTCGTGCCGAACGTTCGTGGCGGCGCAAAGATTATTCCGGCGATTGCTGCTGCGCAGAGAATTCTGGTGTTCTTGTTCATAGGATGGAAACCGCAAGTTGTTAACCGCAATACCGGCTAGCGCCGACGAATCGAATGAGATGAGGGTGATCACTCATTCATAATCCGCCTACCACCTACCATCTGCGCAATAGCCACCGGGACGCAGTCGGAAAGGGGGATACCACCAACAGGTGCGGTGACTAAAAAGAAAAGCTCAAGATTGGTCAAGAGGTTTGTTAAAAAAAATTACATGCGCTGATTCCAATAAACTTTTCGCGAGAACTTTTATGGGTTCCTCTTTTCGCACCGGATGCCGATACAGCCAAATGCCGCTCGCGAGCCGGTTAATTTTCTCAGCGTCCCTTTTCGATACACAAGCCGCGTTATGCCGGCTTTTTTCTGTGCATTGTCAAATTTCACCAGTGTAAAAGATGGCTTTTTCGCTTTTCGCACTCTTCCGCTGAACGGAAGGGCTCTTCCGGGCTTCCCAAGACTCCTTTGGCATTTCGAAAAGGATCCGCCCAACTGGAGCGGTAGCCCTCACCGCCGAACCACACACATTTCACCTTAGCGCTTAAAGTGCCGCGCGTGCGGTTTCTTCTGCGAACCTGCATCTTGTCGAGACATGCGCAAATTCCACTTAAAGTGATTTTAGGGCCCAACTGATCTTTGCCAGCAGGGGCCACTTCAGAGAAAAAAGAAGTGGTTGCGGGGGCGGGATTTGAACCCGCGGCCTTCAGGTTATGAGCCTGACGAGCTACCAGGCTGCTCCACCCCGCGATTAAGGATGGCAAAAGTATCCGGACGCTTTTCCTTTGCAAGGAATTTTTTCAGATTTCTTTCCAGACGCCCGGCTGCAGCGCGCCAAGATTCCAGCGGCCGATTGCAACACGAATTAAACGCAGCGTAGGGTTCCCGACTGCAGCGGTCATCCGCCGAACCTGACGATTGCGACCTTCGGTGAGCGTGATCGAAATCCACGCAGTCGGAATGTTGTTGCGCTCACGAATCGGCGGGTTTCGCGGCCAGAGTTCGGGCGCGGGTTCCAGTCGCCGCACCCGCGCGGGCTGAGTCCAGCCGTCGTTCAATTTTACGCCACTAGCGAGTTTCTCCAGCACTTCGTCACTCGGAATGCCCTCGACTTGCACAAAATATGTTTTTGGTAACTTCTGGCGCGGATCGGCGATTTGATGTTGCAGGTTGCCGTCATCGGTCAACACGACAAGACCTTCGCTGTCAAAGTCGAGCCGCCCCGCCGCATACACGTGCGGGATCGGGATGTAATCAGCGAGAGTGCGGCGGCCGTTTTCATCAGTGAACTGACAGAGCACCTGATACGGCTTGTTAAATAACACAATTCGCGCCATGCGCAAATCACTCCTGCTGGAGTTCCTGGATGAGAAGTTCCTGCAAAAAACCGTAGAAGTGGATTTGAAAAAGGCTCAAATCGCGAACTGTGTCGAATGTCGGCGCTTCATCGGAGGCGAGTTCCTGGTCGCTGAAATCGTGGCGCGCAGCGAGCGCGAGACGCGCCTGATTGAGGCTGTTTAGCCAACTGTCGAAATTCTTTTTTGGAATGAGAACGCTGTATTCGAGCAAGCCATCGACGTCCTTTTCGTCAAAATCTTCAAGATCGCGACGCACGATTTCGTTTGCGGATTCGAATAGATGCCGCAGCTCCGGTTGCACGAATTCAATCCATTCCTCGTTCGTGCGTGCATTCTTTGTGGGTTTGCTGTAGAGCCGATCGCGCGCGTCATCGCAATCGCTCGTATCCGTGCTGACCGGAATCTGGCGAAGCACTTCGACGAAAAAAACGTCGAGCTTTTTTAGCAGCAATCCATCTTCAGAACGTGTGATTTCCACGATGCGCTAAGCCGATTTTTCCAATGTGGCAAGCAGCAGGTATCCATGAAGTTGCTGCACGTAAAGTTCCGCAGGTTCGCGCGCACCGCTCCAGACGACAGACCGGCCCTGGTGATGCACCTCGAGCATGTGGCGCCGCGCGCGCTCGTGTGAGTAGCCGAAGACGCGCTGAAAAACCATCGTCACGTAGCTCATCAAATTCACCGGATCATTGTGCACGACGACATTCCACGGAAGATCGAGGGCGTCCTTCGCTTTGGTTTCTTTTTCAATGACCGGTTCATCGATCGGCATGCAAAAATAAAATGCCGCTGTAAAACGCGAAACTCAAGGCGCAGCCTCGTCCAAAACGGTGCGTAAAATTTCTGTTTGCACGCGTTTCATCCGCGCAGCGTCAACGGGCTGCCGGTCATCGTAGCCGTTGAGGTGAAGCAGTCCGTGGATGATATAGAGCAGCAACTCGCGGGCGAGCGGTTGTTTGTATTCCCTCGCGTATCTTTTGGCGGTATCGACGCTAATCACAATCTCTCCGTGCTCAAATGTGATGACATCTGTCGCGCCGGGAATATGCATGAATTTTTCGTGCACTTCGGCAATCGCTTCGTCGGAAATGATCGTCACTTCCACCTTCTCCAATCGCGCGAGCGGCGGATTTTTTCCAAATGCAATCTGCGCCACTTTCCGTAAAGCGCGACGTGCGAATTTTTGCAGCCAGCGCAAATCGAATTTAACGCATCGTTGACGATTTGTAACCGTGATCGTCACGCAGCCGAAACAGGCGGTGCGGTTTGTGGCGGGCGCGAGACTTCAGCGCCGCTTGCAGCGACATTTTCCGTCGGATAAGCGATGCGGCTGTGGAGCATGCTTTGCAGCGTGAACTGGAAGCTTTCCGCGATCATGCGCAGCTCCTTGAGCGTCAGATTGCATTCATCAAGCTGGCCGTCGAGGATGCGCTTTTCGATGATGTCGTTGATCAATTGCTCGAGCCGCGTCGGCGTCACTTTTTCCAGCGCGCGGGATGCGCTTTCGATCGCGTCGGCAAGCGAGATGATTCCGGATTCGCGCGTTTGCGGTTTCGGTCCGCTGTAGCGGAAGCTTTCCTCGCTTACTTCCGGGATGTCTTCCTCGCGGATATTCATGATTTTTCCGCCGGCGCGCGCATCTTCCTGTTGTTGCAACGCACGTTTATAAAAGTATGTCACCATGGAAGTGCCGTGGTGCTCCTGAATTACGTCGATGATTTGCTGGTTCAGCTTGTGCTTGAGCGCGAGATCAACGCCCTCCTTGACGTGCGCGATGATAATCAGCGCGCTCATTGTCGGCGCGAGTTCGTCGTGCGGATTGCGATCCGGCGACATGTTTTCGGTGAAATATTCCGGCTTCACGAGTTTGCCGATGTCGTGGAAATAAGCGCAAACGCGGCACATGGTCGCGTTCGCGCCAACGGCCTCGGCTGCACCTTCGGCGAGGTTCGCGACGACGAGCGAATGATGATACGTGCCGGGCGCTTCGATCGTTAATCGCTTAAGCAACGGGTGGTTCAAGTCAGCCGCTTCAAGCCACGAAATATCCGTCGTCACACCGAACAGCGTTTCCAAAATTGGCAGCGCACCACCGACGAGCATTGCGGTCACAATTCCGCTGCCGATCGCGGCGATACTTTCGTAGCCGATTGTTTTCCAATCGATCGCCAGCCCAAGTTCCCACGGGATGATGATTAGTCCAAAAGTGATCGCGAGAACCCACGTCGCCAGCCCGACAAACACACCCGCGCGAATGAGCCGGCTGCGGCGGCGCACTTGCAGCGTGACGAACACCGCGATGAACCCGCAAATCAAACTCATCACGAGATACACCGCATCGATTCCGCGAAACACTGCAATCGCGCCCCACAGGCTGACGAATGTCGCCACGTAAAGGCCCTGATTTTTTCCCATCAAAACCGAGCAAACCAGCGGCGCAAACGCATACGGCACAAGCAGCGGCCCGTATTGCGGATCGATTGTGCCGTTGCGTGCGAGCACGAGGATGATTTTCGTGAGCAGCAGATGCACGAGCATCGTTCCAAACATCAGCACGATGCGTGAATTGCTCGCAAAGCTGTTCGGATGATTGACCCAAAGCTGCGCGAGCGCGGTGAGGAAAATGAGAAGCGCGATGAGGAATTTTTCCGTCGGTTGCGGCTGCGAGCCGTAAAAAATGAGAGCGGCAAGGCCGGCGATAAATGCGCCGAAAATGAGAATTTTTGCGAGCATACCGGTTTCTAGCCGGTTTAAAAACTCGTTTTGCAAACGGCGACGGCGTGTTTTTGCCGTGGCCAGCCCTTTTTTGATGAGTCGTCGCTTTTCGAAAAATCGGAACATAATGTTTTAGCCGCGCGGCGCGGTTTTTTCGCCGCGATAACGGCGGTATGCGTTGACGATGCGTTGCACTAATTCGTGCCGAATGACGTCGCGCTCCTCGAAAATGGTGAGCGCAACGCCGTTTACATTTTTCAGCGCCTGCATCGCCTCGATCAGCCCGGAGCGTTTATTTGCGGGCAAGTCGATCTGCGTATGGTCGCCCGTGATCACGCATTTTGAGTCCGCTCCGAGCCGCGTGAGAAACATGAACATCTGCTCGGTCGTGGTGTTTTGCGCTTCGTCGAGCACGATGAATGCGCGGTGTAGCGTGCGACCGCGCATGTAGGCGAGCGGCGCGATCTCGATGATGCCGCGTTCGACGTATTTTTGCACTTCCTCCGGCTCGAGCATGTCATGCATCGCGTCATAAAGCGGACGCAAATACGGAAAGATTTTTTCGTTGAGATCGCCGGGCAAAAAGCCGAGCGCTTCGCCAGCCTCGACCGCTGGCCGGGTCAAAATCACGCGCGTCACCTGCTCACGTTTCAAAGCGGCGATCGCCATTGCCATCGCGAGATAGGTCTTGCCTGTGCCCGCCGGACCGATCCCGAAAACCATGTCGTGCGTTTGGATCGCGCGGATGTAAGCGCGCTGGCCGTTCGTCTTCGGGACGATCGGCGCGCGACGCGGTGACGCGATGATTTTCGTTTCCACCAATTCGTCGAGCGTCCCCTCGCCTTTGTTTTCGCCGACGGCGCGCAATGCATAATTGAATTCGTCGCGGCGGATCTCGACGCCTTTTTTCCGAGCGTTTTCCAATTGTTCAAATACGCGTTTCGCGCGCCCGATTTCATCCGCTTCGCCTTCGAGACGAAGCCAGCCATCGCGCGTCGTGACTTTGACGTGCAACGCGTCCTCGAGTTCCTTGAGGAGTTTCAAATCGTTTGCGTAAAGCGCCTGCAGCGCTCGCGCATTCTCGAATTCCAGCGTTTGGGTTTCTGCCATGAAAGGAAGCTGATGCTAGAATTTAGCAGCAATCAGCTTCATCGAAAACCATACGCCAGCGCCCAATGCGTGCGCTCCTCGCTCGATTTTTCGATTTCGACGATGAGGTAATACGAGCCGGTGCTCTTCGGCATGATGCGCGCGGCGGCCATGTGCGCTTTTTGCCAATGCTCGACCTCGGCGAGATTGCCGTCGGCATCGTAAATATGGACGGAGATCTTCGCGTTATCGACGTCGGTGCCCATCCAGAACCAGTATTCGTTGCCCTTAAAAAGCTGATGCACAATTGCCTTTTGCTGTTTTACAGGCAGATCGCCGCCCCAATAATCTTCGCGCACCGTGAAACCTTCCTTCACGTAAGGATCCGCCGCTTCGAGCGCGAACGACAGCGCGTCATCAATCGTGGCGCCGCAGCGTCCCTGCAAAAGCGCCATGCACAGCAACCCGATCGCAAGTTTGGAAATTTGTTTCACGGCTATTCCCTCGAGTTGATCGATTTCACAAGGTCCGCTGTGATCTCATTGATTTGATCCACCGATTTCGACGAGATCACGGAATTCGCCTCGCCGATGAGCGGCCGAATTTCCGGCAGTCGTTTCTGAGTTTTTCCGACGACCGGGTCGCTCTGCAGCCGCGGGTTCATGCCTTTGAGCCGGCGATCAAAATAGTCGAGCAAGCTCGGCTGATGCAAAAGCTCGGCGCTATCCTTTGTGTAATTGCGCTTAACGACTTGCGTCAGCGCTTCGGTGCCGCGCAGCCAGCCGCCAAGGCTGACGAGCTGCGCCAGTTCCTCATCGTGCAGCTCGCTCATTGCTTGTTTTACATCGGCAAGTGCACCGTCGAGTTCGCGGCGCACGCGCTGCCAATCTTTTTTGTCGGCAAACTCGATGATCGCCTTGCTGCGCGCGACGACCGCTTTTTCCACGCCAATCGCTTTCGACAAATTCAAAACGCTGCGGCCGATCTTTTTCACCTCTTCACTTTCCTGCGCTTCGACCGCGACGAAGCCCTCGGCAATGACGCTCCCGAGCAGCAACGCCGTCTCCGCGCGCGGGCCCGGCGGCTCGCCTTTTACCGAGCGCAAAACCTCATGCCAGTTCGGTGTGCCGAGTTTATCGAGCACTCCGAAAATTTCGCTCGGCACGGGAACGATGACATCTTCGACGACGGTGGCCTGCTGCGGGAGCTTGCCGACATCGATGTGCTGCGCAGGCTCGGCCGCGGAGAGCGTGCCCGCCGCAACGATCAGTAAAGGTGCAAGATATTTCATAGTTTGCCGCTGCCGGGGCAGCGCGCTGTGTTGGAAAGCATAGGGTCGTTCCTCACAAATTACAATCCGAGTCAGCACTCAACCAAAGCCGGCGCTGCAGAAGCAAGCATCTTTTTAACCATATGTTTCGACTCTAATCCTTCGCATCTCATCTCCGTCGTGGTTGCCGAAAATTTTCAAGTTCTCCGCGGGCGCGTTCACACCTACAACGGTTCGCGCGAGCATGCAGACAAAAGCGTTTCCACCCGGCCCGGACACTTCGCCCGCGGCGAATCTCTTCGCGATGCGCCGCGATCCCCTCGCCTTTTTCGCAAAGCTCGCGCGCGACTTCGGCGATGTCGTCCGCTTCAACACGGGCGCGATCGATTTCTATTTCCTCAATGAACCGGAGCTGATCAAGAGCGTGCTCGTCACGCGCGACCGCGATTTTGTGAAATGGTTCGCGGTCGATCGCACGAAGGTGCTGCTCGGCGAAGGGCTCTTCGTCAGCGAAGGCGAATGGCATCACCGGCAGCGGAAGCTCTCGCAGCCTGCGTTTCATCATCAGCGCATCGCCGGTTACGCGGCGGTGATGGCGGATTACTCGCGGCAATTGCGCGACCGCTGGCGCGACGGCGCGACGCTCGATGTGGCGGCGGAGATGAACTGGCTGACGATGGTGATCGTCGCCAAGACATTGTTCGGCGCGGATGTCGATGCGGAGGCGAGCGAAATCCGCGATGCGCTCTCGGCGATTCTCGCGCTGTTCGAGCGGAGCACGCTGCCGCCGGATGAAGCGGCGGAGTTCGACGAGGCGCGCGCGCGGCTCGATGCGACGGTCCTGCGGATCATCCGGGAACGGCGCGCGTCCGGCGAAGACCGCGGCGATTTGCTCTCGATGCTTTTGCTCGCGCGCGACGATGACGACAGCGGCATGACCGACGAGCAGTTGCGCGATGAGGCGATGACGATTTTCCTCGCGGGACACGAGACGACCGCCAACGCGCTGACGTGGACTTGGTATCTGCTCACGCAAAATCCCGACGCGGAAACGAAGCTGCACGCGGAGCTGGATCGTTGTTTAACGTCGCGCGAACCGGAAGCCGGCGACATCGCGGCGCTCACTTTCACGCGCATGATTTTTAACGAAGCGCTGCGGCTCTATCCGCCGGTCTGGGCGGTTGGCCGGCGCGCGCTGCGCGATGTGCCGCTCGATGGCTTCACGATTCCCGCCGGGTCGGTCGCGATCATTTCGCAATTCATCACGCAACGCGACGCGCGCTGGTTTCCGGACCCGCTCCGCTTCGAGCCGGAACGCTGGCGCGCGGAGTCGATCGCGGCCCGCCCGAAGTTTTCGTTCTTCCCCTTTTCCGCCGGCTCGCGCTCGTGTCTCGGCGAAGGTTTCGCGTGGATGGAATCGGCGCTGGCGATTGCGACGCTCGCGCAAAAGTGGCGGCTCACGCTCGCGCCGGGGCACGTGGCGGAGCTCCAGCCGCAACTGACCTTGCGCCCGAAAAACGGCATGCGCATGCGCGTCGTCGCGCGGTGATTTTGCCATTGCCCCGGCTCGCGGAAATTTGATGATGACCGCATGACCGACGAAGAAATCGCAGCCATCGAGAAAAACTTTCGCCGCTGCGGCGATGAAACCATCCAGGCGATTGTTCGTTTTCGGCGCGACAACGACATCTCCGCCGTCCCGGTGATCGTGCGCGGCATCATCCGGCGCTATCTCCCCGCGCACCAGGTCGAGGCCTTCGCGAACGCCACGGAAGAGACGCCGCTCGGCGATTTGCAAATCGAGTCGCTGACGATGCTCGAGATCATGCTCGACGTGCAGGACGCGCTGAACATCACGATCGAGGACGCCGAGATGCGCGAGTTTAAGACGCTCGGCGACGTGCAGCAGTTCCTCCAGAAAAAAGTCGCGACGCCTGCTCAATGAGGCGCGTCGTCGTCACGGGGCTCGGCTTCATCACGAGCATTGGCAACAACCGTGACGAAGTGCTGCGCAGCCTGCGCGAAACCAAAACGGGCATCGAACTTTTCGACGAACTGCGGCGGCCCGGCGTCTCGGTGAAACTCGCAGGCACGGTGAAGGGCTTCACCTTTCCCGAGCTGCGCAGCGAGGAATGGACGTGGCCGGCCGGCTACGAAATCCCGCGCGAACAGCTCCGCTCGCTCGCGCCGCACGGCCTCTACGCCTTTTGCGCGATGCAACAGGCCATCGCCGATGCGCGGCTCTCGCCCGATCTCGTTTCCAATCCCCGCACCGGCGCGATGTGCGCCTCCGGCGGCTCGACGTGGCTGCTCTACGAGTATCTCGACATGATGCAAAAGCGCGGCTTCCAGCGCTGCTATCCGCTCGCCATGCCGGCGAGCATCGCGGGGACGCTCAACATGAATCTGACGGCCTGCTTCCGGCTCAAGGGCTCGACCTGCGGCTTTTCGACCGCCTGCGCTTCGTCCGGCCATGCCTTCGGCGCGGCGTTCGATCACATCCGGCTCGGACGGCAGGACGTGGTCTTCGTCGCCGGCGCGGAGGACTGCAATTATTTCAGCATCATTCCCTTTGCCGGCGCGCGCGCGCTCACCCTCAGCGGCGACCCGGGCGTGCGCCCCTGCGCGTTCGACCGCAAACGCGATGGCTTCGTCGTCACCGGCGGCGCGACGGTGCTCGTGCTCGAGGAACTCGAACACGCCCAACGCCGCGGCGCGCACATCTACGCCGAGGCGCTCGGCTGGGGCGAATCGAGCGACGGCTACAGCGTGATGGCGCCCGAGCCAAATGGCGAAGGCCTGGCGCGCGCGATGCAAAACGCCATCGCCGCCAGCGGCATTGCGGCGGAGGAAATCGACTACATCAACGCCCACGCCACCTCCACCCCCGTCGGAGACCCCTGTGAAACCAAGGCAATTCGTGCCGTCTTCGGGGAGCACGCTTCCAAACTGGCGGTCAGCTCCACCAAATCTATG